>CAZIAL010000028.1:0-43904 GCA_964536965.1 uncultured Bacteriovoracaceae bacterium
GGGGACGGGTACGGGGTCACTTGCTTGCTTCGCAAGCTCGGGTAAAGGGGGTCAGGGTTTGAGGTAATCGTCTAGGTCAATAACCTGGTCGAAGTGTAGGGAGTCTACGAGTCGCTGGTCGTGACTGACTAAGACTAGCGCGCCCTGGAATTCGGCCAGGAACTGGTCCAGGATTTTTCGGCTCTCGGGGTCGAGGTGGTTGGAAGGTTCATCCAGGAGGAGGAGCTGTGGGCTCTTGGGTTGGTGGAGAGCTAGGGCGAGTTCTATTCGCATTCTTTCCCCACCCGAGAGTGCCTTTACGGGACGGGTTTGCTCCTCTTGCTCGAATCCGAGTCTGCCCAGGATGGATCGCGCTTCGGCGACATCCTTCTCGACTCGTCGTCTGAACCACTCCCATAGAGGTTCTTCCGCGGTGAACTGGCCGAGCCTTTGGTCGAAAAACTCGAATGGAGTCGCCGCAAAGAATGTTCCTTCGACCCGGTCGAGTGATTCCGAATGGCCGGCTAGAGCTTGGAGCAGCGTCGATTTCCCCGATCCATTCCTGCCGCGGAGGTGGATTCTCTGGGCTCCGATGAGATCGAGATCAAGGGAGCGAACGAAATTTCTAAGTCGACCACCCCGGATCCGAACCATCCGCTTACCATTCGGAGGGCGCGTTCCGTAGCCGTTCCAGTCGAAGAAAGTCAGTTGACGGAGCCGCGACTTTGTTTCGCGAATTTCGCGATTTCGATTCTCTGCCAGGTTTTCCTGAGTTCCGAGAACCTTCGCAAGGGTCTGCTCGGCCTGACGTTTCTTCGCGCCGCGAACGATCTTCGGAATATTCTGCCGAACCCCGTTCTTTCTTCCGCGTTCAGAACGTTTTTCCTGACGTTCGATCAGCTGCCGGGCCCGCGCTTTCCCTTTCCGATCCTCCTGCTCGAGATGATCGATCTTTTCGCGTAGTCGGAGTTCTTCGAGCCGAACTCTTTCCATGTACGCTGCGAAGCCGGGCGGATGCCGAGAGAGCATGCCGTTCCTCAGCTCCCAAATCTCATCCACGCGGTCGAGCAGCTCTGGATCATGAGAAGCGATGATGACCACTCCGTCCTTGAATTCCGCAAGTTTGCGCATGTATTCAGATTTCGCCACGGCGTCGAGATCGTTCGTCGGCTCGTCAAACAGAAGCACGTCGCTTCCTTCGGCGAAAGCCGAGTCCAGCGCGGCAAATCTCGATTCGCCGCCGCTTCGCTCGGGAAATCGAAGGGAGGAATGTTGTTCGATGAGAACAACCGATCCGTCGGCCACAACTTCTCCTGGCCGGGACTCGATGACTCCCGCCAAAAGTTTTAGGAGGGTCGTCTTTCCGGAGCCGTTGGGCCCGGTCAGGGCGACTTTTCTCCCTCGACCTAAGGAGAACCGAAGGTTCGACAGGAGGACTTCCGAACTGGAATATGAAAAAGACTCCAGGCGAGCCTGGAGCAAGGGTTTCGATGACATACACGCCTCGCGTTCGCTTCTCCGCGGCGGGAGAAGGCAAAGGAATGAAAAGAAATGCGGCTGAGGTTACGCGTGTGATTCGGTCATCGAAGATCTTGATAAAGATCCCCTCCAGAATATCTCGAATTTAATCATCGGACAAGATCAGGGCGCCATTTCGATTTTAGGCGGGATCCAGGCGGAGATAAATGATCTGGACACTCGAGGGTGAGCCGGATCTCTCGTCCTTCCGCCGTATCGTGGAAAAGGACTTTATTCCGCATTGGTGAAGAAGGTTCTCGAGCTGACCTCGGCCGAAGGTTTCAGCGCCGTCCGTTCTCGCCATGTATGTACGAACAACGCCGTGCTGATCGCGAAGCTTAAACTGGGCTTCATGATCAACGGCTTCGAGCAGGACGAGACCATGGGCACGTTGGTACGGACGATCTTCCATCATAACGAACTTCGCCGGAGATCCGCCTACTTCCGAGCCGGAAAGATCGGCGATTCTGGGGTACTGGAAAGCCTTTCGCTTTTTAAAAGCGATTAAGCACGTCAGACCGGCGAAAGCGGAGCCCCTCGAGCGGATTCACGCTTCCTTCCCCCTCGATTCCACCGGATTTCGCTGTTAGCCTGCGGAAGTGAACCGACCTATTCTCGTCCCGAAAACTTCCTACACCCGGCTTCAGTGGAAAAACGGTCTGGGCTATACGGACCAAATCGGGATTGAGCCGGTGGGGGCCGATCTTCGCGCGGGAAATTACGACTGGCGTATCAGTACGGCATCGATCACGAATGCCTCGGATTTTTCGGTCTTTCCCGATCATGATCGCGCGCTCGTTATCCTGAACGGCGGAGGACTTCGCCTCTTCCATAAGGACGAAGAGTTCGAGGACTCGGTCGAGCTCCCTCCCTTCGAAATCTACGAATTTCCCGGCGATATCCGCAGTCGATGCGAACTGATCGATGGACCCGTACAGGATCTGAGCGTCTTTTTCCGAAAGGGCGTGACGAACGCGGAAGTCGAAGTCGTTCGTATTTCCGAGGAGACCGCCTGGAACTGGACGCCACGGGCGAACTGGAACTACTTGGTCGCCATCGCGGGCGACTTCGAGGTCTGTACGGTGGGCGAGGAAACCGAGACGCTCGCCCGCGGAAATGCATTCACCTACGCGGGCCCCGCGACCGACGAGGAGTTGTCTTTCCCGGTAGTGCCCCACGGTTCGGGCTCCGTACTGGTTTCCATCGCCCTCTGGAAACTGGGTTAGCCCGACGATACGGGTAACATTTTCAGCGAAAGCGGGCGGAGTAGCCCGATAGGGGCGCGCCCGGTCGATTCATCTGAATCGGAGACCATTCGAAATTCGAACGCGGGGCCTTCGTCTCTTGGTGCATCGGATAAAATGAAACCGAAGTCTTGGCGTTTCGGAACGGGTAGACCTGGACCTCGCGCAGACTCAGGGTCTCCCGATCGAAAAGCGCGCGGCCGAGATAGTTATCGCGATTCGACCCCAGTCCCTGGTGTAGGAAGTTTCCTAGGCTCGTGAAGACGACCGCGCGTCGGCCGCTCGGCTTTTCGAATACGCGAACTCCACCCCAGGTATGTGGCCCCTGGCCGAAGACCACGTCGCCATCGTAGCGCTCGATGAATTCCGCCGCGATGGACTTCAGGGCTTGAAAGGCGGGCCCTTCCCCGCGGCTATTGCTTCCGTCCTGGGTATGGATGGACAGAATGCGTAGATCCGCATCGGCCGTCCTCAGGCTTTCCAGAGTTCTTCGGATCTGGGTCTCTGAAAGATCGTTGTAGTTTAGCGTCGATGCGTTCGGGATGTTCCATCCGAGTACCGAAACCGCAGCCAGGGCGACGCGTACCGATCTTCCATCGATTTCGAAAGTGCCCACTTTCGCGAGGTAAGGGTTGGCGTCCGAGTCTCTTACGCCCACTCCGGCCCAGATCATCGGGTTTTCTTCCGTGGCTTGGATTCCCGACATCGCTTCCGCGGTCATCAGGGGTCCCCCGCGGCCGATCGAATCCGAGAAAGCGCGGCCGGAGTCGCAGTCCCGTGCGTGGTTGTTCGAGAGACTGAACAAGTTGAATCCGCGCCGCAGCGCCTGGGCAACGGATTCGGGATGGGACAGGAAATAGAAATCCACCTGCTGGCGAATGGAATCACATTGGGTGCCGACGACGCTTTCCCAGTTGATGAAATTCAGATGCCCGCGAAAGATCCGCGATCCCGGATCCAAGCGTTCCAAGGCCGCGCCGAACCGAGCGAGCGGAGGATCGGGAAGGCGATCTTCAGGCCCACCTGGATGGGTCCAGGCCGAGTCGCCCACTCCACGAACGTCGTAAAGCGTGGATGGTAAAGTTTCCAGCGGGACCGAAGCCAAGGAGCCGTCGGACGGAATTTTCGCTTGGTACCAGGCTTCCGGTTCGCCGACCTCGAAAAAGGAGTAGCTGCCATAGGACGTGACCATCCCGAGCGAGATCAGAGCGAGGGCGATTCGAAACTGGGTCAATCCAGATTTCCGGGGCGAAAGCATTCGCTCCCATAGAGCGAAGGGTATGCCACGTCAGTTCGCGGGAGGAGCGATCCTAGGGGGCCCGTTCGCCCATAAACTGGCACGGTGTAAAAGGGTTGGACATCAAGTCGGCGAATAGACCGAGCGGGAGATCGAGACGACGTCGACTCCTTTTTCCATTCTTTTCCGGCATGAGAGGACATTCATGGGGAGGTTTTCCCCGGGCTGCGTTTTGCAGGAGTGCATGGATAACTTGCCCAACCCCAGGAGGACTCTATGATCAATCCAAGTCAAATCAAGCCCGAGATGCCGGTGGTCTGCTCCGAAAACGGCCAATTCGCCGTGGTCGACCATATGGACGGTAGCGATACCATCAAACTGAAGAAGGATAAGTGGGGTAAGCACCATTTCATCCCCGCAAGCTGGGTGACTCAGGTCGACGATAAAGTTCATGTGGATCGTCCAGGCGAACAAGCCATGAAAGAATGGCGAACTGAACACTGAGTGATCCCGACTCATTCCGTTGGACAATGCTCCGAGCCGTTGAATAGGCTCGGAGCATGTCGAGTGGTACCAAGCACGAACGCGATTCATCATCTTCGTTGACGCCCTGGCGGGCCAAACTTCATGCGGTGACCTTCGAGGCGGACACCCGTGCGGGTCGGGCTTTCGACATCGCTCTGATCACGGCGGTCCTGCTGAGCGTTCTCTGCGTGGTGCTTGAGAGCGTGGGCTCTATTCGAGCGCAGTACGGTACCCTGCTCCTGGCGATGGAATGGGGATTTACCGCGATCTTTACCGTCGAGTACGTCCTGCGAGTTCTTTCCGTTCGACGACCCTTTCATTACATGACGAGCTTCTTCGGGTTGGTCGATCTATTGGCCATCCTTCCCACGTTCGTCAGTCTGCTTTTTCCCAGCATGCATTCTTTGCTCGTGATTCGCGCGTTCCGCCTCGTTCGAATCTTCCGAATATTCAAACTTTCCACTCATCTCGGCCAGGCCGAGATTCTCGCGCGCGCCCTGCGGTCGAGTGGTCCAAAGATTACCGTATTTCTGACCACGATTTTTGCGACGGTCATCATCGTCGGGGCGCTGATGTACGTCGTAGAAGGGGAACAGAATGGATTTATCAACATCCCGACCTCCATTTACTGGGCAATCGTGACGATGACGACCGTAGGCTATGGCGACATCGCTCCCCAGACCACGCTGGGGCAAGCGATCGCGTCCTTTTTGATGATCGCCGGCTACGGGATCATCGCGGTTCCGACGGGCATCATGACGACCGAGCTCGCGCGGGCGAACCGGGTCGATAACCGCGCGTGCATGGAATGTAGCCGCGAGGGGCATGAGTGGGACGCTCAGCACTGTAAATTCTGCGGAGCGAAGCTTTAGTCGATCGCGACCGACGTAATCTACCGAAATAAAAAGACTCTATATCGATTGATCACATACCAACCAGTTGGTATGGTATAGGTCAGTGAAAAATTTGTCCCCGAAACCAAGCGCCAAAACGAGGCTTCTCGATGCGGCTCTCATCGTCATTCGGCGCCGAGGGTATACCGCGACGACCGTGGACGACCTGTGTGCCGAAGCCGGAGTCACGAAAGGTGCATTTTTTCATTATTTCCATTCGAAAGAGGATCTTGCGGTAGAGGCCGCCCGGCACTGGTCTTCCATCACCGATGCTCTTTTCGCCTCCGGACCCTATCACCAGCACTCTGATCCGCTCGATCGAGTCCTAGGCTACATCGATTTCCGGAAGGAACTTCTCCAGGGAACCGTTCCCGAATTTACCTGCCTCGTAGGAACCATGGTCCAGGAAACTTTCGCGACGAGTCCCGCGATCCGCGACGCCTGCCACCGAAGTATTTTTGGACACTCTGCGAACGTCGCCAAAGATATCGAAGCCGCGAAGGAGCTTTATGCGGCGGACGCAGATTGGACTCCTCGCAGTCTTGCCCTCCATATTCAAGCGGTCATCCAGGGGGCATTCATTCTCGCGAAGTCCGACCAGAGCGCAGCGATCGCAGCGGAGAGTATCGAGCATTTGCGCCGCTATATCGAAATTCTCATTCGTCCCCGGGCCAGTAAACCTTAACCCTCCAATGGAAACGGAATTAAAGATGGCAAAAAAAATACTCATCGGACTTTCGCTGATCTTGCTCGCCTTCTTCGCTTACGTCGCGATGCAACCCTCCAAATACGTGATCTCTCGCAGTATTGAAATTACCGCATCGGCCGAGACCATCTTTCCCTACCTGAATCATCCAAAGCTGGCGGAACAGTGGGCTCCTTGGCTCGAGGTCGATCCTTCCGCGAAAATGGTTCATTCGGGGCCAGAATCGGGAGTGGGATCGAAAACGAGCTGGAAAGAGGGAAAAGAACTCGGCACCGGAAGTGCAACCATCGTAGAAAGTACGCCTAACGAACGAGTCGCGATCCAGCTCGCGTACGTCGAGCCGATGCCGATGGAACAATATTCCGAATATCTCATTGAACCGACCAAAGGTCCGACGAAGGTGACGTGGAAAGTCACGGGACAAAATAATTTCATCGGCCGAGTCATGTGCGTTTTCATGGATATGGACAAAGTCGTGGGTGGAATGTTCGAAAAAGGTCTTTCGAATTTAAAAACCCTCGTTGAAAAGAAGGAGAGCTAAAATGAAAAAGTCTTACGGATATGTGGATGGTTTTGTTCTGCCGGTTCCAAGGAAAAATCTCGCCGCCTATAAAAAAATGGCCAAAGTCGCGGCTCGCGTCTGGCTGGACCATGGTGCCATCGACTATGTGGAATGCATTGCCGACGACGTGAAGGCGGGAAAGGTCACTTCCTTTCCCCAGAGCGTGAAACTGAAAAAGGGAGAAGTCGTCTTCTTCTCGTGGGCGACCTATAAATCGAAGGCGCATCGCAATCAGGTGATGAAGAAAGTGATGTCGGACGAACGGCTCGCGGGCATGGGTGAAGACCAGATGCCTTTCGACGGAATGCGCATGTTCTGGGGTGGCTTTAAACCCGTTATTAAGGCTTAGTCACGAGGGGAGGCCCGTTTTTAACCGCTAACGGGCCTTCCTCTTCAAAACGATCTTCGACTGGATTTTTACGGGAGCGCGGCCTTTTGTTTCGGACGGAGCGACCTCGGAAGCGGGCTTAATCTTCGGCGACTTCTTGAATTCGGGGGCGTCCGTAAAGTCGACTTCGGACCCAGAATTTCGGCTGGCTTCGAGCTTCTTCAGGAAACCTTCGTCGCGTTCGGTGATGAAGTTGACCACGAGACCCGGACGACCGGCGCGGGCGGTCCGTCCGACCCGGTGGATGTAGTTCTCCATCTGAAGGGGGACATGATAGTTGATCACGCGGCCCACATGATCGACGTCGAGTCCTCGCGAAGCGAGGTCGGTCGAAATGAGAAGCTCGACTTTTCCCTCGCGGAACTCTTTTAGATTTTTTCGTCGTTCGACCTTATCCATCTCCCCGCGATAGACGACGCAGGTTCGGCCCGACTTTACGAGATCGGCGGCCAGTTTGTCGCATTGGGCGCGCGTATTCGCGAAAATGATCGTGCCTCCATCCGCCTTCTTTCGGAGGAGCGTTTCGAGTGCCGCGAATCTCCGTCCATCACGGATCTCCTCGTTTACGGTCTTTAACGTCGAAACCGTGCGATGGCTCCCGCCGCTGCGAATGACGGTGGCATTTTTAAAGAGTTTTTCGATCAGTTCCTGGACCTGTTTCGGGACGGTCGCGGAAAAGAGGGCGAGCTGTCTTTCGGGTGGACAGGCTTTTACGATACGGCTGGCGTCGGGGAGAAATCCTCGATCGAGCATCTGATCCGCCTCGTCGAATACCAGAATCCGGACATCGCTGAGGTCCAGAAGCTCCATCTCCAAGAGCTTCACCAGGCGGCCGGGAGTGGCCACGAGGATTTCGAAATTTCCGCGGATATTCCGGCGGGCGATCTCAAAGGTCGTACCGCCGAGGACCGTTCGCACGCGGAGACGGGTGGTATGCGTGAAGGGTTTGAAAACTTTAGAAACCTGCTCCCCGAGTTCCCGCGTCGGCACGATGACGACGGCACGGGGGCTGGCGTCCTCCTTCACGGGCTTTCCGTCGTTCTCGAGGGACTTCAGAAGGTGCAGAACGGGTAGAGCATATGCGAGGGTTTTACCGCTCCCGGTTTGGGCCACGCCGACAATCGACTTTCCGCCGAGGAGTGCCGGGACCGCCTTCGACTGGATCTCCGTGGGCGTGACGAGCGCTTTTTCGGAAAGTGTCGCCTGGAGCGAAGGCAATAAGTCGAAGTGACGGAAAGAGGTCGCGGGAAGAGTCATGGTGCCGCAGTTCTTACCCTTTTCACGCGTCATGAGACAGGAAGAATTGCTACTCAGTGCCAAAGATTCCGTGGCCTGGGGACTCTCCTCAGACTCGATATAAGCGGGGATGGATGGCTTCTGCGGGGCAGGGCCTTCAGTCCGGGCGGTTCACCGCGCGAAAATGCCGTCACGCCCGGGGAAGCTCGACGGTGAACATCGAACCCTTTCCAGGCTCGCTTTCCACGAGGACCTGGCCGCCGTGCATTTCGATAATTTGGCGACTAATAAAGAGGCCTAGCCCGAGGCCGCCGATTTGTCCGTTCGGCACCGCTCGTTCGAAGCGCTCGAATACGCGATGCTGATCGGCGTATGCGATCCCGATACCGTGGTCGCGTACGCGCAGTCGCGCGACTTTCGGATCGGCGTTCACCAGAATTTCCACTGGCCTTCCGGCTCCATATTTAATGGCGTTCGTAAAGAGATTGGCGGCGACCTGCTCGAGACGATAACGATCCCATCTTCCGATCGCCGGCTCGCCGGCCTTCAGCTTAACCGAAGAGTTCGCCGCATCGAATTGGCTCTGGAAGGTTCGAAGTACGTCGCGCGCGATTTCCTGCAGATCGCAGACTTCACGGTCGAGCGAAAGTTTTCCGTTTTCGATTCGAGAAACATCGAGCATGTCGTCGACGAGGCGGCTCAGGCGCTCGACGAGGTGGCCGGTTTGCTTGATCATCGAATCCACTTTTGGTGGCTGGTAGACCGATCGATCCCCGCGGTTGAGCAGATGTTGGCGCATCTGCACATGAAGTTTCAGCGAGGTGATCGGCGTCTTTAACTCGTGACTCGCGATGGAGAGAAAGTCGTCGCGCTGCTGCAAGGCTTTCTGCTGACCCTCGATCAGGGCGCGTACTTGATACTGTTTCATTCTCGATCGGAGTGCGACGCGGGTTACGCTGACTAAGGTCATCGTGCGAAACGGACGTTCGAGCAGCGAGATATTTCCGCCGATCGCGAACTGGTCGAGTATCTGCTGGGTATCGATTCCGCGTCCCTTCGCCGACGTAAGGAGGATGATCGGAAGGTCGGACCAAGCGGGCTGACTCGCGAGACGGTCTTTCAAGAGCGCGAGCGATTCCGCGGTGAGAGCTTCTTCAGCGATGATCAGCGCGCCGGCATTCGCTTCCATCCTTGAACGAAGTTGGTCCGGCGTAAGGACGACCTCTGCGCGCATTCCCGCATTTTCAAGCACGGCGGCGGCTAAGCTAGCGTCTTGTCCGAGTGGCGCGTACACCAGCACAGACTTTTCGTGGTTCATGGTCTTTTCTCGAATACCGATCGTTCACCGTTCGATCTCGGAACTCCGGTTAAAATACCCTGGAACTCGCGAAGAGGTTCGCCGACCCATATTCCTCCTTGGGCCGAGCGGTACTCGCGAATCGACGTTTCATGGATGCCGGTACGCTTTTTTATCACGGAAATCGCTTTACGAAGTTCGCCGGCGACTTCGAAATATCGAGTGAGAATGACCGTGTCGGCGAGATAGGTCATATCCACGGGCGAACTCATCGCGCCGACCATTCCTTGCTGGGCCAGCGTCAGAAGCGTAACGACCCCCTGATTGTTCAGGTACGCGAGCAATTCGTGAAGCTGGAGCATCAGAAACTGTTCTTCCGGCATGGCTTGGATGTAACCATTCAAGCTGTCGATCACGACGACCTTACGGTCTTCGCTGGTGACGAGTCTTAGAATCATGTTGGCGAAAGCGCCCGGTGAAAGTTCGGCGGGGTCGATCTTTTTAGCGTCGAGCAGGCCATTCGCCATCGGTGAACGCACGTCCATTCCCAAGGCATCGCAACGCTTCAGCAGGTTGGCGATGGTCTCGTCGAAACTAAAATAGGCGACCTTTTCCCCCATCTCCGTCGCGGCGAGTGCGTATTTCATCGCGAGGGTCGACTTGCCCGTACCGGCCGGTCCGATAAAGAGATTGGAAGTTCCGCGATCCAGTCCACCCCCGAGGAGGGCATCGAGCGCGGGATTTCCGCTTTGGAGCTGTCCGGGTAAAGACCCTTTCTGGTGTTGGGCCGAGATCATTCGTGGATGAACGACGATCCCGCCGGTTTCGATGTCGAAGTCGTGATAACCGCCGACAAAACGAACTCCTCGGAGTTTGAGGACGCGCATCCGCCGGCGTTCGCCTCCGAATTCGTGATCGAGGCGCGAGAGATGGATGACTCCGTGAGCGATACTATGAATCTGGAGTTCCTGACCGGGTACGGTGAGGTCGTCGATGAACAACACGGTGATGTTTCGATGGGCGAGTGCTTGCTTGAGGGCGAGAATTTGCCGGCGGTAGCGAAGCGAGGTCTCCGCGAGCAAGCGCATTTCGGAAACCGAGTCGAAGACGACGCGGACGGGATCCACCGCCTCGATTTTTTTAAGGATGAGGTCGACGACCTTGTGGAGCTCCACTTCCGAAGGATGAAAGAGAGTATTCTGCGCTTCCGGAACGAGTTGTTCCTGAAGGGCGGAGAGATCCATGACGGACAGATGGGATAAATCCCAGCCATGGGAATCAGCGACCGCCCGCAGCTCCTTTTCCGTTTCCGAAAAGGTGATGTACATCGACTTTTCCTGGTTTTCGCGTTCGCTCATCAGAAACTGGAGTGCGAACGTGGTTTTTCCGCTGCCGGGTTCCCCCTGGAGGGAGTAGAGACTGTGGGCGGGAAGTCCTCCGCCCAAAATTTCATCCAAACCGTGGATGCCGGTAGAAAGTCGTGCACTGGTGTTCGTTGCAAGATTTGTCATAAAGGGCCTCAGCGTAGAACTTAGCAAGCAGTGTTCTAAGTCACGCCATTCCGCCCCGGACGTCGCAATTTTAGTAATGAAATCAATAAGTTAAATATTTTTTAAGTCTGGGTTCGAGTTGGCTTGGACAAACGAAACGGGGCAAAACTGGAACAGTTTGATGCCCGGCATATGGTGTGTTTTGGGACAGATCGAGAAGTGACTTAGAGATAGAGCTGCACCCCGAGGGAAGTCGCGCCAGGAATATGGTTTATGAGAATTCCGGCCGAAAAATTCGGGGTGAACAGATATTGGGCGGCGAAATGCACTTGGTCGACTTGAATTCGACTGCCGCTCGGTTCTCGATAGTCGAGGTTCCGCTGCGCGACGGTAAGCATGAGCTTTCGAATCGTCGTCGTCAGCGTGTAGATATGGACGGGGCTTTGGTTGAAAGCGCTGTCGTTACGCAGCTGATTGTATTCGATCTCGAAAATCGAATATCGCGCGCTGACCTGGTAGCTGCTGAAGACAATGGGCGGGAGCACATTCGAGATTCGCTCGCGTGTGAACGCCGCCCCGAGGGTCAGGTAGGGAGAGGTAAGGGCAAAGGCAGGCCCCCCGCCCCAGCTCGCCGTTATCTTATTATGTCGGACGGAAGTTCCGAGCTTCATGGAGACCGACGGCGAAAATCGGAAGAGTCGAAATGAAGTGCCCACGTTCACGTTCGGCATTTCGCTCCTCGGAACTTCTATTTCTTCGAAACTGAGGAGCTCCGGCGTGCCGAACTCCCGTTGCAGGACATCATCGCCGTAAAAGGTGTTGTTACTCCCGGTGGAAATACCCGTACCGAATTTGCTGAATCCGCGAACGAGCGCGAATGTCGGACTGGTTCCCGTGCCCGGATCACGCAACTGATTTCCGAGGAACTCGATGCCATACGAGCTAGGCTCCGATGGAAGCGAAGCGGAAGTCAGGTTGAACGCGGAGCTAAAAGTGGAGCTGGCTCCAGCGGGTTTCGTGCTGCTCTTTCCCGTATTGCAAACGAGTTTATACATATGGGGAGCGTGGCTTCGATAGTAGTCGCAAACGCTCGATCCGTGCGCGGACGAGATCCCCATGAGAATCGTCAGAAAAACGGAGCAATTCCGAAGAGGGCGCGACTTCTCCGAAAGATGGATCCGGGGGGGCATCCGGTTTAGTTACCTTGGGCGACCTCTTGATGTCCACTCACCTCGCGACGATGAAAGTTCGGGAGTCTCTGGCGTACCTTAAAGTAGTCTTTCCAGGGATCGCCCGCGCCGCCCGGCTGCCTTCGCTTCAGCTTAGCGAGGGTCTGATTCATCGAAAAACCCGCGGGATCCACTTTTCCCACTTCCGACCAAGCGATGGGAAGGGCGACCGCGCCATGGTTTTTCGTCCGAATCGAGTAAGGTGCGATGGATGTAGCGCCGTATCCATTACGGAAAAAATCGATGAAGATCTTACCCTTTCGTTTCGCCTTGGACATGGTGGCCAGATAAAGGCGGGGGTTCTCCTCGACCAGGACCAGCGAGACGGCATGGGCAAATGTCTTCGCGGTTTCCCAGTCGACGGTGGGTTCGATGGGGATGTGGAGATGGAGACCTTTATTACCCGAAACTTTCAGGAACGAACGAAGTCCGAGTTCTTCCAGGATGTCGCGAAGCCGAGTCGCCGCGCCCGCGACTTTCACCCACGACACTTCGGGATCGGGGTCCAAATCGAAAACGAGGAGATCAGGTTTTCGAGGATGATCTCGATGCGTGCCCCAGCAGTGCGTTTCGATCGTGCCCATTTGCGCCAGCGTTTCGAGACCCTTTACGCTGTCGATGTAGATCAGCGAACCTTTTTTTCCTTTCGGATCCGTGGTGGAGGCGGACTTCAGTTCTCCATTTCCCTTGTGGGTCAGATTTTTCTGGAAGAAGCACTCGTGTTCCACGTTATCCGGACAGCGGACGAGTGCGAGGGGACGATCGGCGATATGGGGAAGCATCCATGGGGAGACGGCAACCAAGTAGTCCCTGATCCGCGCTTTCGTCACGTTGCCACCCGGAATCAGGATCTTTTCCGGGTGCGTGAGCGGGATTTCGGTCCGGATGGAAGGAGCGACCTTCCGGCTCCGACGGGGCATCTTCTTCGTCCGCGCGCGGCGGGAGGCGTCCGCGCGACTTTGGCGCTCAGGGGGAAGGGAGAAATCCACGGTGACTTGGGACGCCGGTTTGTCGGAACGAAGATCCCGAAAGACCGCTTGCCGGACATGGCGATCGGCGGTCCAGCCGTGGAAATAGATTTCTGCGACGAGTTTCGGTTTCACCCAGTGGATACGATCCTGGATCGGAACTCGTTCCGAAAAGGGCGATCGATCAATCTCGAGCGGCCGCATTTTCGCGAGAAGCTCACGAATTTTTCGTCGATCGAATCCGGTGCCGACGCGACCGAGATAGAGGAGTTCGCCCGCGGTGGAGTTGGCCGCCAGGACGAGTGATCCGAACCCGGTGCGGGTTCCTTCAGGTTCGGTATAGCCCGCGATAATCACTTCTTGACCCTGGATGCATTTGGACTTTAGCCATAGGGCGGATCGGCCCGGGGAGTAGGGGGCCAGCTTGTCCTTCGAGATGATGCCCTCGAGACCGAGCTCACATCCCCGTTTAAGCAGGGGGCCTCCGGTGCCATCCCAGTGATCGCTGTAGCGAACATGATGCAGTTTTTTCCTCCGCAGAAGGTTTTTCAGAATCATTTTTCTCTCGATGAGCGGAAAAGCCCGAAGATCGCGACCATCCAGCTCGAGTAAGTCGAATACATAGTAGATCAATCCGGCCGCCGAAGCTTTCCCTTTCAGGACGGCCTGGAGGAGGGAGAAGTCAGAACGCCCGTCGCGGTCCAGGACGACGATTTCTCCGTCCATGCAGAGGGATTTCGCGGGGAGACGGCTCACCTCTTCGCCGAGCACGGAGTATTTCGTCGACCAGTCGAGTCCACTCCGCGTGAAGAAGCGGGCCTCCGTCTTCATTCCGTTTCGAAGCTGACAAATCGTTCGATAACCGTCGAACTTGATCTCGTGAATCCATCGATCGCCCAAGGGCGGGGAATCGACGAGGGTCGCGAGCTGCGGGTCGATCTTCGGATTTGAGGCGAACTTTTTTCGCGACTTTAGCGCGGGTGCCTTCCCCTGGACCCTAGCCCGATTCGCGATCGATGCCGCCGCTCGAGCGCCCCGCGCAAGTTGGTCACGGGTGAGCAGTTTTCCCGAACGTGCACTCTGTGGGTCCGATTCTGTGATCGGCTCATCGTCCTTGCCTTGGGCCGCTTCATCGGCGCGTTTGATCAGGAGCCACTGTGCGCGATCGCCCTCCGTCCGAGTCCGAACGAGAATCCACTTTCCGCGAAGTTTTTTTCCGTGAAGTTCGAATTCAAGCCGCCCCTTTCGATAGGCGGTCTTGGGGTCGCCGTCAGACTTCCACGTTCCATAGTCCCACACGATCACCTCTCCGCCGCCGTACTCACCCTTCGGGATCGTCCCTTCGAACTTCGCGTATTCGATCGGATGGTCCTCGACCTGCATCGCGAGTCGCCGCTGATGAGGATCGAGCGATGGACCCTTCGGAACGGCCCAGCTTTTCAAGCTGCCATCGAGTTCCAAGCGGAGGTCATAGTGGAGGTGGCTCGCATCATGCTTCTGAATGACGAAAATACTCTTACCGGTGTCCGCTCGTTTTCCCGAAGGTTCCGGGGTCCTTCTGAAATTGCGCTTCTGGTTATACGTGCGCAGACCCATGACGACCTTTTGATTTCTTCGAGCGCGACTGTTTTGCTTCCAGGCTCTTTTTAAGCAGTGGCATTAAGTCCAGGACCTTGGCGCGCGGCGCGGATTCGCGATCTTCCCCCTCGAACGCTTCGACCGCCTTACCGCCTTTCACCTTCACTCTGATCAGTCGCATGACATCTTCGTAATAGGTGTCTTCATACTTTTCCGGGTTCCACTTCGTAGTCATTCCGCGGACGAGCGATTCGGCCATCTGGAGTTCCCGTTTGGAAATTTTCACCTTCCCCGAAGGGGCATGAATCACTTTGGCTTCCTTTGGGGAGAGGACTTCGTGGGCGTAGCGCAGCGTTTCGAGCACAAGAAAATCGCCACGAGCAAGGAGCGCGACCAATTTTTGTTTTTCGCGCATGACGAAGGTGCCGATCGCGATTTTCTGGGTCTCCTCCATGACCTGCTTCAGAAGGGCGTATCCCTTTTCACCGCCTTTGCCGGGTACCATGTAATAGGGTTGTTCGAAGAGCAGGGGGTCGACTTCGGCGATCGAGATGAAATCCTCGATATCGATCGTCTTGGTCTTTTTAGGATTCGCTCGTTCGAAGTCTTTTTCCGTCATAACGACGTACTGACCAGATTCGTATTCGTAACCTTTGACGATTCGCTCGCGAGGGACTTCACGACCGGTGGCCTTGTTGATCGTCTTGTATCCGATCCGTCCGTAATCCTTCTTATCGAGCATATTAAATGCGATACGGTGATCTTCTTTGGCGGTCATCAGGGAGATCGGAATACTCACCAGCCCGAAGCTGATGGTTCCACTCCAGATAGGGCGTGGCATAACGGCTCCTTAATCGCTCTGGGCGCGAAACGATAAGTAGAGCAAACCGGATGCCGCGAAATGCGGGGCATATTTGATCGCGAGAGGGTTAAGGTCGAGTGCCGAAGAGTTTGGCGTCGAGGGAGAATCTTCCCGGCCCCATCGCGACGAAGAGCAGTGAGATCGTCAAAAAAATCGAAGAAAGCTCGTAGGAGCCGCCCCCCGTCGGATTTACGAACGGATCTCTCAGCACGACGATATGAAGAAGAGCGGCGACGAGCATCGTGAAACCGATACCGATGGAAGCGATCGTCGTCAAAAAACCGAGAATCCAGCCGATACCGCCGCCGAACTCGGCCAAGGCGGCGAGGGACTGGAAAATGCCCGGGACGGTCGACTCCGGTCCCATCCAGGAGAAGGGATTCTGGATCTTCGCCCAGCCGTGCAGAATGAATGCGGTTCCGGCCACAATCCGAAGAAATAGGAGGGCGCACGATGCGAAGGGGGGCTGGATCGTCGGGCGAAACAGAGGACTGAGCTTTTCCATCGTTTCATTCTCATTCGAATGAAGAAACGGTACAAGGAGATTGCCACAAACGGAAAAAGGGAAAATGACTGACTCGGGGGACGAGATAGTATTCTATAAGGAATTCTCTTTCGAAAGGGGGCGCGGGATTCGGCGACGGACCGATCCGTCGCCCAGGCCAGGGCGCAGGCGCCCGGGGAAAATTTGAGTTTTCGGCAATTCCCGTTACGCTAAAGCCTTAGGGGAATTCGAATGAAGACCATGATGCTTGCTCTGTTTTTTTCGGCCTCGATCGCCTCTGCCGACGAGTCGGATGTCGGCGCGCTGATCACCTGCGCGAATGCGACGGAAACCCGAACGCTTTCGATTGCGCCGAAGGACGGCGGATGCGAGCTGATGTACGAAAAGAACGAGAAGCTGAACGTCGTCGCTTCCAGCGCCAACGGTACCGCCCATTGCGAGAAGGCCCTCGATAAGATTCGGAACACCCTGAAGTCCGCCGGCTGGAAATGCGGAAAGTGACCCAAAGAGAGGATACGAATCCGCAGGACTCGAACAAGTCCGGGATGGGCGGACTCTTCGAAATCGCGATTCGCCGATTCCGCTCGGTCGGAATGACCGCCACGTTGCTGGCGCTTCTTTTCGTCGTGACGGGCTTGCTCGGCCTCGCTCTAGTGCCCGCGATCTCGCTGATCTCCTTCGCTTTCGAATGGTCGGAACAGCTCGCGGAATTTCCAAAACGATTCGTCCAGGGAATGAGTATCGTGGGCGGATTCTTCGCTTACGGATTTTCCGGAATCGTCATCGTGCCGATCGCGAATCGCCTTGTGCGCCCCCTCCTAAAGCCATTCCGGGGTCCCGCATATTCGGTCGAAGTTTTCGGATGGTACGTTCACAACATCCTTATCTACTGTCTGCGCTATTCTTTTTTGGACTGGATCACTCCCAGTCCGTTCAACGTATTCTTCTATCGTCAGATGGGCATGCGGGTCGGAAAGCGCGCGGAAATCAACTCCTCGAACATCAGCGACGCCGCCTATATTACCTTGGAAGACGGCGTGACGATCGGGGGGTCGGCGACCGTGATCGCCCACTATGCGATGGGCGGATATCTCGTGATTTCTCCGGTAATCATCCGGAAGAATGCGACAATCGGTCTTCGGGCGGTCATCATGGGTGGGGTCGAAATCGGGGAAGGCGCGAAAGTCCTACCGAACTCGGTCGTATTACCGAAATCGGTGATCCCGGCGGGAGAAACTTGGGCCGGCGTACCCGCGAAGCGCTACGTTCCGTGATTCCGCGGAATCTGAGCGTTCGCTAGAAACCGACGCGTGGCTTCGGCCACCAGGAAACGGTGACGAGCGCCTGGGCTCCGACACCGGCGATGGTGGAGTCTGCTCGTCCGAGCGCAAGCGTGTAAGCGAGGTCGGCCGGCGTCCACCGGGCGAAGATCGCGCTATTGCCCGTATGGGTCCTGGTCACCGGAGACTTCGAATGGAGCCAGAGGGCTCCACCCGCCCAGGTCGGCGTGAAGTTCCGCCCGAGGACCGCGGTCCAGCTCCGTGCCCGGTCGCCGCTTCCGACCAGCGGTAGCATCGTCATCGAGTCGAAAAGCGGTATCGGCAATGTCGCGCGTGCTTCGAAAAAATCGCGTTGGTACTGGATCTGCGCGAAGTTTCCGGCGAAGCCAATTACCGAGCGTATCTGGAGATAGTGACTCTGGACCCAGCCGCGGCACTCGTAACTGACGCAGTCGACTCCGGGAGCATCGACACTTCGATACAGGCCTTGCGTGCCGAGAGTAAGGCCGAGGAGAGAGACGGGATAGATCTCGAGTTGCGCTCGATAGCCGTTGGCGACGCCCGACGTGCGCGCGGCGGCGCTGCCACGAACATAACCGAAAATAGGGTTCGTCTCGGGATCGCCCCAGAGCACCTGCGTAAGACCGCCCTGCGCCTCGGCAATGAAGGCGGGAGTTTTCAGGCGACCGAGGGCCACCACGCCGAAATCGCTCTCCGCCGCGGGAGCGAGCGTCGTTGTCGTCGCGACCGCGAGGAATGCCAGGAACTTCCGTCCGCGTTTCAGTCCGAAAGGGTTTCTCATTTCTCGCAACCGACTTCCTCGAGCGCGCAACCCATCTTCTTTTCCTGGATCTTCGCGGCCTCGTCGAGTTGCTTCTGAACATCGCGGGTAACCGCTTCTTCTGGCGCAGTTTCGCGTAAAGAATCCCGCGCTGGCATTCTTTGTTTCATGACGAAGTAAAGCGTGGCCACGAGCACGCCCAGAGACACGATCAAATGGAGAATTCCAAAACCGGATTGATTTCCGGAACGTCGGCAAGCGGTCATATCCGCAGCATAATCGGTTCGATCCTGTCCACGAAAGTTTAAAAACTTTCCGAGATTGAAAGCCCAAGGGGGGGAGGATAAAGACCGGAAGTGGCCCATCCTTCTACTCTTTTTCGTTTTCGCCTCGATCTATCGGATATTAATCGATCGGTATACGAATCCCTCGATATCCGGGTAGCGATGCACCCTTCCGAAAACGAGGCCTTCTTGTTGACGAGGGTCCTGGCTTACGCGCTCAACTATGGCGAGGACGTCGAATTCTCTCCCGGGCTTTCCCATCCCGACGAGCCAGCGATTCGAATTCCAGGCGTTCACGGGAAAATGAAGCTGTGGATCGATATCGGGAATCCCGCTCCCAAACGCATCCACAAGGCCGCGAAGGCCGCTGAACGGGTGAAAATTTATACTTACAAGGACCCCGAGAGCCTGAAGCGTGAAGTCGCCGGAGACACGGTTCATCGCGCGGACGAAATCGAGGTCTTCGCCCTCGACCCTAAGTTTCTGGACGCGCTCGCGAAGGGACTTGAGCGCGACAATCACTGGACGGTCATCTTCAACGACGGGGAACTCGCCGTCGACCGCGGCGGAGAAAGCCTGATGACCGCGGTCGTACGGCACTCGTTCGCTTAGAGAAAGGAGCTCCTTTGCCTGAACTTCCGGAAGTCGAAACATCCCGCCGTCGGGTCGAACGAGTGCTAAAGGGAAAGCGTCTCGTCGAAGTCTTGCCCGATGTCGACGATCGCATCGTATATGATCGAGACGATCCTGAAAGCTTCAGAAGCGCGGTCGAAGGGGCGATCGTGCGCGGTACCGGAAGGAAAGGAAAATACTTCTGGCTCGAACTCGACCGACGGCCTTGGCCCGTTTTCCATCTTGGCATGTCCGGAAACGTGGAAATCCGGAAGGGACGGGGTGGATTCGCTAAGGCCTGGGGCGGGATAAAGCTCTGGTCGGAGCCGAAGCGGCTCGGTCAAGCGGCGAAGTTCCTTCCTCACTGCCGTCTCCGGTTGGTTGCGGACGACGGAACCGAAGTCGCGATCACTGATCCGCGTCGGTTCGGGCGCATTCGATTGGCCGAAGATCCGATGGAAGAATCGCCGATTTCACGACTTGGCTTCGATCCGCTCCAGAACTTTCCGAGCGCTCCCGCGCTGGCTCGATTTTTGGCGAAACGTCGGGCCCCGATCAAGGCCGTTCTTCTCGATCAAGGTCTTTTCGCGGGTGTTGGAAACTGGATCGCCGACGAGGTCCTTTTCCAAGCTCTGCTCAATCCGCATCGTCTGGCTTCGTCACTCGACTTAGGCGAGATCCGAATCCTTCGGGCAAAGCTCATTTCCATCGTAAAAAAATCGATCGCGGTCGAGGCCGATTACGACCGGTATCCGAAGTCGTGGCTTTTTCATCATCGATGGGGAAAGACCAAGGATGCCGCGACCTCTCGGAAACAGAAGATCGTTCACGATACGATCGGGGGTCGAACGACCGCCTGGGTTCCCGCGATCCAGAAGTAGGAGGACTCCGGATACGGAGGCTCCGCGGCATCGGCATTCCTCGTTGCCGTAATTCGCGTTCGATGAAATGAATAGACTGGATCGCACACGGAAAGGAATCCGCATGAAGCCGTTCATCACCGCCGCCACGCTTGCGGAAACGCCGCCGTTCGCCGAGTATTCACGGCTTTTCGGTTTATTACGATGATGGATCCGCTGCGTGCATACGACTGGAATGGTCAGATCGTTCGTTATCGTGAACTCGGCGAGGGTTTTCCGATTCTCTTCCTCCATAATGGCGGCAGTGACCACCGAATCTGGCAGTACCAGCTGGAGAAATTTGCGCCGAACTTTCGCGTGGTTGCCGTCGACCTGCCGGGATTCGGGACCTCGCATCGGCCGGATCGTCCCTACGATCTGGATTTCTACGTAGATTTCGTAAAAGACTTCGTCGGTGCGCGCGGCTGGGACTCGCTGATCCTCGTCGGAAACTGTATCGGTGCGGCGATCGCGCTCGAGTTCGCCAAACGGTATCCGAGTCTTGTGAAGTCTCTGGTTCTTTTCAACGTCCTGGGCGGCCGCTGGATGATTCGTCCGACGAGCGGGATCAATCTGCCGGTCCGTCCGGCGACGAGACTCTATCTCGAGGGGTTGGGAAAAATTCTGAGTCGATCGGCATTCGCTCGCCGCGTGGTCGCGCGCGGTCTCTTCGGCGATCGTGGTTCCTGGGAAAACGACGACGTCTTCCGACATCTGCTCGAACTCAGCGGTCGGCCCGAGCAGGTTCGCTCCCGCTGGAACCTGATACGAGGGCTCGACAGCTACGGCCGTTTCGGGAAAGGTTTTCCCCGGCCCGCGGTTCCGCGCACGCTGCTTTTCTGGGGGGCGAAAAATCGCGTGCTCTCCGAGGAAACGGGAAAGGAATTTTCCGCGTGGCTCGGACCTGAGCGCATGGTCTGGGTACCGAAAGCGGGGCATATGGCGATGGTCGAGGCGTCGGAACTCGTGAACGCGGAAATCGCGGAATTTTTAAGCTTATGCGAAAAGTGAACCTAGCGGAACTCTCCGCCCGCGAACTTCGCTCTACGACCTCGGGAGAAATTTATTCCTGGTCGACGGACCTCACGGGTGCGGTGGGCGCGCAGGACGTGTTCATCCATCATGAGATGATCCCCCCGGGTCGTCGGGCCTCTGGACCGCACCGCCATGGGTCCGAAGAAATGGTCTTCGTTATCGAGGGCGAGCCGACCGCCCATTACGGAAGTCGCGAGCAAAGTTTACGCGCGGGTGATTTCGCTTTGTTCCCCGCCGATGCGGATGCAGACCATTTCATCGAGAATCGAACGGAACGGGAAGTTCGTCTGCTGGTCGTGCTGACGCGTCGACCGCTCTGACGCTAAGGACAGATTTTTCCGTCGCCCGTACCGAAGCTGGCGGAACTCGATTTGTCGAGGCAGGCCACTGGGTTTCCACCGTCGTCGAAACATTTTAGACAGGCGAGGACGGCCCTCGCGTAGATTTCCTTGGTCGGGCTCGCGTTGTAGTTCTTGATCGCGGTGGGAAGAGCCGCGCGGGCCTGGGCCGGTGTCGCACGGATGCCGAGCTTACCTTTGGCGAGCAGAACGCGGGCCATCGCATCGATCTGGAGCAGGGGATCCCGCTGATAGTCCGTCGCGAAGATTTCGCGCGGGGTGGGGACGGGTTTTTTGCAGTTGTACGGAGCGAGCCAGGCGGCGTTACGCACTTGGGTATCGACTTCGCCGGGGGTTCGCCAGTCGACGCCGAATAGGTCCTCAAACGTCGAGCGAGTCATATGTCCCAGACCCGTAATCGTGGTATTTCCGTTCATCGACGCGCAGGTGATGCTGACCGGATCCAAATAAACGGTTTCCCGGGCGGCGATACAAACCAGGACGTGTTTCGGCAGAGGAGTCGCGACTGATTCGGCCAGTTCCATGAAACGATCGTATCTTTCGCGGATGCTCAGCCCTTTCCAAGGGGAGTTCGTGCAAGCGAATTTTCGCAGCCCGCTGATGCAACTCGCGTTGCTTTTCGAGTTCCGCACATAGGCTTGGAGATCCGCGAGATCCGGACAAGTCGGGCAGGCGATCCCGTCGCGGACGACTTTCGTTTCGCACGCGAAGCTCTCGATGAAGGAGAGATCGAGGGCGGCGTCTTCCGGGGCGGGACATACGGCGGTGTCGGCGAACGCGAGTTCGGCGGCGAGGAGGGCAGCGAAGACGAGCGGGACTAGGCGTATGCCCACGGATTTCCCGGGAGGAGAACGGCGATCGGCTCCGAAGTGTCTTCATCCGATTTCGCGGGCCTGGATTTCTGGAGCAGCCGCTTGCACTTCTGTTCCGCAGGCACGAATTTGAAGTAGTAAATCATCCCCGTCACGGCCATCCCTCCGAAGACATAGTCCGCGATTTCCACGCCCGAAAGTTTTCCGACCATCGCGCCCACCGATACGGCGGATATCGCCAGCGTGAGCAAGTCCGCGCGAATCTGAATGCGCATTCGTCGTTTGGGCGACCGGGTCGATTTTAGGGACTGTTTCGTCGCCTTACTGAGTCCGACTTCCCAGAATCCTTGGGCGGCGACCGCGGAGGCGGCGGTGGCGAGCGTGTGGGAAAGGACGCCGAGGATCGGGCCGTCGGGTCCGTGTCCCATCGCCGTGAGCGCGACCTGGACGACCGAAACGAATCCGACTTCGAGAACGTACCATCTGAAGAACGGTTCGATCTTTTTCGCTCCTGACTGGATCAGGGATTTCGGAATCAGTCGGCTCATGGATGTACCCGTAAGGTACCCCTGCATATTCTTGTTCCAGTATTGCAGTCCGCCGGACATCACTCCTGTGATCGCACCTGCGGCTACCGCGAGATGAAAGGGCATATGGTTCGAAACCATCAGGCTCCAGGTCGTCACGCCCGCGTTGATTCCTCCGCGCACGAGCGCGAATACCATCCGATAATTATTTAGAAAGAATGTTTCGAATTTCGCCCGCATTCGCGACATCGTTTCGGCGGGGATTCGGCGTCGGACGACCGGCGATTTCCCCGCGACTTTCCGCAGCGATTTTTCGACCTGCGCATCGGCAACGTCGTTTTCTCCGACGGCATCCGGATTTCGCCCGACTTCGGGAAGGACCGCCTCGAAGTGGGTCGCGAGTTCGGGATTGCCCGCGATGTCGGCCGCCAAAAGCCTTTCGAGTTCCGCGACAATTTTTTGGCGATCTTCTTCGTTTTCCGCGAGAAAAGTCGTGACCTCGATCCGATCGGTTCCCCCGGGCGCGACCAGCTCCTGTCGCACGCTGACGACGTCCGCCCGCGCTTCGGGAAATAACCCAATCATTCCGATAACGAACGCCCAGCCAAGGACCCGATGCTGATGAATCATCGACTGCTTATCGGTATTTTCGGTCCTAGGGTTTACTCGTCCTTAGCGAGCCACCTGAAAAAGTGCCTGGGTGATTTTGCGGGCCGATGCTTTCGAAGTTTCGAGGATCTGGAAGTGATCGAGAACCACCCCGGGATCGAGCCCGCAGCCAAGGTTACTGATCAGCGAGAATCCCGCGACCTGAGCGCCCGAATGCACGAGGGCGATGGCTTCCCAGACTGTCGACATGCCGACGGTACCCATCCCCCACTGCGAGAACAAGCGGACTTCGGCCGGAGTTTCGAAGCTCGGGCCAAGCACGCCGAGATAAACGCCCTCGAAGGTTTCGATTCCCGCATTGCCGAGCTCTTTCCGCATGCGGTCGTTCAGCTCGCGATCCCAGGCTTTCGACAGATCGGGAAAACGGGGGCCGATTTCCTGGCCGTCCACTCCGCGTGGGACATGGCCGACGAGCGGATTCTTGCCCGTAAGGTTCACATGGTCGCGAATCATCATCACGGACCCGATGGGCCATTCCAGTCTCAGGCCGCCCGCGGCGTTGGTGATCATAAAGCAAGCGGTGCCCGCGAGCCGCGGAATCATCACCGAGAGAACGGTGTCCTCGGGAGAAAGCCCTTCGTATCCGTGGAGGCGGCCGACCTGGAGGCAGAGAACCCGCTTCGAATTTCGGTTCCGAAAAAAACGGTAAATTCCGGGATGCCCCGGCGCCGTCGCTCCCGTGATCGCGGGAAGGTCCTGGAAGTTCAGCTCTCCCACCGATTCCCACTCGGCGGGGATCCATTCGTCGACAAAAGAGGAACCGATTCCCGACCCCAGGACGACGTGTAAATCTGGATTCCCGAGCTGCTTGGATTTCAGGAACTTTCGATAGAGGTCGACGGACTGGAGGACTTCGGGACGGAGCGTGCTTTCCATATCCCACCCATACCAAGAAGCGCGTGGATGCGCATCACCGGTGGCGCGCGGAAAGGCCTTCGAGTTACAATTCAGCTACCCGTGACGAATACTGACGCAAAGCGTTCCACCTCTCGCGCCTCGCACTCGATCTGGGTGGCGAGCGGAATTTTTTTAAGCCGCCTCGCGGGCTTGGTCCGTGAAAGGGTCTTCGCGCACTATTTCGGGAACTCCGACGCGGGCGACGCCTTCAAGGCGGCCCTTAAAATTCCGAACGTCCTTCAGAATCTTTTCGGCGAGGGAGTCCTCTCGGCTTCGTTTATCCCGGTATACGCCCGACTGCTTGCGCTCGACGAGCGGGAAACCGCCCGGAGGGTCGCGTGGTCGGTGGCGGCCATGCTTTCGTTCATCGTCTCGCTCCTGGTCTTAGGCGGAGTCCTCGCCACCCCATTTCTGATCGATGCGATCGCACCTGGATTCGGGGGCGAGAAGAGAGCGCTGACGATTCGCATTGTTCAGATCCTTTTTCCCGCCACCGGAGTGCTCGTCCTTTCCGCCTGGTGTCTCGGGGTTCTCAATAGTCACCGTCGCTTTTTTCTTTCGTACTCCGCGCCGGTGCTCTGGAATCTCGCGATCATCGCGACGCTGGTTTACTTCGGTTCGCGACACGATATGGACCGCCTGGCTACGGACGCCGCGTGGGGCCTTTTCGCCGGAAGCGTACTCCAACTCATGGCCCAGCTCCCGTTCGCCTGGCGCGCCGCGGGAGCTCTGGGAAAGGCTCGTGCGGAAGACAAGAAAGCGATTCGGCAAATCGGCCGCAGTTTCGTTCCGGTCGTCATGGGTCGCGGAGTCGTGCAGGTGAGCGCCTATGTCGACAATATGATCGCGTCTCTGCTTCCGACCGGCGCGGTTTCGGCGGTTTCCTATGCCCAGACGCTTTACCTCCTCCCCATTTCACTTTTCGGAATGGCGGTTTCGGCCGCGGAACTTCCCGAGCTCGCAGCGGTCGGCGCGGCCGACGAGACCTCCCGCGCGAAACTTCGGCATCGGCTGGAAGTCGGCCTCGTCCGCATTTCTTTCTTCGTCGTCCCCTCGGTCGCCGGATTTTTGTTTCTGGGCGATACGATCACGGCGGCGATTTTTCAGACGGGAGAATTTTCGCGCAACGATACGACCTTGGTTTGGATGATTCTGTGCGCGGCGTCGGTCGGGCTCGTGCCGGCGACGCGCGCACGTCTCCTTTCCTCCGGATTTTACGCCCTTGGAAATACGAAGACGCCCCTCCAGCTTTCCCTCCTTCGCGTGACGATCGCGATCGCGGCGGGATACTTCGCGGCGACCCGGCTTCCCGAAAAGCTCGGTTACGCCCGCATCTACGGTACCGTCGGACTCACGTTCGCTTCGGCGATCGCCGGCTGGATCGAGTACGGTCTGCTGAAGACCCGCCTCGAATCCGTGGTCGGTCCGATCCGTCCGGGGGTTCGCGCACGGAACCGAACCTTTTTCTCGGCGCTGCTGGCCGGAGCGATGAGCTTCGCCGCGAAGATCGTCCTGCAGGATCATCTCGCCCCGATTCCGGCGGCCTTCGTCCTCGTCGGGCTTTTCGGCGCGGTCTATTTCGTCGCGGGCGCGCTCATGGGGATCGAAGAATCGAAACGGATCTGCGCGCGCGTCGGCCTTCGGCTCGGTTAAGGGCTTAGGCCGCCTTCGTCAGGACGGGTCTCTCCAGGAATTCGAGATAGGGCGCGTGCGGAGAGCCCGAGGGAGAGGACGTCCCACCGGTCGTTCGCGGGAGGAGATGGAAAAAGATTTTCGGAAAGCTACGGTCCTTTTTCAGAAGCAGCCACTCGCCGCCGGTTTCGAGCTCCAAGGTCGGATCGAGTTCCTGTGGCCGGACGGATTTCGCGAGGGTGGGAAATTTCATCGCGATATATTCGGCGAGGGTCACCCGATGCTGATCTTCGAGGAAGACCCAGAAACTTTTCGGAAACCGGAGCCAAGCTTCGCCGTCCCAGGCGAGGGCATCGTAGTAGCGGCGTAGGAGCTCCAGAGGTTCCTCGTGGAAGTGCAGCGACCCAAGATCGTCGATGAGCAGCGAGACTCCATCCTTCGTTTTCGAAAGCACGTCGTAAAGTTCGCCCGAAACCGGCTGGACAGAATCCGTCGCGGGCAGCTGGGCCAGATCTTCGGCGCGAAAATTTCGCCGGTAAACGACGACCTTCAGCCGATGGTCCACTGCCCGGTCGATCCACTTGCGATGAATGGCGCCGGAACAGTCCAAGACGGATCGACCCGGCTTCAGTTTCATGCAGGGGCGGAGATTCGCTGGGGCGCGCGAAAGGGCCATAGGACTACCGTGGACTCTTTTCTTCGCCGCGGTAAGAATCGATTGAGAGCAGGAGGCGCGCGTAGCCTCCGTTGCATTCGTCGACGTGATTTCCGAAGACGGAATCCTGGAGCAGTTCTCCCGAAACCATGCTCAGGGTTTTTTCCTGGGAGGGTTCCTGGTCGCCTTCCATCTGGTTCAGAGTCTCGTAAAGTTTCACGACTTCCGAAGAACTGCGTTTTCCGAGCAGCGAAAGGCGGAGGAGTTCCATCGTCCGGTCGGCGCTGGCGCCTTTCTTCTTCGCGGCGATCTCCGTATAGCGGTAGTAGACGGTTTTCGGCGAGGAGTTGGTCAGAATCGAGAGTTTTACGAGTTCAGCGGTGCCGGCGCGCGAGACCCAGCCGCGGTCCAGTCGTTCGATCTGGTCGAACATCTTCACGAGGTCGTTCGGATTACGTCCGGTGAGGGCCGCGCTCTTCGTGAGCTCGACGAGTTCGAGCTCGCCGCCGATTTTTCCCTGACGGATCTTGAACTCGTCATACGTCGCGAAAATCGTGGCGACGCTCTTGTCGGTGAACAGGGCCAGCTTAGTAAGCTCGACCTGCGACGAACGATACTGCCACTTGCGATTCGAATTTTCGAATTCGCGAAAAGTGGACGCGACGACGTCCGCGTCGGTGTCCGTGATGATCGACGCTTTCGCGAGTTCGGCGATTTGGTCGCCGTTCGCCTTCTTGCCGAGAAGTTTTTCGATCTCTTCGTAGCGCTCGATCACGAGCTCGGTGCGCTTGTTCGAAATCAGCGAAGCTTTCGTCAGCTCCGCCACCACATAAGGGCTTGCCCACTGCTTGCGGGCGGATTGGATCTTTTCGTAGCGGGAGAGCACATCGAAAGGCGTGATCTCCTGGCTTTGGTTCACGGCAATGTAAGCCGAATCGCAGAAGCGCGCGATCGCGCGCGAAAGCTGCGGTTCTTCCGTCATGCCATTGGTAAACTGCAAACCGCCGCTCGCGAGTTTCGGAGAACTGGTGCAGCCCTGAAGAAATAGAGCTGCGATCGTGATGGAAGACGCCAGAATCCCAAACCGAAGCGGGACATTATTCTTATCCATAGATAAGTCCCCCACTTGTTAGCCTTCCTTAAGAATCGCAGATTACGACGCATCGCGTAATGAGTCGGGTTTGACCCATCCGAAATGAAAGGATTTTTTCGATTTCGGGTCGCGTTTTTTTTAGCGAGTCCTAGCGAACCGCGGCCGCGAGGCTTTCCTCGAGATAGAGAATGTTCGCGGCGGCGGCCGTTTCCGTGGCGCGAAGCTTTTTCAGTTCCGCGGTCGGAACGTCAGGACAGGTTTCGAGGGATAAGCGTGCGCGTTCCGCCAACCGCGCCAGCTCCCGATCGTATTCGAGGAGCGCGCGAAAATTCTCGGGCGCGGGACTCTTTTTCGCCGCGGCTTCGAGGGGGGCGCGTTCCTTTTCCACCTTCGCAACCGACGCGAATTCGGCCGAAATGGCGCGTGGATCGCAGTTCACGACCGGAGCCGTGACGGGTGGGGGAGAGGCCGCCGTTTCGACCGAGCTTGGCGGCTGTTCGGGTGCCGCCGCCGGCGCCGGCGGAAGGGATTTTTTCGTACACCCGGCGAGCGATAAAACCAGAAGGAGCAGGAGAGGTCCGCGCATTCTCCAGATTTTAGCCCGCTCCCGCGGATGCGACAATTACTGCTTTCCTGACGCCCCGGGAGCGCGCAACAGGTGGCACCCCGGCTTAAAGTCGCAGAGAAGCGGGCCCCTTGCGAAATGCGGCGCGATTTCGCGGCGAATTTCTTCACGATACCTTTCCGGGTCCGCCTGACCTGACTCCGCATGCAGATATCGGGACTGCGAGTAAACGTGTCCCAGGAAAACCTCGAGCGAGAGGCCGACCTTCCAGTCGGGTCGATCGGCACCGAGGAACTCCCATGGGGGTGCCTTTCGAAACGGTTCGAGCACGTCAATCAGGCGACCCCGCGGTTTCTGGACGGGAGCCTTCCATTCGAGGTTGAAACGACGTCGTATTTTTTCGTTCAGCTCCGGATCATCGAGGGCCACCGGAAACTGGTATTCAAACACATAAAGGAGGGCGGCCGGACGGAGAACCCGTTTCAATTCAGATACCGAGCTTTCGAGATCGAACCAGTGGATCGCGGAGCCGACGAGCACGAGATCAACCGAGGAGTCGGGAAGTGGAATGGACTCCGCGGACCCGGCGAAGAGTTCGAGGGAAGGATACTCCGGTCCGAGGTTTTCTCTCGCGAGGGCGAGCATCTCCGTATCAGGTTCCACTCCGTAGCCCCGGGCGAGAAGTCCGAGCTGAAGGAACGAGCGGGTGGACTGGCCGGTTCCACATCCGAGATCGAGAAATCGCTGCGCCGTTCCGTCCGCTGGCTGGGAGACGAGCATTTTCCAGTGGCGTAGGAGAAGTTCGAATATGCCGCGAGGATAGAGCGGACGCGCGGTTCCATACTCTTCAGCGAAAAATTTCGCGGAGTTACTCGTTCGATTATAGCGCGACGCATTAGTTGTCATGGGGGTTCAGATGGAGCGGGTCCGGATATAGCGAGCATTCCCTCGGCGCGTACAGGAAAATTGCACTTCCGAACTTCGGATAGTAGGGTGCCGACCAATGCAAAACTTGATGCGTCGTTGGTTGGGCGGAGCTCTATTCCTGAACGTGCTTTTCGTATCGGTTTCGCCCGTCTCGGCGGCCGAATCGAGCCTCGAGGCCTGGATTCGGAGCCAGTCGGATCGTTCTCTAGATCGAGTTTATAAGGCGATCAGCCCGGCGGACGGCGCGCTCGGATCCGTGATGGCCTCGCCGTCGCGTTCGGAACCGAACTATTATTACCACTGGATCCGCGATGCGGCTCTCGTGATGCGTGAAGTCTGGGCTTTTCGAAAGGCGGAACCGAAACTTTCGCGCCAGATCCTGATGGATTTCGCGCTTTTCTCCCGGAAGAACCAGACGACTTCGAACTGGTCCGGCGAAGGCGACGGTCGCGGAGTCGGCGAGCCGAAATTCCATATGGACGGAAAGCCGTTTAACGAAGGCTGGGGCCGACCGCAGAACGACGGACCCGCGCTTCGCGCGCTGACCCTGATCGGGCTTGCCGACGACATGATGATGTCGGGTAAGGAAGCATGGGTTTACAAGCACCTCTATAGCCCGGAACTTCCCGCTCGCACCGTGATCAAGAAAGACCTCGAGTACGTCGCCCACACCTGGCACGAGGCTTCCTTCGATCTCTGGGAAGAAGTGAAGGGCGATCATTTCTATACGCGCATGACCCAGTGGCGCGCGCTCGAGGACGGCGCCATTTTCGCGAAAAAAATGGGAGACCCCGAAGCGGCGAAGTTCTACCGCGCCCAGGCGATCCAGATCATGGAGTCGCTGGATAAATTCTGGTCGAGCGGAAAAGGTTACCTCCTGACGACGCGGAATCGGGTCGAAGGCGCGGACGATAAACATTCGAACCTCGACATCGCGATCGTCCTCGGGGTGCTGCATGCCGGAAAAACCGGATTCCCGTTCTTTGTCGACGACGACCGGGTAATCGCCACCGTTCATGAGCTCGAACTGATCTTCGATTATGCGTACGCGATCAACCGGAACCGCAAGAACGAGCAGAACCTTCCGATGGCGCCGGCGATCGGCCGTTATCCCGAGGACCGTTACGATGGAAATCGCACGGACCAGAAGGGGAATCCCTGGTTTCTCACCACGCACGCAATGGCCGAGTACCTGATGCTCCTGAAGGGCGAACTCCAGAGCCGTGGCCAGGTGAAAATCACCGAAATTTCGCGTCCCTTCTACGAAGACCTGGTTCGCAAAGATTTCACGGGCAAACGCAAACTGGTCGAAGGCGATCCTTCCTACGAAGCGATCATCTCCGCTCTCCAGGCGCGTGCCGACGCTTTCATTCGCCGGTCGAAGTTCCATACCGGCGAAGCAGGCAGACAATCGGAACAATACAACCGGGTTCACGGTCATATGCAAGGTGCCGCCAATCTCACCTGGAGCTATGCCAGCTTCCTGAGCCTCAGACGCATTCGGGATCGTTATTATGACTAAATCGACTTACCAGCCCAATCCACATTCGCGCTCGCTCATGATCGTCATGAGCCTTTTCTTCCTCTTCGGTTTCATCACGTGCATGAACGACGTGCTGGTTCCGCATCTGAAACAGGCGTTCACGCTCACCTACGCGGAAGCCATCCTGATCCAGTTCGCCTTTTTTTCGTCCTACTTCTTCGTTTCGATCCCTTCCTCGAAGTTCTGCGAAACATACGGCTATAAACGCGGACTCTACACGGGCCTCGCGATCACGTCGGTCGGCGCGCTGGGTTTTCTGCTCTCCGCCGCGATGCTTTCGTTCGGCGTCTTCCTCTGTTCGTTCTTCGTGCTCGCCGCCGGCATCACCCTGATCCAGGTCGCGGCGAATCCGTATGTCACTCTCCTGGGCAAGCCGGAGACGGCTTCCAGCCGTCTGACCCTGGTCCAGGCGTTTAACTCGCTCGGCACGACGATCGCTCCGGTCTTAGGATCCTACATGATCCTGTCGACCACGTCGGTCGACTCGGTCGAAAAGCCTTACCTGGTCATCGCGATCGTCCTCATGGCGCTCGCGTTTTTCGTCGCCAAGGCGAAGCTCCCTTCGTTCCACACTTCGAAGAAAGACGACACTCCCTGGTCCGAACTCTTCGCGAACCAGCGTCTCATGCTGGGTTGCTTCGCGATCTTCATGTACGTCGGCGCGGAAGTCGCCATCGGCAGCTTCCTCATCAACTACATCGGCACGAGTCACGTGCTTTCTCTCGACCATGCGGCCGCGGCGAATTACGTTTCCTTTTACTGGGGCGGGGCGATGGTCGGAAGGTTTTTAGGGACTCCGCTTCTCGCCAAATACCGCCCGGCGACGATCCTCCAGATTTTCGCCACCGGGACGATGGTCATGACCGCGCTTTCGATCTTCGGCGGCACGGGGAACTTTGCCCTCTGGACGATCCTCTCGGTGGGTCTCTTTAACTCGATCATGTTCCCGACGATCTTCTCGCTTTCGATCGAAGGCCTGAAGCGTGGAACGGAAAAAGCCTCGGGATTGCTCTGCACCTCGATCGTCGGGGGGGCGCTCATCCCGCTCATCCAGGGCTTCATGGCCGACTCGATCGACCTGCGGCTTTCGTTCCTGTTGCCGATCGTTTGTTACGCCTACATCTGGTTCTTCGCAGGATTCGTCCGGGCTCGCTCGACGGAAAAGTCCGTCTCGTCCGAAGTCCTTTCGACCGTCGCTTAAGCGGTCGGCATAACGGATTTATTCAGACCGGTTCTAGACTTCACCCCGAGGACTGTTAAACTCGGGGTGAATGAACCCCAAGCTGAATCAACCGTGGATCCCGTTTGAGCGAATCGAAGCGATGATTCAGCTCGAGCCGGCGTTCTTCCTGCTCGGCCTCTCGGTCGTCACCTGGCTCATCTATCGAATCTTCCTTCACGGAGTTTCCGCCGATCGGCATCGGAACCTGCGGCGTCTGTTTCTGAACTTGGGCGCTCACTTCGCAGTTTTTGCCGTGCTCTTCGGCGCCTACATGCTCGTCCACAGCGGGCTGATGGACGGCCTCGCTCGCGGAGTCGGGATGAGCCTGGCGAACGAGCGGCTGGCTTCCTACCTCGGGATTTCCACCCTGATCAGCGGGGCGATCGTCTTCGTGAAGGTCTCGCGCATCCTGATGTTCGAATATCTATTCCTCGGGCATATGCGGGAAGGCGTTCCGCTGCTGATCGTGAACCTCTTTTCGCTCCTGCTTTCGATCGGGATCGCGGGGTGGTTCGCGACCGAAATTTTCGGGATCAAGCTCGCGCCGCTCCTCGCGACCTCGGCCGTCTTCTCGCTGATCATGGGGCTTGCCCTCCAGGATACCCTCGGAAACCTTTTCGCGGGCGTCGCGCTCCAGCTGGATAAACCCTACGAGATCGGCGACTGGATCGAAGTCGTGCAGGGTGGGAGTACCTGGGTTGGCCAGGTCGAAGAAATTAGCTGGCGCGCGACGACGCTGATCGGACTCTGGGACGAGCTTTTAATCTTGCCGAACCGAGTGATGGCGACCGCGGAGATCTCGAACTTCAGCGCCAGAAATTCGCCGATTTGGCGGGCGCAGGCGTTTCGAATTCCATACACGGCGGATCTCGCCGACGTGAAAAAGGTCATCGCCCGGGCGGTCGCGAATGTCGATGGCGTGCGGACAAGTCCTCCGCCCTTTATTTGGATTCGCGAGACGACCGAATCATGGGTCCTTTTCCGCTGTTCTTATACGATCGACGACTACTCACATCAGTTCCGCATCGGTTCGAACGTGATCACGGCGGTCGTGGAAGAACTTAAAAAGTCGGGTTACGCGAATGCCGCCCAGCGAGTCCAGCTCGTCGCCGATCCGAGTGCGCCACCGAATTCGAATTCGAACTTCGCGAAACTCTGACTCCTAAAATCCTAACCGTGCGCGGGTTTTCTTCTCGCGTATTTCTCGGGTAAAATCGTTTCAGTGAATGGGTCGCGTGCGACGCACGCGCAATTTACGCTCATGCCGAAAAATGGAACCGTCGAAGAGTTCTACGGTCGTCGCGATTCTAATCGAAATTAGCGACGAACCGCCCGGCATAGGGGTTGCTGTATCAGCAGTAGGGGTACGCAAAAAGATGTAGGGGTTGGTTCAGTCCACGCGCGATCAGGGTCGCGCTAGAACGTGCCGGAAACGGACGTTCCTGAAGCAAGAGTCAGTCATCTCCAACGATCGATCCGTGCGCGGCGCTTTCGGCTAAGAAGTGTCGGGTGGGGTTACCTGTTCGCTTCGCATGGCCAAGAGGAATGCTCGCGCAACGGTCGATCGTCAGCTGTCAGAATCCGGTGATAAGCGTATCCCAACCGGATTCAGGCCAGGGGGCCCCGAAGTCGAGACACCTTCGGGGCCTCCGATGTTAAGTCGAAGTGAGTAGGCTCCGCGGATGCCCGGGCTTCGCCCGGGCTTCGCCCGGGCGTAGCGAGAGCCGTAACTAGGCTTCGCCCGACCGCAGGGTTTCAAAAGCCGCCGCAATCTAATTTTTCCGCGGATCATGAGGGTGATCCGCAATAAAAAAAAGGCCCGGATCGAGTGACCGATCCGGGCCTTTTTGTTTTCCGGCGCTGGGAGGCGCCTTTCGGGAAACGCGGGATGAGCGAAAAAAACGTTCCCCGGGAACTCGGTCTTACTTGTCTTGCTTGATCTTGGACTTCTCGAGCAGGAACTTCATGGTCGACTCTTCGCGGAGGCGGAACTCGAGATCGTCGCGACGGCGCGGATTCGCGTGATAGAAATCACGGACCTTTGCTTCTTCGACTTTCATGTTCACGGCCATCTTCGCGAGCTCGGCGTCGATCTCTTTCGCGCCGATCTCGATCTTTTCCTTCTTCGCGATCGCTTCGAGGAGAAGCGAAGCGCGAACCTGGTTCTCGGCGCGGACCTTCAGGTTACCCATTTCGGTCATGAGCGCGTCCTGGATCATCTGGTCGTTGAACCCTTGGTTCTTCAGGTTCGAAGCGACGTCCTGCGCGAGGGAGCGGGTCTGGCCTTGGACGAGGCTCGCAGGTACATCGAAAGGGTTCTTCTCAACGAGCTGGGCGAGCAGGTCGCTGCGGAGCTTGCGCTCGACTTCGCCCTTCCGTTCATTTGCCAGCTGTTCCTTGGCCTTCGCCTTCAGGTCGGCGACGTTGTCGAATCCGACGTTTTTCGCCAGTTCGTCGTCGAGGGTCGGAAGTTCCTTCAGCTTGATCTCGTGGATCGTGCAGGTGAACTGCGACATTTTTCCGGCCATTTCCTTCTCGAAATAGTCCTTCGGGAAAGGGATTTTAAAGGTCTTGGTTTCGCCCTTTTTCATGCCGACGAGATTGTCCTCGAAACCCTCGATCAGCTGGTCGGTGCCGATTTCGATCAGGCGCTGGCCTTTCATGCCGGCCTTCTCTTCGACTTCGCCGGTATCGGTGACGATTCCGCCGTTAAATTCGAGATCGACGAAATCGCCTTTCTTCGCGGCGTAACCTTCGGCGGCCGGATTCAGCGAAGCTTGCGAGTTCAGCATATCGTCGATCGACTTCTTCACATCGGCGTCGGTGATGACGTCGTTTCCGCGGGTCACGGAGATTCCGGTGTAGGACTTCACGTCGATTTCCGGAAGCACTTCCACGGTGGCCGTGAAGGTGAACTCCTTGCTTTCGTCGAGGACGTGCGCGGAGTGGTCGTCGTCATCGCGATCGTTGATCTGCGGCTGGCCGACGGCCTGGATTTTCTCTTTCCGAAGCGCTTCGGAGTACGACTCGTCGACGAGGCGATGGAAGACATGGTGGCGAACGTCGTCGCCGTAGAACTTCTTCACCATCGGCAGGGGCACCATGCCGGGACGGAAGCCTTTGATCTTGGCGGTCTTCGCGACTTCGCGAAGGCCCTTCTCGAAACGCTCGGCGACGATATTCGCCGGCACCTTGATCGTGAGTTTACGGGAAATATTCGACGCCTTTTCAACCGATACAGAAATGTCCATAGGGGCCAGGTTCTAGCGGGAAAACCCGAGAGATTCCAGGGAGAACGCCCCGCGTCACCCCAGTAAAAGCGGATCCCGGGGGCCGCTTCAGGGAAGCCCCGTTGGCCCTCAGGGAGCCTCGACCGGATCGACGGTGGGCGCGGAATCGAAGTCGAGGTGAGGATACCAGACCCGCTCCAGCCAAAGGCCGTGGGGCTGCGCACTCGGGCCGACGAGCGCCCGATCCTTGGTCTCCAGGATGGTTCGCATATCCTCCGGCGGTCGGGCCCCGGTTCCGACCTGGAGCAGGGTGCCCGCGATGCCGCGGACCATGTGGCGAAGAAATCCGCTGCCGACCACCCGGATGCGAATCATGCGGAGCGAAGCCAGGGGGCTCGGAAACGGAGCCGAGGGCGGACACTCCACGACCTCCGCCTCGAAAATCGTTCGAACGGTGCTCCGGAGTGGCTTCGATCCGGCTCCCTGAAAAGGCTTAAAATCATGCTCCCCGAGGAGATAACGGATCGAGCGATCCATCGCGGAAACGTCGAGTGGAAGGCGCGAAAACTTCGAATAAGGAGCGTGAATCGCGGACGGCGCGCGACCGGTCTGGATGTAATAAGAGTACTGTTTTTTCGTCGCCTGCACCTGCGAATGGAAGTCCGCGGGAACTTCGCGCAGCTCGAGGACGCGAATCGCGGCGGGCAGGATCGTATTCAACCCCCGGTGCAGATGGTAAACCGTGATCTCGGGTTTGCCGGCGCGGGATTCCGCGCTCCAGTCGATCGTAAAGTTCGCCACCTGGCCGATGGCATGCACTCCGGCATCCGTCCGACCGCTCGACTGCCAGTGCGGTCGGCTTCCGATCATCTTCTCGAGACTCGCCTCGAGGACGGCTTGAACACTCGGGTCGTGCCCTTTTTCATGGGCCTGGATTTGCCAGCCGCTATAGTTCGTACCCAGGTACGAGATCAGCGCCGCGTAGGTTTTGGATGCTTGCACGAGGCCAGTCCTACTGGAAACGGGGATTTTTTACATCTCAAACGTGAAACCGACCTGGATCCCGTCAACCGTGAATTCGACCAGGCCGCCCGCCATGGATTCGAGGTAGGTGTAGTCGATCGTCAGGTAGGAGTGCTTCGTACCGAGGGTTTCGTACTGGGCCCACGAGCTACGCGGAGAAAGCCAGTCGAGGCCGAAGGCGACGCCGCCCGTGAACCAGTATCCAAAAGTATAACCACGCTGCCCGCCCCGGTCGTCGTTTCGGTTTTCGACGAATCCGATCATGGACGGGCCGCCGCCGAAGAAGGGGAAAACGAAATCGGCGACGCTTGCGCGATACATAAGCCCGATATTCGCGGGTATGGAGACGAATCGAAATTCCGTGCGGGATCTCGAGCCGAACTGGCCGCTACCCTGGTAGTCGAGTACGCCGTCGGCCTTCGTAAAGGCCGCGCCGAGGCTACCGTAGAGAGCCAAGCGGTTGATCACGGAGCTGGTGAAGGGGCGGTATTCGTAATGGAAGGTGAAATCGGGGAGCCAGCTATCGCCGTACACTTGTTCGAAAGCGACGTCCTGGTTCGCGCCCGCCGAATAAGTTCGGGTCGTGGCGGCGGCGAGCTTGAAACCGAACGCCGAGCGGATCTCCATCGAGCCCTTGTTTGCGCGAAGTTTCTTTCCTTTGCGGTAGTCCTCGATCGCGCTTCCGGTTTCCTTCGGGATTCCGCGACTCAGGCGTTCAGAGTATCCTTCCGAACCGTCCTTGGACGGAAGTTCCTGACGGAGTTCTTCCGTATAGCCATCGGTCGATTCAGGGGCCGCGAGATTCTTCTTCACGGACTGGATATACGGATCTGGATTTTCCGCGGTCCGCGCCGGAAACTCTTCCGCCGGGAGTTCGCTGATCAGAGAATCGATGAAAGGTTGGCTCGAAGCCGGATCCGCGGCGACGGCTGTCAGCGGGGCGACCGTACTCGCGGCCATCGTCACGAGCGCGGCGAATAGCGGAAGCGACCTCCGGCGAACGCCGAACAAAAACCCTACAAAAACGAGAAGTGAGAGCACCGGGGCGAGCAGCGCCGCCGGATGCACGGCGATCCATGCGAGCGCCTGGAGCGGGAGAAGCGCCGAGAGCGCCAAAACTCGGAAAGTCGGATGTTCGAGGAGCCAGTCGGCCGCTCGAGGTCCGTATTCGTAGTACCAGGCGACGAATTCGCGTCCGTAGGAAAACTCGGTCAGGACTTCGTCTCGAAACTGGCGAAGGAGCATCACGCTGGGCGCGCGTCCGTCGCGAAAGCTCGCGGTCGCCACGAAACAGTTACTTTCGCGGAGAAATCCCTGGATGTTCGTCGCGAACGCGTCCTGGATCGGGTAGCCCGCGACGGGACTCGGTCCGTCCCCGCAGAAGGTAATGACTCCCGCCGAATCCTGGATTCCAATATCCATTTCGTAGAGGATTCCGCCGCCTTCCGCGGTCGAGTTTTCGTAGCCGACGAATCCGATTTCGCCCTGGGCGTGGGGATTGTCGCGGTAACGTTCCGCACCAAAGGCGTAGTTGTTCGCAGGCAGTCCGCCGGGTTGCTTGCTCGCCGCCACCCAGACGCGGGTAAAGCTCGGAGATCCGCCGCTGGTGCCGTTCGCCTGGGCGGTGATCGCGTTCGTATCGATCAGGAGCTCTTCGTCGCCGGGAAAGAACCCGGGCAGGGGCGGGCAGGCGGTGATCTGGGGTCCGGCGATCTGGGGAACCAGGCGGAACTTCCTACCCGCGTCGATCTCGTCGGTCGTCGGCGCCGTCGTGGATGCGCTCGTGAATATGTAGATGGTGACGCCGGGGATGAGACCCGTTTTCGTGAAGACGGCTGGGGCACCGTCGCATCCCGTGACGCCTCCGCCGGTCGTATTTCGACAAATGTCATTCACGCTGATCGATATCTGTCCGACCGTCGCGGGCGCCTGGTAGTAATTTTCGTTCGGGCACGCGCCGCCGTCGCAGACGTCCAGGCGGACGGGAACGCGAGTGCTCGAAGTGCTGAGAGCATAGACCCAGACATAAGGCTTCGAGGATTCGACCGCACTGAAGGCAAAAGTCAGCAAGGTTCCCGTGACTCCCAAGTCCTTCGTGTAATCGATCCCCGCGCTCGGAAAATAAAAGTCGGGGGAAAGGTAATAGTCGGTCGAAACTCGGAGGGTGGGGTCGGGATAAAAAATCGAGACCTGCTCGGCGCTTTCGACGACCGCGGTATGCGGAGCGATCGGTCCCGCATCGAAAGCGGAAGCCGAAGAAGCGAGGAGAAACGAAGCGAAGGCCGCCCGGACCTTCGCGGGGAAACTCTCTTTAAGCCAGTATGGATTCGGCGATTTGTATCGCATTGAGAGCGGCTCCTTTACGCAAGTTATCGGAGACGACCCAGAACTGCAGGCCGTGGTCGTGGGACGGATCTTTCCGGATCCGGCCGACGTAAACGGGATCGCGGCCACCCGCCACGATGTTCATCGGAAATTCACAGACTTCGATTCCGGGCGACGCCGCGAGAATTTCGCGCGCTTCCTTCGGATCCGGAGCGCGCTCGAATTCGCAGAGCACGCTTTCGGCATGGCCCGACATCGTCGGCACGCGGATCGCCGTGCAGGCCACGGCGAGTCCCGGCATCCCCAGGATCTTCCGGCTTTCGACGATGACCTTCTTTTCTTCGGAGGTGACGCCTTCGTCTTCGCCGGCGAGAAACCCGCCGATCTGCGGAATACAGTTGAACGCGATCGGGTGCGCGAGCTTCACGGCGCGCGCCTCGCGCCCGGCTAGCACATCGCCCGTCTGGGTGCGCAGCTCTTCGACGGCTGCCGCGCCCGCGCCGCTCACGCTCTGGTAAGTGGAGACGATCACGCGCTTGAGCCCATAGCGCTCCGCTAGGGGTTTCAGCGCGACGACGAGCTGGACGGTCGTGCAATTCGGGCCCGCGAAAAGCGTACCGTGGTACTCGCCCGATTTCCGAACGCCCTCGAGAACATGTCCGTTCACTTCCGGAACGACGAGCGCGACCTCCGGATTCATGCGGAACGTGCCCGAGTTGTCGATCACGCAGGCTCCGGCTTTGCGCGCCTCGGGAACCCATTCTTTCGAAATCGCGTCACTCGCGTCGAAGAAGGCGAAGTCGATGTCCTTAAAACAGCCGGGAGAGAGTTGCTCGCAGGTATACTGCCTGCCCCCGCAGTCCAGTTCGCGTCCGACGGAGCGTGCGGAGGCGAATAGCCGGAGGTTCGCGAATGGAAAACGCCGCTCGGCCAGACACCGGAGCATCTCTTTTCCCACCGCTCCGGTGGCTCCGACGATCGCGACGTTGAGGCCAGTTTTTTTCATTAGTTTTCGGTGCCGGAATCTTTCGCCGGCTTGAGCACGACTTGCTTTCCGGAAACCATCCGGTAGGCGTTCCAGATCAGGCTACCGACGAGGTAGGTGACGAAGACGAGGAAAAGCGTGATCTCGGGCCGCACGGCGATCAGGACGAGCAGCATCACCGCGATCATGAGGTAGCCGAAGCTGGAGCGCGCGCGCCAGTTCAGTTCCTTAAAGGACGGAAAGGGAATGCTCGAGACCATCAAGCTCGCGAGCAGGAGCGCCTGGACCAGCGCAAGGAGCGGCCGGCTGACAAGGGCATCTTCGCCCGGAAATCCACTCGAAGCGTGGAAGATGACGAAAGTCGCGACCGATCCCGCGGCGATCGGCGAGGCGACGCCCTGGAAGAACGCCTTCGAGACGACGGTGGTGTTCACGTTAAAGCGCGCGAGCCGGAGTGCCGCACAGCAGACGTAGAGAAATGCGGCGAGAATCCCTAGCCGACCAAACGGAGCGAGCGCCCACTGGTAGAGGAGGAGGCTCGGGGCCATTCCGAACGAGATCAAATCCGAAAGCGAGTCGTACTGGACTCCGAACTCGGAGGTGGCCTTCGCCATCCGGGCGATTCGACCGTCGAGCATATCGAAGACGGCGGCCGCCATGATGTACCAAGCCGAAGCGGTGAAATCCTGTTCGATCGCAGCCGTAATCGAAGAGAATCCGCAGAAGAGATTCGCCGTCGTCACGAGGTTCGGGATGATATAGATTTTACGCATAGCTTCAAGCCGGAGTTTTTCGCAGAATCAGCGAAAAAGCAAGGAGAGTCCGACGACGACGGTGAGGACCGCGACGGCGCGAACCCATGAAAATCGTTCGAGTTTCAGGGCCACCGCGATCGGTACGGTGAGCACCGGAGCAAGGGAACTCAGAGTCGCTCCCAGTGCGAAACTCGAGTGCGAAAGTCCGTAAACGAAGAACAGCGATCCCAGGAAAGATTCGACGAAAAAGATCCATCCGTAAGTCCTCATCCGCGCCATCGGCAGCGGTCGCACCCAGGACTGGGTCGTGGCGAGGCTTAAGGTTGCGATAAGACCGAGGGAAATCGCCATTCGGAGCGAATTCGCGACGGCGGGGTGGAGTCCGGTCGCGCCCTTCACGACCGAGTAGCTGTTCGTCGCCCAGGCGAAGGCAGTGATGATCGCGAGAGTGACTCCGACGGATTTTTTCTTTAGCCACCGATGGGACTTCACTTCCGTCCCCTCGCGGGCCGGACCGTCCACGACTTTCTTCGGGTCGTTCAGGATCACCAACGCAATTCCGAAAACCGCGACGGCGAGACCGAACCACTGGATCGCGCTCATGGCCTGGCCCTCGAAAAAATACCCGAGGAGCGCGGTGAGGATCGGGTAGCCCGAGGCGATCGCGAGCGCGCCCGGAACGCCGAGCGAGACGGTGCTCCAGAGAAAGAAGACGTCGCCGACCGCGTAGCTACAGATCACGGAAAGCAGGAGCCATCCGGCGTGGGACCGGGTGAGTGCCTCGTAGGCGGCGACCCCGCCCTGCCAGCCCCCATGAGCGAGGAAAACGAAGACGATGAAAGCGGGCAGCGCGATCATCGCCCGGGTGAAGTTCAGGTCGAAGGGACGATATTCGCGGACGAGTTTCGAATAGGTCGCGGAGCCGAGGGCCCAGGTGCAGGCCGAGAGAAAAGCGACCGCCGGTCCCCAGGCGTGAAAATTATATCCGACGGCCGAATCGTTCACGCGCACTCTCCGAACCGGCTAAAGCGGTTCAATGATCACCCTGACCGTCGCCCGGTTTTTTCGCGCCCGCGGCCGGTGTCGGAACGACGAAAGGCGAGACGAGCGGTGACGGCTTCAGTAGGCCGGCGCGCAGGTTTTTCTCCGCGTCCGCGACGCGCAGGTAACGCGGCTTCACGTCGAGGGCGCCGCGAACGAGGCCGGCTTGGACCGCTTCGAAGCAGAGCTGTCCGAGATAACGCCCCTGGACCTGGTCGGCGAAGGGGATCGGGCATTCGATGGATTTCGCTTTCGGGAGCCCCTTCCAGATATCGGCGTAACGATTTTTCCCCTCGCCGATGCGGACGTAGCCGGATTTTTCTTTCCCGCCCCCTTCGGTGAGCTTTCGTTTCACGCGCTTTACGATTTCTTCCGGAGGCAGCACTTCTTCCTCCACGCCGCGCTTCCAGAGACCTGGAAATTCCTCATCCGCGAGTACGACACAGTCGACGATCGACCGCGCCGCGCCCATCAGCGCGAAAAGCTCGCCCTTCGCGGCGTCGCCCGACGCGATGATGATGACCTTCTCGGACCGTGCCGCGAAGTGGATCGCCACCGGGCGCGCCAGTGCCGCGAGCGATGAGACGCCGACCACGGGTTTACCCAGAGTTTGCGCGAGCGTGCGCGCGGTCGTGATTCCGATCCGCAGGCCGGTGAAGCTCCCCGGACCCACGCCGACCCCGAAGAAATCGACGTCCGCGAGCTTCCATCCACAGGCCTCGAGCATCTGGTGCACGGCCCAGAGGAGCCGTTCCGAGTGCTGGGCCGTATCGACGTTCAGCCGCCATTCGCCAACGAGCCGAAACGGATGGCCCGGTCCTGGCTTCGCGGCCGTCGTCCCGGAAACCTCGTCCCATTCGATCGCGACGAGCGCGCCGACTTTCGACGAAGTATCCCAAGCGATTAAGCGTTTCATACCCAGTAGCGCGTAAGGTTAGTTACGGTCCGTAGCGAAGGTCGTTTTAGTTAAAAATCGGCAAACGAGTCAGGTCGTTTTTCAACACGACGATCATCAGCATCGCGATCAGCGACAGTCCGAACATCTGGACCGCTTCGAGTTGTTTCATCGAAAGCGGTTTCCCGCGGATCGCTTCGAGGCCGAGCAGCAGGATATGTCCGCCGTCGAGCACCGGAACCGGCAGGATGTTCAGCACCCCGAGCCCGATGGAAAGAATCGCCATGGTGGAGAGAAAAGCGATCAACCCGCGTTCAATCGAGTCGCCCGCGATTTTCCCGATGAGGATCGGTCCGCCGAGGGTCGCGACCGAAACGTCGCCGGTGAACATCTTCTTAATCGAAACGAAATTCCGATAGGTGAAGATCAGCATCCGCTCCGTTCCCTTGTAGAGAAGGGTAACCGGGTTCCAGATGCGTTCCACGATCGTGCGCGGAGCGGCCCAGACGATATTCGGAATCACGCCGATCGTATACTGGGTCACTTTGTCGAGGAGGGCCCCGCGGCTGACGGTTTCCGTCGGAACGATCGTCTGTTCGATCTTTTTGCCGTCCCGTTCCCAGACGAGTCTGATCTGCTTGTTCTTTTCGCCGCCCTTCTGGACGGCTTCTTTCAGTGCGAAGAAATGGAGAATCTCCTTGCCGTCGATGCTGACGATCCGGTCGCCCGTCTGGATGCCCGCTTCGAGGGCAGGGGATTTTTCGACGGCTTTCTCGATGAAGTTTTCGGAAGACCAGATGCCGAAGTCATGACCGAGCGAAACGGACTGCGCCGGCTTCGGATATTCGACCTGGACGACATCCTTCGACTTCGCACTGCTTTTCAGCACATCGAATTTCGCCGGAGCCTGTGCGGGAAGGGCGCCGTAGAGAAGCTCGAGTTCTTCCCAGGACTTCACATCGCGCCCGTTGAATTTCGTCACCGTGTCTCCGGTGCGCAGACCGGATTTTCCTGCCGGAACTTCGGCGTTCGAAACGCCGATCGTCGCCGCGCGGGCATTCGGCAGGAGGCCGTCGATTTCGCCGACGTTCGTCTGCTCGCCGTAAACGGAGAATCCGTCCGCACGCTTCGGCGTCACCTTCACTTCGACGGTTTTGACCGCGTCGGTGCCGATTTCGGCCCGTTCGACCGTGAAGACCATCTCCTGGTCGGGATGCTTGTCGACCGCTTCGTTCACTTCTTCGAATTTCGTGACGGCGACGCCGTTCACGGTCTTGATCGTATCCCCGGAAACGAATCCGGCCTTTTCCGCCGGCGTGCCCGGAACGACGCGACCGATGTAGGTCGAGGTCTGCGGTTCGCCGATGGCGAGGATCGCCATGTAGACGAGAATGGCCCAGAGGAAGTTAAAGAGCGGTCCCCCGAAGAAAATGAAAAAGCGCTTCCAGCGCGCCTGGTATTGCAGCGCCCGTTTTTTCTCTTCCGGCGCGAGCGGCGCTTCCGGGTCTTCGCCAAGCAGCTTCACATAACCGCCGAGGGGGATCAGCGAGACGCGCCATTCCGTTTCACCGATCTGGCGTTTCCAGATCCGTGGACCGAATCCGATGGAGAAGGCTTCGGCCTTCACGTTGAAGAGACGGG
>CAZIAL010000029.1:0-43437 GCA_964536965.1 uncultured Bacteriovoracaceae bacterium
ACGAAGGGGATGGCGAAAGGAACGGGACTTGGGCTGTCTTCGGTTTACGGAATCATCCAGCAATTCGGGGGAGATGTCGCCGTCGAAAGCGTCGAGGGTCGCGGTACGACCGTCCGAGTTTTTTTCCCGGTGAGCGACGGCGCGCCCGCGGGGCAGCCCGACGTCGGCCAGCCGTCGGAGTCCGAGGAGCGGAACACTTCTTCGGAGGCGAAACATAAGTCGCTCTTGCTGGTCGACGATCAGAGCGATCTGCGTGAAATCACTGCGACCGTCTTGCGAGAAAGCGGGTATGTCGTTTTCGAGGCGGAAAATCCGGCGGAGGCCGAGAAATGTCTGCGGGGAAACGGAGGTTCCGTCGATCTGGTGATCAGCGACGTCATCATGCCGGAAATGAATGGCCCGAAGCTAGTCGAGCATCTTCGCGGACGGGGGTTGATCCCGGATGCGAAGGTTCTGTTCGTATCGGGGTATTCCGATAACAAACTCGAGGGGATGGGAATCACGCACGGACAGGGCGGAATTCATTTCCTGGAAAAACCCTATCTCGCGTCCACCCTGCTGCGGAAAATTCGGACGATTCTCGGCGAGTCGAAGTGATCCTCGCCGAACACCCCGGATGCAATTCCGCATGTCGGGTCTGCCATTATAAAGATCTTGGATATCCGGACCAGCTCGCGCGAAAGGAGCGTTGGGCCGGCGAGCAGCTCGCCGACTGGTCGGACCGACTGGCGGAAATCTTACCCGCTCCGGACTCCGAACGGCTCGGCTATCGAACCAAGTCCTGGCTGAGAGCCGAGCTCCTTCCGGAGAGTGTTTCCTTCGGAATGATCCGGGCGATTCGAGTCGGGGCGAAGTGGGGGGAAGAGTTCGTCTCGTGGGACGGATGCCCGATCCATCATCGATCGATTCGAGTATTTCTCGAACGACTTGCGCCACTCCTCGGGGTACGCGCGCGGGATTTTGTTCGCGACCATCTCCACGGCGTCTGGATCGGATCTCCCCATGTCGTTTTCGTGGCTCGCACGCCACCGCCGGAAGAGATTCTTCGACTTCCGTGGGCGGACCTCCTGGAGCCTCCGCTCGGCGAAGTCTGGTTCCATGTGACTTCGCAGGTCGGTCGAAAAACCTTTGGTCGCGGCGATTTCATTCCGATCCATGGGCGAACGGAGATGCCCCTGGAGCCGGGTGGTCATCCGATCCGCGCCTTCCGCCAGGTCGCGACCACGTTGTTGGATCAGGCGCGTTCGTCGGCGGTTCGGCGTCTGATGCGGGACGAACCCGATTGGATCCTGGACCTTTATTGTGGAACCGGAGAGATTTCCCAGCGCTTACCCAGCACGGTGGGTTGGATGGGAATCGAGTTATCGAGCGATGCGGTCGCTTTCGCGAATGGCTTGAGGGAATCGGGGAAAGTTCGGCACGAAGCTTTCGTTGGGAAAGTCGAACACCGACTGAAGGATCCGGCGGTCCGGGAAAGAATCGGAGGGCGGTATGCTTTATATGTGAACCCTCCTCGTTCCGGCCTCGGGGAGGTCGCGGTGATAGAGCTTGCCCGGCTCGTTCGTCATTCCCCGCCGACTTCGATCGCCTATCTTTCGTGCAGCGCCTCGAGCCTCGCCCGGGACCTGCGGAGAATCGAGTCCGAAGGTTTCACGGTCGAATCCCTCCAGCCTTATGATTTTTTTCCGCAAACGGAACATTTCGAGACGCTCGCTCTCCTGCGGAGAGAAGACTAGTCGAACGTTCGGAAGTATTCGAGCAAGCCTTCTCGAACCCCGGACGCGATCGGTTCGAGTCGAGAGGGATAGCTGAAAGTCCGTCCGCGAAAAGTCGTCGTGCGATTCTTCACGCTGAGGCGGGCGAATTCCGCTTGGTGATCGTAGTGCAGGGATTCGAAGTAGACACAGAGTTCGGAGGTCGCTCGTTTCGTCTGGAACAAGTTTCTGGCATAGACCCCGTCCTGGACCTTGATCATGGAAGGCGAACGGTCCGAGCGAAGCAGAGGCAGGCCGAGCCCTTTCGCGACATTTCGTACGAGATGGCCTGCGATATCCACGGACTGCCGCCATCGGCGAGTCTCGAGCAGGTGCTCCAGCATCAGCGCGCGGTCGGCGCGGCTTCCGGTTTCGGTTTTACCCATCGCTCCGGGGATATAAACTTCCACGTCGTTGTAAGAGTTCTGGAGTCGCGAGGTGCTTCCGGAGTCGAAGTGGAAAACCATCAGCAGATCCGGCCGGTACTCCTCCGCCACCTTCATCCGCGCATTCAGATCCTCCTGCAGGAACAGATCGATTTTCCCCGATTCGCGAGCAAGTTTAGCGACCTCGGAAGCGTGCGGGAGCCGCCGGACGAGTTCCCCGTCCGACATCGCCAGGTACTTCGGCATCCAGTTATCCAGGCTGCGGTAATAGTAATGGGCCGACTGCGCGCGCGGATCGAAGTTCTCGAGTGTCTCCGGTGTCACGGGGCCGTCGTTCGAACGGGCGAGACGAATCTCCGCGCCCAACGACTCGAGTTCGCGCCCGACGAGCATCGCGGTCCAGAGGTTGAGCTGTCCTTCGCTCACGGTCTTGCTTCCGATGCGCACATACTTACCGGTCCGCCGGTCCCATGTCGGATCGCTCATATGTCCCGCGTCGAGCAGGACGCGAAATCCCTCCAGCGGACGAGCCTGTCCGCTCTGCACCTGGTCGGCCACTCGCGAAATTCGAGCGAGAAGTTCCGCGGAATCCTGATCCTCCGCAGCGCCCGTGCGATGGGAATGTTCCAGTCGCGCTCCGGGTAAGGAAAAGAAGTCGCGGAAGAGATCGATCGTAGCCGACTGGATCTTAAGATAGCGCCGCAGCCCGCCTTCCGGATCGAGGTACTTCGCGATCAAGCTGACGCTTTCGCTTCGCACCGTTCCCGCGGCGGGTAACGAATCGTAGCGGGGCGCCGCTTCGGACGGGACGCCCAGCGTATCGAGAGCGAGTTCGAATTTTCGCAACCGGTCCGCCGGGGTTAGGAAGGATTCCTCGCCTCCAGGCGGTGGATCGATGAGGGATTCACTGGCGTTCGCGATGGATGCGCTCACCAGGGAGACGAAAAGTGGGCCAAAGATCAAGCGTTGGCCGGCGGCAACCTTCATCGGGAAACTCCTACGAATTTCTGTATGTTGAAGCCTCTCACCGTCTCCGAATGGAGGATCTTCTTCACATAGTCGGTCAGCCGAATGTCGACGACGGCCTTCTCGGTGGACGAAGCATTCCGATAATAGAGAACGCCTTCTTTCCAGATCGCGAATCCCATGTGAGAAATCGCCATCTGGGTTCCGCCGCCCGGGGGAAACCAGTTTTCCCGGACGACGCTGAGAATCGCCCCGGACGGAATTCGGTCGCGTACGTTAAAATCGAGGAGGTCGGCGCTCGCGACGTAGGGGATATTCGCCCACTCGCCGCGCATCGCGGATCCTTCGGCCTTAAGCTCTTCGAGCCGTCGGCGTTTCTCCGCCGCCGGCAACCCTGGGATCTGGATGGCGTCGGCGCCATGGGCCTCGACCCAGCCCGCGCGATCGATATAGATGCGAATCGCTCGTAGAGTGTCCGGGGCGACTTCCGCGGTGATTTCCTGGAGCAGGCCAGCCGCCGCGTTGTTGGGAATCCAGTCGACCTCGGGAAAGTGATTGCGATCGAAATATCCGATTCGACCATCGCGATAGCGAATCGAATTCATCGCCCGCAGAAGGTCGCCGGAGTTCCGCGAAATCGTTTCGGCCAGCACCGTTTCCACGAAGGTTTGGCAATCGAAGGCGTCCACGCGGAAGAGTGGATCCCGGTCGTAGCGCCCGTCCAACCCCTCGCCCAGATTTCCGAGAAGATAGGGGCGCCCAAGATAGCGTTCGCTGACCGTCTCCACCGATGGCCGTTCGTTCGCCAGGTTCGCCGAGCCGGAACTCGGGACGATCGCGGAAAAAAGTACGAGAAGACCTGAAAACCGCCCTATTTTCAAAGCAATGATCCTTCCATGATCACGCGCTGCGCGTTCATGAAAGGTTATTTAGAAAGCCACGGTTTGTAAATGCCGGGATGAGGGAAAACTAAGACGGCAGGGTTTCGTTCACCGAGATTCTGGGCAGGCGCACCACGAAATCGCTGCCTGACTCCTGATCCGAACAGACCTGAATCGAGCCGCCGTGGGCGAGGACGATTTGTTTCGAGATATAAAGTCCGAGGCCGAGCCCCCGGACCTCGCGACTCGACTCGATTCGCTCGAAGCGGTCGAAAATCTTTTCGCGAAGCTCGAGCGGAATTCCAGGCCCATGGTCGCGGACATGGACGCTGACCTGATCCCCCTCGCACTCCACGCGAATCTCGACGGGAGTGCCCGGAGCGTACTTCATCGCGTTGGAGATGAGGTTGACGAGGACCTGCTCGATTCGCGTCACGTCCCAGCGCGCCTCCAGATCTTCCGGGGCGTCCACTTTCCATCGGCAGCCGGCTTGGCGAAGCTGTTCGGACGAACGCTCGACAATGTCCCGGATGAGTTTTCCGACATTCAGCGGAACGAATTCGTAACGAAATTTTCCGTTTCGAAGTCGCGTGACATCCAGGAGATCATCGATGAGGTCGGTCAGTCGATCCACGGAACGGGAGGAGCTGTCGATCGCGCGGGTCACTTTCGCCGCCGCCGAATCGGCTTCCGGTCTCGGATCCAGGCGCATTTTCGTCATCTGGAGGTTTAACTTCAGCGAGGTGATCGGATTTTTCAGTTCATGCGAAACGATCGACATGAATTCGTCTCGCGAACTCACCGCCGACTGGAGTCGTTCGGCCAGGTTTTCGACTTGTCGCCGGGCTTCGACCTGCGCGGTGACGTCGGTGGAAACGAAGACGATGCTTTCGACGACTCCTTCGGCATTTTTCTTCGGCTGGTAGACGAAATCCAGATAGAGAGTCTTCGCCTGGCCATTTTCGTTCGTGAACTGGATCGGGGTCTCACGGCCGATGTAAGGTTCTCCGGTCTCGTAGACTCGGTCGAGGAGATCGACGAACCCCTGGCGTACGAGTTCCGGCAGCGCTTCGCGCACGGTTTTCCCGATGATATCGCGACGATCGCCCAGCAGGTCGTAGTAACCCTCGTTCGCCAGCGTATAGACGTGGTTCGGCCCTTCGAAGACGCAGAATCCGACGGGGGCTTGCATGAAAATGGATTTCAGCTTCTCGCGCTGGAGGGCGGTCTCGGCGAAAAGTTCCGCGCGTTTCTGATCTTCCTCTTCGATCGAACGAACGCTCTGGATCGCATTCGCAAGATGGTTCGATACGAGTCGGTAATAGATCCGATAGTCGTCGTCGAATCGACGGGCCGGGCTGATGCCGGCGAGCAGGATGCCGAGCAGCTGGTTTTGTCCCGGGGATCTCACCGCGAGGGCGACCGCGTTCTTGATGGGTTGTCCACCCGCGCCGGGAGGGAGCCCGAGCTCGACCGGAACTTCCAGGGCATGCGGTTCGTCCGTCATCCCCCAGGCCCCGGCGTCAAGACACGGAGTGAAATGCGCGATCGCTTCCCCGTTCAGTCCGTAGGAATCCACGAGGGAAAGCGTCGAGTTCTTCGCATCGGCGACATAAAACGCGGCGAACGGCATGTCGGAAATATTCAGCTGCAACGCTTCGAGCGCCGTGCGGACCGCGCGGGGCACCGATTTTTCTCGCTGGGCTTTCGAAGCGAGGGTGGACAAAGAGCGCGAACGCCGCTGGTTCACGACTCTCGGGGTTTCTTCCGTGCACGGGCAGAAAAGACCGACGACGGCGCCGGATTCGTCGCGGACCGGACTGTAGGCGAACGAGTAATAAGTTTCCTCGAGAAAGTCGCCGCGATCGAGGAAGAGCTGGAGCTCGTGCGCGAAGATCGACTCGCTGGTTCGGATGACTTTCTCCGCGAGCGGACCGCAGACATCCCAGATTTCGTACCAAACCAGCGCCGCCGGTTTGCCCAGTGCCCACGCATGTTTCGAAGCACCGATCAGTTCGATATAGGCATCGTTGTAGAGAAGGATCACTTCCGGTCCCCAGCCGATCCACATCGGATAGGGGGAGTTCAGGATGATGCCCACGCAGGTTTTTAAGCTCGTCGGCCATTTCTCGATCGGTCCGAGCGGAGAGTTCTTCCAGTCATATTCGGCGATCCGTTTCGCCATTTCTCCGGGACCGAAAAGAAACCCCCGATCCCCGGCGAAAGGAACCGTGGTTTTTGTCTCGCGGATATTGCGTTCACGGGTGGGAGGGGACTTTCGATGTGGGGAAGTGCGCGGAGTAAGCATGGGTTAACGTTGCCTCGAATGAAGAGACTTTTATCCGTACGAAACGTTTGCTCTTTGGAGACAACAAGGAGCTCTTTAAAAAAACCAGCCGTGTTTAACGGGCGGACTGGAGAAATACCGCTCCCCTCAGTTTAAAAACACCGAGGCTTTACTAAGCAAATCGGAATAAGGAAAAACTTAGGCGGCTAATTTTTTTTCACTTCGATTTCACGTCGTCGTCACTCGACATCTGCGAGAATAGCGCGCGACTAAGTGAGGAGAAGTTCGAGATCGTCGCGGGTCAGTTTCTTTAGGAAGTCCTGATCTTCGGAAATGATCGACTCTGCGAGGTCTTTTTTCGTTTGTTGGAGCTCGAGAATTTTTTCTTCGACCGTGCCCTTCGCGATCATGCGGTAAGCGAAAACTTTCGCGTTCTGTCCCATCCGATGCGCGCGACCGATGGCCTGGGCTTCGACCGCCGGATTCCACCATGGATCGAGAATAAAAACATAATCGGCGGCGGTGAGATTCAGTCCCGTCCCGCCCGCTTTCAGACTGATCAGGAAGGCGGAAATACTCTTGTCGGTTTGGAAACGCTCGACCGGCGTCTTGCGATCTTCGGTCTGTCCATCGAGGTATTCGTACTTGAGGTTTTCCGCGTCGAACATCGTGCGGACGAGCGCCAGCAAGCTCGTGAACTGCGAGAAAATAAGGACTTTATGGCCTTCTTGGATCACTTCCTGAACATGGTTTAGGAGGAGCTGCAACTTCGCGCTCGGTTCGCCCTTCAGTTTCGGGTCGATCAATCCGGCATGGCACGAGGCCTGGCGGAGTCGGAGCAATGCTTCGAGAACATGAAGTTTCGATTTTCCGATGCCGCCCGCTTCGATCTTGGCTTCGAGCGAGGCGCGATATTTGTCCCGGATCGCATTGTAAAACTGTCTCTCGACCGTGTTCATTTCGCAGAAGAGAACCTGCTCGGACTTGTCAGGAAGTTCCGTCAGGACCTTTTCTTTCGTCCGGCGCAGGAGGAACGGCTTCAGCATTCGATTCAGGACGGCCTGGGTTCCCGCCGCGAGTTCTTTCTGCTGGGTAACCGAAAGGAGTCCGGGGTTCGTAAACTCAAGGATCGAAAGAAGGTCATTCAGCGAATTTTCGATCGGCGTACCGGTGAGCGCTAACCGGTGGCGCGCCCGAATTTGTTTCACGGCGACCGATGACTGCGCCTGTTTATTCTTAATCGCCTGGGCTTCGTCGATGATGGCGACATCGAATTCGATTTCCCGAAGCCGGTCGATATCCGTGCGAAGCGTTCCATAGGTCGTCACGACCAGGTCGGCTTCCTGGAGATCCTTGATCTTATCCGAGCGTCCCGCCCCGGAAAACCGAATGACCTTCAGGCTTGGGGCGAATTTGGCGGCTTCGTCGATCCAGTTGAAAGTGAGGCTCTTCGGCGCGATCACGATGCTCGGCATGTTCTGTTTTTTCGAGCGAGCGAGGAGGAATGCGAGGATCTGGATCGTCTTTCCGAGACCCATGTCGTCGGCGAGAATTCCGCCGGTCTCGAATTCTTCGAGGAAACCCAGCCAGGTCAAACCTTCGCGCTGATAGTCCCGGAGCTTACCCTTGAAGCCGGCAGGCGCTTTGGCGGTCTCGACGCCCTGGAACTGACGAATCTTTTCTCGGAAGGAATTAAATCCCGTATCGCCCTGCACGCGCGAGTCGTCGCCGAGCGCGGCGTTGAGCATCAGCCCGTGGGAGCGGTTGAAGCGCATGGTTCCGTCTTCATTCAACTCGCCCATGCGGTTGCCCAGTTGGGCGACCGGCGCATACTTCGCGAGCCAGTCCGGAGGGAGCATTCCGAGCGAACCATCGGAAAGTTTTACGAGTCCGCTGCCGCTCTCGAGCGCGGCGAGAAGATCGGCCTGCGCGACGGTCAGATCCCCGAAGTCAGCCTCCATCTTCAGGTCGAACCAGTCCGTGTTCGAGCTCACGTTCATCACGAAATCGTTCGCGATTCGGAGCTGCTGGTTTTCGAAGTGAATCTGCCATCCGGCTGCGCAGAGTTCGTTCGCCGCGCGATGGAGATCGCTGAATCCGACCGAACCGGTGCCGGAAGGGTCCTTCATGATGTCGAGGGCTTGAAGCAGCGACTTCTCTTCGAATTCCGGATTCCGCGAGAGAACCCGTTTCTGCACGAGATCGACGAGAGTCATCTCCGATTCCGAAAGCGCGACCTCGCGGCCGTCGTAATCGAAACTCACCGTTAACGTCATCCGTCCGGTGGAGGGATCGTTCCCCAGGGGACGAAAAACCCCTTTCGGCCGCGGCTCGATTTTCGTATGGGTCCAGCCCATCTCCGGCGGCCAGGTGACCTTCGGAGAGGCGGGGTCCATCAGGATGCGGGTGATGAGCGCATCGCCTTGCGTGCGCGGAACCATGAACGGTGTTCCGCGAAGGGCGGCGGCCCACGGCGCGTGGCCCGGTTCCGAGAAGCGGCAGATGCGGTCTTCGAAGAGAATGAATCCACCGCGCAGGATCGCAAGAGGACGCTGGAGACTCCGCATCTCGCCGTCGCGGCGAAGAATGCCGTCGAGCCGGTAGAAATCCGCGTTCGCGATTTCGATGCGCAGTTCGAGCTCCCAAGGCTTACCGCGATCGAGGCGAAGCGCGCGCTCGGCCGAATCTGGCGATCCCTGCGGAGACCGGGAGAGAAAGAGTTTGCCCGACCCCGCGAGCAGCGGAATGAGGTGGGATTCGAAAATCGGGTCGACGGTGAAACGCGTCGAGATATTCGAAGAAGAGCGGCCGAACGGCGCGAAGAGCTGGGGGTTGCAGGAACGCGAAAGGAGCGAGAGGACTTCTTGGTCGCGAAGGTCGTCGAACTGCGAGAAGTCCTGGCTCGAGACGCGATTCGGGCGGAGCGGCCCGAGGTCGCCGTTCGTCGAACGATTTCGAGTCCAGAGATCCAGCACGAGTTTTCCCGTCGAATTCGTCTCGGTCGCGGAGATCACGAAATAAGCGGCGGCGCTCGTGGAAATCAGTTTGCCGGAAGGCGTACTGTTCAATCCCTGCAGCTGGTTCAGCCGATCGATCCAGCTCGAGTTGTAGCCGGTCGAGGGTGCACGCTGGGCTCCGCCGTTGCCGTTGATCGGACGATGGGCGACGGGTTTCGGAAACTGCCCGCGGGCCTGTCGTTCGCCGCGTTCACCGACGCGATCGCCGCCGCGCTCGCGAGGAGGCGCCGGCTGGGAGTGGATCAGTTTTAGAGGACCGCCATCGGGAATGGAGCCGGGCGGGCTGGCTTTATCGACCTGGAGAATCGCCGCCCAGAGATGTTTGCAGAGCAGGCCGCGCGCATAAGCGGGGCAGTCGCAGGTGGCGGGGAGTCGGTTGTTCTCCGGTCCGATGGCCGTGAAATCGAAGCTGATATTGTATTCGCCGCCGGTGCCGGTGATTTTTACGGCGCAGAGCTTGTCGGTCCAGACTGGATCGGCGACTCGCCCGGCATTAAAGTACTGGCGCCCGCGTCCGAGGGCGATGCGAGGAAATTGGCGAACGCAGCGACGCTCTAAAGAAGAAGGCGGAGCCTGATGCTGCTGGGTGCTATTTCGGTCCCCGCGCCCCTGACGATCTCGGCCCCGGTGGCCGCGACCTGGGTTCTGGGGCGCGGCGGCTGGACCCTCCGCTCCGGGTTCGCCCATGGGTTCTTCGCCGGCTTCGGGGGTGAATTCGTCCGCTCCCTCTCCGGCTTCGGCAGTGGGGTCCGCTTCGGGGGCATCATTAAAACGGGTTTCGGCCGTTTCCTCGCCCGTTTCTTCGGCAGAGACTTCAAGGCGGGGTGTTGCCGGTCGTGGTGCGGGTCTCGTTCCGGGTCGCGCGCCCGATCTTCCGGTACGCGGACTGCGTTTCGCTGGCCGTTCGCCGCCAGCCTGACTTAAAGCTTCTTCAATCGGGGTAAATCCGGGCGCGAAGAAACCCGCCGATTCTCCACTCTCGCTTTGCGAGGTGGTTCCATCAGCCGGGGCGATTCCGGTACCGGAGGGGCCAGGAGGGCCGCGTCGCGGGTGGCGACGACGAGATCTAGAGCGCTTCATGCGGACTCCAAGTGCTTCTCATGCCCGTCGCGAGGCGGAAAGGGGGAAAATGAAAGATTGGAAGAAATCGGGTTTAGACCGGACGAATTTCCAGCAAACGGAGGCGAACTCGCCCCCATTCGTCGCCGCGGGCCTCGAGCAGCATCACCCAGTCGGCGTTCCCATCCGGATCGACCAGGTACTGGGAAACCCTCCAGTACCCCTCCCCGGTGTCGACGACCTCCGTATGCCGATTCGATCGGGCATCCGGACCGATCGAGATGCCTTTATGTCCGGCGGCATATTCCTTCATCCGGGCTTCGAGCTCCGGCTCTGGAGTCTCGAGCGCCGCGGCCGCGGCCGGCAGGTCCCAGTTCGCGAGTAAACGCAGGACGCGGAAAGTCTCGTTCCGAACGGCGATGCGACGATTCTTTTTCTCCCGCTCGGCTTTCTCGCGCCGGAGGATTTCCTCGGCCCGAGCGGCGTCCTTCTCCTGCTGGAGAATCGCCTTTCGAAGCGCCGCCTCGGGATCGCGGAGTTTTTCCCATTCGTCGACGAGGCTGGAATCGACGTTCCGGAGCATTTCGCGGAAATACTCGATCATCGAATCGATTTCTTCGTCGCGCGCCGCTTCGGGAACCGTCTGGACGAGGACCTTGTACGCTTCGCTGATGTAGCGAAGCAAAATGCCCTCGATGCGGTGCAGATCGTATTCACGAATCGTATCGGCGAACGACCAATAATTCTCGAACATTTCGCGCACGATGGATTTCGGGCGGATGTTCTCCGCGCCGACCCAGGGGTGGAGGCGCGCAAATTCGTTGAAGGTGTCGTAGATGAACTCGCGCCGCGGTTTTGGATGTTCGATCTTCTCGAGTTCCTCGATCCGCTGGTCGAATTCCATGCCCTCGGCCTTCAGCTCCTGCATGCGAATCGTTTTCATCCGGTCGACCTGACGGCGCAGGATCTGTTCCGGATTTTCCAGGATCGATTCGACGAGAGTCAGCAAGTCGCGCGCGTATTCCGCGCTTCCGCGGTCGAGAAGGTGGATCGTATCGAGGAGATAGAGGGAGAGCGCATGGTTCAGCGAAAAGTCCTCCTGCAAGTCGACGTTCACGCGCAGGGGATTCAGTTCGATGATCTTTCGATCGATGAGTGAACGAAAAAGTTTCCACGCGATTTTTCCGAAAAACTTCCTCCGGGCGGGCGTTTCGTGGCTACGGCGGATGATCTCGCGGAGCGCATCGCAGTTCACGGTTCCCGTCCGCGAGAGGACATTCAGAATCATCGCGTGGTTCATCTGGAAGCGGGAAACGAGCGCCTCGGGTTGGCCGCCGCGAAGCTTCTCGAGGGTGTCCGCGTTCCACGGGACGAAGCCCTTTTCGGGCGGTTTCCGCTTCACCAGTTTCTTCGACTTTTTCGGATCGCCGGCCGCTTTCGCTTCCTGGGTCAGATTTTCGATCACATGTTCGGGCGCCTGCACGACGACCGCCCCTCGGTCGTCGAATCCCTTTCTGCCTGCCCGTCCCGCGATTTGCTGGAAATCGCGCACGGAGAGGATCGTCGTCTTCTGTCCGTCGAACTTGCAGAGTTTCGTGAAGAGCACCGTGCGAATCGGTACGTTCACCCCGACGCCGAGGGTATCGGTGCCCGAGACGACTTTCAGCAACCCCTTCTGCGCGAGTTTCTCGACGAGGACCCGGTACTTCGGCAGGAGTCCCGCGTGGTGCAGTCCGAGGCCGTGCCGGAGAAAACGCGAAAAGTCCTTTCCGTACGGACTGTCGAATCGAGCGTCGCTGAGCAGGTCGGCGATTTTTTTCTTTTCGTCCTTCGTACAGAAATCCACGCTCAGAAGTTTCTGCGCTTCTTCCGCGGCGTCGCGCTGGGTAAAGTTCACGAGATAGATCGGAGATTTCCCGGCCGCCACGAGTTCGGCGATTTTTAAGTGCAACGGGCGCTCGCTGTATTCGAAGTCGAGCGGCACCGGCCGGTCGGTCGTCCGGACGAGGACCGTCTCGAGGCCGTTCAGTTCGGTCAGGGCTTTCTCGAAGAACGTCGTATCCCCGAGCGTGGCCGACATCAGAAGGAAGCGCGCGCTCGGGAGAGCGAGGAGCGGAATCTGCCAGGCGACGCCGCGGTCGCGGTCCGAATAATAATGGAACTCGTCCATGATCACGTCCGCATACGGAGTTTCGGTGCCTAGGCGGAGGGCGAAGTTCGCTAGGATTTCCGCCGTACAGCAGATGATCGGCGCGTCCGGGTTCACGGTCGCGTCTCCCGTGATCATGCCGACCTGGTCGGGCCCGAACTCGTGGCAGAGGGCGAGAAACTTTTCGTTCACGAGCGCCTTGATCGGGCAGGTGTAGATGGAGCGTTTCCCCTCGGCCAGGGACTGGAAATGGAGAGCCGTCGCGACGAGCGACTTTCCGGAACCCGTCGGCGTATTCAGAATCACGTTCTTACCCGAATGGAGCTCGAGCATCGCCTCTTCCTGGGCGGGATAGAGCGCGAGCTTCTTCCCATCGACGTAGTCGAGGAAGAGATCGAGCGGCGAAAGTTTCTCGGCGGCCGCTTTTTTCGCGAGCTCGACCAGCGGCCAGTTCATGCGCGAGAAATTCTCACATCCGGCAGGATGACGCAGAGCGCTTTCGCCGTACGGGCGCGCTTTCGATCTCCACCGATCCTTCGTCGACCCGCGAAGGTCAGGGCTTTCCACGGGCCTGCCTTCGGCGGATACTCATCGCGAATGGAAAGCTCCGCTTTCCCCCTGATCGCGTGGACCGAAAAAGGTCTCTACTGCCAAGCCGGGGGATTTTACATCGACCCGCATCGGGCCGTCGATCTGGCGGTGGTCACCCACGCCCATAGCGATCATGCTCGCCGCGGGAGCGCGAAGTATCTCTGCGTGGATTCGGGCGAGGGCCTGCTGCGCGCGCGCCTCGGTAAGAAGATCGTGACCCAGACCCTGCGTTACCGAGAATCCATTCGGCTCGGCGACGTCCAGGTCAGTTTCCACTCCGCCGGGCATATTCTCGGTTCCGCGCAAGTTCGGGTGCAGCGAGGTTCCGAAGTCTGGGTGGCGTCCGGAGACTACAAACGCGACCCGGATCCCAGCTGCGACCCGTTCGAAAGCGTCCCCTGCGATACGTTCATCACGGAAGCGACCTTCGGCACGCCGAAGTACGCTTGGAAGAAAGATGCGCGGCATGGCGAGGACATGTATCGCTTCTGGCAGGAGAACGCGGCCGCGGGATTGAACAGCATTATTTTCGGATACAGCCTCGGAAAAGGTCAGCGGATTCTCGCGGAGCTCGCGCCCTTCGCGCATCGTCCGATTCTGATCCATTCGGCGATGGAAGAACTGACCGAATGTTACCGAGCGCAAGGGCGCGTCCTCGCGCCGACTCGGGTACTGGAAAAGGCGATCGCCGAGATCGATCAGTGCGATCTTCAGTTCCAGGGCTCGTTCTCCGTAGGTGACCCGGTCATCTGCGGGCCGACCGGACGGCTTCGCGGAGAGCTGATCCTCGCGCCGCCCTCCGTGCTGAAAGAAAAATGGGCCGGTGCGCTCGGAGAGTTCCGGACCGCATTCGCCTCGGGATGGATGCAGGACGGTGGATTTTCGCGTTACGACCATGGCTTCGTGCTTTCGGATCACGCGGACTGGAACGATCTGAACCGGACCGTTCGCGAATCCGGCGCCTCGCGGGTTTTCGTCCAACACCGGAACGGAGCGCTCGTTCGCCACCTGCGCTTCTCGGGCGTGGAAGCCTACCCCGCGGACGATCTCGAGCCGGCGCGATACGCGAGGCTTCCGGTGAAGAATCCGAATCTCTTCGATTTCGCGCGCCGAGCGAAGGATCCCCAGGAATCCTTCCTATGAGCGAGTCCGGCGCCAAAGAACTGCCTCGCATTCGCCTCTCCGTGCGGGACTTCGCGCTTCCGTGCCCGCGAGTCGGGAGCATCGACGCTTATTCGGGATATTCGCGATCGGCGCTCGAGGGGATCGAGATCCACCAGGCCGTCCAGGCCGAGCGGAAGAAATCCGATCCGAACTACGAGGCCGAAGTGTCGCTGGCGCATGTCTTCGGGGGCGCGGATCACGCGATCGGTTACGACGTTGCGATCGAAGGACGAATCGACGGGATCTCGCGCGGCGAGAAAATCCGGATCGAAGAGATCAAATCCACTTTCAACCTTCGAGAGCTGCGGCGTGCGCTCGAAGAGCGGGGGGATTCGCATCCCTACGTCCTTCAGCTCCGGACCTACGGCTATCTCATCTGGAAGGAGACGGGCGTCGTTCCCGAACTGTCCCTGCATCTCGTCTCGAGCCGGAATCGACAGAAGGAGGACGTCAGCTATCCGCTCGACGTCGCGGGTTACGAGAAATGGCTCGGGCTTCGACTCGCGGAACTCGAGGTCGAGGCGAAGCGAATCGAGAAACGAATCGCGCGCCGGAAGAAGGTCTCCGCCAAATTTCCGTTTCCATTCGAGCGTCCGCGCTCCGGCCAGCTCGAACTCGTCGCCCAGGTGGAATCGACCGTGGCGAAAAAAGAGCGGCTGCTGGTCCAGGCCCCGACCGGGCTCGGAAAGACGGTCGGAGTTCTTTATCCGAGTTTGAAAGAATCGCTTTCGCGGGGACAGCGCACGATCTACGTCACGCCCAAGAACAGTCAGCATTCCGTCGCCGAGGATGCGGTCCGGCGATTCCAGGATGCGAGCGCGGCGGTGAAGTCCCTCACGCTGACGGCGAAGAGTAAAATCTGCTTCAAGGCCGAGCCCTTGTGCAATCCGAAGTACTGCGAGTATGCCAAGGATTATTACGAAAAGACGGCAAAGGCGGACCTCGCGGCCATCGTCGCCCAGAAGAGGAAGCTCACGGCGAAAACGTTTCGGAAGCTCGGCGAAGAATACGAGGTCTGTCCTTACCAGCTCCAGCTCGATACGATTCCCGAGGCGGATGTCGTCATCGGCGACTATTTCTACGTCTTTTCGAGCAATTCGGCGCTCGGGCGACTTCCGATCACGAAGCTTACGGAGGAAGGGGAACCGAACCTCGTGGTTGACGAAGCCCACAACCTCCCTGGGCGGGCAATGGACTATTTTTCGCCCGCTCTCGCGAGCGGCGCGCTCGAACGGATCCGCGAGGACCTGCGCGAACTTCCGATGCGATTTTTCAAGGAAGGCGAATCCCTGCTCGACGAATGCATCCAGGTCCTCCTCGAGCTGAAGCCGAAATCGGATTCGGGTCCGGTCCGCGTGGATCTTCCGCTCGAACCGTTTCTCGAGATGGACGGAAAGCTGCGGGCCTTTCTCACGAACTACCTCGAATCCGACGTCGAGATCGAGGCGAAAGATCCCGTGCTGCGTCTCTGTTTCTACTGGGGACAGTTCGCCGAGATCTTGGAACAGATCGCGACGAGCGACGCGCCCGAATTCTTCACGACGTATCACCCGGATCCCTCCGGCGGGACGGTGAAAATCACCTGTTGCGACGCCTCGAAGATGATCGAACCTCGATACGACGACTTCGAAAGCGTGGTCGCTTTTTCGGCCACGCTGAAGCCATTCGACTTTTATGCCCGACTTTCCGGTCTTTCCGGGGCACGGCTATCGGTGGCGGAGTTCGAATCCCCGTTCGCGGCGTCGAATCGAAAGCTGCTGGTCATCCCCCAGATTTCGACGAAATTTTCCGATCGGGAGCGGAATTACGAGAAGATCTCGGAGACCATTCGGCGAGTGGCCGAGCTTCGGTCGGGGAACTATCTGGCGTTCTTTCCCAGCTTCGACTTCATGCGAAGAGTCGGCGCCATCTTCCGGGCGCCTCCGGGTTTCCGAGTGAAGTACCAGGAGCGCGAGATGCGGGGCCCGGCCATCGAAGCGAGGCTCGACGAGCTCCGGGAGGCGGTCCAGCCGACGATCCTCTTCGCCGTCCAGGGAGGCGTTTTTTCGGAGGGGGTCGATTATCCGGGCGAAATGGTCGTGGGCGCTTTCATCATCGGTCCGCCGCTCCCGAGTTTCGATATCGAGCGAGAGACCATGCGAAGATATTACCAAGAGCACTACGGCGAAGGTTTCGCATACGCGTACGCCTATCCTGCGATGGCCAAGGCCGTTCAGTCCGCCGGGCGTGTGATCCGGTCGGAGACCGACCGAGGAATCATCGTGCTGATGGACCGAAGATTCATGGAGCCCGGATATACGAAATCGATGCCGAGTGACTGGTTCACGGAGCATCCCCGCGAAATGGTTTCGGGCAGCATCCTAAACGACATCTCGCGGTTCTGGGCGGAGTAGGGTACAAAAGGGGCCATGCCCCAAATCGTTCTCCGCAAAGTCACCGGAAAATCCAGTCCTGAAGATATCGTCCTTTCCGTCCAAGAACGGACGATCGATTACCTGAAAGTGACCGTCACTCCGGAAATTCGGGTCTCCGCCTTTTTCGAGAAGGATTACGACCGCGTCGATTCCCGTTACGCGGAGCTTTTCGTGGAAGAGGGTTCTCCGTTCGTCTCGACCGTGATCCAGATCATTCCCGGCAGCCGGACCCGCCAGGGAATCGAGCTTCCGGGCGCGATGAAGACCGGCGAACAGCTGACGATCCTGGTAAAACGTTCGGCCCGCTGACCCGCCGTCGGGGAATTGACTCCGGTTAGATTCCAGGTTCGCGCTCCCGTCGCCGGAAGACCTGGTAGACTGGAAATGCATGAGTCTCGAAGGAATCGCAGGCTGGCAAATGTATCTGGGCGCGGTCGCGTTCCAGTATTTTCGTTATCTGCTGATCGTCGGTTCCATCTTCTCGGTCTTCTGGATCTTCCTGCGTACCTGGACGGAAAAACGCAAGGTCAGCGAGAAACGATTCACCCGCGCGGACATCTGGCGCGAGATCCGCGCATCGTTCTGGTTCGTTTGCGCGATTTCCGTGCCGGTCGCATTCTTCGCCATGCCGGAGAATCGGCATCTTACGCGTCTGTACTTCGATCTTCGTGAATATCCGCTTTGGTGGCCACCGCTGAGTTTTCTCATCCTTCTCGTCGGCCAGGACGCCTATTTTTACTGGACCCACCGGATGATGCATTCCTCGAAGTGGCTTTACCAGACGATGCACTCCGTTCATCACCGGTCGCTCTATCCGAGTGCCTTCGCGACGTTCGCGATGCATCCCACCGAAGCGCTCGTCGCGAGCGGATTTAACTTCGCGATGGCGCTCGTCATCCCGCTGCATTTCGGTACGTTCATGTTCTACCAGCTCGTGCAGCTGCTTCTGAATATCTACGGTCACCTCGGCGCGGACGTCCTGCCCCAGAGCTGGAAACAGCGGCCCGTTCTCCGCCATCTGAACCGCACGGCGGCGCATGCCGGACATCATCGGTATTTTCGGGTGAACTACGGACTCTACTTCACGTTCTGGGATCGCTGGATGGGAACGTACGACGATCGTCCCGCGCCCATCGACGTGCCCCGGGCGGATGCGAAGTCCGAAGTCGCCTGATCCGGGAGATTAGAATCCGGCTTCGGTATCGAGCTCGCGGCTCTCGGCGGCCATGGCTTGGATCTCGGACATGAACGCACAAGTCGCCGTGCAAGTTTCTTCCGTCGTATCGCCGGCATCGAGGAAGCTGATGTTTTCGCCGTTCGAAATCTGGCAGCTTTCGAATGCGCCGTCGTCGTCGTAGAGCGCGATCGACGTGCAGGATTCGTCGGCCATCGACGAACCGGTGGTCAGAAGGACGAGGATTCCGATCGAGACCATGGAATGTTTCATAATGGTTCAACCCACGTTCAGCAGTTTCGAGAAGAAAATTCGGAGTCAGGGACCGTGCTTCAGCGAGAAAACTTCGCCGCGGAGATTTTTTGGTTTCGGCCGCCGCGCGCTCCGCTGACTTCGGCCATGATGTTACAGACCTGGGAACAACCGTTCTCGGACGAAGCATCTTTTCCGACGGAGTACTCCCGATTTCCCATCCGGACGGTGCAGCCGGCATAGGCGCCGTCGCCGTCTTTCATGATCTGAGCGGAGCAGCTCGCCGCGGAAGCTTCGGTCGCGACCGCGAAGGCCATCGAGAGGAGAATCATGGAGACACCCAGGATTCGGTTGGAGTTTCGGACGTATCGTTTTGCGTTTCCCATGCTCCTATACACATACGAAAAGGATGCCGTGACACACCCCGAGCCTAAGTCCTTGATATCGCGTGAAGACGGAAGGCGGGTCTTCTTTCACCCATGGATAAGTCCCAGTCGAGGTGACGTTCTGGGGCGTTTTTTCCGACTTTTTAGACAGTTTTCTCGAGTTCGACGAGGGTCAGGGGTCCTTGTTTATATCGGCTGTGGGCATGGCCATCCCCGATGGGAAAGGGTTCCGAGGCCCCGGTTCTTCGATAACCGCGACGTTCATAGTACGCGATGAGTTCTTCCCGGACGGAGATCACGGTCATCCGCACGCGGCGGGAACCGTTCAGTTTCGACTGCGACTCGAAATGGTCGATAAGGCGGGATCCGATGCCGGCGCCCTGGAGACGCGGGCGCACGGAAATCATGCCGAGATAGGCGGTCTCGGGATCCTCCTGTCGGTAGAAAACCGAACCGAGTAACTCGCCCGAGTCCCCGTCGCAAGCCAGTTCGATCCACTCGGTTCGCCGGGGGTTCTCGAGAATTTTTCGGAGATCCGTTTCGTCAACGCGCACTCCGTCGAGAAGATCCGCTTCCGTGGTCCAACCCTCTTTCGAGCTCTCGCCCCGATAGGCGGAGTTCACCAGAGCGACCACCGCGGGAATATCCGCAAGCTCGGCACGCCTGAACTGGAGGTTTCTCGAGGTCATCCGCGGTCCGAGTCCGTTTTTTTCAGCGGAGAGATCGGGTCTTGCGCGAGCAACGCTTCGATCTCCGATTTCGAAAAGAGCCGTCCCTTGCCGACGCCTGGGCAAAAGGTGGTCATCTCGTTCGTCCATGTCTTCGCATTCATGTTTTCCGGCCAGAACGGCCAGGTCCGGCACTGGGCGGGACGCGCCTCGTAGACCGAACAGCGTTTGCCGTCCAGAAACTGGCAGTCGGCTTCCGGGTCCTTCAGATGGAAATATCCGTTCGTCTTCGCGCAGAATTTGCGCGTGAAGCTTCCGAGCGTTATTTCCAGGTGCGTGGCGAATCGGCGGCGATCGGCCAAAGTCAGATAGACGTATCCATGCGTTCCCCGGGAGGCGCAGCATTTTCCGCTCCCTTGGCAGCTGAAGCGAATGCCGTCAGCGTAGAATTTTGGATCCGGTCTCATGATTTCTCCAGCACGGTCAGTTCCTGTAACACCTGTTCGCGTTCCTCGGCCGCCGCGAGCCATTTTGCCTCGGCCTCGCTCAGGCCCAGCTGGACCCGGCCCATCTCTTCGATGGTCTGCTGGGGTTCGACGCCGTCGGTGAGTTTAGCGTTCAGAATCTCCAGCTTGCGCGACCCTTCGAGCATTTGGCGATCGAGCGTTGTGATCGTCGTATCGAGCTGCCGGCGGCGGCGCTCGAGATTCTTTTTGGTTTCGCGATAGAGAGCGCCGCCCGAGCGCGGAGTCGCGGCGTCCTCCGCCCCGCCGGCGCGGGATCCTGGGGATTCGGACGCTGCGGATGGATTTTTCTGCAAAGTGAAGAAGGCGCCCTTCTCCACGCTCCACACATACTCGTCATAAGAACCCGGGTAGAGATTCGCCCGTCCGCCTGCGATCTCGAGTATTTTCGTGGCGATTCGACGAACGAAGCTTCGGTCGTGGGATACGATTACGAGCGCGCCCGGGTAACTCTGGAGGGCCTGGGTGAGCGCTTCCACCGTTTGGAAATCCATATGGTTGGTCGGTTCGTCGAGCACGAGGCAAGATGCCTTCTGGAGCAGGACCTGGCCAAGCGCGACCCGCGAACGCTCGCCACCCGAAAGCACGCTGACGGGCTTTCGAACGTCGTCGCCGGAAAACAAGAGGGATCCGGCGAGATCCAGGATGTCCTGCGGGAGTACGTCGCGGTGGGCTTTGCGCTGGAGAGCTTCGAAGACGGTGTCCGTCGGGAGGAGCTCTTCAGCGACGAACTGGTTGAAGAAAGCCAGCGTCGACTCGAATCCGTATTCGATCGTTCCGCGTTTCGGAGCGAGCCGTCCGGCGATCGCTTTAAGCAGGGTGCTCTTTCCCGCGCCGTTCAGCCCTACGACCGCCAGATGGTTTCCGGCCGCGAGCTTCACGTCGAGGCCGGAAAGTACGGTCTTCTCACCGTAACCGAGCTCGACCCCGTCCATGGCCAATACGAGTTTTCCCGTGCGTGCCGGAGCGGGTATGCGGATCCGCGCCGTGACGGGGACCGGCTTGATTTCGATCGTTTCCATCCGGTCGAGCGACTTCAGCCGCGACTGCGCCTGCGAGGCCTTCGTGGCTTTGGCCCCGAAGCGGGCGACGAAGTCGAGGACCTGTTTTCGCTTTTCCGCGAGCGAAAGGGCCCGGGATTCGAGCTGGGTGCGAAGCAAGGATTTCTGCTCGAAGTAATCGTCGATGTTGCCGTTGTACTTCGTGATCTCTCCGGCTTCGACCTCGAGGATGTGGTCGGTCGTCCGGCGGAGGAACTCCCGGTCGTGCGAAATAAGGAGGAACGCTCCTGAATAGTTCTGCAGGAATTTTTCGAGCACGAGGAGCGTCTCGAGATCGAGGTAGTTCGTCGGCTCGTCGAGCAGCATCAGATTCGGTCCGGTACCGATCAGGCGCAATAGCTTGGCGCGCATGCGGTATCCGCCGCTCAGAGACGCGATGGGACTCGCATAATGTCTTTCCTCGAGGCCGAGACCGCGCCCGAGTGACTTCAGTTCCCAGATCGGAAGAGTCGCGTCTCGCTCGACGAAGGATTCGACCGTTTCGCCTTCGAACCAGGTATCGTGCTGGGCGAGATATCCGAGCCGTAGCTCCCGGGCCTTCACGAGCCGTCCCGAGTCGAGAGATTGTTCACCGTTCAGGATCTTGAAAAGGGTGGTTTTCCCCGCCCCGTTCGGACCGATGACGCCGACGTGTTCGCCTTCGTTGATCGCGAACGAGCCGTCTTCGAAAAGACTGCGCGACCCGAACGATTTGGATCCGTTCTGGAGCTGGATCAGATTGTCCAATCGAACTCCGAATTACGACCAGATGGCGTCGTAGGCGTAGAGGTCGCGCGGGTATTCATACCAGGCGACCGGCTTCCCGTTCTCGATGCGCCAGACCTGCGCCGTGCGATATTCGACCGTCTTTCCGGCGCGGTCGAATTTTACGGACGCCAGGGCTACGGCGTGGCGATCGCTCGCGAGCACATCGTGAACTTCGAGGGCATACGCGCCGCCGGACAATTCTTTCAGCTTCGCCATCAGTTCCGAGGCGAAAGTCGTGCGATCGTACTTTCCGGCGAGCCGGCTCTTGCCCGCGATCTGGAAGGTGATCTTCGGATCACAGGCCTCGAGGACGGCATTCGCATCGCCGCGCGAGAAGGCTTGATAGATCGATTCGATCGTCTGGCGGTTCTTCGTGAAATCGGCGGTCATGCGGTTCTCCTGAGAAAAGGGCGTTCGGATTCGGTCGTCTGGGTTTCGAGAACTTGCATCTCAAGCCGTAGCGAACGTGTCAATTCCGGAGCTGCCGCAGGAACTTCTCGACGGCGCTTCCTCGCGGAAAACGATCGTCGATGCGTTTTCTCGCCGCGGAAAGCTCGGTGCCCTGCGCCTCCTCCCAGAGGTCTTCGAAGAGGTGACGGGTCGCCCCGACGGCGAGCGACGGGAATGCGCCGTCCTCGACCTCGCCGAAACCCACGATCAGGAGCTTCTGCCAGAGCGCGCGCAGGGCTTTCTCGTAGGTGGACTCGAAGAACTTCCCGCGCAGTTCGGTCGCGGCCTTCAGCTGCTTGGTCGAAAGGGGCGAGTCCGCTTCGAGCGTCTCGAGGATGCGCCGGGATTCTTCCGTCAGCTGGCGCCGGTCGAGCCGGGTCCCGCCCAGGTCGGCGAGTAGATCCACGAAGAGAGGTCGTGAAAAGAAAGTGGCCCGGCCGCGGAACCACTTCGCATAGACCACCTTGCCTGAGCCCGAGAGTTCGGTTTTTAGATGCCAGATGTCGGCGACCCGATCATCTCCGTCGGAATCCCATTCCCAGCGCATTTCCTCGCCGGGAAAAAATTCGGACCAAAGCGAGAGCGGCTCCGGACGGTTATCGATCGGGTAGACGAGGAGCATTCCTCGCTTTTCGATATGTTTCACCGCTTGGCCGCGCGACACGGATCGAGCCATCAGAATTCGATCTTTCCGCGAAGCTTCTTCTTCTCCGCGATCCGGGATTTGCCTTCGCGATTCTTTCGTTTGCTCGAGCGCGTCGGACGCGTATCGCGCCGAATCTTCTCGACGGCGAGCGCTTCCTTTATCAGCGCCGCGAGCTTCGCGGCGCAGTCGTCCTTGTTTTGTTTTTGGTCGCGATGGCGATCACTCGTGAGCACCAGACAGCCCTCCGTCGTGAGACGAGTCGCAAGTTTAGTGCGCAAACGATCGCGAACTTCGGGGGGCACGGAGGGACTTCCTTCGAGATCCCACCGCAGCACGGCCTTGCTATTCACTTTATTCACGTTCTGGCCGCCGGGGCCGGAGCTTCGCGCGTAGGTGAATTCGAGTTCGGATTCCGGGACGGCGTAGCCCGTCGATCGAGGCAGGATTTTCAGGCGTTCACCGCCGCGCCCGCGGATCGCCGTTTCGCCGCCGAATTCAGGATGAAAGTGAAGAGCCCGGCCGTGATGAACATGATGATGCTGTAAATGGCGGCCGGCATCGCATAGGCGTAAACCTCGAGGACCGAAAGCGCGATGTAGATCGCAAGCGTGCTGTTATGGAGGCCGATCTCCATCGCGATCGCCACGGACTGATTCTTCGTCAGATTCAGCATCGACGGGAGGAAGTATCCGATCGCCATGCTGAGCAGGTTGAACGCCAGGGTCGCTCCGCCGAGGATCGCGAAGCTCGACATCAGCGACTCGCGCTCCTGGGCCACGGCGGCGATGATGAGAACCAGCAGGAATACGATCGAAAAGGTGCGAACCGGACGATCCATCTTCTGGGCGAACGCCTGTTTCTTCTGGCGGACGATCATTCCAAGAATGACCGGAATGAGGACGATCGCGAAAACTTCGATCGCTTTCGAAAACTGGAGTCCGATCGAGCGATCGGACTCGGCGAAATGGGCGATGGCGAAACCTACGATCAGCGGGAGCGTCACCGCCGCGAGCACGCTGTTGATCGCGGTCAGCGTAATGTTCAGGGCGACGTCGCCGTGCGCGAGATGGGAGAAGATATTCGCGGTCACCCCGCCCGGACTCGCCGCCAGGATCATCATGCCGATCGAAAATTCGTTCGAGAGCCCGAATGCCTTACTCAACCCGAAGGCCAGGGCGGGTAACGCGAGCATCTGGGTCAGTAATCCGACGATCACCGGTTTCGGGAACGAGAGCACGCGCCTAAAATCTCCCCAAGTCAGGGTCAGCCCTAAACCAAACATGATGAAGGCGAGACCGAGCGGAAGAAATTTTGCGGCGAGCATGGCGAACCCTTTCGTCGATTTAGGACAGCGGGATGTTTTACAGCGACGAAAGATCCTTACAGGACCGGAGTCTCGATCGTGATCGAACCCTCGCCATCCATGATCTTCCGGCTGTTTCCATCGATGATCCGATCAGTCAGGCCGCCCGTCCAGACAGAATTTGCACGATGGACGCCTTCCTCGAAGTTTCCACCGCGCCGCCAGTTCCGCATGAAGTTTCGGAGATCGACCGACCAGTTCGAATCCACGCCCAAAGACCCGGAAACGGCGAGAAAACCGGCTTTCAGCCAGTCGGAGTTATGCGTTTCGCCGTAGCAGGCGTCGGAATACAGGGCGCGTAGTTTCCGCGGGGCGCCGCCTTCCGCCGTTTCGAGGCGGAGAATGTCGGCGGCAAGTAAAGAGCTCGAGTAGTACCCGTCGACGAAGCCGACCATGCTCGGCACTCCGTGGACATAGATGATGACGTCCGTAGCTTTGACCGCGGGGTCGTTTTCGGCCTCGAGGATGGCGCGAAGGAGATTTTCCCGCGTCGCCTCTCCCTTTTCGAAGAGATGGATCTTGCGGTAGTGTTTGCGCAGATCCCGACGGATTTTCTTCGCGGCTCTCTTTTCTTCGTATTTGTACAGTGCGACGTACTTGGCGGCTTTTTCCGACAGGTTCACGATCGCGATCAGATCCCGTTCCTCGCGGCGAACGGGCTCGTTGGCTTGGGCGAAAGAGACGGTGAAAGCGCTGATCAGCAGGGTCACGAATTTTGCGAGTCGAATCATCCTTGAGTCTCCCGGGTTAGACAGGTTTTACGGCGCCGTATTTCGGTCCGCGGCGGATCTTCTGAACTGCTCTAAAATGGCGTCTCCCTCGTCGGCGAACCAGTCCCGCCAGCTCGCCATGGTCTCGGCCGAGAGCCGGTCGAAGAACGATGCGACTTCCACGTCGTTCAGCGGGATGATTCTTTTGCGCTTTCTGCCGCGAGTTTGCAGATCGCGGTAGGGTTCGTAGACGGCTTCGACGCGATCAGGACGGGTCTTCACCCGGTCGATCACGAGTTTGTGGATGTCCTCCCCCGTTTCGAAGTTGGGGTCCACGAGCCGCATGACGTAGCGGTCGCCGTTGTTTTCCCATCTCGCGCTGCGGACCCTTAGGATATGGATGCTTTTACCGGTCCCATCCACGTCTTCGAGATGAATAAAGACGATCGGCTGGATCTTCAGCTTCAGGTAGGCGTCAACCTGGGAATGGAGGACGCCCACCTGGCGCGCATTCAGGACGTTCGCCTTTCCGCCCGCGATGACCGCCTCGTAGAGCGAGGTCAGGGAGACGTTCACGTCGTACCAGGTCTCGACGGAGTGTTTCAGGAGATAGGCCTTCAGCGCGGGGTGGTCCGAGAAGGACTCCAAAGTGGTGAAATACGGAAAGACGGTCGGCCGCTTTTCCCGAAAGAGGCGGTCGATGAAGGGCGTGTAAAAATCGAGAATGAGGCGTTCCTCGCGATCGAGCTTCAGCTTCGCCGCAGATCCGTATTCCTCGGCCTCCTTCGCTTCGCGCGCTTTACGGGCGATGAGCTCGCCGAAAGACGCGGTCGTATACCCATTCGGAAGTTTAAACTGGGGGTGGAACGCGTGGAATTTCGTGCCCGCCTCATCGAAGACGGCCAGATAATTCGCCAGCCAGTTCATGGTGGTGATGCCCGCGCACATCCCGTGGTCGGCGTTGATGATGCCCATGTAGTTGGCGCTATTATTCGTGAAGCAGAGCTTTTCGAAATTCTTCTGACTGCGCATGCGGTGGGTGAAGATCGTATTCAGGGCGTCGGTGACCTCGGGGTTCCGCTTGATCAGGCGGCCGGTCCACATCGCGGACGAAAGAAGGCCGAGCTTTTTTCCGAGGAGTCCCGCGCAACGATAGAGATCGAAGGGAATCTCGCGGATCACGCGGCCGAAGGATTTAAAACTCCGCAGCATGTCGTCCTGTGACTCGAAACGCAGAGGGTCGCGGGGATGCGCGATATCGTCGGCATAGGCGGGCGCGATCGGCGAGGCCAGGGCGATCGCCAGCAGCGCCGGAGCCAGTCGTGAAAGGAGTGGTTTCGTTTTCAAGTTAAGGAAGCGCATGGGCATGGGTTTCTTTCGAATGGTTCAGGGGGAGTTCAACCCTGAACCGAGTGTTTTTGTTCGAGGCGTCGTACGAGAGTCGACCTCCGTGTTCCTCCACGATTCCCCGGGAAATGGGTAAGCCGAGTCCGGTTCCCTTGCCCGGATCCTTCGTCGTAAAGAACGGTTCCATCAGCCGGGGCCGGACCTCTTCGGAAATGCCATGGCCGCTGTCCGTTACGACGATGACGATCCGTTCCTGGCCGGGCAGAACCTCGAGTTCGACCCAGCGTTCCTTCGTTTCCGTGATGGCATCGAAGCAGTTGTTGAGAAGGTTCAGGATGACTTGGGAGATCTGGGTCGGGCGGCAGCGCAAAGGGACATCCGGAATCGGGGCGACGCGGAGTTCGATCGAATGGTCACGAAAGCGCTCACGGCAGAGGTCGAGAGTGTCTTCCACGATCTCCCGCAGGGGCACCGACATCGGATGGTCGTTTTCGCCGGATCGCGAAAAGGTTCGGAGGCCGCGCACGATGCGCGAAATTCGCAGCGCGGTTCGTTCGATTCGGTCCAGGCCGGCCCGGAGTTTATCGTGATCGATCTTTTCCGCGGCCAGCGCCTTCTTTAGAAGTCCGGCCGTGCCGTGGATGATGGTGATCGGATTATTCACTTCATGGGCGACGCCGGCGGCCATTTGCCCGAGTGAGGCCATTTTCGAGCTGTGGAGGATCGCGGCCTCTGATTTCTTCTTCGTGCGCAGGTCCGTCGCGAAAAACGCGATAAAGCGGGGATTCTGGTCCGTCCCGCGCGCGCAGAAGCTCCGCTGCCAGATGGGGACGATTTTCCCGGACTTCTGGTCGACATATTCGACTTCGCCTTCCCACTGTCCGCTCTTCCCCAGCACCGCCGGGAGGACTTCGGTCGCGAACTTCCGGGCGGTTTCATCCGAAACGTAGTTGTTCAGGCTCGGAGCCGTCAGCTCCCAACCCAGGTTCTCGGTCAGAAACCGATTCAAGTAGAGCGGCCGCCCGCTCGGGTCGCAGTAGCCGAATCCATCGCGCGAAGTCTCGATCAGCTTCTCCAGGAGGGACGCACGTTCGCGCTCGCGCACGAGGTCTGAGATGTCGGTCTTGATCCCGCCCGTACCGTAAGTATTCCCGTATTCGTCGAACAGCGGAAACGTCGAGGAGAGGTAAGTATGTTCTCCGTCCAGCTGTCGGTGCACTTCCTCATAGGTCTTCTCCGTCGCCGTGGCCAGCACTTCCGGGACGATGGGGTCCCCGACGAAAACCGGCCGCAGATTCCGATAGTTCTCGTTGCACAGAAGGAGATTCCCGGTGGCGTCCTTAACGAACATGGCGCTCGGTGAGAAGCGAAGAAACGCGTCGAGGAGTCGGCGATGCCGGTCGAGGTCGGCCTCGGCTTCCTTCTGGGCGGTGATGTTCACGGCAAATCCGGAAATCTCCGTCGGCGCGCCTTCGGCGTCCGTCGCGGTCGTGCGCCCCGTGGTGAGGACCCACGCGTACTTGCCCGTGGAGGAGTGGCGCCAGCGGACGAGCGCCTCGTATTTCGAACTGCGTCCCGCGAGATAGTCGTCCACGGCGCGATACGCGGGTCCGAGGTCGTCCGGGTGGAGGATGGATTCCATCTTCTCCACTTCGAGTGCGCCTCGACGCGGATCCACGCCGGTGAGCTCGCACCAGCGGGAGTCGCCGTGGATCATCCCCTTGGGGATCGACCAGGTCCAGGTGCCGTGACCGCCCGCCTCGATGATCAAGTTCAGACTTTGGTTCAGCGCCTGGAGCCGCTGCTCGTTCTCTTTGATCGCGGTGATGTCCAGTCCCGCGCCCATCGATCCGGACGGCTCTCCGTCCGATCCACGGAGCACGGCCGAGGTCACCGCCATCCATACCGTTCTTCCGTCGGGATGCCGGAAGCGAAACTCCAGAGGAGCGGCTTCTCGCTCTCCGATTTTTCCGTTCCGCAGTCGCTCGATTCGTTCGCGATCATCGGGATGAATCGCTTTCATCCATCCGAGACCCATCGCCTCCTGCATCGTGATGCCCGCGACTCTTTCCCAGGCTTCGTTCGCGTAGTAGAGATTCCCCTCGAGATCGACGCGATAGATCGCCATGGGGGAGATCCGGGAAATCGTGCGCTCGAACTCGATCGCGTCGAATGCATAGTGCGTGATTCGATCCAGATTCTTTTCAGCGACTTTTTCCGCCGTGATGTCTTTCGCGGTCGCATAGACGAAGCCGCTCCGGGGGTCCCGATGTCCGAACCAGCGCAACCATACGACGCGGCCGTCCTTATGGATGCCGCGATTTTCGTAATCCCGAAAACTCCCATCCTGCCGCAGGGTCTGCCGAACTCGAGCGTTCGCGTCTCGATCGTCGGGATGGGTGAAGGTGGAGAGAGGGCGGCCCTCGATTTCTTCGGGCAGGTATCCTAGAACGTTTTCCCAGCTCGGATTCACCCGTTCGATGCGACCTTCCCCGTTGGTCACGAGAAAAAGTTCGGTGGAGGTTGAGAAGAAGCGTTCGTACACATCCAGCATCTTCTTCCATTTTGGCAAAGGATTGCCCGGATTCGAGGCGATTCTTCACTAAACTGCACAACTTTTGCGCCAACGATTTGGCGCCGACTCGGCCGCCCGCGCCTCGGCCCGAACGAGGGTCGGTTTAAATCGTCAGGAAGTCGGCGGAACCCGCGATAAATCCTGAGAAAGTCTGGCCGACGCCGACAAAACTCTCAGGAATCCCTACCCAGGTCCGAAGAGTGAAAGTGGATAGGAGGCCCAACCGTGGCTTTTGATTACGACAAGATCAAGCATAAGCGCGATAGCGGCGAGACATTCTGGACAGCGTATTCCGATTTGTTCAGCGTGCTTTCCGCCATCTTCCTCCTTCTTTACGTTGTTTCGAGCGTGCGCAGCGGTACGTTCAGCATCCAGAAAGAAGTCCAGTATCAGGTGCTCTCCAAGGAAGCGCAGGATTTGAAAGATCAAATCCGGATTTACAACGCGCTTCGCGACGAGACGCTCGATCAGTCTTCCGAGGACGAGCAGAATCAATACAAAGTTCTGATGGATAAGCTCACGCTTCTCCAGGACGAAGCGAACGAGGAGAAGAAAGACCTCATCGCGAAATCCCGCGAACACGCGCAAAAAGAAGTCGCGCTGAACAAATATCAGCAGATGATCCGCAATATCGTGAACGTCAACATGCTCTCGAAGCGTCAGCTGAAGCAGCGTGACTTCCTGATCGCGAAGAAGGATTTCGACATCACGGAGAAGGACGGCGAGATCCGCGAGCAAGCCGCGGACATCCAGAAAAAAGAAGCCGTCATCGAAGAGAATAACGAAAAGATTTCCAAGATCCAGGAACGCCTCGCCCAGCAGATCAAGCGGGTTCGCGGCGAACAGAAGAACGCCAAGATCTCTAAAGAGGCGATGAATCGGAAGATCGCGGCGCTGCAACAGCAGTCGAAAGCGGCCGTCGCGGCCCTGGAGAACAAGAACAACTCGATCGAACGGGATCTCCAGATGGCGAAGAGCAGCCTCGCGCTCACTCAGAGCCAGCTCCAGGAGACGGAAGAGAACCTGAACGAAGTGACTGAGAAGAGCGCCGCCGAAAAGCAGTCTCTCCTGGGTCAGATCCAGGCCGTGAACCAACAGGCCGAGGCGACGAAGGCCGCCCTTCAGGCGAAGATGCAAGATTTGCAGGGAAAGACCGCGGCCGAAAAGCAAGCCCTGGTGGGCCAGCTTGAGAACGCGAAGTCGGGATTCCAGAAGCAACTCGACGACCTGAAGGCCGCCGGCGAAGCCCGGATGGCTGCCGAAAAAGCCGCATTCGAGAAAGCGCTCGCGAACGAACGCCTGACCGGAGCGCAGAAGGCCGCCCGGGAAGCCGAATTTCGCAAGAAAGCCGAAGGCGAGGCCGGAGCCCTTCGTGGCGCGCTGGCTGGCTTAGGGGCTAAGGTCGCGGAAACCGAGAAACAGCTCGGCGAAGCGAAAGGTCGCGAGGGCCGCTATGTGGCTTCCCTCGACAAACTTGCGAAGGAAAATCAGGACCTCGGCGAGAATCTGAAACGCGCCCGCGAGATCGCGGAAGCGAAGAAGAAGCTCGTCAACAACATCAAGAACAACTTCAAGAAATCGGGAATCTCGGCGGACGTCGACGAAAAAACGGGGGACGTGTTCCTCTCCTTCGGCGACGACTACTTCGAGTCCGGTCGCGCGGATCTAAAAGATTCGATGCAGCGACGCCTCGAAAAATTCATCCCTCAGTACTCGAAGTCGCTCTTCGACGATCCGAACACCGCGCAGAACATCGCGAGCGTCGAGATCATCGGATTCGCCTCCTCGACTTACAAAGGCAAGTACGTCAACCCGGCGTCGCTTCGGCCCGAAGACAAAGAAGCGATCGACTACAACCTGAAGTTGTCTTTCGATCGCGCGAATTCGATCTTCAAGCACATCTTCGATCCGCGGAAGCTCCAGTATCCGCACCAGAAGAACCTGCTGCCGCTCGTGAAGGTCGTCGGTCGCGGATATCTCCCGGAAGGGAAAGCCGCATCCGAAGTTCCGTCCGGAGTTTCGGAGAAGGATTTCTGCAAAAAGTTCAACTGTGCGAAAGCGCAGAAGGTCATCATCAAGTTCAATCTTAAAGAATAACGCAATTCGAAGGGGAGGATCGCTCCATGGAATCAGTAGGTTTAGTCGAAACATTAGTCACGGACGTAGCGGGCATCGCAAAAGTCATCCTTTTGCCGGTCCTGGTGTTCATGTTCTTCGTCGGAGTCTTCTTCCGAATCCTGGTGTATTACACCGTGAAGCGGAACGAATGGTTCGCGCGCGAATTTGAAAAGCGCATGAACAAGTTCATCGAGTCGGATCGCCCGACCGACAAACACTCCTTCTATGTGACGGTTAAGAAGCTCCTCGAGCGCACTTACTATGAACTTTTCGAAGTTCGCGCCATCATGCGCCGCCGGAAGCTCGACTACGTCATGGCGCCGGGAGATCGTCTCTTCCTGATCCAGGCCGGGTCGGCCTTTCTCGTGAAGGACACGCTTCGCCAGATCCGCTTCCTGCGCTACGGCGGGGAGCGCCCGCGGTTCGTGGAAATTTCGAAAACGGTTTTCCAGAATAATCCATGTTTCAACCGCGTCTTCGGCATCCTACCCGCCGCGCCGGTGAACGATGCGCTGAACGTGCTTCCGAGCATTTTCATCATCGGCGGTATCTTCGGTACCTTCATGGGGATCATGAAAGCGCTGCCGGAACTCGGCGGAATGGACCTCGCGAACGCGGAGGCCACGAAGCTGACGATGGGCGCCTTCCTGACCCGTCTTTCCTTCTCCATGGCGACCTCGATCGTCGGGATCTTTCTCTCGGTCGTGATGACCCTCGTGAATACGTTCCTGAATCCGGAACGAATCTTCATGGAAGTGGTGAACCGGTTCGAATACTCGATGGAGTTCCTCTGGCAGCGCTGCGAATCGAACGAAGTGCCGGCGGACATCCCGAACTTCGACGAGAATCGCGACGCGATCGACGCTCTGGCCGAGTATGCGGTCGAGCAAGAAGTCGCCAAGCATCATGACAAGGTCGAGAAACTAACCGAGACCAAGCCCGTCTCCGACGCGGTCCACAAGACGGCCCAGGCGATGATGGTCAACCGGGCCATGAACCAGCCGCCGCGCCCACCGTCGAAGAACGACGGGCAAAGCGGAGGCGACCAAGCCGCCTAATATTCGTCCAATTGTTCGTAACGTTTTACCGATCTTCTAGGGAGTTATGTCGGAGAAAGAATCTTCGCAGAGAATCAGGCTGACGGTTGAAGGAGGTCCGACCCGGGAATTTCCCGGCGATCGGACCTTCGTCATCGGCCGATCTCAGAATGCGGACTTCAGCATTCCGCATCCAAATCTCAGTCGCGAACATGTTCGCGTCAGCCTGAAAAACGGCGAGGTCTGGATGGAGGATTTAGGCTCGGCGAACGGAACGTTCGTTCAGGGTCAGCGCATTCCCGCGAAGTCCACCGTCAAGATCAAGCCGGGCTACCGCGTACTCCTGGGTACCGGCAGTAACGTCATTCTGCTCCTCGAGGCGGTGGAAGGTTATGAGCCGCTGCCGGAGCCGGAGCCGAAAGGCGATGTCGATCTTCCGACGGCGCGCGAGCGCACGCTCGCGGCCATCACCCGCAACCAGAACGCCCGCGCCGCCGAGACGCCCGAGCAGCGGGAACGGACCCGCAATACGATCACCCACGGCAAGCCGATCAAGATGGAGCTCGATTTCCCTCAGCAGCACTTCCCGCACGAGGTGAAAAAAGAGAAGGTCGCGGAGCTGCGCATCCTCGAAGCGAAAAAGCAGCGCGTGATCGAGGATATCCAGTATAAAGAGCGCGAAATCGACGATTTGCGCTCGAAAATTCGCGAGATGCGCGAAGAGTCGCTGAAACTGAAGGAACAGACCGAAAGTTACAAGAAGGAAGTCCAGCCGCTCGCCGACCGCAAACTCGATCTCGAGAAGTGCGTCGCCGAGCTTGATGTCATTTATGAAGAGAAGATCGATGCTCTCGAGACGGGATTCCGCGATCTGAAATCCACGCTCGAAGAATCGCATTCCGTGCGAATGGCGCGATCGGACAAAGAGCATAAGGAAAAGGTCCGGAAACTCGACGAGGAGTACGCGCGCAAGCTCCAGCAGCTCGAGAACGAAACCGAATCCGTGCGGAGCGAAGGCGAGAAGCTCCGCGATACCCTCATCAAGGAAAAGAAGACCCTCGAGGAGACCTTGCGTAAGGTTCGCGCCGAGGCGCACGAGCTCGAGGCGGAACGCCGCCTGCTCCAGGTGCGCATCGATACGGAAATCGCCCAGCTCCAGGGACAAAAGCTAAAACTCGAGAACGAAATCGAGACGACGCGCCGAAGCGGTGAAATCATCGCGCGCGACGCGCAGGAGACCGCCGAACGAGTGAGCGCCGAACGGGCGAAACTCGAAGAAACTCGCCGTTCGGTCCAGGAAGCGAAGAGCGAGTACGAGCGCGTTCGCCACGCGATCGAGACGGTGAAGCAGAGCGAAGAGAAGAACCTGCTCCGAATCGAGGAGCTCAAGCGGAATATCTTGGACCTCGAGCGTAAGGCCGAGGGCATCCAAGGCTCCCTTCGCCTGGCGGAAGCGGATGCCGAAGCCATCCGGGAAGCCGCGAAACAAGAAGCCGATCAGTATCGCAAGCAGGTGCAAGAGCAGGCCGAGGCCGAACGAATCGCGATTCGCAAGAATGCGGAAGCCCAGAGCGCCCAACTGCTCCAGTCCGCCGAAAAACAAGCGAACGCGCAGATCCAAGCCGCCCACCAGGACGCGACCAGCCGGGTGAATTCCGCGGAGATCCAGGCCGCGACCATCGCCGCCAATGCGGAAACCGAAGCCGCGAGCCAGCTCCAGAAGGCGCAGGCGGAGGCCCGATCCTATCTCGATCGCGCCCAGTTCGAAGGCGATCAGTATTTCGAGGCCAAGAAGGCGGCCGCGGAAGAACTCTATAATCAAGCGCAAGCGCGCGCCGCCCAGATCGAATCGGGATCCAAGGGCGGAGCCGAGCGGGCGTTGGCGGAAGCGCAATTGCAGATCGAAGCGAAGCGGAAGCAGTTCGAAACCGAACTGAGCGACATGAAAAAGCGAAACGAGCAGGAAATTCGCCAGGTGCGTACGAACGCGCTCGCGGATATCGAGGCGGCTCGGGAGCGGGAAGCGCGTGAATTCACGGCGAAGCTTCGGTCTCGCGTGAAGGAAATCGGAGACCAAGTCGACCGCATCGTCGGTTCGAAACTGACGACCCAGTTCGGCGTGACGATGGATCCGGTATCCCTTAAGGCTTTCTCCGATGAGATCCATCATGTGGTGGAAAGCGTGATCGGCCCGGCCAAGGGCGGCGCGAAAACCTCGACCAGAACCTCGACGAACATCGAGACGACGCTGAACAACGTCCTTCCGGTCGACGTGCAGGCCCGCGACCGCGTGGCACAGTACTGGAAAAGGGTGGGAATCGCGGCAGGCGTCTGCTTCGTTCTGCTGATGGGAAAAATCATCTTCCCGGGGGCTTATTCGAGCGCCGGACGCGCGGTGGGCCGTGCCCTCGAAGTGAAAGACAATACGGATGCGGTCGTCCGCCGGATGCTCCGCGAGCGCCAGTTGGCGATGACTTTCGTAACCGAACAGGATCAACAGTTCCGCGACTCTTATACGGACAATATCCTGTACACGGAAGGCTTCATCGAGATGAAGGAAGACGTCGAAACCCAGAAGGTTTGGACGCTTGGACTGAACAAGTTTTTCCAAGGTGAGCTGGGTCTGACCGAGAAAGCGATCGTGCAGTTCGGGTCGGCCGAGGGTCGAGTCATCCGCGAGCTGATCGAGCAGCGGAAGAACATCATTCCCGCGACCTCCGCGGCCGGGATCGAGAAAATGCGCGAACTCGAAGCGCCGGTTCTGAAAGAGATGAAGTTCATCGTGCGGAACGAGGCGAACTGGCAAAAATTCCTCACGTTCCATCGGAACTTTTACGTGCAGTATACGGAAGCTTTCATCAACCGGGCTCCCGCTTCCAAATCCGCGTCGGAGTGATATCGGGGTGCAATCTCCCGCGCCTCGCCGAAATTTGCCTGTAATTCCCGTCGTTTTTTAGGGTCTCCTTACTCGGGTGAAAGGATTTTCATTTCGGTTTCATGGAGGACTACGCCGTGACCGGTATCCTTTAATTAAGGCATGGATTTGCCGGAAATGGAGCATGAGTCATGGCTACTTTTGCGAAAGACCCTCGCGCCCTCGAAGAAAAACTATCCGCGTTCGCACACCGGTTTCCGGTGTCGGGACGGATTGTCCACTCCCTCGCCGGACAGTACGGCGGCGTCGAAGCGCTCGTAGAGAAACTCGAGTCCGGAGGATTCGGGGAGGAGTCCGAAATGTGGATGCGCACGGGGAAGCCAAAGTCGATGGCGCCCGAAGCGATCCGGAGAATTTTTAGCGACAAGCTCGAGTCCGTCGCGATGATGCTGGGAATTCCGCGGGAATCCGTGGAGATCCAGGCGGCCCTCGGAATTCCGAAGTTCTTTTCGAGTCTGGCCAACGACGATGACGACGGCATCGGCTTAGGTTATATGGCTTCGGGCTCCGCCAAACGGCGCCGCGATCGGTCGGCCGAAACGGAGAGGAACGGAAAGTCTCCGCCGTAAATCCGACTTCGTTCGTATCGAGAATAAACCGAAGAAAAGGGGCGCTTCCTAAGGGGCGCCCTTTTTCATTTTCGTCTCTGGGCAGAAACCCGGGCGCGGGCCGATTTTCGGGAACCGTCGACAGACTTCGGGACGCCTTTCGTAGACCGTGCAGCGACGCGTGGTGGGATGGAGAAACACGCAGTCGCGGCCGTTGCGCTGTTCGAGAATGAAGAGTCCCGTGCTCGCATGGTAGCTGCGGACGATTCCCTCGCGATGGAGTCGTCGAAACGCCTTCTTCAGGGAGCTAGCCGCCTCGTCGAGCGTGAGGACTTCCAGGCGCATCAGATCCGCCGCGCTCGTTTCCACGGGGAGAGTGCAGCAGCCCGCGAAGCAACCGTCGCATTGTTTGGCGCTACGGAAGGGAACCCAGGTCGAAGGGCGGTCGATGGATACGGGCATGGCCCGCCATCTCTAACCGATTCGAGCGTCGGGCGCCAACCCTGTGTCCGCGGCGACACTGCGCAAATTTCGGTAGGCGAAGTTTTCGACACCGTCGAACCTTCAGACGACTGACCATTTCTAAGTCCCTGTATTCCTTCGGTTCCAGATGGCATAATCGTCGCAATATCAGAGGCATGAACACTTTTTCTCGCCGCCTGATCTGTGCTTTCGCAATCGGCCTCTCGATGGGAACCGCTTTCGCGGGGCCTAAGGGCGCGAACCGTAAGCCGGCTAACAACACTTATACGGACCCTAAGGGACTGACGAGCCGGGAGATGATCTCGGGGAACCAGGCTTTCGCGGAAACGGAAACCTTCCTGGTTCGGTCCGAACGCGTCTCCTATGTGATTAGCGCGATGGACGGATTAGGTCTCTCCGAAGACGTCGACTTTGCCTGGCTGAACAAAGTCCTGAAGAATTCGAAAGTGGTGAGCTTCGTTTGTTACAGCGCCGACTGCCACCAGTGGGCGAAGAATCGCCTGCGCGTGATTTCGAAAGCTCCGGCCCGCCCGGAAGAAGCGATCGGGCTGCAGTGGAAAGACCCTACTTTGGAAGCGAAGCCGAAAGAAGCCGAACTTCCGGAAGACGAAAAGATCAAGGCTCGCCAAATGCTTCGCTATACGCGCGCTCGGGTAAGCTCCTAAGACTTCTTTCGTTCCGTTCTAAAGGAGAATCGCGAAATCCGCGGGTCGGTCTCTCCACCGCCCAAGATTTCGCGATTCGCATTTTTGCGATCACTCCGCGCCGAAGCTCGGATAGGTGTAGTGGCGGGCGGGAACAAACGTTTCCTTCACCGTCCGCGGCGATAACCATCGATACAGATTCAGCGGGCTACCCGCCTTATCGTTGGTGCCCGAAGCGCGCGCGCCGCCGAACGGCTGCTGACCGACTACGGCGCCGGTCGGTTTATCGTTCACATAGAAATTTCCGGCGGAGTGCGTGAGGGCTTTCGTCATCTTCTCCACGGCCTGCCGATCTTGGCCGAAGATCGCGCCCGTCAGCGCGTAGGGCGAAGTACGATCGCAGACCGCGAGCATCTCCTCCCATTTCGCATCTTCGTAGACGAAAGTGGTCAGCACCGGGCCGAAAAGTTCTTCCTGCATCGTGCGGTAGTGGGGCGAGATGGTGAGGAGGACCGTCGGGCGGATGAAATATCCGACCTTCTTGTCGGCCGTGCCGCCCGCAAGAATTTTCACGTCCGGGCTGGAGCGGGCTTCGTCGAGATACCCGGAAATTTTCGTGAACGATCGGTCGTCGATCACGGCGTTCACGAAGTTTCGGAAATCCCGAACGTCGCCCATTTTCAGTTCGTTCGTCTGTTCGACGAGCCGGCCTTCCATCTTTTCCCAGAGGGAAGCGGGAATATACGCTCTCGATGCGGCGGAACATTTCTGTCCTTGGAATTCGAAGGAGCCGCGGACGAGTCCGGTCGTCAGGGCATCGATATCCGCCGAAGGATGGGCGAAGACGAAATCTTTCCCGCCGGTTTCACCGACGAGGCGCGGATAGGCGGCATAGTTCGAAATATTCTCGCCGACTCGGCTCCAGATCGAGCGGAAGGTCGGAGTCGAGCCCGTAAAGTGGACGCCGGCGAGTTTCGGGTGCGTGACCAGAATATCGCTCGTGAGCGGGCCATCGGCCGCCACCATGTTGATGACGCCCGCGGGAAGTCCCGCCTCTTCGAAAAGCCGCATCGTATAGTAAGCCGAGAGCATCTGCGTATCGGAAGGCTTCCAGACGACGGTATTTCCCACCATCGCCGGGGTCGCCGGCAGGTTCCCGGCGATGGCCGTGAAATTAAAGGGCGTGATCGCGAGGACGAAGCCTTCGAGTGGGCGCCACTCGGTCCGGTTCCAGATTCCGGGGGAGGAAATCGGCTGCTCTTCGAGGATCTTTTGGTAGAACGAGGCGTTAAAACGGAAAAAGTCGATCATTTCGCAGGCGGCATCGATCTCGGCTTGGAACGCGTTCTTCGATTGGCCCAGCATGGTCGCGGCGTTCATCGTGTCGCGCCAGGGTCCCGCGAGCAAGTCGGCCGCTTTCAGAAAAATGGCGGCGCGCTCATGCCAGGCGAGATTCTCCCAGTCGGTCTTCGCCTTCAGCGCCGCTTCGGCGGCAGCCGCGAGTTCTTTCGGTCCGGCGAGGTGAAATTCCGCCAGAATTTCTCCGTGGGCATGGGGCATCACGACTTTCCGGAGATTGCCCGTGCGGATTTCCTTGCCGCCGATGACGAGCGGAATTTCGACTCGGTTGCTTCCAGTTTGGGAGGCCATTTGCTTCAGCCGGAGTTTCAGACTTTCCCGGTCAGGAGTGCCGGGGGCGTAGAGACGAACGGGTTCATTCACGGGGGTGGGGATCCGAATTCCGGGTGTGTTCATGTCTATTTTCTAACCCATCCCGAAAATTTAAAAATGCCAAAAAAATGCCTCGTATTTCCGATACCTCCGTCCGATACGGCTATGGCATCGTAAGAGGGGCGAAGGGCCCGCGCAAAGACCGTGAAAGAACACACCACTAAATTCCTTAAAGCGATTTCCTACCTCTACTTGGCCTTTCCGGTCTCGTATCTGGTATACGCTTCGATACTTTTCAACATCCCTCCGGAACGCTCGACGAAGATCTTCTTCAGCTTCTCGTACTGGCTGCTCGCGATCTCCGGAGTCGCGGTCGGCTACGGATTTCGGGAGATGACTCGGTGGGCGTGGAACATTTTCCTTCTGAACTCCCTCTTTGTCGCCTATGCGAACGCGTTGATCGCCATGCGCTACTCGGATTCGAACAATCCCTTTCTCGCGTTCCTGGTTTCAATCACGCTCCTCATCGGACTTCTGTTTCGTCTCGGAAATGAAATCCGGGTTCCCTATTTCCTGCCGAAAATCCGGTGGTGGGAAACGAACCCCCGTTACAAACTTTCGGTGCCCGTTCGAGTCGAGCGCGCCGAAAGCGGTTTCGAGGGCGAAATTCTCGATATCTCGATGGGGGGCTGCTTCATTAAGACCCGGATGGACATGAACCAGAACGAGCGCATTCTTTCGCGATTCGATCTCTTCGGCGAAGCGATCGAGATCGGCGGTACGATCGTTTGGCGCAGCCAAAGTTCCGTGACCCACCCCAAGGGCGTGGGCGTGAAGTTCGACGAACTCGATAAGCTGCAGCGGAAGGTCATGAAAGCCGCGACCCAGCATCTGAAGAAGATTTCCTCGGTCCAGAACGCGCGGAATAAGATGTCCGTCGATGATTTCAACGAACGGATGGCGAAGATGAAAGCCCATCGTCTGGAGATCACGAAACCGGCGACTCCCCCCGCTTCGGAGCGCGCGTCCGGATGACGAAAGACTACCTGAGCGAGGCGCTCGCCGAGGCGCGTGATGCGGCGGCCGACGACGAGGTGCCGGTCGGCGCGGTCGTCGTTTATCAGGGAAAGATCGTCGGGCGCGGCCGCAATCGGCGCGAAAAGCTCCAGTCCGCGCTCTCCCATGCGGAGATCCACGCGATCGAGGAGGCCTCGCGGGCGCTCGGGAGCTGGCGACTCGTCGACTGTGAACTTTATGTGACACTCGAACCCTGCCCGATGTGTCTCGCGGCCTGTCAGCAGGCGAGGATCGCCCGGGTGATTTACGGCGCGACCGATCCGAAAGGGGGTGCGCTCAGCCTTGGTTATCGGATTCATGAGGACGCGCGAACGAATCACCGATTCGTCGCCGACCATTCGCCCCATGCGGGATGCGGCGAAATTTTGACGGAGTTTTTTCGGAAGAAACGGAAATCGGAATGATCCCGGAAGGTTGCCGAAAGTGGGTAAAGAGGGGAAACTATTCTTCCGATAAAGGACTTATCGGGATCTTCTTCCCGAGAAGGAACAGGCGACATGGAAGAGCCTCAGGACCCCTCCCTAAAAAAAACCCCTAAGAGAATTCAGTTCGGCGAAATCGAAGACGTGATTTCGATCGGCGCGCTCCTTCGCCCCACGATTGCGAAGGCGATCGGCGCCCTTCGTCCGAACGAGCTCCAAGAATTTCTCGATCATCTCATCGCCGCGGAAAAGGAACTCGCGAACAGCCGCGTGGAATTCCGCACCCGGTTCGAGCGCGCACAGGAACGCCTTCGCTCCCTCTACGCCTATGCGCCGATCTGGCGCTTCATCGTGGGACGCATCGAAGAATGCTGGAAAGACGCGGCGTCTCTGACGGTGAAAGAGCTTTCCGTCGTTAGTCTCTTGCTCGGGATCACGCTCGAGGAGACGCAAATCCGTCTCGCCAAAAAATCCAAGCGCTCGGCTTGAAACCCGGCTAAGTTCGTCTCATGTCCACGAACTTAAAGTGCGCCTTTGCGAGTCTGAGTCTTTCCGCGTCCGTCGATCAGCAGACGGGCAGTCTGTCCGTTTTCGATGTCGTGGACGAAGTCCGCACTCCCCAGGTTCCGGTGCACATGCAGTCTCTCGTGCTGACCCTCGTCTGGGAAAAACCGACGTCGAACGGGCATTTCGACGGCCGAATTTTCATCCATATTCTTACGCCCGACGGAAAGCAGGCCTTGATCGGCAACGGGGAACTGAAGGTGCCGGCGGATCAGCGGCGCGTGAAAGCGCTGTTCCGGCTCGGAGGTTTTCCCGTGCTCCAGTTCGGCGCCCACCGTTTCGTCGTGTCGTGGGTGAACGCCGCCGGCGCGAAAGAAGGGGAGAAGCTCCTGGATTTCGACGTGGTCCAGATCGCAGCGCCTCACCCGTCCACGGATCCCGCGAGCGGCCCCGTCTCGCATTAATCGGCTCTCGAGACCGAATGGCGCGGAGAGTCTTGCCGTCATTCGACTCTGGGCGTAAACCTGGAGCAGGACTTGATCCATGCGACAGGTACCTCCGATTGCCGGAACGCCGGCCCATCACCTCCTTATCGGGAGTGGAAAGCTGACTCAGCATTTCTCCCGATACTTCGAACTTCTCGGCCTCTCTTTCGAGGTTTGGCGGGAACCCCGCACCTTTGCTCCGGACCGAGCGGCGGGTTTTTCCGGGACTCATGTCTGGTTACTGGTTTCGGATCGCGCGATCGCCGACGTTGCCCGCCGATTTCGAGGCGCGCGGGTCGGCGTCGCAGGCGGGGTCGCGCCCACCCTGCTCCATGCCTCCGGGGCGACCGTGGTCGAAGGCGTCCTGGGCGCCCATCCGCTCATGACCTTCGGTCCCGAACTTTATCCGCTCGAGGCCTATCGCCGAATCCCTTTCGTGATCGAAAACCCCTTCGATGGCCGCTCTCCCGGCGACCTCCTCGGCGGACTTCCGAATACGGCCGTCTTCCTCGATCCGGAAAGGCGAGCCCTCTACCATTCTCTGGTCTCAGCCTCAGGTAACTTTCCGGCGCTTCTCTGGGCGGAAGTCTTCGAACTTTTCGAGCGCCGGCTCGGGTTGCCGCACGAACTCCTGGCGCCATTCCTGTTCCAAACGCTGACCAACGTACTTCGGCAAGGCGAACTTTCGCTGACGGGACCGCTCGTGCGCGGAGATCGCCAGACGGTTCGCGCGCATCGCGAAGCCCTGGCGGAAACTCCGCTTTCCGACCTCTACGTCGCGTTCGAAAAATTCTTCGCGGATCGAACCGCGCATCCGCCCGGGCCCGGCCCGAAAGGAAACGATCATGTCCTCTAGCACCTCCCACATCGCTCCGAAAAAGCTGACCGTGCCTGATTTCGCCCGCAAGAAGGCGGATCGCGAGAAACTCGTGATGGTCACCTGCTACGACTCCGGCTTCGCTCGCATCCTGAACGAGTCAGAGGTCGACCTGCTGCTCGTCGGAGACAGCGCGGCGATGGTCATGCACGGTTTCGATTCGACCATTCAGGCCGACGCCGAAATGATCGCGCTCCACACGGCCGCGGTCGCCCGGGCGGCGCCGAAAAAATTCCTGGTCGCCGATCTTCCGTTTCTTTCGGTTCGGAAGGGTCTGGCCCACGCCATGGACGTCGTCGAGCAACTCGTGCGTGCGGGCGCCCATGCCGTGAAGCTCGAAGGCATCGAAGGAAACGAGGAGTTCGTTCGCCAGGTCGTCGGTTCGGGGATTCCGGTCATGGGCCATCTCGGCCTCACTCCCCAGTTCGTCAACGCGTTCGGCGGGATGCGCGTCCAGGCGAAGTCCACCGAAGATCAGGCGCGACTCCTGCGGGACGCGGAAACATTCGAGAGACTCGGCGCATTTTCGCTCGTCCTCGAGTGCGTCCCGTCCGAGATCGCGGCGAAGATCGCCGCGAAAGTAAAGATCCCGGTGATCGGCATCGGCGCCGGGCCCGACGTGGATGGCCAGGTTCTGGTGCTGCAGGACCTTCTGGGTTTCACCCCGGATTTTAAGCCGAAATTCCTGCGTCGGTATCTGAACGGATTCGAGCTGTTCCAAGACGCATTCGGCAAGTTCGCCCGCGACGTCCGGTCGGGCGCTTTCCCAACGAAGGAAGAGAGTTACGGCCCATGAGAGCGTTCGATACGATTTCCGAATTCCAGAACTGGCGCCGCGGAATTTCGCGCGCGAACCCCGCGGTTCGAGTGGGCTTCGTGCCGACGATGGGGGCGCTCCACGACGGGCATCGCAGCCTGCTCGAGCGCGCTCGGTCCGAAAACGACGTCGTCGTGCTTTCGATTTTCGTGAATCCGACCCAGTTTAACCAGGCGAGCGATCTCGCGAAATATCCCCGGACCCTCGGACAGGATCTCGCGCTCGCGCGTGCCGCCGGGGTCGACGTCGTCCTCATCCCCCGGGACGCCGCCGAGCTCTATCCCGACGACTATCGGTACGAGGTGCGTGAAAAAGAGTTCTCGCGCGAGCTCTGCGGCGCGCATCGCCCCGGTCATTTCGAAGGCGTGCTCACGGTGGTCCTCAAGCTTCTCCAGCTTGCGCGCGCCCACCGCGCCTACTTCGGAGAGAAAGATTACCAGCAGTTCGGGCTGATCGCGGGCATGGCGCGCGCTTTCTTTCTCGAAACGGAAATCATCGGGTGTCCGACGGTGCGCGAAGAGGACGGGCTCGCGATGAGCTCGCGCAACTTGCGCCTCTCGGAGTCGGAGCGCGCGAAAGCTCCCGCGCTCTTCGATGCGATGACGAAGTTCCGCGACGTCGGCGCGGCTCGCGAGGCGCTCGAAAAAGAAGGTTTTCGCGTCGACTACCTCGAAGACCGGAAGACGCCGACGGGGGAGACCCGAAGATTCGCGGCCGCGTTCCTGGGCGATGTCCGGCTGATCGACAACGTTCCGGTCGCAGGCGAAGCGGATCGGGAAACTTCGGCGGACGACGCCGCCGAGCGAGGCAGTGACCGATGACCACGAAAAGGAAGATTCTCCTGAAAGTGAGCGGATCCATCGCCGCCTTTAAGGCCGCGGCGCTCGCCTCGAAGCTGGCCCAGTCGGGATACCTCGTACGAACCGTGCTGAGCGCTGGTGCGAGCGAATTCGTCGGCGCCGCGACTTTCGAAGGACTGACGGGTGAGTCCGTCTATCGTTCGACGTTCGCCCCCGGCGACGCGATGGCGCATATCGACCTGGCGAAATGGGCCGACCTGACGCTCGTGTACCCGGCGTCGGCGAATACGCTGACGAAACTGGCGAGTGGACGCGCGGATGATTTACTCGGAACGCTCTTTCTCGCGCACGGCTTTCGTACGCCCTACTGGATCGCGCCGGCGATGAATCCGACGATGCTCACGCATCCGGCGGTCGTCTCCTCGCTCGCGACGCTCCGGGAATGGGG
>CAZIAL010000030.1:0-38032 GCA_964536965.1 uncultured Bacteriovoracaceae bacterium
AGACGGGCGAAGAGGAAGTGACCCAGCTCGTGAACGATGACGAGCGGGGCGAGCATGATGAGAAATCCAATGATGGAAAGCAATGGCGAGCTCCTTGCTGCGGACCTTGGAAGCGACCCTAGAAAATTCGGGTCAGCGCGTACATGACGGGCAGAGAAAAGACTACACTATCGAAACGGTCGAGAAAACCGCCATGCCCCGGAAGAATCGAGCTCGAGTCCTTCTTGTCGAAGGCGCGTTTCAGGAAGCTTTCCGCCAAATCTCCGACGGGAGAGACAATGCTGAGGATGACGGGAATAGTCAGAGCGCCAGCCCAGGATAGTTGACGGAATAGGAGTGCTTTGTAGAGAACCGAGATCACGAGCGAGGCGCCTAAGCCCCCGATCGCCCCTTCCCAGGATTTCTTCGGGCTGATGTGGGCGTAGAGGCGGCGTTTTCCGAACTTCATCCCCGCGAAGTAGGCGCCAATATCGTTCGCCCAGACGATGAAGAGGAAAAGCAGCGTCCAGTGGACACCGAAAGCCGTCGTCCGGAGCGCGACGAGATAAGTCGGCAGGAAAGCGAGGTAGATGAATCCATAGAGCGTGAACATCAGCTCCATGTAGTGTTGCTTGAGATCATCGCCATGATGTTTTTCGGCCGTGAACAGAAAAAAAGCGGTGATGCCGAGGAAAAAGGAGCAGACGAGCGCGAACTCGGCGCCGGCCATCCAGAAGTTCATCGCCTGTAGCAACCAAGCGCATCCGAGTACAACGAAGCGTTTTTCCTTCTGGTCCGAAAGCGAGAGCGTGATTCCCGTGAATTCGTAGAGCATCGCGATCGAAAGGACCGATGCGACGAGGACGGCGCCGATTCCACCGCCGAAGACCAGGAGCAGGATCAAGACCGCGACGCCGAGGCCGGCGGTTTGAATTCGTTTCTTCAGTTCGGGGGTCAACGGAACGCTCCTAGGTCAGAGCCGAAACGGAAGACTGCGGCATGACTCCACCGAATCGACGGTCTCGGCTCGAATATTGATCGATCGCCTGACGGAGGTCCTCCGGGGCGAAGTCGGGCCAGCACTTCTCTATAAAAATGTATTCTGCGTAAGCGGATTGCCAGAGGAGAAAATTTGACACCCGGTACTCGCCCGAGGTTCGGATGACGAGATCGACGTCGGAAAGATCGCCGAGATCGCCGGTCCAGAGGTAATTCTCCCAAAGACGGTCGTCGAGATCCTCCGGTTTCCGCTTTCCCTCAGCGCATTCGCGGGCGAAGAGCTGCGCAGCTCGCAGGATCTCTTTCCGAGACCCGTAGGAGACGGCGAAGGTCAGCTGGAGGCCCGTATTTCCCGAAAGGCGGGCGATGGCCGGATCCAGTACCGCACGCACGTCCGCGTCCAGGCGATCGATTTCTCCGATCACGCGGAGCCGGACGTTGTTCCGCATCAGCTCCGCTTCTTCTTTCTTCAGGAACTTCACCAGCAGTTTCCAGAGAACCGATTTCTCGGCCTCTGGACGGCCCCAGTTCTCGGTCGAGAATGCGTAGAGCGTGAGCGCCTTCACACCCAGGCGATCCGCTTCCATCACGATGGAGCGGATTCGCGAGGCGCCGCGGATATGGCCGAACACCCTCGGATGGTGGCGACGCTGTGCCCAGCGGCCGTTTCCGTCCATGATGATGGCGATGTGATTGGGAATGCGTGACGGCAAAGGATCCTCAAGTCTTCGGACTAGCACAGAACGGCTCGAAGGCTACGGTCGGGGTACGGTCGGCTTACGCTGACCTGCTGTCCGCCCATCCGCCCTCGAGACCTACTCGCGGATAACTAAATCGTCATGATCTCTTTTTCTTTGGCGCCGATCAGCTTATCGACTTCGGCGATCTTCTCGTCGGTCTTCTTCTGGATCTGCTCCTGAAATTTTTTGGATTCGTCTTCGGTGACGGTCTTCGCCTTCTCGGCCTTCTTCACTTCCTCGTTCGAATCGCGCCGGGAGTTCCGGATCGCTACTTTCGAGTCTTCGCCGATTTTTTTGATCAGCTTCACCATTTCTTTACGGCGTTCTTCCGTCATCGCCGGCACCGAGATGCGGACGACTTTTCCGTCGCTCTGCGGAGTGAGGCCGAGATTCGCGGCGTGGATCGATTTTTCGATCGCCGCGAGCATCGAGCTCTCCCACGGAGCGATCTGGATCGTGCGGGCATCCGGAGTCGTGACGTTCGCGACCTGGGTCAGCGGAGTCGGAGTTCCGTAGTAGTCGACTTGGACCGGCTCGACGAGCGCGGTGGACGCGCGGCCGGTACGGACCTTGGAAAGTTCGCCTTTCAAGCTTGCGAGACTCTTGTCAGCGGCGGCTCCGAAGTTATCGATGATTTGTTTAGACATCGGTTTTTCCTTTCAGGTTGAGTGAACGATTAGCCCTTCACGAGCGTGCCGACGGCATCGCCGGCGACGACGCGGGTGAGCGCGCCTTTTTCGTGGAGGTTGAAGACGACGATCGGAAGCTGGTTATCCATGCAAAGCGAGATGGCCGTGGAATCCATGACCTTCAGTCCGCGCGAGAGCACGTCGAGATAGGTCAGATCCGTGAATGGCTTGGCGTCCTTATTCGTCATCGGATCGGAGTCGTAGACATAATCCACTTTCGTGGCCTTCAGCACGACCTCGCAGCCGACTTCCATCGCGCGCAGGGCGGCGGTGGTATCGGTGGTGAAATAAGGATTTCCCGTGCCGGCGCCGAAGATCACGACGCGGCCTTTTTCGAGGTGGCGGATCGCGCGGCGGCGGATGTACGGCTCGGCGAGTTCCTGCATGCCGATCGCGCTTTGGACGCGCGTGAAGACTTCTTTCCGTTCGAGCGCGTCCTGGAGCGCGAGGCAGTTCAGGACGGTGGCGAGCATCCCCATATAGTCGGCGCTCGCGCGATCCATACCGCTCGTCGCGCCTTTAATGCCGCGGAAGATGTTGCCGCCGCCGAGCACGATCGCGATCTCGACGCCGCTCTCGCGGATGCTCTTAATTTCTTCGGCGATGTCGTTCAGGACATTCGTATCGATGCCGAAACCGTTCTCGCCGGCGAGCGCCTCGCCGGAAAGTTTCAGCAGGATTCTTTTATAGGGTTCGCTTCTTTTCTTCGCGGGGGTCATCAAAGCTTCTCCCTGGAGAGCGGGTTGAAAAAAAGGGAGGCTCCGAGGAGCCTCCCTTTTCAGGACTGACTTAGTTCGTCGTTTCCGATTCGGACTTCACGCCCTCACCGAGGACGAAGCGCGCGAAACGGTTGATCTTGATCGTATCGCCGAGAGACGTGGACGTCGTCGCGGTATATTTCTCGATCGACATGCTCGGCTCTTTCACGAACGCCTGCTTCACGAGGCAAGTGTCTTCGTAGTACTTGTTGATCTTGCCTTCGGCGATCTTCTCCATGACGTTCGCCGGCTTGCCGGAGATTTGCGCCATGGCGATTTCTTTTTCCTTCGCCACGAGGTCCGCCGGAACTTCCGATGGGTTCACATAGCTCGGGGAAACGGCCGCGATGTGCATCGCGACGTTCGCCGCGTATTCCTGGAAAGCGGCATCCGAGGTTTTCGCCTTGTTCACGGTGAATTCCACGAGCACGCCGACTTTGCCGCCGGCATGGATGTAGCTCTTTGCGAACGTGGTGTCCGAGTTCGGGTAGCGAACCAGACGGCTGATCATCATGTTCTCGCCCAGGGTCGCGATCGCTTCGCGCAGGACTTCTTCCACCGTCTTCGAGGAGTCGGCGTAGAATTTCTGCGAGAGCAGCGCGGTCGCGTCCGAAGGATTCGCGATCGCCACATGCGTGCACACGTCGTTCACGAATTTCTTGAACTGGTCCGTCTTCGCGACGAAGTCGGTTTCGCAGTTCACTTCGACGAGGACGGAAGCTTTCGCGTCCGCGCTCGCGAGCGAGTGGATGGTTCCTTCTTTGGTCGCCCGACCCGCTTTCTTAGCGGCCGAGGCCATGCCCTTTTTACGCAGGTATTCGATGGCTTTCTCGAAGTCGCCTTGGGTTTCGCCCAGGGCCTTCTTGCAGTCCATCATTCCGGCGCCGGTTTTTTCCCGGAGTTCTTTCACGCTGCTTGCGGAAATTTCCATTTGTCGTCTCCCGATGAATGAGAAAAATTAGGCCTTGGTCGGGGTCGCCGCAGCGTCCGTACCATCGGTCGTTTCGACTTCGCCAGCGGCAGCCGCTTCGAGGTCGATCTCGTCCGGTCCACGCAGGTCGATGTCGCCTTCGAACTTCGAAACCTTTTTCTCGTTCGCGGAATCTTCCTGTTCGTCCATCGGCTTGTCCTGGGCGCGGAGCTTCTCTTGGTGAATTTTGCCACCTTCGATGCAGCTGTCGGCGATCAGTTTCGAGAAGAGGCGAACCGAGCGGATCGCGTCGTCGTTGCCTGGGATGACGTAGCTGACGCCCGTCGGGTCGCAGTTGGTGTCGACCACGGCGATCGTCGGGATGCCGAGTTTCTTCGCTTCTTTAACGGCGATATGTTCTTTTTCGGTGTCGATCACGAAAATCGCGCCCGGAAGCTTCTTCATGTCTTCGATTCCGCCCAGCGACTCTTTCAGCTTGGTGAGTTCGCGGTCGATCTTCGACTGTTCTTTCTTCGGGGTTTCTTTCCACTGGTCGGAAGCTTTGAGGGCTTCGAACTTTTTCAAGCGGTCGATCGAGGCTTTCACGGTTTGGTAGTTCGTGAGCATTCCGCCGAGCCAGCGGTGGGTCACGAAGTGCATTCCGGAGCGCATGGCTTCTTCTTGAACGACGTCTTTGGCTTGTTTCTTCGTACCGACGAAGAGAACTTTTTTCCCTTCGGACGCGAGCTTCACGGTGAAGTCGCAGGCCTTGCGGGTGAGGTCGACCGTCTTCTGGAGGTCGATGATGTAGATTCCGTTACGCGCGCCGAAAACATAAGGCTTCATTTTCGGATTCCAACGGCGGGTTTGGTGACCGAAGTGGACGCCTGCTTCGAGCAGTTCTTTCATCGTAATCTGGGGCATGGGTACTTACTCTCTCTCAGTTTTTGCGGGAGGCAGAAGGGCTAAGGCGGGATCGGATGCCGGACGGCAAGGATACGACTGAGACTTCGACTTCCGCGGTTATTTCCTCCACCCCGACTTAACCTTTCGGGTCCTCGCCCCGGGAGGGGTTCGGATTCCTAAGGCACCACGAGTCTTCGGGGTGTGTGTAGTTAGGTCACTGGTTTTAGGTTCGAGCCGTCCAAAGGGCAAGGGGAAATACGGGGTATTTAAATATGCGCGGCGCGTTATTATGATGTATCGATGGGTGGGTTTCAGTCGCGACTTCGACGGAGGGTATTTGGACTCGGTCATTCCGCTTCGAACCTGTCCCGGGACAGGTTCGGCGACTACTTGCCGCGGAACTTCGCTGGTTTTTCTGAACGAGTTTCGCTGGAGAATCCGGCAGGCTCTTGAACAACTCGCTTTTGATGCTCGAATCACGCATCTCCCGGGCCCTGAAATTAGCCAAAAGCAGAGTGGAGGAGGACTTCGTTACTGCCTAAAAATTCTTTCTTCGAGGAGGAGTCCGCTCCATACCAGAGTGGTAAAGAACCACAATCGTTCGCTAAGCTGAATCAAACTCCGCCCGAAGTTCTATCCAGGGTGCTTGCGGGATTGGACTGCTGTGATTCATTACTTGTTTTAGGGGCGAGGGACTCTAAGTAAGCGATCGTTTTTTTAAGTATTTCCCGCATTTCCTGGCCATAGCCTCGGAAGGTTTCGTCCCCGACAGCATCGCAAGCCAAAATAGCCTGCAAACGCCGATTCAAACGGTCGATGTTCTCTTTTAATTCTACGGGATTGACTTCTTCAGTTCGAATGCGCTGGGAGTTACCACCCACCACTCTTCCCTCGGAATTTGTAATCGGGGTAAATGTGCTTCCATTTGTATGGACCAGTTCGTAATAGTTTTTAAGCGTCCTTCCCAAGTTCTTTTTGTCACGCTCTAGAATTCTTTTGATCGGAACATGGAGGAGAGTTCGAGCCTCGGATACCGAAGGAACGATCGTGCCGTTGATATTCTTGTTCAGTTCCAATTTTTTTAATGTTGCTGCATTAGCTTTAGAAAATTCGATTCCAGAACCCCTGTAATCTCGTTCGACTCCACTTGTACTGACTTGGGTGAGTTGACTTACTCTTGCCCCTTCCCCGGGGAGTTCAATCCCTAGAAAGTAAGTGCGCCAGGCTGGAGAACTCAGATCGGGCTTAGGGTTATAAACGCGGGCACCATGCGCATTGAGGACGAGAAATCCGTCCGACTTTACCTGAACGAACGGACTAGCCGTGTTCGGATCGGTGTATCTTTGGGCTAAAATCACAAGATAGTTGTCTTTAGCTCCGACTGCGGCACCTTTAAATGAATGGTTGTCCAAAGCGGCATAGCAATCGTAAAGCGCCTTATATCCGCCGTCTTTCGCTTCCGAAATCGGGATAAAACGAGTCAGCGCCAGAGCGACCGTGACCGTGACCGTAGAAAAGACTGTGAACGACATCATTTTTCGCTTCATGTTCTCCAACCCTCTTGGTCAGTATCGGACAAAAATGAGGTAAGCTAAAAAAGTGACCTCCAGATTTTTGTCGTCAAAAAGGGCCCAGCCGGAGCGTCAAATTCCGATCGAATCCGACGCATCATGCTACTTGAGGATCAGAAGACGATCTCGTCGTCATGCACTCGCGCGATAACCGGAAAGACCCCGGCGTGGCGGCGATCGATATTTTCCGGCTCGAAAACGGAAAGATCGTCGAGCACTGGGATGCCGTCCAGCCCGTAGAGCCGAAGCCGGCGAACTCGAATACGATGTTCTGAATCAGGTGTTCTTCTTACCAAGTCCAATGATCCGCTTTCGAGGGATCGTTCGTTCCGACATTAATTCTCTGATGGCCTGAAAGACTTCTGCGAAATGCTCGTCATAGCGAGTTTCTAAATCGGAAAGCCGTTTTGCGAACTCCTGGTTCGACTCTAAGATTTCGCGGAGCTTTCCGAACGCTCGCATAATCGAAATGTTCACCTGGATAGCGCGGTTGCTTTTCAGGACGCTCGAAAGCATGGCAACCCCATATTCCGTAAAAACTAACGGCAGTTTCTGTTTCCCGCCTCGACCAGTGTTTGAAGTCACAAGTTGTGGCTTCAGAAAATTCCATTCAATTTCAGAAAGTTGGAACATAAAGTCGTTCGGAAATCGCTGGATGTTTCGACGAACTGCCTGATTAAGAACCCGGGTGTCTACGCCGTAAAGCTTGGCGAGGTCCGAGTCGAGTAAGACCTTGTGGCCGCGTATAAGGTAAATTTTGGATTCGATGCCGGCAATTGCTGGGTTCTGCATGGGCAAAGCGTCCGCAAAATCTGCGCCTCCGAAGTATAACGGTTTCCAGCCGGGGGTATAGAGGATGAGGGAGAGAAGCAATGAGCTTCATCCGACGATGGAACGGGCGGCAAGTGAACGCGATAAGGTGAGGCGCCGATACTCAAGGACTAAAGTTCATCCAACCTTACGCTATCTGCCATCATGGAGAGAACGTTTCTGACTTCTAAGCTGCTGGAGACCGTGCCGTTTTCGAGAATGCAGGATTCGAAACCGCATAGAGGCAGGCTAGAACTGCGCGCTCGCCGAAAGCGAGTAGACCCGGCCTTCCGGGATTCCGGTCGCCTGGTACTGGATCTCGCGGTCGAACACGTTTTCCACGCCAACCACGATCGTGACCTCTTCGACCGGGCGAACCCGCGCGAAGAGGTCCATATAATAGTAGCCGGGGAGCTGCGTATTGCTCGAGCTCGACTCGCCGTAAGAGAGATACTTGCTCGCGACCTTATTCGCCACCTCGAGGCCGAAACGTTGGTCGGGGTCGTGGAGATCGCCCTTCAGAATTCCGACCCATTCCGGGCTATGCGGGAAACGAGTTCCGAGGTCGTAGATCTTCGAGCGCTGGAAAGTCGCGCGCGTCCCGACGTCGAAGTAGGAAGCCAGTTTCAAGTCTTGCGAATGCGTGCCGCCGAAAACGTAGGCGTCTCCCGCGTTCTTAATCTGGTAGATTTCCTGGTCGGGTCCCGGAACCACGACGGTTCTCACCTGGGTATAGCGCGCGTGTTTATAGTCCCGGGCGAAGAGCGTGAGTTGCGAACGATAGACGCCGGCGGCGAAATCGACCCCGGTTTCTATCGAGCGAACGTTCTCCGGACGCAGACCCGGGTTTGGAGACACGACGAGAATCGGGAGCGTCGGTCCGCGGTACTGCGAAAGCTCGTAGTACCTGTCGAGCAGAGAAGGGAAGCGTTGGTGGTAACCGATGCGGAAAAACTGTCCGAAGCGGCTGTTTTCGTAGTTCGTCTCGTGGCGTGCCCCGACCGTGGCGTAAGGAAACGTGCCGAGCCGGGTTACGGTCGTCGCGCCGATCGTCGGCTCTAGTTTCATTTCCGCACCGAGGCGGTAGGTCTGCGTCGCTTGTAGGTTCACGACCTGTTCCTGGGGAAGATTTTCTAGCGCCGCCGATGCTTTGCGTTTGTAAGAGATGTTGCGAAAACCGAGGCCGATCCTCGTATCTCCGAATAGGAGGGCGTTTTCGGTGCCGACTTGGTGCACATACTTCGTCTGCTTGCGCGTCGGAAAATTTTCTTCCTCGTAATTCACGAAAGTGAAGTCGTGGAACAGACTCGACTTCAGGAGCGGACCGCCCGTGAAGCGATGATCGATCTGGACGACGGGGATGGCGCGAATCGTGCGCTGCTGGGCTTCCTGGGTGGGGGTTTTTTCGGAATAGAAGCTATCAACGTTCGTATCGGTCAGCAGGAGATGCGTAGTCACCCGAGTGGCGCCGTTTTCGAGGACGCGGCCGCTAAAGGAAAGCGCGGGACCAAAGACCTCGCCTGTCGTCACGCCGACGAGTGCGGCGTAACTTTCGGCTGAACGGCCGTAAGAGAACTGCTGGAGTTTACGCGTCGAATGGAAAGCCGTGGCACGCTGGCTCTCGGTCCCGAGATTTTCCTGGGTCCAGAGGCGCAGGGTCAGCGAGCCGCCGACGCCGCGCGGATCGTAAGCTCCGAGACTCGGGCCGATCTGGTAGTGGTAACTGCTCCAGAAGTACTGGGGAAACGTCGCCAGGTCGGAGCCGCCGCCTTGCGGACGGTTAATCGGAATTCCGAGGACGTTCACGTCGGTTTCTTCGACGCCTTTGCCGACGCCGATAAATCCGGCCTCGTTTCCGGGGCGAAGATTTCCGCTCGAGTGGAAGGGGAGATCGTTCGCGAGCTCTTTTCCGATATTTCCGGAAGAGAGATTCGACTTCGTCTTCGCGGTGTACGCCGGAACGATCGGATCGAATTTCATCGCCTCGGCCGGCGTCCCTTCGGCGATGATCGGCGCGAGCACGGCGGGCTCTTCCGTCATCGAGGTGGCTACGTCCGCCGCGTTCGCCGAGAAGCTCGAAACTACGATCATCGCAAAGAGCGCGAAGAGAGCGAGGCGGGTGAGGTTTGACACAGTTTCTGATCCTGTTTTCGGCACTGGTTTTGATACTGATTTTGATACTGATTTCAGTACGGATTTCGGTGCTGATTTCGACGATGGACGTGCAAGATGGAATACGGTCATGTTCTTCGGCTATATGCTCGCGAGTGATTGGAATTCAAGCGTTTCCGCCTCCATTTCTTTCTCTCGTTTCTGACACTTCCGTGACATTTCGGCGGCTCCCGGAAGTTATCCTGAATACCATGATCGAGCGCCTCGTCGTCCTCCATCAGAGCGGGTCCACGCCCGTTCCGACCACCGAGATTCCATCCGACTGGATCGTCTGGAAGACCTGTCTGCGCACGATCGGAATCGGTACGGCGAGCCCGCTCGAGGATTTCTCCGCGGCTACCGTCGGACGCGAATTTTATCGGGGCGCCGCCGCGTATCGTTTTCTACTCGAAGTCGCGTGCGGGCTGCATTCTCCGCTCCTGGGCGAGACCGAAGTGATGGGGCAGTTTAAGGCACTTCTGAAACAAACCGAGTCGGCCGCCGCGGGCGAGGAAAGAGCGGCCTACGAGTTGCGCAACATGCTCGGCGCGATTCTGACCGACGCGAAAGCGGTTCGGCGCGAGCATCTGGCGAATCTCGGCAGTCAGTCCTATGGGAGTCTCGCGCGGAAGTATCTTCGGGATACGCGCGCGGTCCATCTCCTCGGGGCGGGTTCGTTGGTCGAAGACCTGCTTCCCTGGATGAAAACATTTCCTGAAGTTTCGGTATTCAGTCGAGGATCTCGCGCGGCGGCGATCCTCGCGGAGAAGTTTCCGCAGGTATCGTTCTCGACCTTCGATGCGGGCCGCACCCATGACCACTCGATCGGCGAAGACGACGCTCGCGGCGGCAATAAAAGCGCGCTGGTGATCGCGGCGACGATGACGGCGCCCGCGATCGATCGCTGGATCTCGGCGCATCCCCACCCGTTCGATATCGTCATCGATCTTCGCGGCGAGGCCGATACCGACCCCCTGGCGCTGCCCGGAGTGATCCGTCTCGCGGATTTCTTTTCCGGCGTGAACGCGAACCTCGAAGGGGTGCGGGAAAAAACGAACCGCGCGCGGTCGGCGATCGGTGACCTCGTGCGCGCGAAGGAAACCGCGCGCGAACTCCGCCCATTCGGGTGGGATGATTTATGCGCGTAGCTTCGATGCAGGCTCTGCGGGTCGCGTCCCGGCAGAGCGATCTCGCGCGGATCCAGGCCTACCTGGTCGCGGAGGCGCTCCGGCGCGCGCATCCGGGAATTTTGGTCGAGCACCATTTCCGCGAATCGCTCGGAGACCAGAACCAGAGTGATCCTCTGTGGAAGATGCCCGAGCGGGGTGTTTTCACCCAAGATTTCCTGGGCTCGCTCATCTCCGGAGATACGGACCTCGTCGTCCATTCCTGGAAGGACCTGCCCGTGGAAGACCGGCCGGAGACGGAGATCGTCGCGACCCTTCCGCGCGCGGACGCGCGGGACCTGCTGCTTGTGAAACGATCGACCTGGGCGCGCGTGCAGCGGAATCGCACGATCCAGATTTTTTCTTCCTCGCCTCGGCGCGCCCGAAATCTCGCGAGTTTTCTTCTCGACCATTTACCGGTTCCGCTCACGCGGATCGAGTTCGCATCCGTACGCGGGAACGTGCCGACGCGGATCCGTAAGCTTGTCGAAGATGAAAGCGTCGACGGACTCATCGTCGCGAAGGCCGCGCTCGATCGACTGCTGGATCCTGCGCTCCAGACGTTCGAATCGATTCCTCCGGAAGAGCGTGAAAAATTCGCCGCGACCGCGGCCGAGCTGTCGGAGAAACTTCGGGAGTTGAACTGGATGGTTCTTCCTTTGGCGGAGAATCCGACCGCTGCCGCCCAGGGGGCGCTCGCGATCGAAATTCGGAAGGACCGCGACGATCTCCGGCGTCTCCTCGCGCCGATCCACTGCGAGGCGACGGCGCGCGCGGTTCGGAAGGAGCGAGAGATCCTGAAGTCCCATGGCGGCGGATGCCACCAGAAGATCGGCGTGACCGTCCTTCCGCGAATTTACGGCGAGCTCGTTTTCCTGCGCGGCGAGACCGAGGACGGCGTCAATCTCGATATCGAGCCCGACTCCTCGTCGGTGGAGACGGCGCCCTCTTTTTTCGAGCGCGAAAATCTGCCGTTCGATGCCGAATCCTTCCGTGCGCGGACCGCGGATCGCGCGATCTGGGTATCCCGGGCGAACGCGCTTCCCGCCGCGGCGGAAATTCCGATGGAGCAGATCCTCTGGTGCGCGGGACCGGAATCCTGGCGAAAGCTCGCGGCGCGCGGCGTATGGGTGAACGGATCGGCCGAGAGTCTCGGCGAGACCGAAGACCCGGCGATCGAGACGCTTGCGAGCGCGGCAGGGCAGGCCAGGGGGGGGATTCGATGGGCGAAACTCACTCACGGCGGAGTTCCGGGAATGCCGAAAGTCGAGTCGCGGATCGGGATTCACGCCCTGGAATCGATCGCGACTTACCAGCTCACTCCGCGTGCGAAGCCTCCGAAACTTTCCGGGAAGGGCGAATACTACTGGATGAGCGGATCGAACTTCCTGGCCGCATTTCGACTTTATCCGGAGATCGCGAAGGACTGGCATTTCTGCGGGCCGGGCCGCACTTATCCGGCGATTCGTGAAATTCTCGGGCCCTCGGGAAAAATCGCGATCCAGATTCGACGAAAGAGGAACGAATGATGGGAAAGAAGACGAAACGTCTCATGCGCGCTCGCGCGACACCACACCTTCGCGATCTGCTCGCCCAGCCGAGCTTCGCCCTTGCACAACTCGTGCAGCCGCTCTTTGCGGTCGATGGCGTCGATCAGGACCAGCCGATCACCGGCCTGGGCGAGACGAAACGCCAGTCGCTCGCGGGGACCCTGAAGCGGGTGGAGCAGGATTTAGAGCGGGGCGTGACCCAGTTTCTCCTCTTTTCGGTGCCGAAGAAGAAATCCGAGCGCGACTTCGATCTCGAATTTTCCGAGAAGGCCGTCCGCGAGATTAAAAAACGTTTCGGTTCGTCGCTCCACCTCTGGGTCGATACCTGCCTTTGTTCACTGACCACCCACGGTCACTGTTGCGTTTTCCACGCGGATGGCAAGTACCCCCAGGGAGTCCCGCCGATCGATCTCGACGCGACCCTCGAGTCGCTCGCCGAACTCGCCCGCGTCTATGCGGCCGCGGGTGCGGATGGGATCAGCCCGAGCGATATGATGGACGGACGAGTCGCCGCGATCCGGAAGGAGCTCGACCGTTCGGGGTTTTCCGAAGTGCCGATCATGAGTTACAGCACGAAATTTTCGAGCGCGTTTTACGGCCCGTTCCGCGAGGCCGCCGATTCGGCCCCGAAGTTCGGGGATCGGAAGCGTTACCAGATCGACCCCCGGAATCGCGCCGACGCGATCGCGGCGAGCGTTCGGTGCGCCGAGGAAGGCGCGGACCTCCTCATGGTCAAGCCCGGATTAACGGCGATTGATCTGATCGCTCCGATCGCGGAAATCACGCGAAAACCCGTCGGCGCGTACCAGGTGAGCGGCGAGTACGCGAGTTTGCGATTACTGGCCGATCAGGGTCTCGTGGATTTCGACACGGCGTTGCTTGAGACGTGGCATGTTTTCCGTCGCGCAGGAGCGCAGTATCTGATTACCTACGGAGCACGGGACGCGAAACGTCTCGGATTTTAAAAGCGAGGTTCTCGATGTCAGGTACCGATCCACAGAAAGATTCGAAGGCGCTCTTCGAGCGTTCCTTAAAAGTCGCGCCGGGCGGAGTTCACTCCCCGGTTCGCGCGTTTAAAAGCGTCGGCGGCACTCCGATCTTCTTCCAACGCTCCGAAGGCGCGTATCTCGTCTCGGTCGAAGGCACGCGCTATATCGATTTCTGCCAGAGTTTCGGACCGATGATCCTCGGCCACCGCGATCCCGAGGTCCAGGCCGCCGTCGTCGACATGCTGGACACCGCGTGGAGCCTCGGCGCGTGCGAACCTTACTCGCTCGAACTCGCGGAGTGGATCACGAGTCGACTGCCTTTCATGGAAGCGGTTCGCTTCGTCAGCTCCGGAACCGAAGCGGTCATGAGCGCCCTGCGCGTCGCCCGCGGCGCCACGGGGCGAAAGAAAATTCTGAAATTCGACGGCTGCTATCACGGTCACGTCGATTCGATGCTCGTGAAAGCGGGGAGCGGTCTGGCGGGCGCCGCCGCTTCGGATAGCGCGGGAGTGGCCGATCCCGAGGAGACGCTCGTCGCTCCGTTAAACGATCTCCCGGCGCTGGAAAAGATTCTCGAAATGCGCGGCGGGGAAATCGCGGCCGTCATTCTGGAACCCCTGCCCGCGAACTTCGGCCTGCTCGTGCAGACACCGGAATTCCTCCGCGGGGTCGTCGAAAAATGCCGGGCGAAGGGCATCCTCGTTATTTTCGACGAAGTCATCTCGGGCTTCCGCGTGCATCCGCTCGGCATGGCCGGACGACTGGGAATCGAGCCCGATCTCGCGACATACGGTAAAGTCGTCGGCGGCGGATTTCCGCTCGGCTGCTTCGGGGGGCGAAAGAAGTATATGGACCTGGTGGCCCCATCGGGCCCGGTCTATCAGGCGGGTACGCTCAGCGCGAATCCGATCAGTACGCGCGCGGGACTGACGACGCTGAAGAAAGCGGAACGCGAAGGCGCGATCGAAGTACTGGCGAAACGCACGGATCAGTTCGCGGCCGATCTCCGCGCCCGCTTTGCCAAGGCGGGCGTCGCTTGGGACGTCACGAACGTGGCGTCGATTTTCTGGATCCATCCGAAAACCGATCGTCCCATCCGGAGCCTGCTCGACGTTCCCGCTTCGATGCGGGCGAATTTCCCGAAATTCTTTCATGCCGCCCTCGCGGAGGGCGTCTACCTCGCCCCGAGCGCCTTCGAAGTAGGGTTCGTATCCTGGGCGCATTCGGACGAAATCCTGGCTAAGGCCCTCGATGGCCTCGAGCGGGCGGCCGCGGCCTTAAAGTAGTCTCGCGAAAGGTTTATGGAACAAGACCTGAAATCCCCGAAATTCCGCATCGAGTGGAAACTGGTCCTCGGACTGGGATGGATGGTATTCAACCTCTCGCTCGCGGCCTGGTGGCTGATCTTCGGGTTGCGGCAGATCGACTTTGTCCAGGGCGTGATCCCGCACTTCGCGCCCGAGCAGGCCGGCCGCGTCGCCGACTTCGTTCGTCAGCAGCGGATGCTGATCAGCGAGGGATCGATCCTGATCGTATCCCTGATCCTCGGCGGGGGGGCGCTCCTCTATTATATCGTCCGCGAACGCAAGCGCTCCCTCCAGATCCAGCAGTTCTTCGCCTCCTTCAGCCACGAGCTGAAAACGTCGATCGCGAGTCTGCGTCTCCAGGCCGAGAGCCTGGCCGACGATCTTCGCGGTGCGACCCCCAACCCGCTTCTGGACCGGCTCGTTCGCGATACGGTTCGACTGGAAATCCAGCTTGAGAACTCGCTCCACCTTTCCCAGATCGAGACGAGCGGGCTTTTCTTCGAACGGATCGATCTGCGGAAAAGTTTGGCGTCGCTCGAGCATCAGTGGCCCGGGATTTCGATCGAAGTCGAGGGCGACACCAAAATTCGCGCCGATCACCGCGCGCTCGAAACGATCCTGAAAAACCTGATCCAGAATGCGGTCGTCCATGGCGGGGCCCAGCGTATTTCGTTTCGGGTGCGCGAACCGCAGGAGGGTTTCGTGACGATCGTCGTGAAGGATGACGGCGCCGGCTTCCGCGGCGAAGCTCGGAAACTCGGCGAGCTGTTCGCTCGGCACAACGCGCGCAGCGGGAGCGGCGTCGGGATTTTTCTCGTGAAGACGCTCGTCTCGCGAATGCAGGGTAAAGTCCGTTTCGATGCGTCGAACCAGGGCCGCGGTTTCGCGCTCGAGATCGATTTACCCGCGGATGGAGGTGCGGCGTGAAGCGGCTTCTGCTCGTGGAAGACGACGAGTCCTTGGGGGCGACGCTCCAGGAGCGGCTCGCGAAAGAAGGTTACGCGGCCGAATGGGCGCGTGATCTCGCGTCGGCGCGGGCGAAGGCGAAGCATTCGACCTTCGATCTCGTCGTCCTCGACGTCGGTCTGCCCGACGGAACCGGACTCGAATTCGCGCAGGAACTTCGCGCCGCCTCGAACGTCCCGTTCATCTTCGTCACGGCTCGGAATTCGGCCGAGGACCGACTGCTCGGTTATGAAATCGGCGCGGAGGAGTACATCCCGAAGCCGTTCCACTTGAAGGAGCTCCTGCTCCGGGTTCGCCATGTGCTCGATAACCATCCGATCGAATCGAGTTCGCCGCGGGGAGAACGAAAATTCATCGTTTTCGGTCGGACGATCGATCTCGATGCGATGGCGGTCGAAGCCGCGGACGGAAAACGGGAATTTCTCGCGGCACGCGATCATCGCCTCCTGGAGTTTCTGATCCAGTCCTCTCCGAAGGTCGTCAGTCGCGACGAAATCCTCAACGAGGTGTGGGGCGAAGAAAAATTTCCGAGTAGCCGTACCGTCGATAACGCCATCGTTCGCCTTCGTCAGGCGCTCGGCGATCGCGAGGGAACCGTGATTCGATCCGTACGAAGCGTGGGTTACCAGTGGCTCAATCAGGAAAAGGGGTAGGCAATGGCGAATCCAAGGTTCGAGAACGCGCTCATCGGTAAACCGCAGGCGACCCCACCGATCTGGATGATGCGCCAGGCGGGCAGGTACCATCGCCACTATCAGGCGCTTCGCGCGAAACACAGCTTCATGGATCTCTGCAAGGACCCGGAGCTCGCCGCGCGGACGGCGCTCGGGCCGATCGAGGATTTCGATTTCGACGTTTCGATTCTTTTCAGTGACCTTCTTTTTCCGCTCGAAGCGCTCGGCATGGGCCTGGAGTATGGCGACGGCGGGCCTAAACTCGGCTGGCATCTCGATGCGACGAACGTCGGTCGGCTCGCGACGCCTGACTCCGCTTTCCCGAAACTTCTTTTCCAGGGCGAAGCCGTGCGCCAGACCCGCGCGATCCTCCCGAAAAACAAGAGTCTGATCGGCTTCGTCGGCGGGCCATGGACGCTCTTTGTTTACGCCGTCGAGGGCGGACACGCGGGGTCCTTACAGCGCTCGAAGTCCGATCCGTCGCTCTATCGAAAATTTTGCGAAACCCTGGTGCCGCTGTTGGAGAAGAATATTCGCCTCCAGCTCGATAGTGGGGCGGAGGTCGTGATGATCCTCGATACGGCGGCGGGAGAAGTGAGTCCCGGGGTTTTCCAGCGGCACCTGGCATCGGATCTCGCGGGCCTTTTCGCGAAGTTTCCCGGGCGAATCGGTTATTACTCGAAATCCACCCAGGCCGCGCATTTCGCGAAGGGTTTTCTCGCCGATCCGAATCTGCCGGGCTTCGGCGTCGACCATCGCTGGGACATGGCGACGGTGCTGCGCTCGCGAGAGAAACGTTCTTTCGTGCAGGGGAACTTCGATCAGGCCCAGCTCTTCCTTTCGCCGAGTGACTTCGAGCGCGAGCTGCGCGCATTTTTCGCGCCAATCGTCGAACTTTCGGTGGAAGAACGGGCGGGCTGGGTCTGCGGACTCGGACACGGCATTTTGCCGAAGACCCCCGAAGAGAACGTGCGGGCGTTCGTGCGGATCGCGCGGGAGATCTTTCGATGAGCGCGCTCTTCAAGAAATACGACGTACCGGCGCCTCGCTACACGAGTTACCCGACGGTACCCTATTGGACGGACTCCCCGTCGACCGAGCAGTGGACCGAATCGCTACGCGCCGCCTTTTCGGACGACGAGGCGACTTGGTCGCTCTATCTCCACATCCCATACTGCGAGACGCTCTGTACTTTCTGCGGCTGCAATACGGTCATCACGAAGGACCATGCCGTGGAGTCGCCGTACGTCGAACGGCTCCTCCAGGAGTGGAAGGCTTATGTCGAGAAGGTGCCGGGAATTCTCAGAAAGCCGCTCAAGCATATCCACCTCGGCGGCGGCACGCCGACTTTCCTTTCGCCATCCGAACTCGAGCGCGTGCTTCGTCCTATTTTAGAGTCGACGGTTCGGGATCCCGAAAATTTCGAGGGCTCCGTCGAAGTCGACCCACGACGGACCACGCGCGCCCATCTCGAGACTCTCCACCGCCTCGGATTTCGTCGGGTGAGTCTCGGCGTCCAGGATTTCGATCCCGAAGTGCAGCGTATGGTGAACCGGATCCAGCCGGTCGAGATCACCGATGAAATCACGAAGCTCGCGCGCGAGATCGGATACGACTCCGTCAACTTCGATCTGATCTACGGATTGCCGAAGCAGGACGCGAAGAAATTCGTCCGCACCGCGGAGATCACCCTCGCGCTGCGGCCGGATCGCATCGCGCTCTACAGTTTCGCGCTCGTGCCCTGGATTAAAAAGGTCCAGCGGATTTTCAAGGACGAAGATCTTCCGGAAGGAACCGAGAAACGCGCGATTTACGAGGTCGCGCGCGAGATGCTGCTCGCCGGCGGCTACGTCGAAATCGGAATGGACCATTTCGCGCTGCCGACCGACGCGCTGGCGCGCGCGATGGTAAAGGGTACCTTGCACCGGAACTTCATGGGTTATACCGACCAGCGAACGGAAATCTTGCTCGGAATCGGACTCAGCGCGATTTCCGAGACGCCGACCTGCTTTCACCAGAATGAGAAAGTTCTCCCCGTTTACGAGCGGCTCCTGGACAGCGGAAAGATTCCGACTTTGCGCGGGCATCTGCTTTCCGAGCTCGATCGGAGGCGCCGGGAGCAGATTCTGGATCTGATGACCACGGGCGAGACGCGGTTCGAAGACGCCGAACAGGCGCAAGACGTCGCGAAGTTTCTCGAGGAGCCGATTCGAGACGGGCTCGGATCGATCTTGGAAGAAAAAGGCGCGTATCTTTTCCGCGTGACCGAAGCGGGAAAACCGTTCCTTCGAAACCTCTGCATGGCGTTCGACCAACGGCTTCGGGAGAAGTCGCCGACCACGCGAACCTTTTCGCAGGCAGTGTGAAGGCAATGGGGATGGAAACCTCGCGGCCCCGAGCTACCGTGATCGGCGCTGGATTCTCGGGGCTGATCACGGCCTATTTTCTCGAGCGCGCTGGATTCTCGGTCGAGATTCATGAACGCGCGGGCCGCCCGGGCGGACTTCTCGATTCGGTGGAGTCCCCCTACGGACTAGTCGAAACGGGCGCGAACGCATTTCTGAATACCCCGCGCATCGAGTCGCTTTTTCGGGATCTGGGAATTCCGCAGCTTCCGTCTTTGCCGACGAGCCGCGCTCGACTGATTTTCCGTGACGGTCGTCCTCGGCGATGGCCCCTTGGACCAGGCGCGAGCGCGCGGGCTTCCCTGTTTTTACTTCGGTATCTTTTTTCGCGGGATTCTCTTCGCCCGCGGGCTGGGGAGTCCGTCGCGCAGTGGGGCCGTCGCGAACTCGGGTCCGAGGCCACGGAGTATCTCTTGTTGCCGGCGCTCCAGGGGATTTATGCCGGAGACGGCGAACGGCTGAGCGCGAGTCTGATTCTGGCGGCGCTTTTTCGTCCCCGAGGTCCGAGCCCCCGCATTCGCGGTTCGATCAGCGCGCGCGGTGGGATGGCGACCGTCGTGCGGAGTCTGCGCGAGCAGCTCGAATCCCGCGGAGTGAGGTTTCATTTCCAGTCCGAGCGCGAAATCGAACGTCCGGCGAACCATCTTACCGTTTTCTGCGGATCGGTCCGGGACGCTGTCCACGCGTTCGCGGCCAAAGATCCGGAGCTCAGCCATCTTCTCGGAAAAATCGAAGTCCTCCCCATCGCGACGACGACGGTTTTTTACCCGCGCCACCGGAAAATTCGGCCAGGCTTCGGCTGCCTCTTTCCGAAGCGCGAAGGGTTCAGCAGCCTCGGAGTCCTTTACAATTCGATGATTTTCCCGGGGCGCGGCGACTACCAGTCGGAAACCTGGATCTCGGGCGGGGCGAAAGTCGCGGCGAGCGGAGACGGGATGACCGAGGCCGGACTGCGGGCGGAAATCCAGGCGGATCGCAAACGTTTGCACCGGCTGGACGAAGCGCCGCTCGCGCGACAGACACGGATCTGGCCGGGCGCCTTGCCCCACTACACGACCGAACTCGAACGGCTCCTGCCCGAGATCGAGAATCTGCTGAAACAGTCCTCCCGATCGAATCTGCGTCTGGTCGGGAACTATCTGGGCGGTCTCGGACTCTCGAAGATCGCGGATGCGGCGGCGGAACTGGCCGAGCGGGAACGGCGGGCACGAATCGTCGGGAAAGAGCTTAAAGGATAATCCATGGAACCCTCCGTGCAGAAAAAAACCGGTATTTTACTCGTGAATCTAGGAACTCCGGATGAACCGACCGCGAAAAAAGTCGGGGTTTACTTGCGGGAGTTCCTTATGGATCCGGACGTCATCGATATTCCGAAGCCTCTCCGCTGGTTTCTCGTGAACGTCCTGATCGTGCCGAGACGTTCGCACGCATCGGCGGAAGCGTATCGAAAAGTGTGGACCGAACGAGGTTCCCCGCTGAAATTCCATTCCGAGGATCTGGCGCGAAAAGTCGGGGAGAAGCTTGGGCCAGGGTTCGCCGTTCGCCTCGGGATGCGGTACCAAAACCCGTCGATTCGTTCGGTCCTGCGGGATTTTCAGGCCGAAGGTATCGAGGAAGTACGGGTCCTTCCGCTCTATCCGCAGTACGCGGCCGCTTCGAGTCTGTCGACCGAGAAGGCGGTGACGGCCTCCCTTGCCGAACTCCGTTACGCGCCGAAGCTCGGGTTCCTGCCGGCGTTTTACGACGACGATGGTTTTATCGAGAGTTTCGCGATTCGGATCCGCGAAGTTCTCGCGCGTGGGCCTTTCGATCACATCCTTTTCAGTTTTCATGGTTTGCCGGAGCGGCAGATTCTGAAGACGGATCCGAATTCATTTTGTTTCACGAGGACCGACTGCTGCGACCGCATCTGCGCGCAGAACGTGCGGACCTGTTACCGGGCGCATTCTTACGAGACCGCGCGGCTCCTCGCCTCGAGTCTGGGCTTGCCGAAGGAGAGCTGGAGCGTTTCCTTCCAGTCGCGGCTCGGTCGAACGAAGTGGATCGAACCCTATACCGACGTCGTTCTTCCGGAACTCGCCGCTCGGGGCGCGCGAAGGATCGCCGTCGTCTGTCCGGCATTCGTGGCCGATTGTCTCGAGACCCTCGAGGAAATCGGCATCCGCGCGGGCGAACAGTTCCGCGGAGCCGGCGGCGAGGAAGTCGCGCTCGTACCGTCGCTGAATTCGGAACCGGCGTGGGTCGATACCGTCGCCCGACTGGCGAAAGACGGCGGGTTCCGCTAAGCTCGGGACATGCCCCGCCGCCCGATCTTCCTTTTAACTCTTCTCTGCGCCGTGTCTTCCGCGTTCGCCGAGGTGCCTCCGCGGCCGGAGTTCGGGATCGTGGACGACGCTTCGCTTTTTCCGCTCCAGATTCTGAAGGCGACCGAAAAGATTCTTTCCGAGCACGAGCAGCTCACGCAGGAACGAATTTCGGTCCTGACTCTGTCCGAGATCTCGGGCGACGCGCTTAAGACGCGCGCGCGGGAATTTTTCGAGGCCTGGCGCGTCGATGCGCCGCGCCCGCCGAACTCGCTGGTCATCGCCATCTCGAGTTCCGCCGGGGATATCGAAATCGTGACCGGGCTGGGCATCGATCCGGTCCTGCCGACGACGAAAATCGCCGAGATCCGCCGAAATTATTTCAGACCGGAGTGGGAGAACGAGAAACGCAGTCGGGCGATCGTACTCGCGCTGGTCGAGACCCTCCGTACGCTCGAAAGCCCGCTGATCTCCAGCGGGGAGGCGATCGACGCGTACGAACGCGCTGGTTTTTCGGGGGGCTGGGCTCCGGTCGCGCCTCGGAAGAAGAATTCCACGGGCTGGATCTGGGCCGCCGCGGGGGTGCTGTTTTTCGCCTGGGTGCTCCAGAAAGTCATGGTCGCGGAAGTTCATTATACCGCGAGCGGGTGGGACCGCATTCCGGCGTGGCAAGGGATTCGGCGCGTTTTTCGCCGGCGCTGCCGGGGGCCTTCACTCGTGACGGGAGGTGGGGTCAGTGGAAAATACTGAAGAGTCCGAACTCTCACCGATCCTTCGCGCCCTTAAGTTCGTCGACAAAAAATCCACCGGCGAGGTTCGTGTCCACGTCGCGAACCATCGTTTCGAGAAAGATCCGACGGCTACCGCCCTGAAACTTTTCGACGAATTCGGGATGACCCGGACTTCCGCGCGAAATGCCGTGCTCGTTTATCTGAATCGAGCCCGTCGCCAGTTTTCGATCATCGCCGACGAAGGGATCCATCGGGCGGTCGGCCAGAAGTACTGGGACGGCCTCGCCGCGAACTTCACGGAAGATCTGCGATCGACCCATTTCGAAAACGCCGTCGCGCTCCTGGTCTTTTCCGTCGGGACGACCATGGCGAAGAAGTTCCCGCGCGGGAACTAATCCCCGGCGCAGATCTCGACTGTGAACGGTCCCGCGTCGGTGTCGAACGGAACGGCGATGCGCGGTCCGATCGGCGAGTAAGGGAATCCGGCTTCGGGGCCGAGGATGAAACTGGGAAGCGCGGGTTTCAAGCTATGTCCCTGCTGATTCAGAACTCGCTTCGCGTACCCGAAAACGATGTTAGCGAGCTCGGCGGCGCCGTCGTGGAGATCCGGCGTCAGCTCGTTGTAATCGCCCTTGTGCATGCGGGAGAGAATTTCAAGATAAGTGTCTCGCGGAAAAACGAGCGCGAGCTGGCCGCGAAAAGTGTCGGATTTGAGTTCGATGATTCCCGCGATATCGCTGCCGAGCGGAGCTTGGGCTTCCTTCAGCGAAGGATTTCCGAATCCGGCGTCGGTATTGCACTGGTTCTTGAGTACTTCGAGCATGCCTTCCAGAAATGGGTTCAGAAACGCGACCTCGAGCTTATAGATTTTTTTCTGAACGATTTCGGCGCGGGCCGCGTCCACGGTCGTGACGATCGGGAAATGTGATTCCAGGCCCTGCTCCATGAAAAACGTGCGGTGGCGATCGGAAGTGGAAACGACCCGCACGCGTTTGTGCGCGGCTTCGATTCCTTTCACGAGCAGCATCAGGATTCGCGTCCACGCCGGAGAAATCGGGCCGCACTGGCTAAGATCCAGGATCAGATGCGACGCGAAGCCTTCGAGCTGGGCTTGCATTCGTTTTTCGTATTCTTTGATGAGATCCTGGTCCATCGGCCCAGAGAGCTTTAAATGGCCGACGTCCCCCTCCTGGCTGAAAACGAAGGGGTTCTGCCCGAAGTCGATGATCGCGGATTTTTCCTTCTTCTCTTCGCTCATGCCTAGACCGCTTCTTCCGGAAAGAGCGCGAGAAACCGTTTCAGGAGTTCGAGGTCGAACTGCGCGTTCGCCGGATCATTCAGGTTGTCGTCGAAAATCTTGCGGACCGCCCTTCCCGGAAGCATCCGTGCGCGGCCGTCCTGGGTGATCGTAAGATAGTCGAACTGGTCGGCGAGCGCGAGGATCTGGGCCTCGATACCAATGCGGCTCCCGGCATGTCCCTTCGGATAACCGGTCCCGCTCCAGCGTTCATGGTGCTGGGCGATGGCCTTCACGACGCTGTCGGGAAGGATCATTTTTCGGAACTTGATGATACCGAGCGTATTTTCGACATGCTTCTGGTATTCGACTCGCTCGTCTTCCTTCATCTCCTGATAATCTCTGCCCTGGACCGACGCGGGTAGGTCGGCGATCCCCATGTCGTGCAGGAGACCCGCGAGGGCGATGTCTTCGGGTTTTCCCACCCCGACGGCGAGGGAGAAGAGCGCCGCGAAGGTCGCCACATTCCCCGAGTGGTTGTAGCTTCCAGACTCGGCGCCCGTCGCTTGGAGCATTTTCTCGTACCACGAGGCTTCGGCGGCTCCGCTGACGATGAAGTTTTTTACGATCTGCTGGCAGTCGGAAAGGATTCCGCGTCCGCTCTCGAGGGTCGCATCGCTCGACGAGTCGTTAAATACGGAGGCCATGAGATTCCGGATGGCGTTCGTCATCCGGTCCTTTCTTTCCGTCTCCGAGAGACCCTCGCCTTTCTGGAGGGTGCGGAGCTTCTGCGCCGTGAAGGCGTAGAACTGCTGGATCTGGTCCGAGGTAACGTGGACGGCGTTGATTCCGCTCTTCGTCAGTTTTTCATGTTGTTTCGGATCGAGCTCGTCGCCGGCCGCCGACATCCGCAGATGTTTCTTATTCATCGGCATGTAAACGTAGGTATCGAAGTCGAGACGTTCGTTCGGCCGAATGTCGACGAGCTGCACTCGGCGGTAGCTTCGCATCGCGCCTTCCGTCGCTTTCGAAAGCTCCTCGCGGATCGTTTGGGAAGCGGCGGTCTGGTCGACGGGAAGGAGGAACGCGTCCGTGAACCCGTTCTTCTGGAAATCGCGCCGGTCGAAGCCGGTACGCGACGAAGTGAGATGGTAAATCGCTTGCGTGCGAAATTGCATTCGCGCGACCTGCGCGGCTTCGATCAGATCCACGCCGTCCGGCGGCGTGCCGAAGATCAGCAGGACGGGCGGCGGGTCATAGGACGTCTCGGCGAGTTTTTCTAGGTCGTACGGAACTTCGATCGTTTGCTCGCGAGGCAAAAATGCTTCGAGGAACGGACGAGTCACGGGGTCCAATCCGCAGACGAGGACTCGATATTTGGAAAGGTCCTTCCCGGACATTTTCTCCGACATCTTCTACTTTCCGGACAGTTTTCGATGAACCGTTTCGATTTTTTCGCGAAGGGAGTCGGTGGTGAATGGTTTAACCAGGTACTGGCTGACGCCGGCCTTGGCGGCCTCCACGATCTGGGATTCCTCGGCTTCGGCAGTGACCAGGATTAGGGGAGTCTTTCCGAATCGGCTGTCGGCGCGAATTCTTTTCAGAAGATCGAGCCCGCTGCAGTTCGGCATGTTCCAGTCGGAGATGATGAGTCCGAAAGGAGGGGAGGCCTCGCCGATCGCCTGCCAGGCTTGGGACCCATCATTCGCTTCCGTGATATCGGTGAATCCGATTTCACGGCATGCCTTGGTGACCAGTTTGCGCATGGTCATCATGTCGTCCACGACCAGAATGCGGGTTTTCAGATCGAACATCTTCTCTTAATTATGACCCAAACGGCGAGGGTTCGCTAGGGAGCGAAGGCCGTTAACTAGCTCTACCTAAATTTTCGTCAAAGCCGCTTAGATTCCTATACCGAGTCATGTATTTGACTTGGTCATTCCCTCCCGAATCACGGATTAAAATCTACATATAATCTGCAGGAATTAACGAGAAAGATTGTGGTCTGCGCGTTGGATTCCGGCGGTCACGCGTGTGGGGTATGTCGAAATCGACCGCGGGTCCGAGCGGGACAATTCCGGAGGGATTCAGATGAGAATGGGAACCGTAATAGTGCGACTTAATGTGGTCGAAGTTCACGGTCTGCCAGACTCCCGAGGTTTGGTAAATATCCCGCGTATAGTCCCAGAGATTCGGAAAATCCACGATCCGCCGCTGATTGCATTTGAAGTGGCCGACATAAACCAGGTCGAAACGAATGAGCGTCGTGAAGAAACAGATATCGGCCTCGGTCATCTGATCGCCACAGAGATAGCGGGAGTTTCCGAGCACCCGCTCCCAGTGGTCGAGCGCAGCGAAGAGCTCGTTATAGGCGGCGGCGTAGGCGCCTTGGGTTTTCGCGAAACCCGCGCGGTAGACTCCGTCGTTCACCGGTTCATAAAGAGCATCGATCGTCGCATCGATCTTCCGGGCGAGAATCGGAGGATAGAAGTTCGCTTCTCGATCTCCGAAGTCGGCGAACTCGACGTCGAGCATCCGGAGTATTTCTCGTGATTCGTTGTTCACGATCGTCGAGGTCTGTTTGTCCCAGAGAATGGGTACGGTTTCTTCCCCGGCGAAGTTCGGCTTCGCTTTTCGATAGATATCGATCAAATCGCGGCATCCGTTCGCCGAGTCGGGTATCCCGGACGGGTCGTCTCCGAATTTCCAGCCATTCTCTCCCCAAATCGGATCGACGATGGAAACGGAGATCGTCTCTTCGAGTTTCCGGAGACTGCGAATCATCATCGTGCGCGAAGCCCACGGGCACGCATACGAAACGTAGAGGTGATAGCGGCCAGCTTCGGGACGAAAGCGCGTGGAACCATCGGCTTTCACCCAGTCCCGAAATTCCGTTTTCTTTCTCCTGAATTCACCGCGCATCGCGAACACCTCTTCTTCTCAGGAGAGAAGTGCAATCGCCAAACCAAATGCCGCGTCCTTTTTCGTCCCGCGGAAATTTTAATCCGAAATTTAATCTTAAATGAGAAAAGTGTAATGATCGGGCTATCTTTTCTTTACGGACGACGCTTCGATTAGTTATTCTTTAGTTCACTTCGCATCGGGAAGCGACTTCCAACCGGGATCCCGCCCGTCTTCTACATGGATGTAGGAGTCATCATTACAACGGAGCAATCCATGGAATTTAATCTTGCCCGCCGGCGACTCGCCGGCGCACTGGTCCTTTCTTGTCTCGCGCTCGCTTCCGTCGGTTGCGGAAGCGGCGACGTCTCTTCCGCTACGATTTCCGCGATCAGCGAGGATCCCGCGAATCCCGGGGATCCGGGGTTTACCGACGATCGTGATTTTATCGACTATTCGCGCGCGGTCGGATTCTATTCGGACGGTTCGGTGTCGGGATCGACGAAATTCCCGGACGCCGGTCCGGGATTCGTGAAAATTTTCCGACTGCGCAATCGTGGATACGGGACCGCGACACTGATTCGTACGATCCAGATCGCCGCGGCGAATTTTCGCGCGGAGTATCCATCGGGCGATCGGCTCCAAATCGGTGATACGAGCGATTCGAACGGCGGTTATATTTCCGGCCATGCGAGCCACCAGAATGGACTCGATCTGGACGCCGCCTATCTGAATACCCAGCATGTGGAACGGGACCCGAATACGAACGGTCCGGGCGGGTATAAGGAGCAATTCGTACGGAATGGGAAACTCACCTCGAATTTCGACGTCGCGAGGAACTGGAGCGTTCTGAAGCATATCGTGCTACGCGGAAACACTTCCCGAATCTTCGTCGATCCGGCCATTAAGAAAGCGATGTGCTCGCAGGCGCTCCTCGACGGGAGCGTGTCGACCGCCGAGCGCACGGAGGTTCTTCGTCGCCTTCGGCCCTATAAGAATCATGCCGATCATTTCCACCTGCGGCTGAAATGTCCTCCGAACCATCCTCGCTGCAAAGATCAGTCGGAAGTCTCGAAGAGTTCCGGATGCTCCTATGCGAACGAGATTCTGACCGACGAACAGCGGTCCGACGATGAACTCGGACCCGACGACGACTCCTTCTCGGAACCCGACGCGACCTAAGCTCGTTCCTCCAACGGCGCACCCGGCGTGCCGGCCCCTCTCCGAGAACTTAAGGCCGACCTCTTTTCCCACGAAAGAGGTCGGCTTTTTTTATTGCCGATTTTTACTCCGATCGGTGAAACTTTACGGCGTTCCCCCCGTTCTATGTGGAGAGGCGCCCGTTGGCGTCCAAAGGAGATCCCATGACCCGTTTCCAGCTCGCTTTTAACGTGTTTGCAGCCCTCGTTCTTTTCGCCCAGCCCGTGGGCTACGCCCTGGCCGAAGATAAGAAGGAAGAAGGCTTCGCCGAGCGGAAGGCGCATATTCTGAAGGAACTCGATGAGCGCGCGGTTAAACTCCAGGAACATAAAACCTGTGTCGCGGCCGCCGCGGATCGCGATGCCCTGAAGGCTTGCCGCGGAAAAATGAAGGAATGGCGCCATGAAGAGCGCGAAGAGCGCATGGAGCATAAGAAAGACCGTTTGGAGAAACGTCGTGAGCGGATGGAAGAGCGAAGGAAAGCCAACTAGGTCGGATTCTTCGGGAGCTCGAGATCCATGGGCCTTTCCCTGGCGGCATCGGCACGAATCGGCATCGCATTCCTGAGGCTGGTGAACGACCCCACGCAAACCGACGAGATCTTTAAGATCTCGCGGAATCTGCGGGGTTCGAAGGACCAGCGACTGCGTGACCAGATCGTGGCTCGGCATCTCGAGCTCCCTGGTTTCAAGGAACTCGTCGAAGAGCGGTATATTCCGCCGACTCCGTCGGTCGAGGAACTGCTCGCGCTTCCGCCCGGAACGTTCGGTTACGAATTCGCGAGCCATCTCCATCGGAACGGCCTGAAACCGGATTTTTACGATGCGATCGAAATCACCGGGGTCGGTGACTATCTGATCATGCGTGTCCGGCAGACTCACGATATCTGGCATGTGATCCTGGGTTACGATACGAGTGTCGCGGGCGAGCTTGCGATCCAAGGGGCGTATCTTTCCCAGCTCGGCGACGGATTCGCCGGACTGCTTCTCGCGGCCGGGATTCTTCACACGCTGAAGAAAAATCCGTTGGGTTACATCGATACGATGGACCTGATTTTCGATTCGTACCATCGATGCAAACAGGCATCTCCGCTCATCACCGTAAAGTGGGAGGAGAAGTGGCGGGTTCCCATCGAGGAGCTCCGTCGCGAGCTGAAAATTCCCGCCCAGCGCCGCCAAAAACTTGCCGCTCTCTAGGTTCCGAAGCGGCGGAGGAGTGGTGAGCGGGTGCCCGCGGACGGGTTTTAGCTAAATCGATTAACTTCGCCCGTATCGTGGCCGAAACGTCAGTATGCTTCTACGCCTCGCGAACTTGCGTCCTACTTTCGTGCCGATGTTGGGTCTGTTTCTTCTTTCGTGGTCGGCGATCGCCGATCCGGGAGACGGGCAAGCGTGGGAAAAGGCGGGTTCGGGTGAACACTCGATTCGATCCTTAGGGAGCGATTTCTGGGTCGAGGTACCGGCGCGCCGGGCGGAAGGATCGCGAGTCATTTTGTTCAACCATGCGCTCGCGAAAAGGATCGGACTCGATATCTCTGGCAGTCAGGAAGATCTCGAACGCCGCATCCTCGAGCATTTCGCTTGGGTCGTCGCGAAGCCAGGCGAATCGTTCGACAAAAAATTCGTGGCGACTCGATATCAGGATAGCGGCAGCAAGAAGGCGGGCGAGGCGCTCGGGGATGGCCGCGCATTTTGGCTCGGCGAGCTCCAGATTCCGATGAAAGACGGTACGATTCTCTATGTCGATTTTTCTTCGAAGGGCGTGGGCCAGACGCCTCTCGCGTGGCTGAACCACAGCGATCCACTCCATAAAGACGGACTTCAGAGCATGGAAGAAGCGGTGCATAGCTTCGCCATGAGCGAGATCAACCTGCGAAATGGCCTCGATACGGTCGGCGATCTCGCCGTGATCGAGCTTCCGTTCGTTAAAATGGACAAGAATACGAAACAGACGGCGAAAGCGGCGATCACGGTTCGGGTCGGGAACCAGACGCGGATCGCCCACTACCGGTACTTCGCGGACAATAAGGCCCAGTTCAGGAAGATTTTCGAATACTGCGTGAAGCGCGATCTGGGCTTGCCGCTCGAGGCGAAAGTCGGCCCTGAGCATGTCGAGAAGTATCTCGATCTTTTCAGTACGAATATCGGTGAAGAGGCCGCGCGGTATTATGACCTCCACGCGGTGCACGCTTCGCCGACCGCAGGAAATCGGACCACGCGAGGGGCGACCATCGATCTCGGAACATTCCGATATCTCGACGCTCATCACGGCGAGTACACCTATCTTTTCGATAAACTGAAGCTCCAGGGTCAGACGCATCAGCTCCGCGGGTATGTACAGAATATCCACAGTTACGCGGCCCAGGCCGGATACATGTTGCCGGCGAAACAGACTGCGGCCAGCTCGCTCGCGAAATTCGATTTTGCGTTCGAGAAGGAGCTGACGAAGCTTTCACTTCGACGCGTGGGTCTCGACGACGAATCGATCGCGAAGCTGAGTCCGGCGCTGAAGAGGAACTTTCTGGCGGCCGTGAAGAATATGTACGAGACGCTGGGCACCGAGGCAGTAAAACTCGGCGGCGATCGCTTCGTAAAGGCGGCCGCTTACGAGCCGCGCGAAATTCTCCGCAAAGCCATTTTCTTCCATGCGAATCGAAAGAACGCGAAGTCGAGCTTTTTCGGCTGGGTGACCTACGATCAGGAATGGTCGGAACTGTTCAAGAGCTCCCGTCCTTGGGCGAAGCCGAACGCCTCGCTCATGAAAAAACATGCGAACGAATTCGGGGCGACGATCCAGGCGATCTTCGACACGATCCGGCCGAACTTCGAGCAGCTTGCAGAGTGGAAGGCCCGCGCGGAAACTCTCGGCGCGCAGGCCCGACCTTCGGTAGGCCGTAAATTCTACGAAGATTTCGAGAAGCCGGCGCTCGAAGCGATTCGCGGCGGCAAGGCCCTTTCCGAAGCGAACGAATCCATTCTGAAGGGCGTCGATACGCTCGTGGATCTCGGGGTCCATCCTCGGCCGACCGCCCATCTCGGGCGAGCTCCCCGCATCGCGGTTTTTTCCGGAACCTTCGATCCTCCCCATCGGGGCCACGAGGAATTCGTCGCTCGAATGATGGAGGCCTATCGCATCGATCGGGTCTATATCGTGACGAATCCGGTTTCGGACCATAAGTCGGGGGTAACGTCCTACGAACTCCGCCGGGAGATGACGGCGGCGACGTTCGCCGGGAACAAGCATATCGCGATCGCGGATGCGGAAATGGAGAAAGCGTTTCTTCGCGACGATATGAATGGGGTCCTCGCGCTCGTACACGAAAAACATCCCACCTCGGACCTGGTGCAAATCATGGGCGACGATAGCTTCGAGCGTTTCCAGAGGATCGGGGTGATGAACCCGCATGTGACGGCGATCGTGGTGAACCCACGATCGGCGGACGTCGTGCTTCCCCCGGCGCTCAAGAACGTTCCCGTGCTGAACGCGCGCCGGATGGGGGCCTTCACCACCTCTTCGACGCTCGTTCGGAGCCATATCGCGAACGGCAGTATGGAAGCGATTAAGGGCGTGATTAAGCCGACGGTCGCTAAAATCATTCAGCGTGAAAAACTCTATGTCGAACCGAAGAAGGGCATCTGCCAGCGGTGGCTCGGGGTCGAGCCAGGGTTCGGGTTTTAAGCGGGTCCGATGTTAAACCGCCGTTCCCTTATCGTCGCCTTGCTCGCACTCGGTTCCGCCGAGGTGGCTTTCGGCGCGCGGAAGTGCACGGATGTCTTAGGCTTCGAAAAGGAGCAGATCCGCAATACCGTCATTAATAACGAGTTTCGCATCACGCGGACGCTCACGCAGGAAGTGGCGGACCTCGATCCGAAGGGCGAGATCTCGTACGAGACGCTCGCGGGTCCAGGCCTGATGGACGTACTTCGCCAGAAAGCCTCGGCCGGAGGAACCTGGATGGATATCGGAATCGGAGAGGGGAACGCGATGCGCGAGGCTCTCTCTCGCGCGGACCTCGCGGGGCTAAAGCTCCATGGGGTGGCACCCTATTCTCCGCTGCATGTGATCGATCGGTGGGCGACGCTCCAGAATCGGTACGCGGGACGGGTCGTCATCGAGGAGAAGGTTCTCGAGGAAGTCGCGAAGAACGTGCAGGGGAAGATCGCGGTGGCGACCGATATTTATGGGGCGCTCTCTTATGTGCCCGAGTTCGATGTCGCGCTGAAACAGGTCCTGGAGTCGCTCGAACCGGAGGGGGAATTCTTCTTCGTGCTCCAGAAGTTCGTCATGAACGAAGACCTGATCACCCGGATCCGTGATCAGGCCGATCACCCGGTGACGATGGAAGCGTTTCTCGGTCGGATCCAGGGGATCGAACTGGTCTCGAGCCAGGTGACCGCTGATCGCTCGAAGGCTTTTCGAGTGCGGCGCACCTCCGGGCCGATCGTCGTGCCTGAGCTGAAGCTCAAGGATCTCGACGGCGATAAGACTCCGCCGCGGCGGATGTATCAGATCGCACCAGCCCCTTAGGCTTCTTCCGGGGCCAGTTCGTCACTAGCGATCCTCGAATGCCACCAGGTGGATGGATTGAAACGGCGGTTTTCCGCTTTCGTTTCGATTTTACGCGGTTTCCATGGATGCGACGCGAGTGACGACGGCTGGTCCGCGCCTTGCTCTCGGATAGGAGAGTGAATCATGAGGGTTCGGTTCCGAATCCTTCGTCCCTTCCGAAAACACCCACCAGGAGATCTTGTCGTGAAAGTTCTATCCCTTGCACTCGTCGCCGCTAGCGTTTTCACCGTTTCTGCCGAAGCGCGTACTCCCGAGATCGTGATTCGGAAGGCGCAGCAGCTGAATCAGCTGGTCCGTCGCGAAGCGCATCTGCTTTACCAGCAGGAGCTGAATCAGCTCGAAAACAAACTCGACCGGGCGATCGAAGTCGCTCGTCGGCAAAGTGGACCGGGAGGTCCCGGCGGTCCAGGGGGGCCGGGTGGACCGGGATACCCCGACTATCCACCTCCGACCAGCGGTCAGTGTAAGCTCCTCGGCCGTGGCGAAGCGAATGGATGGACCTATAACTTCCGGATTTCTCTGAATGGAACCGTGATGGAGGGAATGAACGACCTGGATTCCGCGCTCTCGAAACTCGACCAGTATGTGAACGACCGCATGTGCGCCATGGCCGTGCCCGAGACCTGTAAACTCGGCGGGCGGGGCGACTATGCCGGATGGACGTATAACTTCCGCGCGATCATGGGCAACCAGGCAGTGGCCGGCGCGAATGATTCCGGAACGGTGCTGACGGCGCTCTCGAAACTCCAGAACGCCGGCGTGTGCCGAAGAGCCCAGGCGAACGAGCCTTGTCAGCTCTTGGGTCGCGGCGACTACGCGGGATGGACCTACACCTACCGCGTCGCGGTCGGCAGTACGGTGATGGCCGGTTCGAACGACTACAACTCGATCCGCACCTTCATGGATAGGATGAAAGACAACCGTGTTTGTTACTAACCGAAATCTGTAACGAATCAGGAGGAAAATGCACCCCCGAGTCGCCACCCAACGGCGGCTCGGGGGTTTCTCTTTTTCGTAGGGATGCCCTTGGCTCTAGCGGATTTCTATCTCGACGTATGGGCCGACTTCATCCAGTTTTTTAGATCCGGCGACTGAAATGTATTCCGCGAGTCCACGAGTGCCGTCGGGCAGGACCGTGTAGCCATCGCCCGAGTAGAGTTCCGTCACGCGGAATTCATTATAGAGAAAAGCGCGAAACTCCCAGAGTTCTGATTCCGGAGTCAGCTTATCCAGTCGGATGTGCCTCGGATCAGTCCTCGAAAGTGAGGAGAGTTCGGCGAAAGTCAGGGGAGCTTGTTTTTCAATCTCCAAGAAAGAAATGCTCTTCAGAGCGTCGCTGTATCGAGCGAACAGAAGTGCGACGGGTCCATTTGGGTAGGCATCTGCCGCTATCTTCTGTAAATTTTCCCACGTTGCCGGGACGACGTTCTCGTTCTTGGAAAAAATCACGAGTCGGAACTTCGTTCCTGATGAGCGGAGGGAGCGAACGTAGTCCTCGGTATACCCCAGCGCGTAGAGGAGAGGGTCGCCCTGCTTTCCCGCGATCGACGCGAGGCCCGACTGATCCATGAAGAATACGACCCTTCGCTCGACATCATCGGTCAGCGTGGTGAAGTCCGATTCGCTCTTTCCTCGAAGGACTCGCGCAAATACGGATTCTCCGTCGTAGAGCGCATTTTTCTCGCCGAGGAGAAAAGCCTCGCGAACCCGGTCGAGCTTTTGTTGGGTGAGCCGGATTTCCCGCTGATGTCGGAGATAGCGAGCGCATCGGGCGGAATATGCTTCGACGCTTTCGCTCCCAAGGAGTGAAAGCAGAATGAGCAGAGAGTGAGTACGCCCGAAGCGAATGTTCATCCTATTTACAGAGCGGCTTGTCGACGTGGTGGAGGACTCGAACGCACTTCGGGACTCTCGGAACGCAGGCAAGGGCGGTCGAATACCGATGGAAGTCCTCGAGTTTACGAATCTGGACATCGCGACTGCCCCGTGGGTCGGCTAAAGCAGCGTTGATCACCTTGTCCGTGCCGGAAACGGCCAGTTTTCCTGTTTTGGCCGAAATCCCCTGGAAGAGGACAAGATCCATGTCTAGACCCAGCATTTTAAAGGTGCGCGCGACTTCGATTTGGGTCGGGATAATTCCGCCGCCTCCTCCGAACTCGACGCGAAGGTTTTTTAGGTCTTTCGCTTTCCTCACCATCCCCATCAGTTCAGGAAAGTAATCGTCCCAGAAAAAGGCGTTAGAAACGACGAACTTCTGCACGTTCGGGTCGAGCTCGCTTCCGCCGGTCACGCCCGTGATGACGCCGACGATCTCGAACGGCTTGGCGCCCTTCGAGATCCGATGTTTGTTCACTTCGGCGGCGACTTGGTTCTTTAGCTCTTCGAGACCGGAGGTTCCACCTCCCACGAGAACGAAGTCCCCGTTGGCGGGAAGATTCAGAAGGTAGGCCCGCCAGTCATCCAGCAAGGCCTTTACGTTATCCGGATTGCCGTTCACGGAATCCAGAACCGGATTTAAAGACGCGTTCGCCGGACCCGAACTGATAATGACGGATTTTCCGCCAAGGAGCTCGACGAAGTCCCGATCTGTGATCGCCAGTTTTTTATGGGCCTCGAGCATCTTGATCTTATCATCGTAAGCGGCCTTATAGGCGGCTTCGAAGTCGGCCACTGGGAATTTCAGCTCGTTGTGCTTGAGATATTCTTCCATGCCCCAGATATCGACGTGCTTGTATTCGAATTCGTAGCCCTTCTGCCGGAGTAAGACGTATTTATCATAATCGGGCGTATGGGTCCGCGTGACCGGATCGTATGTGGATTCGAATCCGGCGATGAGATAGCCGTCCGCCAGCATGCCGATCTTCTCGATCTGCTGGGCTTTTTTTACGAGCGCGGGATCGCCGCTCGCGAGATATTTCTTCGCCAGGGCCTCGGGGAGAATTTCGGTGATGTAGTGTTTTCCGCTGCGAGTTTCTCCGCTCAGTCGGATGTAACCGTCGCCCCGAAAAACCAGATGGTCTTTTCCTTCCACAGGCGAGTAAGAGGTGTCGCCCAGGATGGCGTTGATGAAACGTTTGTACTTGAACGAATAACCCCGACGAACGACCGCGCGGTCGCCGACCGGGATGTGACCGCCGTAGACGTTGTCGGCATGCGCGCCCGGGGAAGCGAGGAGATCGTTGATCTCGGGGGTGAACGTCCCGGGAATACTGCTTAATCTCTGGGTATACTTCTCGGGATACACGACGCTGTTCGCCTCGTATTCGAGGGTTCGGGTGACCGGATCGTAACCCGCATCCACATAGCGGATCAGATGCACCTTCATCATTTCTTCGGCGAGCTGCTTACGGGTCGTGGCGCTCATTCGCGTATTCGACTGGAGTCGGCGGTGGAGATTCGCGATCCGCTTAAGATTGTCGTCTTTCCAGCCGTTGAGGTCCCCATCCCAGAGTTTTAACCAGTCCTGGTCGGGGTGGGCGCGATAATAGGTGTCGTTCGCGCCCGGAATGACTCCGAGATTCCCCTTCGTCACGGTTCCGGAGTGCAGGAGTAACGTTCGGACGCCTTCCGGGGAGTCCACGACTTTCACCAGCGACGCTTTTTCCAGGTACTCAAAGCCAAGGCCGCCGGGTGCGCAGAAACGATAGAAACTTTCCGCGGCCGCTTCCCGATCCATGATCTTAGACAGTTTCGCGAGATCTGGCTTTCCGTCGGCGCCGTTAATGAGTTTTTGGAAGGAAGGAGACATCGGGTCGACATTGCGGGACTCGGCCGCCATTTCGATCCACCAGTTCAGGGTCTTGTCTTTCAGTCCGTACTTCTCCGACCACCACTGCATCTGCGCGTAGCGGCCGGGGCGGAGGGTGGGATCTTTCGCGAGCTGGCTCGAGAACCACTCGTCGTACTCGGGGACTGCGCCGTTTTCGATCCCGGAGGCGGCCGCGAGGAACGATAGGATATTGCCGTCGTGATTGCCGATGATCCCGAGCGCCTGAGTGGGCTGTTCTTTGATCATGTTCAGGACATACTGATAGGTGGCCTTCCCGTAGGGACCGCGACGCATGAGATCGCCGATAAACCAGAGCCGGGTTTTCGGATCCATGATTTCGAGCAGTCGTGTGACTCGGTTAAAGGTCAGAGTCTTGTTCCTGATCAGCGTCTGCCAGTGGCTCTTCATCCCTTCGATGTCGGAGACGGCGATATAACGTTCCATCTTCTCGAAGTCGTCGTTCGGCAGGGCGCGCGCGACGGTCGGAGGGGCGATCGCCGAGGCGAGGAGGATGCCCATGAGGGCGGCACTTAAGCGGGAAAGGGACATGACGGATCTCCGATGAGTGGATGCAGGAGTGCTCTGGGGTGCTTTTCGGCGAAAGTGGGCGATTTCTTGAGAGTTCGGCAGAAATTTGGCGGAGTTCCGCCACGGGTCTTTGCATCCTCTCGATAGGACTGCTATTTGTTCGACCATTGCCAAGACTGGAGAGTCGAGTGTTGCCAAAGAAGTCGCTGAAAGAGGCTGTCGATTTAGTTCCCGCGGGTGCCCGCATCTTTGTCCACGGCGGCGCGGCGACTCCCAATTCCTTGCTCGCCGAGCTGGTGTCCCAGAGAGAGCGGCTAGGCGAAGCGACTCTGATCCATCTCCATACCGAGGGACCGGCGTTATACTCCGATCCTAAACACTCGAAACACTTTCGGGTCGTGAACCTTTTCGTGGGCCATAATATCCGCAAGCGCATCGACTACGACCGGATCGATTACCTTCCGTGTTTTCTTTCCGAGATTCCCGGACTCTTCCGGAACGGGCACTGTCCGCTCGACGTGGCGCTACTCCACGTCTCGCCTCCGGATCGTTTCGGATACTGCAGCTTGGGGGTTAGCGTCGACGTAGCGAAAGCGGCGGCGGAATCCGCGCGCATCGTGATCGCGCAGGTGAATCCCCGGATGCCGCGCGTTCATGGAGACGGGATTCTCCACCTGGATCAGTTCGATGCATGGGTCGAAGTCGACGATGCGCTTCCCGAGGCGAAGGAACATCCGCCGACTCCGAGCGAGATCGCCATCGCGAAGCACGTCGCGGGGTTGGTCGACGATGGCTCTACCCTCCAGATGGGAATCGGATCGATTCCGGACGCCGTCACCCACGAGCTCATCCATCACAAGGATCTCGGGCTCCATACGGAGATGTGGTCGGACGGTGCACTGCGCCTGATCGAGCGAGGCGCGATCACGAACTCGCGAAAAAATGTGCATCGGGGAAAGATCGTTTCCGGTTTTCTCATGGGCACCCGGAAACTTTACGACTTCGTCGATGATAATCCTTCGGTGATGCAGCTCGAGATCGACTATGTGAACCACCCGAACACCATCGCGCGGAACGAGAAGGTCGTGGCGATCAACTCGGCCGTCGAAGTCGATCTGACCGGACAGATCTGCGCCGATTCCGTCGGCCACTGCATTATTTCGGGGGTGGGGGGGCAGATGGATTTCATGCGGGGTGCGGCCCTGTCGAAGGGCGGCAAGCCGATCATCGCGCTGAATAGTCTTACGAATGGCGGGCATTCGAAGATCGTCGCGGGGCTAAGGGAGGGAGCGGGCGTGGTCACGACCCGGGCCCATGTCCACTACGTCGTTACGGAGTTCGGAGTGGCCTATCTCTACGGCAAGACGCTGCGAGAACGCGCGAAAGCACTGATCGCGATCGCTCACCCGGATCATCGCGAGTCGCTGGAAAGAGCGTTCGTTTCGAATCACCGAAGTTAACTCCGCCCCTTCGGAAAAATTTGTTTCAATCACGGATCCGTAGGAGAGTTTTCCTATGAAATCTAAGTTCGTCCCGGGCCTGGTGTTCCTCCTTTCGTCCGCTCATGTCTTCGCTTCGACCGGCGCCGAATCCGAAGTCTGGAATTCGCTCCCAAGCTGGGACGGCGGATGTTTCCGCGAAGGGGGCCGGAGAGCGACCGAAGTCGCCGCGAAACAGAACACGATGGAAGGCGAAGGAAGGAAGGCGGTCGCGGTCGCGAAAGCCGATGGCGGCGATGTCGTGCTTCCGAACTGTAAGAACATTCTCTATCACGGGTTAAACGCGGGCGAGTACTTCGCGGTCTCGAATACGAGCGCGTACTTTAGCGGAGCGACGAAGCCGGGCAAGAAGCGGAAGTGGAGAACGCTCATCGATTATAAGGATAAACTTTTGGGCCTGGGTAATGTTCGCATGGCGTTCAACCCCGCCGACCAGGTCGCCGCCTTCGTCGGCCACACGCCGACGAGCGGAATGAACTCGAACTACCTCGTTATCTGGAATCTCCCGAAGAAGAGCCGCATCGGAAGAATGGAGATCGGAACGGGGTATTACGGAATGTCGGGGGTGATGATGAACCCCGCGCGGAAAGAAATCATCGTCGCGTCCGCCGACTGGTGCGCGCAGGTGGTGGCGTACGACTACGAGGGTAAGGTCGTGCGCGAGTTTCCGGGAATAAACCGGGCGCTGAGGGCGAAGGGACTCTGTCTGGGGATGAATCATCACT
>CAZIAL010000031.1:0-37157 GCA_964536965.1 uncultured Bacteriovoracaceae bacterium
AGTGCTGCCTTCGCCCGCTCTCTCTTCAGAATAATTCATCTAATTTTCAAAGAACCTAGATCAAGTCGCTCGTTCGACCAATCGGCAACATTTCCCGTAAAAAGCCCGGGAAACCTACCGGTTAGCGTCTGCGAATGATCAACGAGGTCCGATTATTAGCCGATATTCATTTCGAGTCGCAATCCTTTTTTTCGTATTTCCTAAAAATGATTAAACAAGGCCTAAAATGGCTGCATGCGCTCCGCGCAAACGGGGTTTTCGAGCGGGCTCAGAAGGCCAAGATTGTGGACCTTGCGGTAAAACGTGGCCCGCGGGAGACCTGCTTCACGCGCCGCCCGGGCCAAATTCCCACGGTGCCGTTCCATGTAGAATCGAAGGATCGCCATTTCGAATTTTTTCATCGTCTTTATGTAACTCCGAGAAACGGGCACATTCGCAGCGGCCAAAACCTCTCGCCCACCGCGCTCTACACGAAAGGAAACTTCGCGATCCCACATAAAAACAGGTTCCGCTCGCACGCGTTCGATGAAACGACGGGGCAAATCGGATGTCTGGAGCTCGGATGTCGAACAGGCCAGGAGCGCAGCCTCCAAAGTGTTTTCGAGTTCGCGAAAATTTCCCGGCCACGAATAACATTCGAATAGCTCCGCTACGGAGCCAGAAATTCCCAATATTTTTTTCCCCACCTTTTCAGAAACTCCCTCGATCGCATCGTGAATCACGCAGGCAAAAGACTCACCTTCCATTTCCGCGAGTCCTGGCAACGCCAAATCCAGGACGCGAATACGGTGAAACAAGTCTTCACGAAAGCGGCCTCGCTTCACGTCGGTTTCCAAGTCGCGATGGGTCGCGCAGATCAGTCGAGCGTCGATCGTGCGTTCGCGATTTGAACCCAGCGGCGTTAACTTCCGCGACTGTAAGAATTCGAGAAGCCGAGCTTGGAGGGGCAGGGAGAGCTCCCCTATTTCGTCTAGAAAGAGAGTCCCGCGATCTGCAAGCTCGAGTCGCCCTACCCGCGCGCGATCGGCGCCGGTAAAGGCGCCACGTTCGTGTCCAAAGAGGGTCGACTCGATCGTCGCCTCATGCAAGCTCGCGAGGTTTACCGGCACAAAGGGGCCTTCGCGGCGGTTCCCACGGCGATGAATCTCGGCAGCCAGCGTACTCTTGCCGGTGCCCGTCGCGCCCGTGATGAGAACCGTCGAGTCACTCGCAACTGCGCGCGATACCCACGCTTGAAGATCCTCCGCCCTCTCTCCTTTATCCGCCTTCGCCATATCCGTTCCCGTCGTTGAATTCATGCTTCGTACTCCCCTTCCGACCTCCCGAGGAGCAATCCCGGGACCACGTCGCCCGCTCCGCGCGCGAAAGTCGGAGACCCCGGAAAAGAGACGTCTTTTTGACGGGTGAACGATGAATTCATTCGCGGACCCGGGCAGATCGGACCACGAATGTCGGCACGCACCCACAGTTCCTCGTTCCAGACTGTGGGGTTTTCCCTCTATGCTGGAAACTATGGCGTCCACTCCCTCCCATTCCGGTTCGAATCCCAAACGCATTCTCGTCTGTGACGACGACCCTCTGTTTCGGAAGACGTTGGCGCTTCTCCTTCGCGATTTCGGTGAAGTTACCGTCAGTCAAGACTCCGATGAAGCAAGGCAGCTGCTCAAAGCGAAACGTTATGACCTCCTGCTGCTCGACGTGCAGATGCGGACTCCCCAGGAAGGGTTGGATTCGCTCGCGCAATTCCGCGCGAGTGATCCGGAACTGGCGATCATCATGGTCTCCGGCGTTCATGATTTCAAGGTGGTGCGACAGGCCCTCAAATCGGGGGCGAACGATTACCTCGTCAAAGATTTCGATCCCGAGGAATTTATACTGACGATAGAGCGCGCGCTCGAACAACATGAGCGAACTCGCTCCCACCGGAAAATTCGCGCGGAAGCCTCGCGATTCGCGCGAAAATTTCAGTTTATCGGGGAGACGGCGCCGGTACGTGAGGTTCGCAAACTCATCGAGAAATTTCGGATGGCTCCCGCCAACGTTCTCATCACGGGGGAGACCGGCACCGGAAAAGAAATCGTCGCGCGGCTCTTGCGGAAACAAGGGAAAAACGGAGACCTGGAACCCTTCGTCGCGATCGATTCGGCTACCCTCCACGCGCACACCGCGGAAAGCGTCCTTTTCGGTCACGAAAGAGGTGCGTTTACGGGCGCCGATCAAACGAAGCGCGGCCTTTTCGAAGAGGCCGATGGCGGAGTCATCTTCTTCGACGAGATCGCGAACATGCCGCTGGCGATTCAGGCCAAACTTCTCCGAGTCATCCAGGAAAAAGAGATCGTGCGCCTTGGTTCTCATCGCTCGATCCCACTCGAATTCCGGGTCCTCGCCGCCACGAACCGATCTTTGGAAACGCTGGCCGAACGCGGAGATTTCCTCCCCGACCTGCTCCAGAGATTGAACGTCCTCCCGATTTCCTTGCCTCCCCTTCGGCAACGAAAAGAGGACCTTCCGCTTCTGGTCGATCATCTCCTGCAGGAAAAAGCCGGCGGACGAGTGAAACTTTCCGAAGTCGCGCTCGAGGCGCTTACCCTCTACGAGTGGCCTGGGAATGTTCGCGAACTGTCGGCGATGCTCGACTATTCGCTCGCCCTGATCGAAGACTCGCAGATCGATGTTTCCGACCTTCATCCGAAAATTCGCCTGGGCTTACCGACCAGCGACTCGACACCGAGGAACGAAGGCGAAAGCTTTTACGGTCAAATGGCGCAGTTCGAGGCCGCCCTCCTCCGGACCGCTTATGCGAAACACGAAGGAAACATTTCGCAGATGGCGCTCCGGCTCGGCATGGATCGGTCCCATCTCCACACAAAGCTCAAGACGCACGGAATTCACTCCGTCCGAAAAAATTAGAAGAATCGGGCGAGTGGAAATCCGACGGACACGCCTAAACTTCGTGATGCGACGGGCTTTTCGTCGAAGCGATCGCGGATGGAGAGATAGTTAATCTCGCCGAAGAAGGCGCTGCCGCCGTAGCGAATCCAGGTGTTATAGTAACTTTTTCCGTCGATCGGCGGATAGATGAACGCGCCGAATATCAGCGCTCGATTCGGTCGCAAAAAATCGTGAACGAGTGCCTCAAACCCTTGCGGCGCTCCGCCTTTCATCCGAGTCTGGCCACCATAACGAAATCCAACCATGTTCGCGCCAAGCATCAAATATACGGTAATTCGCTGATCGAAAAATCGCGCCGAGTCGCTTTTTACGTAAAATCCCGTGTCGGTAAAGAAATTGCGATGGATGGTGGTCGCGTTGAAGGCCGTGAGCCGTACCGACTCCGTCATGTGGTAGCTTCCATAAACCGTCACCACACCGGTCGTCGTCGAGATATCCGTTCCGGGCGCGAGCAGCCGATATCGGTAAGGCCCCAAGCCTACGCCGAAGAAACCGCGGTTCACTCGCCGAGGAACGCGCGCGGAGAGGATAAAGGATTCTCCCGCCGCCGTATCGATCGTGACGCTCGGCGCGCCCGCGTCCAATCGAATTCGAAAAATCGAAGGGGCCTCGGCGGGCAACTCATGTCCGTCCACTCGGATACGATCTCCTGCCCCGTCGATCCAGAACAGGACGTCCAGCGCGCCTGACAGTCCTTCCAGGCTTTCATTTCGTACCAGTTTACAATGGGCGAACGCGACGGAACCCTGCGCGCGCGATAAATCGACTTTTCCGTTTAAAGGCCGGCGCATCAACTCGAGAAAGGCGGGTGAACACGAAGGATCCAGTCCGATCAGGTCCGCGCCGCCGCCCGAAGCGCTGCGATCAAGGATGAGCGGCACTCGAAACGTCGTCGAACCCTGCCGATAATGGACTTCCAAACTGGAGCCGCCGGACGAAATCAGTGGGACCGCGATTTCACCGATCCAGCGATCTCCGTTTCGGCGTAGAGGATGAAAGCGGCCGGAAACCGAGACCATCGCGCCGTCTCCCTGCGCGAGCTCGACCCGAATCTTCGCTCGCGGCAGCACGAGCCGTTCCGAAATCCGGGTCCACTGGACATCGCCCGGAACCCAGCGAATCGAGGAACCGGGAGGTAGTTTTTCAATCCCTTTCCAGTCGTAATCCTCGACCGAAAGCGCGAATGGGGCCGAGGCACTGGGAAAGGGATCATCGAGCAGATCGAGGTAGGGATTCCGACCGGGCTCCGCGGCGATCGCATGGGAACCCAAGATCACGAGGAAAAAGAGGGCAATCAGCTGCATGAAGAGACGCCCACGGGCGACGAACCCGTAAAAATTTTGCACCCGGTTCCCTTACATTTTCCTTCGGCACACCGGTCGCCCGCACACCCACCCGTCGCTTCGTATTTCCAAGCGCGCGGGATTTGATTCAGTGCGCTAATTGCTTCTTCGAGCTCACGGAAACTTTGCTGAGCGATGACCGCGCCGGTGGCGTGATCAACGACAAATACCGAGAATCCCTCGGCTTCCTTCGCGACCCCGGCCATCCATTCGTCGTCGATCAACATCCCTCTTTCGAAATTCTGTGCCGTAATCCCTGCGGGTACCATTCCCGCACAATAACATTTAGACCGCACAATCAAAATGCCTTCGCCAACGGTATTGCGAGGCCGGATGGTTTCAGCTAAACACTAGTTCACAAAGTGGGGACATAGCTCAGTTGGTAGAGCGGTAGCTTTGCAAGCTATAGGTCTGGGGTTCGACTCCCCATGTCTCCACCATTTTTTAAAGAAGGGCTCGGCATACCGCGAGCCCTTCTTTCGTTCTTCGACTCGGAAAACTATTCCGGGCGCTTCGTACGGAGGTCGGCGGGCGCTTCGCCGGCCCGCGGAGGATTCGCGGGCTTCTTTTTTCGGCGGGAACGGCGCCGCTGCTTTTCCTTTTGGCGTTCCTTCTTTTCTTCGCGAACTTCGTGGGTCGCCGGTCTGCCTTCGATTTTATTTTCGATGTTCTGGGGGAGCTCTTCGATGATTTGGGCCGCGTCGCCAACCGAAACGCCGGAGTGCGCCTTCTTTTCACCGACCGTAAGAAATGGCGGCAATCCATCGGCCTGCATTTTCAGCGGCTTCGGAAAAAAACCGTTCAGCGGAGGGACTGGATCTTTCGGAATGAACCCAAAGGTCCGCATCGCGCGCACGATATCGACCCCGACCGATACGAAAAGGTTGTTGTACCTCTCCGCGCGGTCGATGCCCGCTCCCGTATTCACGAAATAAGGATTCACCTGTACGGAAAACGTTCCGTGCAGTCTCCCGGCAGTGTTTTCCATGCGCGACGCTTCGTAATAAGATCCCACGGCCGCGTTGATCTTAAGGTTTTTGTACTGACCGATGATATAAGAAGCTCCGGCGCGAGGTTGCCAAGTCCAGTGATTCCCGACGGTGACGTTCTGATCGCGTAAAAGAGCCGTGTCATCGGTCGCCCCGACGCCGACGACCGAAAATCCGATGCTGAAAAACCGATTCGGAATCCATCCCATACCCAGGTTTAGAATGGCCGGCACCCGGATCGGCTGGGCGAATCCGGGAAGTTCCGGGCCTCCCGAAGTCGCGAGGGAGTCACCGAACTGCTGAGCCGGAGAAAAGCTCGCGCCGAGCAGGAAATGTTTGCGCAAATGATAAATGGCGCCGAGCTTATAGGAATACCCGGTCGCATTGTAGTCATCGGGCCCGAGCTGTCGCAGAACCCGGTTCATTTCCAGACTTGCTCCCACGCTTAATTTCTTTTTCATGAGCGAGCGCGAGACGGAGAGACGAATCTGCTTCAGCGAAACTTCATAGTCGCGGGTCTGATTCGTATTCGGGCTCTCGTACTCTCCCGCTTCAAAACTCGGAGTGTAATAGGAAATCGCGTAACCCCAGTTACCCGGAGTGAGGGTCAGGCCCCATTGTCGACTTTTGATCTTACGCGTACTCGACCCCGTGATCGTTCGATCCGTCATCGTATTCGAGTTAATTTGCGCCGTTACGTTGCCCATGGTCATGGTTGTTCCAGCGGGATTTCCTTCGACAGAGCTCACGCTTTCCGGAATGGCAACGGTAGCACCAGCCATTCCGATATTCTCGTTGTCTCCGCGGATCGTGGAATTGTAGCCGGAATAACCGCGCGTCCGCTGGGTGTAAGGAAGAATCAAGTCCGCGGACCAAGCGGCGAAGGGTATCGTGGCCGCGGTCGTCGCGCCGAGAAGGAAAGAAATGCGGATTCTGGAGGGGCGCCGATTGAGCATTCCCTAGTTGTCGCGTCTCTCCGCAAGACTGGCAATCCCCACGCGCAGAATTCGCACGACGCGCAGTCACAAACGGGACGGGTCAGAATTCTTCCGCAGAATTCTGACCCGCTCACGGTATGAGGAGAGACTTAGCTTAAAAACCGGACTGCTGAAGCAGACGCTGCGTCTCCGCTTCTTCGATCTGGGCGTCGGCTTCGCGTTTTTTCTGGACCTTTTCCCAGCGTCGCTGCGTCGGATTGCCGTATTCCACGAAGCAATCGTAATCACCGCACTTCGGGAAGACCGGCTCCTCAGGCTGCTTGGTCACTGGATTCAGCCAGGTATGACCGTAGTCCGTGTATTCGCCGCTGCGGTTATATCGAATAAAATCCTTCAGATTCTGGAAATTGTTGTTCAGGCGTTCCACGAGCCACTTCATATCCCGCGGCGCGGAAGCGGAAGCGTAGACCGGCATCGTTGCGGGATCGGCAAGCTGGGAAGCCGTGTAAACCGGCTCGTAGGTCGGGTCGTAGACCAGTTCCCGCAAACGGTTATATGCTGCAACGGAATCCATCTTGTGGATTCGAATCATCCCGACTCCGCCAAACTGGTTCGTCACCATGTCGAAGAGTTCCATCGCATCGGGATACGACTGACGGATACATCCCATCGAAGCCGGACGACCGAGCTCACCGTAGTGGGGAGTCGAGTGGATTAGATATCCGCCGAAAATTTCCAGACCCCAGTACATCGTGGAAAGTTCGTAGGCCGATGAAAGCGGGAATGGGTCCACCATTTTCACCTTCGAGCTCTTGGCCGGCATTCCGTAGGGGACTTTCCACCCATAACGCGGAGAAATCTTGAAGGCGCCGTTCGGGGTCGTCTTCTTCGAAAGTTTCATCACCTTGCGAACGACCGGACGGCCGGTGGTCGGGTCGAGAAGGACTTCACCCGTGACCTCGTCCCGGGCGATCTCGAGTTTGTCGCGTCCGTTCTCACGTACCGGGAGATTCACTTCGGCTTCGCGTGCTCCCGAAATGATATGCGCCTTCACGGGAACGCCATCGATGCTCACGACGGCGAATTCGAGTCCGGCGAGCGCCGCGAAACGCTTCTTCCCTTGCGCGAGTCGGGTCTTTTCGACCTTGGACGTAAAAGTCGAATTCGTCGGATCGACGTAATCGTCATTCCAGGAACCCAGCACCGGACGCTTCGTGCTGCGACGAAAAATGTCGACCGACAGACGATATTGCCCGAAATCGGACGGAGGGATCACGCGGCTCTGGGGAGCCACTTCGACCGAAGACTCCGGGGGAACGGCGAGCCCCATGTCTTCGGCGAATTCGGCCGCGATTTCTTCCGGACTTGCCTCGTTCGGAAAGTAGATCGTCTCGTAGGCGTGGGCCGAGGAGGAAACCGTATTGGCGATAAATGCGATCAGGGTGAGAAGAATCGGAGTGGTTCTATGCTTTGTCATATCGTCTTCCTGGTTACTTTCTTTTGGTCTGCGCCGTTTTCTTCGCGACAGGTTTCTTCTTCGGAGTCGGCATGCGCCCCGTCGAACTCACACATCGTTTATCGCCGCTCTGACAATTCAGCCGGACGTGAAAATGGTCGGCATGGGACGGCTCATGATCCAGTTTATTCAGCATCGACAGCGTGGCCGGATCGTTCGTCAGGCCCTTCGCCTCGGCATGTCGATCGAGAGCTTTGCGCAATTCTTGGTCGATGAAGAATACTTTTACGTCGGCGATACGATCGAACATCTTCAGCAATTCGAAATTGGCCTCGACGTCGAAATTCTCGGAGACTTTACGCGTGTAGATTTTCTTTACTCGCTTCTGACCGCGCGAATCCCGATAGGTACGATAGGTCGCGGGACCGGAGACCACGAACTGCTCCGCGAAGCCGTTCTTGCCGTAGGCCCCCGTGATCGGCTGCTCCTTACGACGATGGTTCAGCTTCCGCATGAAAATGATGTCGGCATCGAGACCGTTCTTATGGCTCCCATGACCGATCATGCCTCCGTTTTTAGCGGCGATATCCGCGACCTGGATACGTTCGCGTCCTGGGAATCTTTCGGCGAACTCGGCGGAAACCTTTCGGATGGCCTCGATCATTGCGAACGTTCCCCAGGCACGTCCCTCACGCGCTTCGTCGCGGTCCTGGAATACCTTCACGAATCCCCGCCCTTCGTTTTCGAGACGGGTGGCGTTCCGCAAATAACCGCTGTTGTAGTAATAAAATGCCTGCGGGCCGGCAGGGGCGGGGCTCGGAAGGGTCGAATTCTGCACAGGGGGGCCCGGGTTTTCCGCCCGCATACTCGGCGGCAAGAGCTGGTTCAGCCATGGACCGATCGTCGACTCGGCGGGAGCCTGAATGAAGAATGGAAACGTGGAAGGCATCGGCGACGGACTCGGGACCGGCGTGGGCTCCTGACTCGAGTTCGAACCCGAGGTTTGCGGGAGCGAGAGACTTACTTCCGGGTTTTCCGGGTAGCTTGGACTAGACAACCCCTTTTTCACCGGGATCCACTTCCCGTTCTCGTCCTCTTCGAACTCCTCGGTTTCCACCGTGACGGAATCCGAAGTCAGCGACTGCTCACGGCGCGCCTGAAAGCTCCGAAGGGCGTCAGGTTCCTCATTTTCGCCTTCCGAATAATATTCGCCGCTCCATTCACTCGCAAAAGCGTTCTCATCGACAGTGCGATCCTGGAAAAAGTCCTCCGAGACCGCCCCATAAGAAGCGAGGCCAGTGACGATGGAAATCGCGCTGATGAATTCGAACTTTTTGAATCGCATGAGACACAACCTCCAAATGGACAGCACCTGACGGCGATATCCCTATCGCCGCTAGTCCATTAGCAAGGCCCGTGCGCAGTCACGCCCCCTTCGGAATCCTCTATAACGGTCATGGCTCCAGCGATCTGCCTACCTTTTAGACAGGCGCCTAAGTGTTATCGAAGGCTGAGCACAAAGGACCGGAAAATCAGCGCTTTGGGAGCGGATGCCGAGCGTGGACGAGACGCGCGCAGGAGAGAAACCGACGCAGGGTCTGCACGTTCTGCTGGCCCGAGAGATAGAGGAGGAGAAGGAAAAGCGCTAGACCGATCCATTCCGAACTGGAGGGCCCCCCCGTCAGTTCACCCGCCATACCGGAAAGACTCATCCCATCCGAAGTCAGGGAGTCGATCCCTTGCATGATCAGGAAAAAGACCGCGCCCGCCAATGCGGTAAGATGCCGAATTCGCATTTGCATCCGTTCGAGATCTTCTTCGATATTCATGATGACCCAAGCCCAATCGTCCCCACTCCACGGCAAGTTCTTTTCCATCGATGCGGTGACTTCGATTCGCCAATCCGCTTCGCGAGCCGCCTGGCCGAGCGTTAGCGCGAACCCTCCTCGGCGAAACGCTTCGGGGATCCCAGACAGGACCTGCGAGCCTAAGAAGTAGAGGGAATACAGAACGGGGAAAATGAGTAGGATCCAGTCCTGGTAACTGCGAAAGACCCGGGGCAAGACCCCGTAGTTCACCAGCAGAATCACCAGGGCGACGACGAATACGGGAACGAGAAAACACCAGACCAGAACGGAACGCATCCGACGATTCACATCCAACCGGTCCCTCTGGTTCGCCGTCTGGACGAACTCGAGATACGCCCGATAGATCGCGCGACGGCGCACGGAAAGTTCGGTTCCTTGCAGGGCGGAAATCGGAGTCTTCCAGGGATTCGTGGAATCCGGTGCAGGTGGAGATGCGTCGCTCATACTCCATCAGGATAAGCGTCATCCCCGGCCGGCGGCAAGCTCCGACACGATCGCTTCCCGGATTCGGATGATCGAGCGGGCGCGCCCCGAATCTTCGTCGATATCGACAATGACGCAACCAAAGCCGGGCAGCCCTTCGGCCGCCTCGTATTTCACCGGTCGCCGGGTCAGAAATCTCTGGATCGATAGCTCTTTCTTTACGCCGATCACGGAGTCGAAGCAGCCGCTCATCCCGACATCGGTAATCGCGGCGGTGCCATGCGGAAGAATCCGCTCGTCGGCGGTCTGTACATGCGAGTGACTCCCGACGACGGCGCTTGCCTTGCCGTCGAGAAAGTTCGCGATCGCTTGTTTTTCGCTCGTCGCTTCCGCATGAATATCGACCAGAATCGCGGCGATGCCGAGTTCGGAAAATTTTTCGACTTCTCGCTCGGCGGCGCGAAAGGGGCAGTCGAGCGTATCCATGAACACCCTCCCCATGACCTGGATGACCCCGAGGCGGAGTGGTTTTCCGTCCGTTCGTTTCCGTCGCTGGCATTCGACGACCGTCGACCCGCGACCCGGAAGTTTATACATAGGATGATCGGGGTAATTCGCGGGACGGATCAGACGGGTGGTCGTCGCCATATAGGGAATGATCGCCTTCTGATCCCAGGCGTGGTTGCCGGTCGTGATCACGTCGACGCCGGCTTCGAAGAGCTCGTCCGCCATCTCGGGCTGGATCCCATACCCGTGCGTGACGTTTTCGCCGTTGAGAATCACGAAATCGACGGAGTGCTGGGGGACGAGCCGGCGGATGGCCAGCTTGACCGCTTCGCGCCCGGGCTTGGCGTAGACATCTCCGAAATACATGACTTTCATGACAGCAGGACTTCTCTAACTTTCAAGCCGTCACATCAAGCGAAAACGCGCCCTGCGACCTCGATCACGCGTCGATCGGTCACGATCACGTCCATCGGAGCGTCCCACGGCTCCTGCCTAATCGGCTCTTCGACCACCTGAAAATCGTAGGCGAATCCGATTCGGAGCCCCCCCTTACCGGCGGCCAGCGCCCGGTCATAGTACCCCCCGCCCCGTCCAATTCGCTCACCGCGGACTCCGAAAGCCACCCCGGGCACGATGAAAAAATCGACCTCGCTCGGGTTAAGCGCTGGAAGTTCATAGCGAGGTTCCGCCATCCCGAAGACTCCGCGAACCCAGTCCGTCGCATGGGCCGGAACGGCAAAATCCATCAGGCGTTCGAATCGGTCGAGGACCCTCGGAAAGGCGAATATCGAATCCGCCAGTTCGGGGCGACCCAGGAGCATCTGGGGATCGACCTCTCCGTCACGATTCGGTTCGAGCACTTTATAGAGAGCGATGACCGAAGAAAACCCGGCCGCCGCGTTCGGGCGCTTCGGATGGGCGCTCAACCAGGAACAAAACCGCTCGATGATTTTCGCGGAACCGCTTTCGACCTCGACCGGGCTCAGCGCTGAGCGGAGAACGAACATTCGTTTCCGAAGCTCATCCGCCGATTCCACGCTTCACGCTTTCAGTTCGGAGTCGACCCAGCTCTGGAGCTGCTGCACTTTCGTCAGAAGTTCGGACTGGTGTTGCTGAATTTTCCGTTTCGCTTCCACATAGTCTTCCGCCACGTCGAAAAGCGCCAAGAGCGCCGCCAGGTGGGGCGCATTCGCGTTTTTCACCCGTCGTTCGGAGGCGGCCAGACGATCGAGTACAAGCGCAGTCACTTCCTCGACGAGCTTGGGATCGGCCTGGGTTTTCAGCACGACCTTTTGGCCCATCAGCGTGATCTCGATCACATGCTTCTTGCTGGAGACGATGCTCGATCCGATTTTAGCCACCATGCCGAAAGAATACCCCATTTAAGGAAGAAGACGACCCGAATCGAAAACTTTGGAAATTTCCCGCACGAAAAGCGCGAAGAAAACGACGAGGAGTATCCAGAGAATTCGTTTCGTGCGCGGAGCGTGCCCCGACGTCGGCGTATCCGTTTCTGCGGCCGCTGAAGTGCTTAAATCTTCCTTCATGATCAGAGTGACTCGACGATGACCGCGATACCTTGCCCCCCGCCGATGCAGGCGGTACCCAGTCCGTAGCGGAGACCCCGTCTTTTCAGTTCATAGAGGAGATGCGTGACGATCCGCGCGCCGCTCGCGGCCAGCGGATGACCAATCGCGATCGCTCCTCCGTTCATGTTCAGCTTATTCCGCTCGATGCCGAGTTCGCGCTCCACGGCGATCGTCTGCGGAGCGAAAGCCTCGTTCACTTCGATCATTTCCATCTGTTCGATTTTCATCCCGGCACGGCCGAGCGCGATACGCGAAGCCGGAGCGGGACCGATCCCCATGATCTTCGGATCGCATCCGGAAATCCCGTAGGAGACGAGTCGACCCATCGGTTGCCAACCCTCTTTCTTCGCGCGGGCTTCCGAAGCGACGACGAGCGAAACCGCCCCGTCGACGATTCCGGATGAAGCGCCGGCGGTCACGATCCCGTCCTTTTTAAAGATCGGCTTCAGCTTTTGGAGGTTTTCGAGCGTGGTCTGCGGGCGAGGGTGTTCATCGACGGCCAGCGCGACGGTGTTCCCCTTCTTATCGGTGATGGGAAAGGGAGCGATTTCATTTCTAAAGATGCCGGCATCGAAAGCCGATTTCGCGAGCTGCTGCGAACGCAGCGAAAACGCGTCGGAGTCCTCACGCGAGATCTTGTACTGGACGGCCAGATTTTCCGCGGTGATCGCCATCGGCGCTCCGGCGTAGCGATCGGTCAGCGCTTCGACCATCGTATCGACGAACTCGTGATTTCCCATGCGGAGACCCCAGCGAGCGCCGCGAACCGCGTAAGGACTCATGCTCATGTTTTCGATTCCGCCGACGAGCGCGACTTCGGTATCCCCCGCGCACATCTGCTGGTAGGCCTCGATGATCGCCTGGAAGCCGGAGCCGCAGAGCCGGTTCAAACCCAGCGCAGGAACTTCGATCGGAATGCCGGCGTGCAGCCCGATATGTCGCGGTGAATAGATGCTGTCAGGCGCCGAATGGAGGACATTTCCGTAGATCACATGATCGATCTGATTCGCACGGACGCCGGATTGTGCGAGCGCCGCCTTCGCGGAGTGGACGCCGAGCTGGGTCGGACTGACGTCTTTTAGGCTTCCGCCATTCGCTCCGAAAGGGGTCCGCTTCGCACCGAGAAAAACGAGTGAATTTGCCATGCACCCACTAAAGCAGTTCCGGCAAATCTGGTCGAGCGTCAAAACTTTGGCGCGGCGCTGGTTTTCCCGTCCGGCCCCGGCAGACGGGCTTTCGCCAGGTTTTCGACGCAAAGCGTGAAGACAAAGTTGGTGTTCTGGCGATTCCCTGGCAAAATAGGATGCGGGAGGCAAAGGAATGCCGAATCCAGTCGCCAGCGTTCAGTCCGAGGATCTACGCCTCAAAAACATGCGCACGCAGCTGCAGAATCGCCACCAGTCCGAGTTGCGCGAAATTCAGGAGCGCAACGGCACGGAAGTCCAGCGCATGGTGGAAAACCACGTCGAGCAGGTCAGCGATCTCAAGAACGCTTATGACGTGCAAATTTCCAAGGAAGCGGAGAGCCTCGAGAACAGGTTGCACGAGGTGCGCATCGGAAACGAGGAACGAGTCCTCGCCGAAAAGCGCGCGGGCGATTTCGAGGTCGAAAAGATTCAGAAGGCGAATCAGGACAAAGTCGAAGCGTACCGGAAGAACGGGGAGGCCCGCCTGGCCGCCGTTCGGAAAGAACTTCAGGCCGCGGCCGAAGCGCTTCACCAGCGGGAGAAGGAAGAAGCCCGAAAAGCCCAGCTCTTCGCGAAAGCGACGACGAAAGCCAGCACTTAGGAGATCGAAATGAGTTCATTCACGGATTTGAAAAGAAACTCGCAGCCGAACACCTCGCCCGAAGCCGAAGGCAAAGAGGGGCAGATCAAGGTCGACGGATTCGGCCAAGTGATCGCGCTCCTCGAAGTCGCCGATCCTTCGTTTCGCGAATCCCTTTTGAATCGCATCGCCGCGAAAGATCCGAGCCTGGCTCGCCAGATTCGCGCGACGCTTGCCCGGAACTAAAGTTCGAGCACTCCGTATCGGAGGCCGCGCGTACTGACCGTCAGGCCCGGAAACCCGAGAACTTCGAGCGCGCGCCAGAGGATCAGGGCCCCGGCCAAAAGAACATCCGCACGCCCCGCGTCCATTCCCGGAATCGCCTTCCGCTCCTCGACGGTGCGCCATTTCAGCTCCTCCACCATACGATGGATGTCGCCGCGAGTGAGGACGCTCCCATTCAGGGCGTCCGAATCGAACTGATCCAGACCCAAGTGCCATTGGGCGAGTGTCACGACCGTGCCCGCGACTCCGACGAGTTGCGCATCTCGGCGCGTAGCCTGCCGCCAGGGAAGGGCCTGTAAGAGCATCTCGTCGATCGCGTCCCGAGCCTTCCAGAATTCTTCGTCGGTAACGGGATCAGATTTGAGATAGCGCTCCGTGAACCGGACGGACCCCATCTGGAGACTGACGCCTCCGTTTTCTCCGCGAAACTCCGTACTCCCGCCGCCGATATCGATTACCGCCGACTGGGCGGGTTCCATATTCGGAAGCAGGCCTCCGCGAAACATCGCGCGCGCTTCCTCCTCTCCGCTGATCGTCCGGAACTTAAGCCCGGTCTCAGCGGCGACCTGGGCGAAGAAATCCGCCCCGTTCACGGCGTCGCGCGCGGTCGCCGTCGCGACGCAAATCGCATCCGAGGGTCTGACTCCGGTCGCGGCCAGCTTCGCGGCGTAGCCCCGGAGACAACTCAGCGTCCGCGCAGCGGCGTCAGGATGGATTCGTTTCGACTGATCCACCCCCTGCCCGAGCCGCACCATCGTCGACTGGTCGTGGAGGACTCGGACGGCCACTTTCCGTACCGAATCGAAATCCGCGATCAGCAGCAGGCAGGTATTCGTCCCGAGATCGATGGAAGCTTTCAGCATTTTACTTGAAGAGGCCCTTGAGTAACTTTTTGCCGACGTCTTTCGCCTTTTCGGTCGCCTTTTCCTTCACGACTTCGGTCGCACCGCGTTTCGTATTGCCGAGCGCGACCTTCACGAAATGCTCCGGAACCTTTAGATAGCTCGGACATGGCGCCATCACCTTGCAGGCGACCGAAACCGGAATGACGACCGGGTTGTTTCCGTCAGCCAGAACCGAAGGCACCTGGACACCGCTGACTTCGAAACCGAGCTCGCGCGCCTTCGTCATGTTGTAAGTGTCGATGACTTCCCATTCCGCTTTCAGCTCCTGATCGATCAGTCCGACTTCCGTCGAGCCCCGCAAATCCAGACCCTGATCCTTCATCGCTTTCGCCGTGAAATTCGGCGCGACGAAACGGCCGTTCGAAATCGTGAAATCCGAAGCGATGTATTCATACTTCGAGGACTTCTCAGGCAAACCCTTAATCGTCTTCCCTTTCGCGCCCGGGATCTTATCGCCGACTTTTTCGAGCGCCTTGTTGATGGCCTCCGAGGCCATCTTCGCGATGTCGATCGACTGGAAGTTCGCGTCGACGACTTTCATCGTTCCCTTGGCGTTCAGGTTTCTCTTCGCGGCGGTCGGATTGAAACTCGCTCCCGATCCGTCGATTTTGAAGTTCACTTTTCCCACGAGCGTATTCTTAAAAAGAGCGAGTTGGCTGGATACGGCCTTCTGGAGATCCAGTCCCGCCACGGAGGTGGAGAAGTTATAAGTCGGCGTTTTCGGCGCCATGGCGGCGGTCGCCTTCATGCCGACGACCCCTTCCCAAACCTTTAACGATGCGGAATCGACGGAAAACGCGAGATTCCGGAACGAAAGTTTCGTCACCAGATCGGTCATCTTCACTCCGTAGAACTGGATCATTTTCGCGTTCACGCTGGCCACCAGGGTGGTGTCCTTGGCGATCTGATTCTTCCGCAACGGGTCCAGCATCGCGTCGAAGTCTTCTTCGGCTGCCGGCTTGCCGCCCCCGCCGCCGTTCCCTGAGGCCGGAGCGCCTCCTTCGGCCTTCGCGTCAGGTGGCGGCATATTCACTAGTTGGTCGAGGTCCAGACTGCTGGACGTCACTTTCAGGTCGATTTTCGGCTTGGTGAACGACACCACCGTCCCGTCGATCGCCAGATCGTTCCCGGGCGACTTCATCGTCGCCAGAAACCGTTCGACCTTGTCGGTCACGACTTTCATCGTGATGTTCACGACCGGCTCGGCCTTCAGCATCGGGGACTTGGCTTTCAAGTCCTTCACCGCGAGATCAGCCTTGTACTGGAGTTTCGAAGCCGGGCCGTTCACTTTGGCATCGAGCGACGCCGTGCCCGAAAGCGAATATTCCTTGAGCATCGGAATCAGCTCGTTCCACGGGGCCAACGAAATCGCGTTCGATTTCACCGCGAGGTCGGCCACCGGATCGGTCTGGAGCGCGGTGACTTTCCCACTGGCTTCGATCTCGGCGTTGAAGAATTTCGCGGTCAGCTTCGAGAGCAAGAGCTGCTCTTTCGAAACGTCGATGGCTCCCTTCACTTGCGCGGTCATGCCTTTTTTCTTGTGGAACATCTCCGAAGCCTGGATTTCGATCTCGTCGAAGTTCGCGTCGAGATCGGCTTTCATCCCCTGGAACTCGCCGCTTTCGACGCGCGGATCGGCGTGGACGGTCATTTTAAACGGGCCGGCGACCTTGAAGACGTCTTCGGCAGCGCTTTCGAACAATCCCGAGAGTTCGATTTCCGTCTTACGAGAGAGCGAGAGATCCTTCACGCGGAGGTTCAAGTTCTTCGTCACCGTTTCCGACTTCGAGGCGTCGTCCTTAAAATAGAGGAGCGCGTTCCGAATATCGACGCCGAGGCGTGCATTGGTCGCGAAGGCGGGAAGTTCGGTTCCGCCCGCGGGTGCGGGAGCGGATCCACCATCGGTCGGGGCCGGAACGGCGGCCGAATCTTTTACCAGCGTCATCACGTTTAGCTTCCCAGCGGCGTCGCGCACGATACGGACTTCCGGGGATTCCATGTTGAACGTCAGCACGGGCGAGCCCCCGAAAATGGAGGTCCAGGGAATCGAAACGAAGGCGTCCTTCACGGCGACAAGCTTCGTGCCCTGCGCATCCGAAAGCGTCAGTCCGCCGATTTCGACCCGGATCGAACCCCAAAGCGAGAGCTTCAGTTTTCCGAGTTCGAGCGTCCCGTTTATTTTTTCGTTCGCCGCTTTCACGATCTTCGGGCGGTACTCATCGACGTCCACCACCAGTGGGATGACGACGATCGCGACGAGAAAGAGGGCTACCAGTGAACCGAGTACGATAAGGATTTTTTTCATAAGCATCCGTCCAGATTAAATGCAGTTCAGGAAGCGGTCATGGCCGATCCCCACGGTCGAAATTTAGGTCGAAAGTTTCTTCTTCACGATTTCCTGGAGCATCGCGGGATTGGCTTTGCCGCCGGTGGCTTTCATCGCCTGACCGACGAAGAATCCGAGCAGTTTGTCTTTGCCGGCCCGGAACTCCGCCGCCTGTCCAGGATTCGCCGCGATCACGGCCTCCACGGCCTTTTCGAGGGCTCCGGTGTCGCTCACCTGCTTCAGACCCTTGGCCTCGATGATGGAATCGATGGAGTCGCCGGTGTTCCACGCTTCGGTCAACGCGGCCTTCGCGTTCGTCGCCGAAATCTCGTTCTTTAGCTGCGCGATCGTCGCATGCCCGAGATGCTCGGGCCGGATTTTCGCGCTCTCGAGCTCGACCTGCATCTCGTTCACGAGTCGAAGGATTTCCGACGAAAGCAGGTTCACCACGGGTTTGGCCGCCTGCGCGGGAGAGAAACCGGCCTTCACGACGGTGTCCATGGAGGATTGGAAGAAACTCGAAACGCTCGCCGAACTCGTCAGCACGCCCGCGTCGTATGCCGAGAGACCGAATTCGGAAACGTAGCGTGCCTTCTTCTGGCTCGGAAGCTCCGGCATCTCGGAACGAACCTTTTCAAGCCACGCCGAATCGATCTTCACGGGAATCAGATCCGGTTCGGGAAAATAGCGGTAGTCGTGCGCCTCTTCCTTCGAACGCATCGAGAACGTCTGGCCCTTCGCCGAATCCCAGAGACGAGTTTCCTGCACGACTTTGCCACCCGACTGGATCAGTGCGATCTGCCGTTCGACCTCGTACTCGATCGCTTTTTCGACGAAGCGAAACGAGTTCACGTTCTTAATCTCGGCGCGCGTTCCGAATTTCGCAGAACCCTTCCGCATAACGGAAACGTTCGCATCGCAGCGGAAGTTCCCTTCCTGCATGTTGCCGTCGCAGACGCCGATGGCGGTCACGATCGCGTGGATCGCGCGCATATAGGCGCCGGCCTCCTCGGCCGAGCGCATGTCGGGTTCGGAAACGATCTCGATCAGCGGAACGCAGGCCCGGTTCAGGTTCACGAGCGAGAACTCGTCCATGTGCAAGTTCTTACCTGCGTCCTCTTCCATGTGGATCCGCGTGATGCCGATCCGTTTCGTCGTTTCCTTGCCGTCGACCTTGTACTCGATGTCGATATGGCCCTTCTCGCAGATCGGAAGATCGAACTGCGAGATCTGGTAGCCCTTCGGAAGGTCGGGGTAAAAGTAGTTCTTCCGCGAGAAGACGTTATGCTTCCGAATCTCGCAGTTCAGGGCGAGCCCGGCGCGCATCGCGAATTCGACGACCTGGCGGCTCAGCACCGGAAGCGCGCCCGGCTGGCCGCTGCAGACCGGACAGGTGTTCGCATTCGGACCGAGATCCGCGACCGATACGCCTTCCGGCGCGCGCGCGGGGCAACCACAGAAAATTTTCGTCTGCGTCGCGAGTTGCGCATGGATTTCGAGGCCGAGGACGACTTCCCACTCTGGATTCATCTTCGCGCTCATTTCGCACCCCCGGCGGAATACCCCTTCTCGAAGGCGTGGCCAACTTTCAGGACCAGATCGTCGCGGAACTGGGGAGCGATCACCTGGAGTCCGATCGGAAGCCCTTTATCGTCGGTTCCGCAAGGAACACTCATTCCGGGAAGCCCGGCGAGGTTGCAAGGAATCGTCAGGATGTCATTTAGATACATCTTCAGAGGATCGGACGCTTTCTCTCCGTTTTTAAACGCGGTGGACGGAGCGACCGGTCCGAGAATCACGTCGCAGTCCTTAAAGACCCGATCGAAGTCGTTCTTAATCAGTCGGCGCACCTGACAGGCGCGGCGGAAATACGCGTCGTAGTATCCCGAAGAAAGCGCGAAGGTTCCGAGAATGATCCGTCGTTTCACTTCGGGCCCGAAGTTCGCGCGGACCGACTTATAGAAGTCGGCGATGTCTTCGACCTTCATCGCATCCGGCGGGCGAACTCCGAAGCGAACTCCGTCGAAACGAGCGAGGTTCGAAGAGGCCTCGGAGACGGCAACGATATAGTACACCGACACGGCGTAGGGCGTATTCGGCAGCGAGATGTCGACGATCTTCGCGCCTTGTTTTTCCACCCAAGCGATCGCCTTTTTCACCGACTCCCGGACTTCGAGGTCGACGCCGTCGATGAAGTATTCCTTCGGAATCCCGATGCGAAGCCCTTTCCAGTCGAGCGGCTGCCGGAGGAGTTCGGCGAATTTCGCGAGCGGGCGCGGAGAGGAAGTCGAGTCCAGCGGATCATGCCCGCCCATCGCTTCGAGGACGATGGCCGCATCTTCCACACTGTTCGCGAACGGACCGATCTGGTCGAGGGAGCTCGCGAATGCGACGAGGCCGTAGCGGGAAACCGTCCCATAAGATGGTTTTAGACCCACGACTCCGCAGTAACTCGCCGGCTGGCGAATCGAGCCGCCGGTATCGCTCCCCAGAGAAACGACGCTATAACCGGCTTTTACCGCGGTCGCGGAACCGCCCGAAGAACCGCCCGGCACATATCCCGGGAACTCGGGGTGCTCGACGGGACCGAAGGCGGAGTTTTCGTTCGAGCCGCCCATGGCGAACTCGTCCATATTTGTTTTCCCTACGAATACCGCGCCGGCTTTTTCGAGTCGCTCGAGCGCCGTCGCCGTGTAAGGAGGGATATAGTTCTCGAGCATTTTCGACGCGCAGGTCGTGCGAACGCCATCGAGGACCATATTGTCTTTCAGGGCGAGCGGAATCCCGAGCAACGGATATTCGCTCCGCGGTACTTTTCCCTTTTCGGCCAGAATCTGGTCGGCGCGTTTTGCCGCGCTCATGGCGCGCTCTTCGAGCGAAAGCAGAAAAGCGTTCTTTTTCGACGCCTGTATCGCGGCAAGGGTGTCGCGGGTGAGATCGACGGCGGAAATTTCCTTCCGGTCGAAGGCGTCGTGGATCTGAGTGATCGTCCGGTATTTCAGGTTAAGCATCGGTGGGTTCCTGGTCTGAGGACTTAGAGAATCGGCGGGACTTTAAATCCTTCATAGAGCGTGTCGGGTGCCGCGCGAATCATCTTCGGTTTTCCATCGGGGGTGGTCGGAGAAGGAACGACGCGATCTTCGCGCATCGGAGTTTCCACGCCGAGGGGCTGGTCGAGCGACTCTGCCAGCGGGTTATAGAGGGGTTCGGTTCCATCCGGGATCACCGCTTTGGCGATCTGATCAACGTACCCCAGGGTGACTTTCATCTGGGCCGCATACTTCGTCACTTCCGCATCGGTCAGCGCCAGTCGCGCGAGATCCGCGACCTTCCGAACCAAATCTTCATTCACTTCAATCGCCTGGGGCGCGCCTGCCATAGACTCATTCTCCAATCTTTTCGAGAGCTTCGAGACTAGACGAAGGTCCGGGAGTGCACAATCGAAGAAGGGGTGCAGATTTGGAATGGAAAGCGATCGTGCGAGTGGAGCCCGTTCTTCCGATTCTCCGGAAAAGAAAAGGAATTGCACAAAATGCTGCTTAGCGTTATGAAGCCTCCATGAAAACCCTCGTCCTTTTCGCCAGCCTCGCCGCACTGACCACCGCTTCCGCTCAGGCCGACATGTCCTGTGTCGGGACCGAGCCCTTCTGGGGGTTGAAGGTCTCCGAAAAGACGATCCGCTTTTCAAGCCCGGACGTCCTCGACGGCATTCAGCTGAAAGTCATATCGAAAAAAGAGGCGGCCGGAATGGTTGAGGGTTTCGCCACCGTGATGAAAACCAAGCACACCTCGCTCACGATGGTGCACGGCGAATGCAGCGATGGAATGAGCGATCATCTCTATAGCCATCACGCCGTATTCGAGATGAACGGCACCGTTTACTACGGCTGCTGCTCGGCCTCCGAGTAATCTCTATTCGGAGATGAAACCTTCGACGAAACGTACGAGGAACTTGCGCGGACCTCCGCGCGAAAACTGGATCGTCACCTTCTCGTCTTTGCCCGTGCCTTCCTGAGCGATGATCTTTCCGGCACCGTAATCGGGGTGGTCGATTTTCGCTCCGATTCGGTAGACGCCGCCCGTACGGGCGACCGCGCCGGCGGCGGCTTTCGCTCGGTCCGCTTCGGTCAGCTGGGAAAAGTCATCGTCGCGGACGCGCCGAGCGCCGCCGCTGTCGTCCGACCCGCGCCCGCCCCAGCCGGAGCCCCATTCTTTTCTCTCGAAATGCCGGGAAGAACCCTGCCGGAACGCGGTCGCCCCCGCGCCGGTCGCGAAATCTTTATACTCCATGAGTTCCTGCGGAATCTCCTCGAAGAATCGAGCGGGCTCCTGGTAGTTAATCTGGCCCCAGATTCGGCGTACGGAAGCGTGGGTCAGATAAAGATATTCGCGCGCGCGCGTAATTCCGACGTAACAAAGCCGGCGCTCTTCTTCGATCTCTTCATCGTCGGCGCCATCCATACCGCGAATCGACGGGAACAGGCCCTCCTCCATGCCGACGAGGAAAACGACGGGATATTCGAGACCTTTGGACGAGTGAAGCGACATCATCTGGAGGGATGGGATCGTTTCGTCCTTCGACTTCCCCTCCACGTCGGTCGCGAGCGCGGACTCCTCGAGGAAAATCGGCAGGAGATCGAGTTTCTTGCGATCGATCTCCTCGTCCGCGAGTCCCTCGAGCTGCGCCTCTTCGAACTCCTGGAGCACGGTATCGAATTCCTCCAGGTTCTCGATTCGAGCGGCGGACTCCTCGGTCGCCTCTTCGCGAAGCGTCTGGACGTAACGGGTCTCGTCCAGGATCAGATGGTAGAGCTCGGTAATCAGAAGATTCGGACGCTCGCGAAAAAGCTTGTCCATGAAGGTATAGAAGCCCGCGAGCTTTTTCGCCGTGCCCGCAGAGGTGTAAGACGGATCCGTCGCCGCGATCCGAAGCGCCGCCCACAAGGAGGTATCTTTCGCACCCGCTTCGGAGCTACTGCCCGTGCCGACGAGCGCATCGGCGAAATCGAGCTCGGGAGGCGTCTGGGCTGGCGGACCGGCGACGGGCTCGCCCTGCATCCCCGCGGTTTCGAGTCGGCGCTCTTGCTCGAGCTTGAGCTGGATGGCCTCGATTTTATCGATCGTCGTTTTTCCGATCCCGCGGGCGGGGGTGTTGATGATTCGTTTCAAGCTGACGGAATCCTGCGGATTCTGGAGCACCTTGAAGTAGGAAAGGACGTCCTTGATTTCCTTTCGGTCGTAGAAGCGAAGGCCGCCCACGATCTCGTACGGAATTTTCTCGCGCCGAAAGACTTCCTCGAACTGCCGACTTTGCGCATGGGTCCGGTAGAAGATCGCGAACTCGGTGTACATCCGATTCTCGTTTTCGGCGATGCGCTTAATTTCGGAAATGACATACTCGGCTTCGGCGCGCTCGTCAGCCAGACCGGCACGAATCAGCAACGGGCCCTTCGGATTCGCGGTCCAAAGGGTTTTATCCTTCCGCTCGCGATTATTCCGGATCACCTGGGACGCCGCCGTGATGATCGTCTGGGTCGAACGATAGTTCTGCTCGAGCTTCACGACCTTGGCGCCCGGATAATCGGTCTCGAAATCGAGAATGTTACGAATGTCCGCTCCCCGCCACTTATAGATCGACTGGTCCTCGTCCCCGACCACGCAGATGTTCTCATGCCCGCCGAACTCCTTTTTCGCCAGCATGGAGAGGAGAAGATACTGCGCGCGGTTCGTATCCTGATATTCGTCGACGTGGATGTAGAGAAATCGGTCCTGGTACCGACGGCGGATCGCCTCGTGATCGCGGAAGATCCGGTAAACCATGCAAAGAATCTCGCCGAAATCGAGGGCGTTATTCGCGAAGAGATCCTTCTGATACTCTTCGTAAACCCGCTTCAGATTGCGTTCGAACAGGTCGTGGGGCGAAGGCTCGAGCTCTTTCGGCTCGATCGCGTCGCATTTCAGCCGGTTAATCCCGGCCTGCATCGCCTTCGGGCTGAACGCTTTCTCGTCGAGGCCGAGCTTCTCCACCACTCGCTTCACGAGCGAGAGCTGATCGGAATCATCGTAGATCACGAACGGTTTCGTAAACGGAGTCGCCGCGAGCTCCCGGCGCAGAATCCGCACGCAGATCGCATGGAAGGTCCCGATCTCGGGTACGCCGTGGAATCCCGAGCCGGTCGAATGGAGGTGTCGCTCCACACGCTCTTTCATTTCGCGCGCGGCCTTATTCGTGAAGGTCACCGCGAGAATCCGCGGCGCCGGCACGCCGCGCACGTCCATGAGATACGCGATTCGCGAAGTCAGCATCTTCGTTTTTCCGGAGCCGGCGCCGGCGAGGACGATCAGCGGCCCTTCGGTATGCTCCGCGGCCTCCCGCTGCGGAGGATTCAGGGACTCGAGATAGGGAGGCACCTCCCCCGGAGAAAGGTCGCGAGGTTTGGGTGCTCCGCCCGGGACCCGGCGGGAATCGCCGAAACCGGAGTAACGGGCGGGTGAACTGTCGGGGGCGTCGTCGAAGTCGATCATTTCGCGCTCCGAGCGTCCGCGAGAGAGCGACGCGCCACTTCGCGATCATAGGCCGCGCGGACCGAATACGAGAAAAGAAGTCCGACGACTTTTTCCTGGGCGTCGAGAACGGCGACACAAGAACGGTCGCCGAACGTCCCGCTCGTCTGGGACAGCGAATCGGTATCGCGCACGGTACGCACGCGGTCTTTCTTCGTCGGCGCGGATTTATAAAGCAAGTCCTTCACTTCGAAGAACGCATCGGTCCCTTTTGGGTTCGCGATTCCTTCCTGGATCAGATCGAGCGTCAGGAGCCCGACGTAGGCACCGTGCGAATTGACGACGGGGAGAAACGGGTGCCGGGAATTCAGAAATTTCTCGGAAAGCTCGCGAACGAGGTCGTGCTCGTAGACTTTCTCGTAATCGGTGACCATCGCGTCGCGAACGAGAATCGAAGAAAGCACCGCGGCCGAACGGCCGTCGAGGAGCGAGAGTCCGCGCGCCTCGAGATCGCGATGGACCAGCGGGAGTTGCTTGAAAAGACGGCGGATCGCATCGGCGACGAAACCGGCGATCAGCGCGGCGACCATCAGTTTCCAGTTGCGGGTCATCTCGAGGGCGAGAATCCCGGCCGCGATCGGTGCGCCCAGGACGCCCGCCCAGAGCGCCGAAGCGCCGACGAAAATTCCGACGACGCCGGAAAGCAGCATCAGACCATAGGAGGCGCCGATGATGAAGAGGGGCCAGAAGATCCCGATCGTGCCGAAACACGCGAGGACCGTCGCCAGCATCAGAATCTTTGCCAGGAGGAAAGAAGCTTGGGTATCGACGGTGCGCAGATTCATCGTCAGATTCGTCAGCGAGACGAGAGGCGCGCCGAGCACCTGCGGATAAAGCGAGACCACCGAGGCGAGCACTCCCCCGCCCAGGACCGGTCGGGCCCAGATCCGATTCCGGAAAAGATCGACCACCCCTTCTTGGAACCAGCGAAGCCCGCGGATCAGCAGCACGGCGACGATGCCCCCGATGACTCCGACTGCCAGAATGGTCGGCCAGGAGTAGTCACCCGCCGGAAGCGCGTCGAAATACGGAACCCATTCCGTTTCAAGCCCGGTCTTCTTGGCGATGAAAAGCGTACCCGCGTACGCCGAGACGGCGGAGAGAATCGCGGTTTGCATGCGGCCCCCGGCCCCGACCTCGAGCGAGAGGACGACTGCGGCGAAGGGCGCCTGGAAGACCGCCGAAATCGCGCCGGCGATGACGGCCGCGACATCGGTGCGACGGCGATTTTCGTTCCAGAGTTCCGAGCGCGTGCGCGTTCCGAGCGTGAATGACTGCGAGGCTTCGGCCGCTACTCCCTCGACGCCGACGCCGGCCCCGAAGATCGAGAGGAAAAACGTCGCCCCCGCCCGGTAAAACCACCGTACCCAGGTATCCTCGGGCATGCGCGAGTGGATGAAGATGAAAAGATCGGCCATGCCGTCGTAGGCCCGCGTCCGCGCGGGAAATTTCCGAAAGTAGATCGCCTGGACGATCATCGCGAAAATGCCGATTCCGAGCAGGAAGAGCGGTCGCTCGAGATCGATCCGCTGCTGGATCAGACCGGGAAGGCTCGCGACGACGGCGGAAATCAGGCCGACGAGAATAGCGCTCATTCGACAGTCACGCTCTTGGCCAAGTTCCGGGGCTTATCGATATCCGTGCCCTTCAGGATCGCGATCTCGTAACTCAGAAGCTGCACGGCGGGAGTCATCGCGAATGGAAGCAATGCCTCGTCCGCGAACTCCGGAAGCGGAATCCAGAAATCGGAAAGCTCCCGCAGATGCGTATCGCTCGCCGCGCCGATGGAGACGATGCGCGCGCCGCGAGCCTTCACCTCCTCGAGGTTCGAAACGGTTTTATCCCGCCACGAATCCTTCGGCGCGAGAACGACGACGACCATCTCTTCGTCGATCATCGCGATGGGTCCGTGCTTGAGCTCGCCGGCCGCGTACCCTTCGGCGTGCACATAGGCGATCTCTTTCAGCTTCAGCGCTCCCTCGAGCGCGATCGGAAACGAATAGCCGCGACCGATGAAGAAGAATCCTTTCGCGTCGCGAAGCGCATGGGCGATCGACTTCGCCTGCTTCGGCAAGCCCTCGGCATCGTCGAGGTAGGTCTGGAGAAGGTGCGGCAGCACGATCGTATTCGCGAAAAGCCGGTCGCGCGCCGGGGAGTCTTTCGCCCGCGCACCCGCGAAAACCACCAGGGTCAGAAACTGGGTCAGCAGCGCCTTCGTCGACGCCACGCCGATTTCCGGTCCGGCCGCCGTGAAGAAGACACCGTCCGCATCGCGCGAAATCGACGAACCGCGGACATTCGTCACGGCGAGCGTCGGAATTCCGCGGGCTTTCATATCGTGGATCACCGCGAGGGTATCCGCCGTTTCGCCAGACTGGGAAACACCGACGACCACGGTCCCCTTGCGCAGTACGGGATCGCGATACCGAAACTCGCTCGCGAGTTCGACCGAAACCGGAATCCGGGCGTACTTTTCAAGCCAGTACTTTCCGAGCATCGAGGCGTGCCAACTCGACCCGCAGGCGACGAAGATGAGCTCTTCCGCCTGGTCGAGGAGATCGGCGCCGCGGTGGCGCGCGAGGGGAAACGCATCCGTCTTCGCGCGGTCGAGAAGCGCGTTCAGGGTATCCACGAGCGCCGTCGGCTGCTCGTAAATTTCCTTCAGCATGTAGTGCGGATATCCGTTCCGATCGATGCGATCGAGCGACCAGTCGAGCCGGGTGGATTTGGCTTCGGTCTCCGCGCCCGATTTCAGGTCGAAGAATCGGAGCCCTGCGATCGTGGCTTCGACCGCCTGACCATTTTCCATGAAGAAGACGTCTTTCGTGTACTCGAGAATCGGCTGGGCGTCGCTGGCGAGGATCGCGCCCCCGCTCGGATCGAGGGCGGCGACCATCGGCGTGCCGTTTCGGACGCCGATGACGACTCCGGGTTCGCGGTCGCTCATCACAACGACCGAACACGCGCCCGTGAGCTTCCGGAAGGAGGCCAACACGGCGGTTAGCAGCATCGGGCCCTTCGCTCCGTCCTTTTCCATCCGCGCCATTTCGTCGAGAACGAGAAAACCGAAAAGCTCGGAGTCCGTCTCAGAAACGGGATGATGTCCCTTCTGGAGGAGCTCTTTCTTGATTTCCTGATAGTTTTCGATGATGCCGTTGTGCACGAGCACGATATGCCCGGTACGGTGAGGATGGGCATTCTGCGTCGTCGGCTTTCCGTGCGTCGCCCATCGCGTGTGGCCTATCCCGCAGGTGCTGTTTTTCGCGGCGGGCTCGAGGTCCTGCGCGAGGCGCTCCACGTTCACCAGCTTGCCTTCACTCTTTCGAATCTCGATGTGACTTCCACTCGGGGTGACCGCGACGACCGCGACGCCCGTCGAGTCGTACCCGCGATATTCGAGACGGCTCAGCCCCTTGAGAAGTACGTCCAGTGCTGGACGCTTACCGATATAACCTACGATGCCGCACATGCCTGATTCCCGTCCTTAAAGCCTATTCTTTTGCCGGGCGAAAGCGCTTCGCGTATCCCGGTTTATTCTCCTGGCGCGTGCGCGCGATCGCGAGCGCATCCGCCTCCACATCGCGCGTGATCGTGGATCCGCTCGCGACGTAGGCGCCCTTCCCGAGTCGGACGGGGGCGATCGTCTGGCAATCGCTCCCGACGAAACAGTCGTCTTCGATGATCGTCGGGTGCTTACGCGATCCGTTTTTCACGCGGCCGTCGTAGTTGCAGGTGATAAAACCGCAGCCGATATTCACGCGATCGCCCACGATGGCGTCGCCGAGGTACGAAAGATGGGCGATCGAAGTGTCCGCCCCGATGCGCGCCTTTTTCAGTTCGACGAAGTTGCCGATTTTCGATCCTCGACCGACGTAACTCTCCGGCCGGAGGTGGGCATACGGACCGACTTTCGCGTTCGCGTCGATCTCCGAATTCTCGCAGTAACATCCCGCCTTCAGCTCGACGCCGTCACCCACCCGGCAATTTCGGAGGACCGTGTTCGACCCGATATCGACCCGATCGCCGATCGAGGTCGCTCCCCGGAGGACGACGCCGCGATGAATACGCACCCCTTCGCCGATCGTAACCGATGCCTCTACGGCGACCGAGTGGGGATCGAGGAATCGTACTCCGGCGCGCGCATGGCGCTCGACGATGCGGCGCTGGACTTCGCGTTCGGCCAAGGCGAGTTCCCACAGGTCATTCACTCCGCGAACGTCCTCCGAGTTCGACCAGCGAAGCGTGGTCACTTTTCGTCTGGCCTTCGCGGCGATTCCGATCAGGTCCGTGAGGTAGTATTCGCCTTGCGCGTTGCGCGTAGAAAGTTTGGGGAGGGACCCGCTCAGGAACCTGGACTCGAAGTGGTAGATGGAAACGGCGACTTCGCGGATCGTTCGCTCGCGGTCGGATGCATCCTTTTCCTCGACGATCGTGCGCACGGGTCCGCTCGGTTTCCCGCCTTGGCGGACGACTCGACCGTATCCCCGCGGATCGGCGACTTCGCAGGTGAGCAGACGCAGGGCGGACCCTTTTTCAAGCGGAGCGCAAATCGCGCAGAGCAACTCCTCGGGAATCAGCGGCGCATCCCCCGGCAGCACCACGATCGATGCATTTTCGGAAATGCGCTTCTGACCCCAGTCGCTTTCCATCGCGGAACGGAGCGCGTGGCCCGTGCCTCTCTGCTCGGACTGGACCAGGAATTCCACCCGCAATCCCGAAAATTCGGGACTCGTTAATCTCGCGCGTACGGCGGTTTCCACTTCCGATCGACCGTGGCCGACGACGATTCCGACATCACGCCCGTCCGTCGACGCGCGCTTCACGGCACGCAAGAGAGCGACGAGCATCGGCTCTCCACAAACTTCGTGGAGGACTTTCGGAAGCGGTGATTTCATGCGCTTTCCCTGACCCGCGGCGAGGATCACGATCGCGACATTGCCAGGAAGAGGGATCGCGGGAGATTTCGGCGCGGAGGAAAAGGACTTCTTTTTACGGGCCATCCCCTCCAGGTCTAACGATCCGCATTTCTTTTCTCAAGCGTCGTCCGAGTCGGCACGCCGAATGATCGATCACGCCGATTCCGGTCCGCGTAGTCATTTTCAGATCGGCGGCGGGAGGGAAGCCGTTTGCACGAAAAGTGCGGGTATTTGCCGGGAAAAAGTCACTATTCACACGAGTTCCGTAAGTTTCAAAGACAACGGCGATGTCGGAAATCCCTTGCATTCGGCACGGAGAATCATGCGCTTCCGTAACGTTACGCATTATAAGATCTTGTAAGAACTCATGATTTTTTCTTGTGCGACCTTAGAACTTCTTATAATCGTTTTCTTCGTCGCGAAGGAATGCGGCGAAACAACTCGGTGACTTCGATCTTGTCGGAACCAGAATGGCAACCGGCTTGGAGGTTCAGAAGACACCATCACTTTGGGATAGTGATCATCGTTAGGGCCTACGGCGGGATTTGTCGGAAGCTGCAGTAAGGCGATGAGTTTGGATACGGGGGGAATGTATGGATTCTAGGACGATGAAGAAGTTTCAGAAGACTCTGCTCGAAGAGAAACAGCGAATTCTGAACAACTCTAAAAACGCCATGAGAACGGAACTCGCAGTGTCTCCGGATGACCTTCCGGATGAGACCGATCTCGCCGCGAGTGAAATCAACCAAAACCTGATCTTTAAACTTCGCGATCGGGAAAGACTACTGCTACTCAAGATCGACGAAGCGCTCGGCCGCATCGGTGACGGAACCTTCGGGACTTGCCTCGAGTGCGAAGAGAATATCGAACCGCGCCGGCTTGAGGCTCGCCCGGTTTCTACGCTTTGCATCGCCTGCAAAGAAGCCGAAGAGCATAAAGAAAAGATCTACGCGTAAGCAGCGTTTAAAAAACCGAAAAACGCCGGCGCTCCAATCGGGCGACGGCGTTTTTTTTTGGAATCCGCGTCCGTTCCCTGTAGGAGTTCTAATAAGGGCGCCGCATGACCAACCATCCATTTCAGAACGACCTCAAACAAATCCTCCTCGTCGAAGACGACATGGAACTCCTAACCGAGCTGCAGGATTTCCTGATCAGCACAGGTAAGTTCGATGTCATCGCACGCGAGAATGGGCTCGATGCGCTCGAAGTGCTGAAAAAGAATCCGCGGATCGACATGATTGTTTCCGACTATCTCATGGTCGGAAAAGGGAGCGATCTTGCGCGGGAGGCCGTTAAGATTGGAATTCCGGTCATCATCATCACGGGAAATTTCGAAGAGGCGGTAAAGGCTCTGCGTCTTTATTCCCTCAAGGTGCCTGTACTGAAAAAGCCCTTCAATCCTTACAAGCTCGTCGAACTCATCGACCACTACCTCCGCGGCGGTCCGATCACGAGCTCGCCAGTCATGGCCGCCTGGTGGGACGAGTCGAAGTAACGCTTAAAGGGAGAGCTTTTTTCCGATGAGTCATACGCTCAGTCTCCCCCACTTTCTGACCGAGAGTTTTCACAGTTATCCCGACCCTCTTTTTATCAAGGACCAGAACTTCCGATTTCTCTACGTAAATGGCGCTTTCGCACGATTTATGGGACGAAACGCCGAAGAGTTTTACGGTAAGGACGATTTCGATTTCCTCTCCGAGAAAGCGGCGCAGATTTGTCGTGCGAACGATGCGAGACTGCTCGACCCGGAAAATGCCGAGACGGCCCGCGTCTGGGAATCCGAAGAAAAGGTGGAGATGCCGAGTGGAATGCGGGACCTCCAGATACGCAGGTACCTTCTTCGCGATGGGAATCAGACCCCCTTTATTTTTGGCCAGATTCGGGATGTGACGAACGAGAAGCGAAGTCATGAATTTCTCCATGCGACGGAAGTCGCCGGAAAAATCGGTGCATTCGAATTTACCCAGCCCACGGGGGATCCCCACTGGTCGGAAGGTCTCTATGAAATTCTAGGGCTCGATCCGCGTACGCGGGCGAGCGGAGATCTCTTCATGTCGGTGGTACACGAGGAAGACCGGGAACACATCGGCCGGCTCTTTCAGCGCGCCACCGAGGAGCGGAGTTCGTTTCTTCAGCTCGAGTATCGAATCGTCCGAGCCTCCGACCGCGCCGTCCGCTGGATTCGGTCGATCGGAAAATTCGAATACTTTTCGGAAGGCGTCCGTTTCGTAGGAACCTCCCAGGACCTCACCGATTTACGGATCAGCGAAGTCCGGCGGCGCGAAACCGAACGCCGATTCGAAGACGTCCTCGAGCTCATCGAAGAGGTCGTTTGGTCCGTCGAATGGAACACCTGGGAGACGATTTTCATGAGTTCCTCGGTCGAACGATTCTATGGCGTTCCACTTTCCACGATCAAGAATCCACAAGACTGGGTTCGCGCCTATTCCGATGCCGAAATCGCGCGGATGCTCGACACTTTTTTACGCGCCGAGAAGTCCCGAAACGACCAGTTCTCGGGCGAGTTCCATTTCAGGCATCCGACGAAGGGCGCGCGCGTGGCCTTTCTCCGTGGCCGCATCGTGCGTGACGCCGTTGGAAAGGCGCTGCGGGTAGAAGGGCTGACCTCGGACATTACCGAGCTGCGACGGGCGGAGAACGAACTCCACGAACAGAGACAGAAACTCCTGGCGCTCGGAAAACTGAATACGCTGGGAGAACTCGCGTCGGGAATTGGGCATGAGATCAACACCCCGTTGTCGGGAATCCTTTCGAAAGTCGCTCGCGTTGCCCATGCTCTGAATTCGGGTCTGGCCGGGTCGCCGACCGACATCGAAAAGTCCAGGCGTCTTCTCGAAGAAGCGATGTCGCTGGTCGAGCGAATCTCACAGATCGTCGAAGGGCTGAAACAGCTCTCCAGCACGGCGTCCGAACAAAATTACATCGAATCCGATCCACGCCTCGCCCTGGAGCAGGCCCTGTCGCTCTCTCGGGCCCGATTCTCGAACCATGGAATGCGCATCGAAGTCGAAGATCGCCTTCCGCCGGATACGACCGTGGTGGGAAAACCGACCAGCCTTTTCCAGGTCCTCGTGAACGTGCTGAACAACGCTTTCGACGCGATGGAAAAGCGCGAGAGCGGAGGCCGGGTCCGGATCACCCTGCGCGAGGAACCAGCCCGGGTGATCATCCGGGTATGCGATAACGGCAGCGGAATTTCCGATGAATTCCGGCCTCATCTTTTCGAAGCATTCCAGACGACCAAGGCCGAGGGTCGCGGCACGGGCCTGGGACTGAATATTTCACGCCGTCTCCTGCGTGCGGAGGGGGGCGATCTAGTCTTGGCCGAAGCTTCAGGGGAGTCGGTGACGTGCTTCGAGATCATCCTCAAACAAAAGCCCCGTCCCGGAAATCTTCCGGAACGGGGCCAAGTTTAGTGCGGCGGCCCTCTTAGGACCGAGCCGATTATTTGCTGATGTACTGGTAGTCGACCACGATTTTCGCTCCCGGGCTCGCCCGCAGGGCGTCGCCTCGAAGTTCGATCGTATTCCGGTCGGCGTGGTAGACGTATCCGTTCGTCGCGTCAGCGGCTACGGCTTTACCATCGATCTTCACCACGATCGTTCCGTTGATCGGGATGGCCGAGAGTTTGAATTCCTTCTCGGCTTGATTGATGATGTCGTATCCGATCTTCACGAGTTCAGGACCCCAATTCTTGGAGATGTCGAGTTTGCGGCATCCCATTTTATCCGAGGCCTTCAGATAAGCGCCTGGATACGAATTGGTTCCTCCACCGAGAGGATACTTGCGTCCACCTGAAGGCTCTCGCGCCTGGAGGTCGATCACGAAGTCGCACGAGTAACCGCGAGACTTAGGACCTTTCACCTGGCCGAGACGAGCGATCACGCGATCGGCGAGCTTCTCCGGCGTCAGTCCTGCTTCCCGGATGTCGTTGTCCTCGTCGGACACCACCACCACGGAGAGCATCGCATCTTCGCGCACGAAGCCTTCGTTGAAGCCGCCCTTACCGATTTTTCCATCGGCGAGGAAGAGTTCCAGCGATTGCAGACCTTGTTCGCTGCCACTTCCACGAGTTCCCAGCTTCGCGTTCGCCGTAAAGTGCCCGACAATGTCTTTGTCAGCCGGCGAGACCCAGAGCTGGTTCATGAACTTCGACAGAAGCTGGCCCGGTCCTGGATTGTAGTAGCCGTTCAGCCTACCATCATTCCAGTACTTGCCGTTGCCGTAGGCCGTCACGTCCGTGCTCGTCACGCCGATTTGGTAATCGACGTCTCGTGCTTTGAACGACTTGATGAAGTCGCCGAAAGACTGAGCCAGGATGTTCTGATCGTTGGACATCGAACCCGAGTTATCGACCACGAAGAGAATATCGACCTTCGGAGCTCCTTCGAGCGCCGGTGGGTTGAATTCGTTCGAGCCCGATTTTACGTCCGGCTTTGGTGACGGAGTGACCGTCGGCGTAGGCGTCGGCGTAGGCGTCGGCGTAGGCGTCGGGGTTGGCGTCGGCTTCGGAGTTACCGTCGGCGTAGGCGTCGGGGTAACGGTCGGAGTCGGCGTCGGAACCGGATCGCATTTCAGCGTTCCGCACGACTTCAAACAGCCGTCCACGACTACCGGATCAACGTAAGCACACCCTTTTGGAGGTGCCGCGCACGTTGCGGGGAAACATACCTGAGGAACGGTCGGAGTGGGGTCCGGATCCGGATCCTTCGGCGGGTTCTTGAGTTTATCGAGCTCGGCGATGGATTCCGGCGCGACACTGAAATCGGTTACGTTACAAGCAGTCAAGCTCGTCAACGCGAGTACCGATCCAAATAAAACATATCCTTTATAAAACGTCCTGCGATCCATGAGACACGCTCCTCTCCCGAGAGTCTCGTCATTGGGTCAGTCAGTTAGCCAATCACTATACAGTGCAAAGACTGTGCAATTTCCCTAACTATCTGATCCTGCACAATTCTTAACTGTTAAGCGCCCTGAAATGTCGTAGGATTACTAGACACTGCACTAACAGTGAACAAATTGTTAATTAGCCCCGGGAGCGGATCCGGGTGCCACGGCCTGCGTTTTTCCGCTCTTACCGCCGAATTTCTCCGTGCGATATTTCTCTTTATTCTTACATTCGTCGCTCACGCTGCCGATGGTCCAGCCGAGCTCGTCTTCCCAGATCTCGTCGACGGATTTCGGGTCTGTCGGCATGGAGCCCCATTCCCAGTATAGGTCCTTCTGACGCGACTCCGGCTCCTGCTGGTCCAGCCAAGCAAGGTATTCCGGGTTCACGTTCTTCCAGACCATATCCTCCCCTGCGTGGTCGAAGATCTCGACCTCGAGGAGCTGAACGTTCTCGGCCATTTTCGCGACTTGCTTCGCGATCCGGCCGGTCAGGCTGGTCAACACCGCATTCATGTTCCGACCGAGCGCCTTTTGCTTTACGGCGACGTCGTTATAGAACTTCGGCATCGGCGCCTTCCAGTCCTTTACCCATGCAGCTCCCTTCTCGGAATTCACGCGCGCGGAGTAGAGCTGATACGCAATTTTCTTTTCGTCGAAGAGTAAATTCGCCTCAAGCTGAAACGCGCGGTACTCCGGCGAACGCAGCCACTCGAGAAGGACCAGGTTCGGTACCCCGCCCTTCTTCCGAAGCGCGGTCGTCAGCAACTGGTAAGGTTTCATTTTCTGCGTCGGAGTGAGCTTGTTGTACCAGATGAGCACCGGGTAATATTTCTTCTTAAAGAAAACGGCGTTCTTCAGCGCCCGCGCATACTGACACATTTCGTGGAGCGCGATCGATGCCACCAGCGGGGCCTCGGGCGCGTACACTCGGGTCAGCAGCGATTTCTGGATGTTGAAGGCGGCGCCGATCGCCTCGCGTCGATTCCCTGCCTGGAGGAGCGCCCAGGAAAGATCCGACAAAGCCTGGGCGAGATAGTTCGAATCACGCGGAACTTTCCGGAGAATGTCCGCCGACTTCTCGAACTTCTTCGCTTCGTAAAGATCGCGAGCATAGAGAATAAGCAGTGTATCGCGGTCCTGCGAGAACGGAGCCGGGAGTTCGTTCTGCTCGACGAGCTTTTCCCAGAGCGGGATCGCCTTCGAGTACTGCCCCTGCCGTTGATACCAGAGGGCCTGCGCGTAGAGCGCGTAGCCCTTCTCTTTTCCCAGCGCCGTCACGATCTCGAGGGCTTCCTTTTCGTTCCACGCATTCACGACTTCCTTCATCCGGACGACGAGCGCGCGCGAGATATCTTCGCGGCCCGACGAATCCACGTCAGGGCGGCGAATCCACGATACAAGGTTCGGCACTCCGGCTCGGCCGAAACCGAGGGTCGGAAAATCTTTTTGCATTTTGATCACGCACTGGAGCGCCGCCATACGTCCGAAAAGCGGCACTCCGGGCTGGAGCGGCTGGACGAGCAGCGTCTGGAACTTTTGGTACGCCAGGTGGATCAGGCCTTCGCGATAGTACGCGCGGGCTTTCAGATAGTCGCCGAGCTCGCGGACGTCCCATGACTTCTTAGACTGCGCCAGCCGGAATCCGACCCGATAGATTTCCGAACCGGGAAGATCGTCGGAGATCACGCTGGACGCCATCGACCTTTCCTCATCGGGAAAGTTATCGGCGAATCGCGTGCGCTCGTCTTCGCCACAGGCGTTGAAGATGCGGGTCGGCTCGCTCGCCAAGGCCTTATCGAGTGAAAAAGTTGATCCAATCGCCGCGGCGAGGATCGTGAGGAGAAGCGGGTTCCTCATGGGTTAACCTCCCAGAGTTTTAAAGATGAACGGATAGGCCACGTCGACGTTCACGCCGCCCTTCGGATTCGGGAACGGCCATGTCCGGAGTCGGCGCATGATACATTCCCCGAGTCCGGGGTCCGGAAGTGTCGAGCTGGAAACCTTCACCTTCGCGACGGTTCCCCGTCCGTTAATCGTGAAATCGATGATGACTTTACCGTCGACCCGCGAAGCACGCACCATCGACGATTCGTAGCAGTAACGAACTTCCTTCATATGGGCGTGGATAACCCGGCCGACCTCTTCCTTCGTCAGACCTTCTTCCACCTCCGCGTCCGCCGTTCCGAGCGAGACCGCGTCTCCGCCGGTGCCCTTGGATAGCGCACCCTTCACTCCGTTGGAGTACCCCACCGTAGCCGGCCCGCGGACTCCGGCCGCCGAATCGCCGCCGAAACCGACGACCTTCGAGTTGCCGCTACCGGCGCCCGCGTTCATGTCGAGCGCGAGGTTCGAGAGGGCGCTGGTGACGCTCTTCGAGTCACCTTTCAACTTTCCGCCCGCGCCGAGCTTCGCGCTGTCGAGGAGTTGTTTGGAGTCCAGGATCTTCGCCAGGCCGCCGCGCATCACTCCTTGGTAGAGGTTAGCGACGCGATTCATCCGCTTCACTTGCTTCGTCGGCAGTTTCTTCGCCGCCGTGGCCGGAGCACCTTTCGGAACGATGATCTCGTTCGGTGGCTTAGGCTTCTTCGTGATTTCTTCGCTCTGGGCCAGTGCCTTTTCCTTCTGCTCTTCCCGCTTCTCTCCGGGGATCTCGCGCTTTTGGGCCTTCTTTTTAGGCTTCTGCACCAATACCTTCAGAATCTGCGGAGGAATGACTTCTTCTTGTTCGGGTTTCGGGACGATCATCGCACCGCCGACGAAGAGCAGCAGCGAAAGCATCGCGCCGGCCGCGAAACGGTAGAAATCCCGGTTCTCGTACGGGCGATCCGCGATTCCGAAGATCGCGTCTTTCCGCGCGTCCGAAGTGGAAGCGAAGTACCAGCTGGCGTTTCCGAAACGGATGCTCGACTTGAAGAACTCCGTCGCGGAAAGCGCGAACTCCTTGCCGAGCTCCACGGACTTTAGATGACCGTTCACTTCGACGACGAGGCCGGGCTTTTGGGAAATGATTCGCGCGGTCGAACCTTCGGCGATCACCTGGAAAATATCGTCGCCGTAGAGACGGGCGCGGTATTCTTTTCCATGCCGGGTGGCGTTCGTATTCCAATCTCCCACGCAGTGGTAGACCTGGAAGCCTTTCGCGAAATCCTGACCGCCACTCTCGCGGTAGAACTTCGGATGCATTTCCCGAATCGCCCGAATCTCGAGCTTGATCTCGTCCGAATCCTTCTTCTTGAACTTGACCTGCACGCCTTTGCGCATCTGCTCGTTCGAAAGCACTTGGGAGTGCGCATTTCCGACCTGACCCAGTTCGCTCGCCAAAGAACGCACCCGAACCACGCCGTTCGCCGTATTCTCGATCACCCAGAGAGGACCCCGTTCCGTGCGACCTAACATCAGCGGGGTCGCCGAATCC
>CAZIAL010000032.1:0-35379 GCA_964536965.1 uncultured Bacteriovoracaceae bacterium
GGGGATTTTTTCGAAGGATCCGGTCGTGCTCTGGAATCTCCATTTCCTTTCGGGCTATGTCCTGGCGGTCGCCGCGTTTTATGCGTCGGCGATTTCGCTCCGGGTAAGACCTTCCCTCGCGTTCGCGCTTGCGATCGCCTTCGCTTATCTCCCGTACCATTCGCTTCGGTACGAGTACCTTTTTCTGTCCCATTACTGGGTGCTGGCGCCCGCGGGCGCCGTGCTTTTCCACCTGGTACGGCGAGAGCGCCCGTTGCGCTTTCGTTTTCTCTTCTGGCTCGGTACGAGCGTCCTCTTCGTCACGCTCTGGCATTCTTACTACGGATATTTCTACGGAGGTCTGCTCGGGCTGGTCCTCGCGTGGAAAGCGATTCGGGCACGTTCCTTCGCCCCCCTCGTCGGGATTTTAGCCGTGGGAATTCCGTTCGTCTTGGCGGTCGGGATCTCCACCGCCCACCATTTTTCGGCGGTTCGCCACGCGACGGAAACGCCGCCGGCGTTCGTTCGTGACCCCGCCGACGCGCTTCTTTACAGTCTTCGTCCCGAGGCCGTGCTGCTTCCGATCGAGCACCACCGTTTTCCGCTCTTTCGCTGGCCGCGCGATCGCTACATGGAGAATCGATTTCGCATCGAGGGACTGACCGAAACGATCGGGACGCTGGGACTGGTCGGATTTCTCATCGGCCTGTACAGCCTCATTCGAAAGCGCCGTACGCAGTGGGATACCGGAGTTCTGTCTCTTTTCGTCTTTCTCTTTTCTTTTCGAGCCGGGATCGGCGCCGCGATCGCTTTCACGATCTTCCCCGTCTTTCGGGCGACGAATCGGATCAGCCCCTTGCTCGCGGCGATCGCCCTGCTCGGCTTAGGGATGTTCCTTTCTGACTGGTTTAAGCGCCGTATGACTGGCCGGGAGGTGGTCTTTGCATTGGCACTCGCCGCATTCGCACTGTGGGATCAGGTTTTACCCGCACCGCGTCCGATCGCCGAACATGCGCAGACCGAGAGCGCGAAGGAATTCGTTTCCAGAATCGAGGCGAAGGTCGGGGACGGTGCGGTCCTCCAGCTCCCCGTCGTTCCATTCCCCGAACAGCCGACGCTCCACCGAATGACCGATTACTCCCATGCCGTCGGGCCGCTCTATAGCGAGCGGACGCGGTGGAGTTACGGAGCGTGGGAAGAGTCGCCCGCCCTCCTCGAAATCCGTTCCCTGGCGACCCGGTTGGAGGAAACCGAAGAACTGGGGCCGGGCGATCTCCGGGCGGCGTCCGAGATGGGTTACGCCGGAATCTGGATCGATCGATTCGGATACGCGGACGGAGGCGAGGCGATGGTTCGCCGGCTGAAGCAGGCCGGCGTGGGCGTTCCGATCGAATCGAGTGATCAGCGGCGCATCTTTTTCGCGCTCTAATCGCCGTCCGAACCGGTCCCGGTCGGATCACGCCGATCCCGAGGATCTAGAGTCGCTTCTCGATGAAGTATCGCGGCCGGCGTTTCACTTCCTGGTAGATTTTCCCGAGATACTGACCGATCACGCCGATCGAAAGAAGCTGTACGCCTCCGATAAAGAGGAGGGGAAGGGCCATCGAGGTCCAGCCCTGGATCGCTTGCCCGGAGAGGTAAGTGTAGAAAACCCAGAGCGCGACGAGGAAGGTCGCGATGCAGACGAAGAATCCGAGCCAAACGATGAACCCGAGGGGGCGCGTGCTGAACGAAGTAATGCCGTCCCAGGCGAACGCGATCATCTTCGTGAAGGGGTACTTCGATTCTCCGGCCGTCCGCGAGCCGCGCTTGTAGTAGATCTTCGACGACGGGTATCCGAGCAGCGGAACGATTCCGCGCAGGAACAAGTTCGCTTCGTCGAAATGGGAAAGCGCATCGAGCGCGCGCGCTCCGAGGAGGCGGCAGTCCGCATGGTTCGGCACGATTTCGACGCCGAGCTTTCGCATGATTCGGTAAAAGAATTCCGCGGAACCCCGTTTAAAGCCGGAGTCGCCCGAACGATCGTCGCGAACGCCGTAAACGATCTCGCTTCCTTCGCGGTAAGCGTTCACGAACGAGGGAATCGTACTCGCCGGATCCTGGAGATCGGCGTCCATCGAGATGAGCGCCTCCGCCTCGTCGCGCATGGACATCAGTCCGGCGAGCAGCGCCCTCTGGTGGCCGACGTTCCTCGAGAGTTTGATCCCTCGGTACAGCGTCCCGCGCGAGAGCCACTCCTGGATTTTCGTCCACGTTTCGTCCCGACTTCCGTCATCGACGAAACAGACGAAACTTTCGGGCGAGATCGTCTTCGCTTCGATCAGTTCGTGGAGTTCCCCGCCCACCGCTTCGGCCGTGGCCGCGAGCGTTTCCTCTTCGTTAAAGCAGGGGATGATGACTCCGATTCGAATCGACGACATGGGTTCTTCGATTTAAGATTCGTTAGGAGGGAGAAGCAAGTGCAGAAGCTGCGGTCCGCTACCATTTGGCGTCTTTTCGTCGGATTTCTTCTCTTTTTGGGAGTTCTCTACGCGTACTCTGCGACGCTCGCCCTGGTTTACGGCCCGAATACGCTCTCGTTCGCGTACGGCTGCCGCTGGGACTGCGGCTGGTACCAGAAGATCATGCAGATCGGTTACGTCTCGACGATCCCTCCGGTCCCGCAGAACGGGGACCAGGCGAATGTCGCTTTTTTCCCCCTGTACCCGATCGTCGCGACGATCGTGGGTTCCTGGCTGAAACTCCCTTCCGTGCATTCGCTCCCGATCACCTCGGCGATCTTCGCGCTCGGAATTTTTCTCCTGATTCCGTTCCTCTATGTGGATGAGCGTGGGCGCCCCCACCTCGCGAAAATCGCGCTTCTCCTCGCATTCCCCGCGACGTTTTACTTTTTCACCGGCTATAGCGAGTCGATCTATATCTTTCTCCTCTTTCTCGGGATCTGGCTGATCCAAAATCGATCCACCGTCCATCCGCTCGTTCTCTTCGGGGGACTGTATTCGACGGGATTCTTTCTGGGCATGACCCGGCTGACGGGCTTCGTGATTCCGGGTGCGATCGCCGGGACGTTTCTCCTCGGCTGGCTCCTCTCGAAAAAGGGCGGTCGCGCGGAAGTCGGGACGCGTTCGCTCGGAGCCGCGACTCTCTGGACGATCGGGGGACTGGGCGGCGCCGGAGTTTTCTTCCTCTTCTGTCATCTGAAATTCGGAGTTTGGAATCTCTATTTCCAGACGCTCGACATCGGCTGGCATAAGGAGTTCGACGTTCCGGAATTCTTCCGCCTCTTCGGACAAGCCCTGCGGGGGAACCTGCTACCGCCGCGTTTTCCGCATGACAATACGCTCGGCTGGTCGTGGACGGTGAACCTCTACACGATCATGGTCTACCTCTACGCCGTCATCCGCGAGGTCCCGCTTTTCGTGAGAAAACCAACCGACGAATCGCAGATCCTACGCACCGGACTTCTCCTCGGCGGGTTCGCGCATCTCCTGATTACGACGATCGGCGACTCGGGCGAGTGGCATTACTGGATGAACGGAATGCGCTACACGATGCCCGCGCTTTTCCTTCTGATCCTGCTGTGGAACCGGGATTGGACGCCGACATTCCTCGAGCATCGCCCGCGCTGGAAATGGGCGATCGTCGCCGTGCTCGTCCTGCTCTGGCTTCCCTATCAGATTTTCTGCGTCTACCGATTCACGCAGAACCACTGGGTTTCTTAACTAAGGGGCAACCTTAGGTTCAGGTCTGGGCCAGACTATCGCGAATCGTCTGCGTGAGCGGAATCGTCCGCGGCAAGTTCCCGGTAAGCGCCAGATACCGTTCGAGCGAGGCGACGATCCGCGGGACATCGTCCGCACGCGGCGGAGCCTCGCTGATCTGGGGGGAGTACTTCGCGAGTCCATCTTTTCCGTGGATCGCTTCGATACAAGCCTCGAGCACCGATCGAATCGAGCGACCCTCGCCCGAAGCGACGTTCACCAGTCCCTCGGGACAGATGCGGAGGAACTTTTCCTGTGGAGCGGACTCGATCGCGATCAGTGAACGACACACGTCGCGCGAATCCAGGTAGTCGCGAAGATTCGAAAGCCCGGGCACGCCCGAGAAATTCAGGTCGCGGGCGCGTTGGATCAGCGCTGGCAGAATATAGTTCGCCGGCTGCCCCGGGGCGACGAGCCCGAAGACGCGAGCGATCCGAAGATCCGCACCTCGATCGTACGCGAGTTTGCGGAGCGCGATCTCGGCTTCGTATTTCGATCGCGCGTAGACCGACCGCGGACCGACGGGATCCGATTCGTGGATGCTCCCCTCGTGGCGCGCGTAAAGATGGGCCGAGCTGACGTAAATGACCTTCGCGGCCACGCGTCTTTCGGCGCAGAAATCGAGATAGGTCCGCACGAGCGCTTCGGTATCGACGACATTCGTCTGGTGGGTCGAATCCGGATGGCTCTCGCACCAGGGCACCGAGACCTTCGCCGCCAGGAGAAAAAGACTTGCTTCGCGCTCGCCGCCTAGATTCGCGGAAAGCTCGGCCAGGAAACCCGATGAATCTTCGATCCGCGAGCGAAGCGCATAGGTTTTCCGCCCGGTCGCGGTCGCCGCTTCGCCGAAATACCGACCGAGTCCGCCGTTCGCGCCGTTATAGAAGATCATGGAGCCCGGGGAGCGGTCGAAGAGGAGGAGTCGGCTTTCGAGCGTTTAAAATGGTGCTCCCATCCGATCGAAAAAATTCCCGTAAAGGCGTTTCGGACTTCGGCGAGGCTCGTATTCGAAACGCCGCGCTCGCGATTCTTAAAGTAGATCGGAAATTCTTTCACCTTCATCCCGGCCCGCAGGAGCTGGGAGAGGGATTCCGAGAGGTAGATATAGCCCTTATGTTTCTGGGAATGGCGCATGAGAACCGCCACCGCCGCGGGGGAGTAAAACCGAAACCCGTTCGTATAGTCGCAGACCTGGAAGTCGATGAGCGTACGCGCGAGGACATTTGCGCAGAACGAAAGGACGTGGCGTTTTACCGGCCAGCCTTCGATCTTTCCGTGGGGATAGCGGGAGCCCAGAACGACGTCGGCGCCATTTTCGAGCATCGCGATCCCCGTCGCGATCGACTTCGGTTCGTGCGAAAAGTCGCAGTCCATCTCGATATAAGCCTGGAAATCTCGGCCCGATTGCGTGCCCCACTTGAATCCTTCGCGGACGGCGCCGCCGCGACCGTCTTTCTTCGAACGGACGATCAGATGCGCGCGCGAGCCCCAGTTTCTGGCTTCGATCGCGGAGCGGACGATTTCCGCCGTTCCGTCGGGGGAGGAATCGTCGACGACGCAGACGGAGTAACCGTTTCCGAGCGAGAGAATCGCGTCCATCAGCGCGACGAGATTCTCTCGCTCGTTATACGAGGGAAGAGTCACCAGAACGCGATCGATTTTACCTGAGGGGTGGGTCATATCTTAAAGTTTCGCGAGGGCCGAGAACGCGCCTTCCAGCGCCTCGCGTCCGTCGTCTTTTAAAATCGGGTGACAGCCGATCATGAATCCGTTTTCGAGAATCGAATCGCAGTTCCGCAGGCTGGAAGCCTGGCGAGTCTCCGCGAGGCGGTTCGCCGGGTGGCGGGCGAGGTTCCCCGCGATGATCGGGCGGGTATCGACGCCGTTCGCTTCGAAAATTTCCTTCACCTTGTCCACGCGAACGGGCGCTTTTTTATCGAGCACGAACGGGAACGTCATCCACGAGTGCCGGCGTTCGCGCCGAGCAGGAGTCTTCGACGGAATATGTTCCGCGCCGATGAGTCGCATCCACGGCGTCCCTTTCGAGGTCCAGTCCGCGACCTCGCGAGCGAGCTTCTCGCGCGACTCGAGCATTCCATCGAGTTTTCGGAGCTGGACCGAGCCGATCGCGGCCGAAATTTCGAGGGGCCGGACGTTGTACCCGGGCATGATGAACATGAACCGCGGATCCAGGTCGGGATGTTTCTTCGTCCAGTCGGCTTTGTCGCCGCGGTCGCGCACCCAGCCATGCGCGCGCAGGCTCTTCAGGTCTTCGTAGAGCTCTTCGTCGTTCGTCGTGATCATCCCGCCTTCCATCGTCGAGATGTGGTGGGAGAAGAAGCACGAATAAGAAGCGGTGACGCCGAAATTGCCCGTCGCCTTGCCGTTAAAGTTCGCGCCCAGGCTTTCGCAGTTATCCTCGAGGAGTTCGATCCCGAACTCTCGGCAGAATCCCATGATCTCGTCCATATTCGCGGCTTGGCCGAGCACGTGGATGAGGAACATCCCCTTCGTTTTCGAAGTGAGCGCCGACTTCGCGCTTTCGATATCGATGGCGAGCGTTTTCGGATCGACGTCGACATAAACCGGCACGAGCCCGAGCTGCACGAGCGGCCAGACGGTGGTCGGCCAGGCGAGCGCCGGTACGAGAACTTCGTCACCGCGTTTCCAAGGAGCGGATCCTTTCGAGCGACGAAGCATCAGATCCACCATCAGAAGATTCGAGGAGGAACCGGAATTCACCATGATCGAATGCTTCGTCCCGTTCCAGGCGGCGAATTCGGTTTCGAACTTCTTCACGAGGGCGCCCATGGTGAAAAAATTCGAGTCGAGGACGGCCTTCGCGACTTCGATTTCTTCGGCGCTGAAGGTGGTGGAGGCTAAAGGGTATTTTGTCTTCATGAGTGACTAAGAACTTTCATGTTTTAGCGCTCTAGTCCACTATCTCGATGTGTCGACCACCGAGAAGGCCGCCGCCTCGACCGCGGAAAAAAACAACCCGCTTTACCCCTGGTTTGTCGCGGGATTCGTGCTCCTTCTCCTCCTCTCGATTCACGGCGTTAAATATATTCCGTATTGGAATTTTCGCGGTCTCGATCTCCAGAATCTCTGGACCTTCCACCACCAGTGCGCGGGGTGGCCCGTGCCCTACGAAAAGACCGGAGCGATGTGCGGCGATGCCCTCGGGCGAGGTCTCGTTTATCCGCCGCTCGTGTACTGGCTGATGGCCTGGACTAAACTCGTCGACTTTTATCCGGCGACCGTTCTCTGGGATCTTTCGATCGTCGCGCTGACCCTGCTCGGAACGGGTCTCGTCGCCCGCGCCGATTCGGCCGGACTGGCGACGAACCGGCGCTGGACCTGGGCCGTTTGCCTGCTGCTCTTGCTCCAGATGCCGATGGTCTACGCCCTCGAGCGCGGAAACAACGATGCGCTCGTCATCCCCGTCTTCGCGCTCGCCGTGCTGACTTTCGTCCGCGGAAAAACGATGCTCGCCGGGGCGCTGCTCGCGACCGCCTGCTGGATTAAAGTCTATCCCGTCATTCCGTCATTCGTCGTATTCGCGGCCCTCGTCCTGGATCGCGATTTAAGAAACCGCTATTTCAAGCCCTTCTTCGCCGGTTTTCTCGCCGGCGGTGTCGCTTGGGCGATTCTCCTTTTCCCGGATTCCTACAGGTACGTCTTCCAGGTGCTTCCGGTCCTGGCCCAGGACGGCGGCGGATTCGGGCTCTCGAGCCATACCCTTTACCGAGGACTTCCGAGCCTGGCGGTGAAACTTCCGGCACTCGGTCTTTGGATTTTCTGGACCCGTCGGGTGCTCGCCCGCGATCCGGTCCTCGCGCTGACGGCGGGGCTGGCGATCTCGACTTTTTTCCAGAATCTGTCGAATGACTATAACCTGATCACGACCTATCCCTTCCTCTTCGTCGCCCTGGATCGGCTGCTCGATCGGCGGATGCGCGGCGTCGACTTTGCGTTCCTGGTGCTGACCTTCGCCGCATTTGTCGGTGACCGGACCCCCATGGAAATGCTCTTTAAGAATCGCGGTGCGCTCTTTACGCAGCTCGTCTGGTTCTTCGCATTTCCATTCTATGTCCTGAACCGCATTGACAAAGGGCGCTGGGCTGGCGGAAACCCTTACCTACGATGAAAAAGGCATTTATCACGGGTATTAGCGGTCAGGACGGCTCCTATCTTACGGAGCTTCTGCTCGAAAAAGGTTACGAAGTTCACGGCATGATGCGCCGGTCTTCCTCGTTTAATCGCGAGCGAATCGACCCGATCTTCTTTAACCACGAGAACCGTTTTAAGGGCCGTCTCAACCTCCATTACGGGGATCTCGCCGATGGCTCGGCGCTGAACCGCCTGCTTCGCACGATCAAGCCCGAGGAAATTTATCACTTAGGCGCCCAGAGCCATGTGCGCGTGTCCTTCGATATCCCGGAATACACGGGGGACATCACGGGTCTCGGCACGATCCGCATCCTCGATGCGATCCTCGAAACCGGGATCAACACCAAGTTCTACCAGGCCTCGAGCTCCGAGATGTACGGCAAGGTCATGGAAGTTCCACAGAAGGAGACGACGCCGTTCTACCCGCGCTCTCCTTACGGCTGTGCGAAAGTTTACGCCTACTGGATCACGGTGAACTACCGTGAAGCGTATAATATGCACGCGTCCAACGGCATCCTCTTCAACCACGAGTCCCCGCGCCGAGGAGAATCCTTCGTCACGCGCAAGATCACGCGCACCCTCGCTCGCATCATGGCCGGCAAGACGAAAGACCTCGCGCTCGGCAACCTCGATGCGAAACGCGACTGGGGTTACGCGAAAGACTACGTCGAAGCGATGTGGCTGATGCTCCAGGCGCCCGTGGCCGATGACTACGTCATCGCGACGAACGAAACCCATTCGATTCGCGAGTTCCTCGATCTCGCGTTCGGAATGGTCGGTCGCGACTGGAATGATTACGTCCGCATCGATCCGAAGTACTTCCGCCCGACCGAAGTCGATCTCCTGATCGGCGACGCGACGAAGGCGAAGGAAAAACTCGGATGGAAGCCGAAGACCTCGTTCCACGAGCTCGTTCGGATCATGGTCCACGACGATCTAAAGCTGGAAGGACTCGATCCCGAAAAGCTGATGAAGAAGCTTTAGGCCGGGGTGTTCACGCCGCTTCCGGTTACGGAGCTTTCCGCGACCAGTCTCGGAAGCCTAGGCGCTCGGGCTTGAGTCCAGCGACTTCGGTTTCGATTTCCCATGGGGAACCCGCGGGAGCGATCGCCGTTTCAATCTCGTCTACCTCGGCGTCCGTCAGCGGATAAGGATTCCGTCCGACGGGAAGCACGATTCTCCGGGCGTCGCGTAGACACTCGTCTATGGACTGCTTGCCCATGAGCAGCCGAACATTCGCGGAATAGGGAAACTGCGGGAGCAAGATGCCCGGAGCGCAGACGACGCCGTTTTGGATGAGTGCGCCCGAAAATTTTCGCACGCTCCGCCACTCCGCGAGATCCGTCTTCCGAAAAACGAGGTACCCACTTCCGACCAGCGTCGTTCCTAGGGTCGCGATCGTCAGAAAGAAGAGCGCGCGTTTCGGGAGAGGGTCCCGACGAAACCCTTCGATCCATCCGAAGAAGAAAATCGGAAGCCACGGAATCCCGTAATAGAGGCCGAGTCCCAGCATGAGTCCGCTGCCCGCGAGGCTGTAGATCCCGAAGAAAGGGAGGGAGGCGATCCAGAAGAAAGGACTCTGCGCGAGAAGACCGAGCGCTGGAAGGAGGAACGGCCACCAGCCGCCGCGGAAGAAATTCTGCAGGACCGGCAGAGGCTGGGTGAGCGCCGAACGAAGGGCCTCCGACGGAGTCGAACCGAAACCTCCCGCCGCCTCGACGAGGCGATATGCGCCGTCTTCGGAATTCGCGGGAATGAGATAACCCAGGTAAAACGCGGCCGTCGCGAGCGAAATCGCACCCAGGCCGGCCGCGGCTTTCCAGGAGAGTCGCTTCGTAAGGGCCGCCGCCGCGAGAATTCCGACCGCGTAAAACGGCGCATCTTCTTTCACGGACAGAAAGAGGAGCAGGGCGAGTCCCGTTTTGGACAGGCTCTGGGTGCCGATCGCGTAAAAAAGGAGGAACGCGAAGAGGGGATAGAAGACCTCGACGTGGAAGCCATAGTGCAGAGTCTTCGAGAGCAAGGTGCATCCGAAGTAAGCGAAGAGCATCGCGAAGCGCGGCCCGAGCCCGAGCGCGTTTTGGCGGAGGAGCCGATCGAGCGCGTATCCACCTGCCGCGAGCGCCAGCGGATGGACGAAGACCGAGAAAAGCGGGCTATCGAAGATCGCGTGGAAGGGCAGGAGCAAAAAAAGAACGGGAGTCGCGTGGATTCCGAAATGGTTGATGCCCGTGATCGCCTGCATGAATCGGCCTTCGAGCGTCGCTTTCATCGCCGAATCGTAGACCGAAAGGTCGATCGCATTTAGCGCCAGGGCCGCGTAGTCCAGAAACGCGGCCTTTACGAGCGCAAGCGTACCGATCACGAGCACGAGCGAAACCGCCCGTTCCGTCGCCATCGCGCGAACGGCTTCGAAGAGCGCGCGGCGCCGCTTTCCGGCCATTCCGAATACGAGCGCCGCGACGGCCATCAGCCCGACGAAAGGATTCCGAAACTGCGATGCCCCCTTCGGGAGCGATAGGTCGCCGCCGACCCAGGGAAGCTCCCATCCGCCTAGTAATAGAGGGATTCCGACCGAGAGAATCGCCAGAAAGACGAGTGCCCGCACGAGCTCGCGCGGAACGGTTACGGGCGCAGGCGAAGGGAAGTTACTCCCACTCAACATGAAATCCGATTCATGCTTCGGCTTCTGATCTGGCGGATGATTCATCGATGGTTTTCGCGGCGTACGGTCCGTATCCCTTAGACAAGTTTTCTCCGAAGCGCGATAATCTAGCCATGCGAAACTTCCTTTTGCTCGGTCTCGGTGCGCTTTTTGGAACCGTGGGAACCGTCCATGCGGCGTCGCCTGCGCAGGTCGAGACCCCCCAGGCCACCGTCACCCTGATCTCGGAGTTCGAAACCGCCGCCCCCGGTGTCGCCCAGTGGATTGGCGTCCACTTTAAACCGAAAGCCGGATGGCACGTTTACTGGAAGAATCCCGGCGATTCCGGACTGCCTCCGCGCGGAGAATTCGCGTCGTCGATCGAAGGCGCGAAGTTCGGTCCGATCGAATTTCCCACTCCGGACCGGATCCCTTACGGACCGCTGGTGAACTTCGGTTACGAGGGAGAAGTCCTCTATCCTATCCGCTGGACCCCTTCCGAGCAGGCGCCGATCGGTGGATCCACCACGGTGACCGCCCAGCTAAAATGGCTGATCTGCAAAGAAGAGTGCGTCCCGGGAAAAGGCACCTTCAAGCTGGAGCTCCCCGTCGTTTCCTCCGAGGTCTTCGCATCTTCGCCGAGTACGGACGGAAAACTTTTTAAAGCGACGATCGCCGCCTTGCCCGTCGAAGCGCGGAACCAGGTTCGAGTCGTGCTGGCGCCCTCCGAAGAACAAGTCGAGATCGCGTATACGGGCGACGTCTCTAAAGTGAAGCCGAGTTCGGTTTTCTTCTTCCACGAAGGAGAGTACGGAATCGGCTCGGATGTGAAGCAGACGGTGACAAAAAACGCGGACGGTCTTCGCGTCGTGATTCCGCGAAAGGAAAAGAAACCGCTCGGCGAAATTCGCGGGATCCTGAAGCTCGGCCAGGGTCGCGGCGTTCTGGTCTCCGAGGTGATTAATCCCGCGCTTCTGAAACCCAAGGCGAAACCTTCTCCCGCGGCCACGGCCGCCCCCCAGGGCCTTGGCCTCATGCTCGTTTTCGCGTTTCTCGGCGGGCTAATCCTGAATCTGATGCCGTGTATCCTTCCCGTCCTCTCCATTAAAGTCATGGAGATCGCAAGCCAGGCCGGCGCCGGGAAGCGATCCGTGCGGAAGCATGGGCTCGTCTTTACTCTGGGGGTCCTGGTTTCGTTCTGGATTCTCGCCGCAATCCTTCTCTCCGTGCGCGCGAGCGGCCAGAGCCTCGGCTGGGGATTCCAGCTTCAGAGCCCGGTTTTTATCGGCATACTCGCCGTTCTCTTCTTTCTGATGGCGCTGAACCTTTTCGGTTTCTTCGAGATCGGCACTCGCATCATGGGCACCGGGGGCAAACTCGCGGCGAAAGACGGCTACGCGGGTTCGTTCTTTACCGGAGTCCTCACCACGGTGGCGGCGACTCCTTGTTCCGCTCCCTTCATGGGGAGCGCGCTGGGCTTCGCGCTGACCCAGTCCGCATTCGTCGCGGTGCTCGTTCTGACGGTGCTCGCGCTCGGCCTCGCGTTTCCGTACCTTCTCTTTTCCTTTCTTCCGAACGCGGCGAAAGTGCTCCCGCGTCCTGGAATGTGGATGAAGTCGCTGAAAGAATTTCTCGCGTTTCCCCTCCTGGCGACCGTCGTCTGGCTCGTCGGCGTGCTGGGAAACCAGAGCGGGAACGAAGGTGTCGTGCAGCTCCTTGCCGTGCTCGTTCTTTCGACGGCGGTGATCTGGCTCTATAACCAGCGCACCGAACGGTTCATTCCCCGCGCCGCGAAAGGTTCGCTGATTCTCGTATTCACCGCGCTTGCGCTCGCGATTCTGACCGGCCTCGGAAAGCTCCGCAAATCCGCCACCCAGGAAGGTGCGGAGATGGGGATGCGCATCCACGCCCCTTGGAAGGCGTGGAGCCCGGAAGCGCTCGAAACGGCGCTCAGTTCCGGGAAGACGGTGCTGGTGAACGTCACCGCCGACTGGTGCGTCACCTGTAAGGTGAACGAGACGGTCGCTTTCGAGCGCGATGCCGTGAAGGCGCGCCTGGGATCGGACGACGTCGTCGCTCTGCTGGCCGACTGGACGAATGGAAGCGCGGTCGTGACCGAATACATGGCCAAGCACGGACGGAACAGCGTCCCCGTTTATCTCCTCTATAAGAAAGGGAGTCGGACCCCGGTCCTGCTTCCGCAGATTCTTTCCGCGGATCAGCTCCTGAAAGATCTCGAAAAATAACTCGATTAAAAATTACTCACTTTTCGAAGCGCCGCGGCTTCTTCTAGGATGGGCACTTCGGCAGAGTCCTCGGTCCCCGATATGGTTCGGCGGACGAACTCTCGCCTTTCCCTAGCTCTCCAAGGAGATCCCATGCGATTCCCTCTTGTCACTGCCTCCGTCATCGCTCTGATTTCGGTCGTTTCCGCTTCGGCGGCGACCACCACCACGAAGACGACCACCACGACCACACTGACTTCCGCCGAAGTCGGGAAACCCGCCCCGACGTTCATGCTGAAGGACACCAAAGGAAAAACCCACAGCCTCGCCGACTATAAAGGCAAGACCGTGGTTCTCGAGTGGCTGAACTTCGATTGCCCGTTCGTGAAGAAGCACTACAGCTCCGGAAACATGGCGAAACTCCAGGAAGCCGAAACCGCCAAGGGAACCGTCTGGCTCTCCGTCGTTTCTTCCGCGAAGGGCAAGCAAGGCTACTTCGAGCCGAAAGAAATGGACGCCCGCCGCGAGAAAGAAAACGGCAAGCAGACCGCCATTCTCTACGATACCGATGGAAAAGTGGGCAAGGCATACGGCGCCAAAACCACCCCGCATATGTATGTGATCGATAAGAACGGAATGCTCGCTTACCGCGGTGGAATCGACGATAAGGCTACGACGGAAGTCGAAGATGTGGCGACGGCGAAGAATTATGTGACGGCGGCGACCGAAGATCTTCGCGCCGGCCGTAAAATCGCGACGAACGACACGAAGCCGTACGGCTGCGGCGTGAAGTACGAATAAGGATCGTTTCGATCCGTCCAGGATTGAAAGACGCGCCCTCGATTCCTCTGGAGTCGGGGGCGTTCGTTTTTCGCGCCCCGCGGGATAGTGCGACTAAACCACGCGGCGGGCGTTCGCCTCTAGCTCCGATCGGGCGGAGCGGAGCGCCCGGGCCTGATCCGCGAGCGAACCCTTGTCTCGCGAAGGGCCGAAACGCAGGGCTTCGTACTGCGCAAGCCAGCGTTCCGTCGCCGCGAAAACCTCGAACCGCTCGGGACTCGGCGCATCGAGCGCGATTTTTCGGCGGATCCGCTCGATTTTCGCGCGCTCGGCGACGAGATCGCGCCGAACTCGGTCGAGCTGGAACTCGTTCGGTCGCCGACGAATCACTTTCCGCATGACGAAAATGGCGAAGAACGAAAAGATCGAGGCGCCCATGACGAAGAGAACCCCGAAGAGATAGATATTCGTCTCGGTGTCGCCGGTCTTAAAGGGATTTTTTCCGCTCGCGACTTGGGAGCCGATTTTCTTCAGCGAGTTCCAGCGATCACGAATGGTATTCTCGCCCTCACCGTAATTCAGAATGTACTGCGTCCACTTGGCGCTCGCCCAGTCGTAAGAGTCGCGGAGCCAGTCGGTCACGGCCATCGAGCGGAAAATCTTAGGCGTCGGGTCGTTCGCGAGCCATCCGCTGCCCGGAACGTAGGCCTCGACCCACGCGTGGGCATCCGATTGGCGCACGGTAAGCACGTCACCGATCGAATCGCGTGAGACGCGGAAACCGGCGATCAGGCGTGAAGGAACGCCACCGAGGCGAAGGAGGATCGCCATGGAAGAGGCGAAAAGTTCGCAGTGTCCGCTTTTTTCGACGAAGAGAAATCGTTCGATGGGGGGGAGCTGGAGGTCTTCGCTCGCGTCCGCGCCGTTCTTGCGAACCTGGCCGCTTTCGGGTTCGTCCTCCGCGTAAACGGCGCGAAATCCTTCGCGGGAGAAGTACCCCTGGATCGCCGCGATTTTGCTCTCGACCGTTTTTTTCCCGGCGAAGAGGCGTTTCGCGAGCTCGCGCATTCTCTCCGTTTGGAAATTGGCCGGAACCGCGAGTTCCGTCGGACCGGGAGGGTCCTGGGGTCGCAAGGTCGGCAGGTGATCGAAGGTGACCGCGTAGTTGAAACGCTGGTTCCGGGAGCGAGCTTCGCGCCATTCTCCGAAGGAGGTCTTTTCCGAACGAAACCGATATCCGTAGAGTTCGATCGCGACCTCGCGCGCCCCGTACGGTACGGGTAAGAATGCAGGTCCGATCATCTCCCGTACGATCGTGAGACGTTCGGGTTTCGAAGGCGAGGTGTTCGGGATATGTTTCGTATCGATGCGCACGGGGGCCGGATCCCAGCGGTTATCCACGAGGATACTCAGTACCCGGGAACGCAACAGCCCGGCCGCGATGAGATCAGCCGGATCTTTTCCGTCCGTCCCGTAGATGCGGAGGGCCGTCGCGCTGGAACCGCGATTGCTGACTCGACTCCACTCGTTCAGGTTCACTTCTTCGGTATAGCCGGTGCGAGAACCATCCGTTCCGAAACCACCGCCTCGTCCCTGGACGCGCGGGATGAGGGGGAAAATGATCAGCGCGGCGAGAAAAAGAGTGCCTGTCTGGTAGAGACTGCTTCGGATAAAGCCGACCGGTAAGGTTCCGATGACTCCCCGGCGCACGAATTCCTGGTTCAGAAATCGGCAGGAGAGGGCGATCGATCCCGCGACGATGAATCCGATGATGAGGATCATCACGCTGAAGTCGGGCGAGAGGGCGCTCGCCACGATCAGCCCGATGAAGCCGAGGCCCATCCGCCATCCCCAGAGATCTTCGAAACCGCGAGCCATTCCCATCATGGCGAGGGCGATCGGCGCGATATGCGCCGCCGCGATGATCGGGTGCATTTCGAGTCGTGAAAAGAGCTGGGTGCCGAGGAAAATGAGGAGCAGGTAACCGGTCGCCATCCAGAAGTTCCGGAGGCGGACGCGAAAGATCCAGCGAACGGCGGCGAAGGCGATCGCGACGTAAAAGGGCCAGGGCTGGACTTCGTTCGAAAGGTAGACGGCGAGGCAGGCCAGCACGTCCATGAGCTCGGACAGGGCGCGGGACCAGAAGTCCGGGCTGCGGAGGCGAGGTGGAAGTCCGTCGACTAAATAGGTCCGATCGGTCTGGGTTCCGCTCATCCGGCCTCCGGTTCGATCAGCGCGAGCGCCGTCAGCGCCGCTTGTTTCCCGGCGATCTTCCGCTTCCCGCGTGCCTGGATCAGAATCAGGTCGGCATTCTCCGTCCGATAGAAGTGGGTGGACGCTTTCCGGACGGCGCTTTCGAAAGCTTCGCCCCGGTCCTTTCGCGCGTCGAAAGTGATCTCAGGTTCCTTCAGGATCGGACGGCGATTGCGAACCATCGCGCCTTGTCCGCGCATACTCTGGTTGGCGAGAATCATCCGCGCGTCGTCCGTCCACTCGTACTTCCGCACTTCTCCGTCCACGACTTCGATTTCGGCGTTGCGATTTCCACGCTCGCCGACCGGGTTATGGATGTTTCCGTTCTTCGAACGAAGCGGCGTGGCCCAGACGATCCGTTCACCGGGCTGACGGACGACTTTAATCTTTCGGGCGAAACCGAAGGGATAGCTGGTCGCGATCGCGAATCCCTCCCACTGGTACTTGCCCCGATTTCGAATCTCCTGGTGGGACCTGGCGCGGGCGGTCTCGCCTCCGCGGATCTTCGCGAAGTAGGCGAGCGTATGGAACTTTCCGTCCTTCCATTCCCCGATCTCAAGGCAGAAGATCGTCTTTTTCTCTTTGTTCCGGACGATGATCCAGTCGGTGGTCGGCTCCTTGGCTTTCGCCTGGACCCGGATGAATTCGACGAAAACGGCCGAAACCTGCTTCTCGCTCTTCACTCCGGAAAGGATCAGTCCCGCGAGAAGGAGACTCTCGATCAGATAGATGGCGTTGTTTCCGGAGGCGAGGGCGGTGACCCCGAGTGCGATGGTCAGCGCGATATACCACTTCCCGGAGCGCGTGATATCGAGCTTACGGATATTCCGTTTCCACTCGAAGCGGGCGCGGAGGCGAATGTAGGCGCGAGCCAGCCAGCGCATTACTTAGGCTCCGGCACCTTCGTCAGAATTTCCTGGATCATCTGCGACTTCGCCAGGTTTTCCATTTCCATCCCATTGAAGAAGAGGCGGTGGGCGAGGCAAGGAACGGCGAGCGCGCTCACGTCCTTCGGCAATACGAACTCGCGCCCGCGAACGAAGGCGAGCGCTTTCGCGGCCTGGAGAAGCTGGATCCCGCCCCGGACGGAAACTCCGTGCCCGATTCCCGGGATGGTCCGGGTCTCGCGAACGATGCGCGTGAGATATCGCAGCACGCTTTCTTCGACATGAATCTTATCGATCTGATTCCGGATTTCGCTGGCCTCCTCGAGGCTCATCAGGGCTCCGACGTCGATCGGAGCCGAGCGTTCGAAGGCGCGGTCCGGACGCTGGTAAATTTTCAGTTCGTCTTCTTCGCCGGGCGAGGAGAATTCGAGCAGCATCATGAAGCGGTCGAGCTGGCTCTCGGCGAGTGGGTACACGCCGTGGAATTCGAGCGGGTTCTGGGTCGCGACGACGAAGAAGGGATCGGGTAGGGGATAACTTTTTCCGTCGACCGTCACGGTCGACTCTTCCATGGCCTCGAGGAGCGCGCTCTGGGTCTTCGGCGTCGTGCGGTTTAATTCGTCGGCGAGAAGGAAGTGGGCGAAGATCGGGCCTTCGCGAAATTCGAATTCGTTCGAGCCCGCCTTCATGCGCAGGATGCCCACCACATCGGATGGCAACAGATCCGAGGTCATTTGGATGCGGGAGAAACGGCCCCCGAATGCTCCGGACATCCCCTTCGCCAGCGAGGTTTTGCCGGTGCCCGGAGGACCTTCGAGAAGAAGGTGCCCGCGCGCGAAGAAACACGCGATGGCCTTCTCGATGATTTCTTGTTTTCCCTGTAGGACGCCGGAGAGGCGCTCTTTCAGCGCATCGACAATTCCGGACGATTTCGGATTCGCATGGTTGGCTACGGCGGTGGCGGTTTTCATCACTAACCTTTCGGTCGTTTCCTCGGGGAATTCGAGAGGCTTTTCGATCGTCAATCCGATGACTCGAAGCCCGCTGCGAGCGGGCAGGGGGTCGGCTTTTTAGCTTACCCTGGAACATGGGAGTCCGCGAATGGAATGGAAATCTATCCGGTGGAGACGCGCTCGAGGTGGAGAAGTTTCTTCTTCATGGAAAGACCGCCGGCGTATCCGCCGAGCGTTCCATCGGCGGCGATGACCCGATGGCAGGGAACGAGAATGCTCAGCGGATTCTTTCCGTTGGCCGAACCTACCGCGCGAAAAGCGGCCGGGCTCCGAACTCTTCGCGCGAGCTCGCGGTAAGAGATGGTTTTCCCGTAGGGAATCTTCCGCAGTTCCTTCCAAACGCGAACCTGGAACGGGGTTCCGAGAAATTTCGTAGGAACGTCAAATTCCTGCCTGCGACCCGAGAAGTACTCGTTTAGCTGTCGAGCGGCGCGGAGGAGGAGAAGACTCGTCGTATCTCGGCCGGAGACGGTGGATTGGGGGTGCTCGGTCTGCTGTTTCCAGTAAACCCCCCGGAGAGTGTTTGCCTCCGCCACGAGGTAAAGCGTTCCGATCTCCGACTTAAACCGATACTCACGCGTCATGGCGTGACTCTACCGTTTTTCGACGGGGAAGTCCGGCCCAATTTTTATCGGGGAGAAAAGTAAACGCCGTCCTTTCCGGACGAAATGAATCGTGGGATAGGACGGCGCCATCTTTTCGAACCTAGGTCTTTCCGGACTCGTCAGGCCGCGCCTTCGCGTCCGCGATTTTCCACTTTCGTTTTGTCATCCGAGTTCAGCAGCTTCCCGAAGAAGCCCGTGCTGGAGCCGTTCGAGATCTTCACTTGCCGCGGTTTCGCCGACTCGGCCTTCGGCACATACACCTTCAGAATCCCATCCTGGTAGTGTGCTTCCACTTTCTGCACGTCGACACCGGACGGAAGCGAAAAACTTCGATGGAATTTTCCGTAGCGCCGCTCCGTGTACCACGACCCGGTTTCGCGTTTTTTCTCTTCGACGTTTCGTTCACCCGAAATCGAGATCTGGTTATCGATGACCTCGAGCTTAATCTGGTCTTTTGGAATTCCCGGGACCTCGAGGGTGAGGAGATAGTGGTTCTCCGCTTCGGCCACGTCGCATGCGGGATTCCATTCCGACTCCATTTCGCGCAGGGGTTCTCCGCTGGTGGGCGACCAGTAGTCGTCGAAAAGTTTGTCCATCTCCCGGCGGAATTCCGAGAGAGGACTCCAGGCATTTTGGCGTCGGAGAGTTGGATAGCTCATCATAAAATTTCCTCCTTAAAATCAGGGTGGTTGGACGAGTTTCAGTTCAAAGATGATTTCGTATTTTCGAGTGTCAAGGCACCGATCGGCGCGCGGGACACGGCGGCGTGGGATTCGAAAATTTTAATTTCCGGCAAATGGGAGAGGCGCTGCGCGATCGGAATTTCGCCGAAGACGGTGCCGCTCCATGCCAGTAGACCGGCCAAAGAAAGAATGGCGGCCGGATAAGTCATCCCGAGAATACGGGAGAAAGTTTGCGTACTCATGCAAAGGACCTCCTTGGAATGATTATGGGTTAATTCTCGAACCGCACGTTCAGGATGCGCGGCTCAATCGCACCTGTTTAAGGTGCCTTTATCTTCCAGATGATTTCGCTCTTCATCTCGTCAAGCCGGACCGTATTTTTTTTTCGTCCGCGATCTGTCCAAAAATTTGACATTTTCGGCAAGGATTCGCGTCACATTCGCTTCAGCGCGCGGCCGAAACTTCGCATGACCCAGAGATGGATCTGCGCCTGGGTCCAGAAATAGATGGTCCAGGGGAGACGAGGGACGAAATCCTGAACGATCGCGAGACCGCAATCTTCCCCGGGGATCACCCGAAATTCGAGAAAGCCTCGTGTATTGGCCGTCTGAAGAAGCCCGCCCGTGATCCGGAAACGTTCGAGCGTCAGGTCGGCGCGTGGGCTTCCCGTGAGTTCGAGTAAGGTCACCTTCGTGAAGCGGATTTGGAAACGAATTCGAGTTTCGGTTTCGGAGGCGGTCTTCTCGATATGCAGGACGCCGAGAAGAAGGCGGGGTAGCCAGTTAAAGTAACGTTCCGCCAGCGATCCCACTCGCTCGAGCCGCTTCATCGTCAGCTCGGGGATTCGCTGGATCGATCGCACGGTTCGCCGGGCGAAGAAGTCGCGGCGTCGGACGTAGGCGATCGGCGGCCGGGGGGCGCGCGCGCTTTCCGCGATGGCCTTCAAGCTTTCGCGGAGCGTCTTCGGCCGGAGCGAAAGATGGGGAAGAAGGCGGCAATCCTCTCGCGCCAACATCGAGTGGGTTAGGCTCCGGACAAGCGGGTAAACGAGCGCGCGCGGAGCGCCACTGATCAGACTGACCCAGAGCTTCGACACGCCGGGGGAGATCGCTGGAATCGGTATGATTCGACGTCGGAGCCCGAGCTCGTTCGCGACCAGTCGCATGAGCTGCGTATAGCTCACGCGTTCCGAACCTGCGAGATCCCAGGTCTGTCCCTGGAGATCCGGACGCTGAAGCGTCGCGTGGATCGCCTCGGCCACATCCGTCACGTCGATGGGCTCGGATTCGGTCTGCGTCCAGCTCGGGACGGCCATGAATGGAAGCCTTCGCACCAGGCGAGTCAGCATTTCGCTCGAGGATCCCCCGACTCCGAGGATGAGGCCGGCGCGAAAGGTCGTCAGCTCCGAGGCATAGTGCCGAAGCACGCGTTCGACTTCGAGGCGGCTCTGGAGATGAGCGGAAAGCGTGCCGGCGTTGTTTTCACCCGCGGGGAGAATGCCACCGAGGTAGAAAATCCGCGAGATCCCGAGTTGTCGGCAAGCGCGGCCGAAATTATCGGCCTGCTGGAGATCGAAATCTTCGAAACTTCCTTGGCTCAGTCGGGCCTGGGGCGACATCGAGTGGACAAGATAGATCGCGGTGTCCGCACCTTCGAGCGCTTTCACGACCCCATCGAGGTCGGCGAGATCGACCTGGCGCCAGATGACTTTCGAGTCGGCTTCGGCGTTTCGCGGGGAACGCGAAAGCCCGATGATGCTTTCGATCGCCGGATCCTCTCGAAATCGTCGTAGGAGTTCTGTTCCGATGAATCCGCTCGCGCCGGCGATGACGATTCTCATGACCGCGCGTCCAGGCTCGCGCCGACTCGTCGATAGGCGCGGACGACATCGAGAGGAACGGCGATTTTTTCAAGCGAAAGATAGAGACCGGCCAGGGTCGTTCCGAGAAAGGTCAGCTCCGGATGAAAACGGCTCCGGCTCTGGATGGCTTCCTCGAAGATGAGATGGAACGTATCCCGGAAATGAGGCATCGAAAAAAGCACGTCCTTCGATTCCGCGTCCCCGAAATGGGATCGCATCAGATTTTCCATCCGGGCTTCGAATCCGGGCACGGGATCCGACTCCCACTGATAGAGGTCGATCCCCCGTTTCGTCGCGAGGGCGTCGCGGGCGAAGAAGCCGCGGTAGAGGTCGGTCACGCGCGATCGGAAATCTTCGCTGGGCAGGTGAAAAAGCCGGGAGGGTTCCCAACGGAGGCGCTTTCGACCGGAATCCCAGCCGAGATGCCCGGGACGGAGATCCAGAAAGAGCGGCCCGGGGGCGAAGACGAGGTGGAAGTAGAGGGTGAGCAGAGCTTCGCCCGCGGCTTTCCGATCTTCGGGCGCGATTTCGGCCCAGGCCGATTCCGGAGGGGGCGGGCCCACATCGATGTCGAGACCGGAGGCTCTCAGCGCGGCGGCCACCTGCGCTTTTTCGTCTTCATATCGTTTCTGGTTCGCGGTCCGGCCAACGATTTCTAGGGCGAGACCGAGGACCTTTTCCTTGTGGACCACCCGCAGTCCGGAGGGAGAAACGAAGGGAAGGAATTCGCGGAAGGCTTTCGGAACCATCTGGACGACGGCGTTTTGGAAGAGACCCATAGAATGGAGGGGACGATACTGCGGGAACGGTTGGATTTGCACCCGGAATGGCGCCCCGGCTGGATTTAATGACCTTTCGGTTTACTTAAATCGCGCTTTCTCCGGATGTTTACCCAGCTTCGGTGACAATTCGCTCCGAGTCCGCCACTCGCGGCAATTCGCCCCTTTTATTTTGGGATTGGATTCGCTAAGTCCTGCCGTAACTTCCCTCCATATATTTTCGCGCAGTAGGTTTTTCTCGATGTCTCGCCGTATTTTACTCGTTCTTTCGTGGTTCCTGATCGCTTCCTCCACCCTCGCTTCGCCGACTAGTGGGCCGTTCTTTCACAGTCGGTCGTCGATGAATGTCCGCGATTACACAAAGAAGGTTGAGAAAAAGGTCTCGGCGATGACGGATCTGGAGCGGGCGGAGCTCGGGATCAGCTTCGTGGAGGGAGTCTATTATGACGCCTCCGGGAACCGTGTTTCTGCGAATCGCGAATACTGGCTTTCTAAGCCCGGAAGCTCTTTCGCGGGGATGGCGACCGCCGGTCGCTATCTCTATACGGGCAATGTTCCTCGTTTCGAGCGGGACCAGCTCGAAATTTATGTGAGTAAAGCGGCACTGACCGTCCGGGTGAAGGGGTGGGTCGACAGCTACTTGCTCGCTCGTTACCGCTATCAGCAGCTCTATCGATGGAAGGGTCTCCATGACCGTTTCCAGGACCGGGTGCTCAGTTTCGTCCCCCTGAAGGATCCGCGGGTCGTCCAGCGGAACACCTCGGATGCCCGCGCGAAAGCCTGGCTCGACATCGCGATCCAGTATATGGGGCATGGCCTCGAAGCTGCCGAAGTCGACCTCTTCAATACCGAGCAAAGTTCGGCGGCCGCGTATAAGGAAGAAATTCTGACCGGTATGCTGCGAAACATCCTGGGTTCGCCGGGCATTTCGATCTCCGACGGACTCCGCCTTTTCTCCGAACTCTCGACGCCGGAAGCGCGGGCGGCGGACGCGGCGGCTTCGCGCGAGCTCTTCATGAAGAATTTAGGCTCGTCCTACACGCCGGATTCGAGCCGCCCCGGATATGAAGGGTATCTCACCTTTGTTTACCCGATCGCCGGTTCGACGAAGGGGGCCTTCGATCAGCCGGGAGAAGGGCTCATCCGTTTCGGATCCGGCGGTACGTTTATCGAGTCTCGCCCCTGGAGCGATATCTGGAACGACGAGTTCGGCGGTCTTCCCTTTATGGAAGTGATCAGCGGCGTGGGATTCCATGGGCCGATTACCTCGAAAGCGGGTCTGGATGCCTGGTACCTGCGCCGTGGGTATGTTTCGCACGGCTGTTTCCGGATGGATGCGAGCGACGTCCTCGAGATGAGGGCGATGCTCCCGGCGAGCGTCAGTTCGATGCGAGGGAAGGGAATTCCCATGTGGATCACCGCTTACCCGGACGTGACCGACTGGAATAACGACGGAATCGTGGAGGCGATCGATGTCGCTTACTACGAAATTCCGCCGGAAGTTTCCGCGAACTCCGTTGCGAACTACCTCTTGCCGGTGCCGGGTCAGGCGGGTCCGAACGCCCAGTCGCGGTACTGGAAGCGGCACTTTTCGGGTTTGAACGGAAGAATCACGAATCCGGGGACAGGCGAGAAACTATCGTTTGAACTGGCGACCGGCACTTTTCGCACTCTCCCGAAATACGGAGTCGTGAACGGCCGGCTTTCGCGTGTCGGTTTCCACGACGAAGTCCCGATTTACACTTTCCCCAATCGCCGTTCGAACGTGGTCCAGTATCGCGATTCGTCGGTCTCCTATGACTCGGGCGCCTACGAAGATGTCCGCGGAAAATATGCGCCGGGAAAGCTGAATAACTTAAGCTGGGTCCCCGCGCCCGCCGAGTCTCGTAATCCGCCTACCGTGATCGAATAGAGGAGTTTCTCCGCCTTGCGATCCATTTTCTAAGTTCTTCGCACCAGAGGACCAGACTCCCTACCGCTCCGATTAAGAAGAATTGGGTCGCCTCGATGGGCACCGTGTGAAAAATCTTGCCGAGGGGTTTCCAGTAAATAACGGCGAGGTGCAGTCCGTTCGCCAGGACTAACCCTCCGATCAGCCAAGGATTATTCAGAAAGCCGCTCGCGAAGGCCGAACGCGTGCTCGAACGGCAGTTCAGGACGTTGAACCATTGGCAGACCGCGAGAACGGTGAAGGTCTCCGTCCGGACGAGATCCTCTGGAACTCCGTGGGATGTGCGATAGGCGAACCAGCCGAAGGTGGATGCGATCGAAGCCGCCGCCATCAAGGGAATGCGGGAGAGAAGCTCCCGATCGAGCAGGGGCTGGGAAGACGGGATCGGGGAACGATCCATCTCGTCGCCTTCCGCCGGTTCCATGATGAGATTCACGGTGAGCGCGCCCTCGGTGACGAGGTTAATCCAAAGAATTTGGACGGCCGCGAGTGGCATGGGATAGCCGAGGACGAGAGCGAGGAGGAGGACGACCACCTCGTCGATCGAGGTGACGAAGAGAAAGAGAATGAGCTTTCGGATATTCTGATAGACCAGCCGACCTTCCGCCACCGCCGAAACGATGGTCGCGAAGTTATCGTCGGTGATGATGATTTTAGCTGCCTCTTTCGCGACGTCCGTTCCGGTGATCCCCATGGCTACGCCGACATTCGCGCGCATTAAAGCGGGAGCGTCGTTTACCCCGTCTCCCGTCATGGCTACGATTTCCCCTTTTTTCTGGAATGCTTCGACGATCCGGGACTTTTGCGCGGGATGGACCCGGGCGAAAACACTGATGCGATCCATTTTTTCTAGGAGTTGCTCTTCGGTCAGCAAATCGAGCTCCTGACCGTCGACGGCCAGGTCGCCATCCCGGCTCATTCCAAGCGTCCGGGCGATGGCCAGGCCCGTCGCCTTGTGATCTCCCGTCACCATCACGGGCCGAATGCCGGCGTTTCTGCAGATTTTTACGGATGCCGCGACTTCTTCCCGAGGGGGATCGAGCTCGCCGACTAAACCCAGGAAGGTCACTTTTCCCGAAAAGGCTCCGAAACCTTTTGCTCCGTCGATCGTTTTGTCGATCACATATCCCACGGCCAAAAGTCGAAGCGCCGAATCCGCCATCCGTTTCGCGGCGGCCTGGATCTCGAGCCGGACCTCGTCGGCGAGGGGCATGGGACCTCCTTCCTGATCGCAGAAACCGGAAATCCCCAGCAAGACTTCGGGAGCTCCTTTTAAGTAGACGAAACTTCTCCCCTCGATCGAGTGCTGTGTCGCCATGAGTTTTTCATCCGAATTGAACGGAAGCTCGGCCAGGCGCGGATACTTGCTTCTGATCGCGTCCGCATCGAAGCCGCCCTTCGCCGTCAGAGTGAGCAGCGCTCCCTCGGTCGGATCGCCGAGGATCCGCCACTGCGGATTCGTATCGTCGGGAACGAGCAACTTTGCGTCGTTACAGAGCGCGATCGCTTCCAGAAGTTTCCGGAGAACCGGTTCGACCTCGGGTGCGAACGGTCTCCCACCTTCCAAAAAATCTCCCTTCGGTTCGTATCCCGCGCCCGTGATCGAAATGACCCGCTTTCCCAGGGGTAGGTAGAGCTGCGTGACGGTCATCTCGTTTCGGGTGAGGGTACCCGTCTTGTCCGTGCAGATCACGGTCGTGGAACCGAGGGTTTCGACGGCGGGGAGTCGACGCACGATCGTCTTTTGTCGGGCCATTCTCTGGACTCCCATCGCGAGCGCAATCGTCATCGCTACGGGAAGTCCCTCAGGAACCAAGGAGACCATTTGGCTGATGGCGATCATGAAGATCCGGGCGAACGGAATCTCTCTCCAGAGTCCGATCGCGATGACGAGAAAGAACAGAACGCCCGCGGCGAATGCGAGTTGCTGGCCGAACTGGTGGATTCGAGCTTCGAGCTTCGTTTTGGATTGTCGGGAATGGGTGGTGAGATGCGCGATCTTTCCGATTTCGGTCTGGGTTCCCGTGGCGGTGACGATGGCCAAACCACGACCCGCGGTAACGTAGGTTCCCGCGTAGATCATATTATGCCGATCCGTGACCGGCGCCTCCTCCGGAAGGTGGGCGGTAGTCTTCACCACCGGATGGGATTCCCCCGTCAGCGCGGCCTCCGCCACGGCGAAAGCGGATGCGTTGGCGAGTCGAGCATCGGCGGGAACGGCATCTCCAGAGTGGAGAACGAGGATGTCACCCGGAACGATCTCCCGCGCCTCCACGACTCGTTCGTTCCCGTCGCGCAGGACTCTCGCGTTTAATTTCGACATTTTCTGGAGCGCTTCGAGCGAATGTTCGGCCCGCCCTTCCTGAATCGTTCCGATCAGGGCGTTCAGGACCACGACCACGAGGATGATGATCGAGTCGTTGGCTTCTCCCAGAAAGAACGCGATTCCGGCCGCGATGAGGAGGAGATAGATCAGCGGACTCAGAAACTGATGAGAAAAAATTGAGAACAGCGATCGACGTTTGGGTTTAGGAAGTTCGTTCGTTCCGTACTGGGTCCGTCGCTCCAAGACTTCTTGAGTCGAAAGGCCGAGTGCGACATGCGAGTTAAGTTTCTCTATCGCGACGGTCACGGTGAGGGAATGCCAGAGAATCTGTTCTTTCATCGGAATCTCCGTAAGACAATATGTCCCACATGACGGGCGCGGCTGTCACTTCTACGAAGCGGAGTCGACCGCTGGTCTCGACTGACGCTTCGTCATGAGTCATAAGCAGGGTGTATGCCAGATGGCGTGGAACTTGCTCTTTCCTGAGCTCTCAGCGAGGAAATGAATGATGGTCGCATCGAAACTTAAAAAGGTGATCTGGGCGGTCGATCCCTACGGCGACGTGAACGTGCAGTCGTCCGCGGCCGCGTTCGCGCGCTCTCTCGACGCGGAAATCGACGTGGAAGTGGTCTGCGTCCACGGACGATCGGAGTTCCTAAAAAAATACGAAGCCCAGGAAATTCGCGCGGGTCTCGCGTCGACGAAAGCCCAGCTCGGTAAAATTCTCGGCCAGTTAAAGTTCAAGCCGAAAAATCCTCCGAAAATCCTCGCCCACGGTTCGCAGTTCGTTCGGGCGGATGTAAAGACGCTCGTCAACTACGCGAAAAAAGCGAAAGCCGACGCGGTGCTGGTCAGTACGAACGCCCGGGCCGGCTTCGTCCGCCAAGTTCTCGGAAGTTTCGCGGAAACCCTCATCCTCGATTCGTCCATACCGACGATGATCGTAAATCCGACCGCCAAGGTGGCGCAGCAAGTGGGGACCATTCTTTATCCCACGGATTTCAGCAACGCTTCTTGGAAGGCCTACCAGCGAGTCGTTTCCTTTGCGCAAGCCGCCGGCGCAAGGGTGAAAATCTTTCACCAGTACCAAGGCAACGAACAGTCCGTACCCAGCGAGGTTTCGTATTTCCGCGACGGTCGATGGCTTGAGGGCGAACATTTGCTCGATGAACACCTAAGGTGGGTCAGATCGAGACTGTCCAAATGGTTGGAGTGGACGAAAAAGCGGGAAGTGGACTGTGATCACGAAATCCGGTTCGGGCTGAGGAACGTTGCGGACGCCGCTTTGGCGCAGGCGAAGAAAGAGGATGTATGGATGATCGCCCTGGCCACGGTGACCGGACCGCTTTCCGCGAAGTTTCTCGGCAGCAACGCCCGAAGCCTCGTTCGTTCGGCCGGTTGTCCGGTCTGGGTCCTCTACGTCGAAGATAAGTAGTCGCCTCGGACGCGACTTAAGAATTCCGCCGCCGAAAGATTTTTCCATGAGAATCGCCTTTTTCAGCACCCACCATTTCGAGCGAAAACAATTTCTGGAAGAGGCGGAACGCGCCGGACACGAACTGACTTTTTTCGATTCAGCTCTGCGTGAAACGACCGCGAGTTTGGCCCGGGACTATCCCTGCGTATGTGCATTCGTAAACGACGATCTCGGCAAGGAGACCCTGCGGATATTGGCGGCCGGAGGCACGCGCTTGATCGCCTTGCGATCGGCCGGATTCAATCACGTCGATCTCGCAGCCGCGCGCGAACTCGGGCTTCGCGTCGTGCGGGTCCCCGAATATTCTCCCTACGCGGTCGCGGAGCACGCACTCGCGCTCATCTTGACGCTAAATCGAAAAACCCACCGAGCGAACGCGCGAGTGCGGGACGGGAATTTTTCTTTGGATGGACTAGTCGGATTCGATCTGCATGGAAAGACCGTGGGGGTGGTTGGCACGGGCCGAATCGGCTCGGTGATGGCGAAGATCGTGACCGGTTTGGGTTGTCGGGTGCTCGCCTATGATCGAATGCGAAAACCGGAACTCGTCGAGCTTGGGGTTCGTTATGTGGAGTTCGAGGAACTGCTCAGAGAATCAGACATCATTTCGCTGCATGTTCCCTTGACGCCCGAGACTCGGCATCTCTTCGATGCCCGCGCGATTGCCCTGACCAAGCCGGGCTTCATGCTGATCAACACCAGTCGCGGCGCGCTGATCGATACGCGGGCTCTCATCGAGGGTCTGAAGTCGAAGCATATCGGTTACGCAGGCCTGGACGTGTATGAAGAGGAAGAGGGAGTGTTTTTCGAAAATTTGTCGGATCAGATTCTTCAGGATGACCAGCTGGCTCGATTGCTGACCTTTTCCAACGTTTTGCTCACCTCGCACCAGGGGTTTCTCACGGAGGAGGCATTGCGAAACATCGCCCAAACGACTTTACGGAGCGTTACCGAGTTCGAACTGGGGGGCGAGTTAACGTACGAAGTATGAATGTGATCTCGCAGTTTTTTATCGCCGCCGTCGCCATTGTCTTCGCCGGAATTTATCTCACGAAGTTCGCGGATCGCATCGCGACGCTGACGGGATGGGGACGAATGTTCGTGGGAAGTCTGCTCCTCGCGGGCGCGACGTCGCTGCCGGAACTGGTAGTCGACCTGAAGGCGATCCACCTCGATCTTCCGGATCTTGCGGTGGGAGATCTTTTAGGGAGCAGTCTTTTCAACTTACTGATTCTCGCGACGCTCGATTTCGCGTTTCCATCCCAGTTCAGACATACGGCATTCTCTCCGAAGTTTTTACATCACTCCCTGGCCGCCGTATTGACGATCGTCCTCACGGCCCTGGTAGGTATCGGGATTTCCAGCCGACTCGAAACGTCTTTTCTGGGGACCAGTATTTTTTCTTGGATGATTTTAGTGGTCTACCTCTATGGCCTGCGGTTGATTTTTCTGGGTGGGGATCCTCTCGCTTCCGGGGAGTTGTCCGAGCCTGCGATGAAAAAGCAAAAGCGAGTGGGCCCCCTGCTAATCGCGTTTGGCGGTTACGGGTTCTCCGCCGGAATCGTATTTTTCACCGCCCCGTTTCTGGTCGACGCCGCCGACGAAATCGCGAGGCAAAGCGGACTTGGACACACTTTCGTGGGGACCACGTTAGTCGCGCTAGCGACTTCGTTGCCCGAGCTCGTCGCGACACTCGCCGCATTTCGAATGGGCGCCGTCGATCTGGCATTAGGAAATATTTTCGGGAGCAATGCCTTCAATATGGTTCTGTTCATTCCTTTGGACATCGCATACCCCCGAGTTTTGTTCGCTTCGGTCCAGAGCGTTCATGGGGTGACCGCTTTCGGGGTCATCGTCGCGATGGGTGTCGCCGTTATCGGGCAACTCTATCGAAAGAAAGAGCGCTCTCGTTTCTCCGAACTGAGTTCGGAGACGGTCGTGGCCGTGATTCTGCTCTTCTTGTTCTTCCTCTACCAGCTGAAGTCGGCCTAGCGGCCAGACCGACAGGAGTGCCATGCCGTTCCGGGTGCCCGAACCGGTCCTCAAGTAGGGTCATTTCGGCTCCCACCTATGGAATGACCTGTGTCTTTACGGGCGAAACCGGGCCGAAACCGGCATATATTCGACCTGGCCTGGACCATGGATTGCTTTGTTAGAAGGCATGATGCTGGAACCGAAAATGAGTTTCTCTTCCATGTTTTTCAAAGGTCTCGCCACCTCCTTTTGCCTCTCCATGGCGTGGAGTCTCGTCGCTGGGATGAGTAATCCGCTCAGCGCCGCTCCCGATCGAATCGTGAGAATCGACGTCGCCGCGAAGTGATTCACGCCCGAACCGAAACCACGCGAAAGCTGCGGTTCTTTCCGTTCGGCATCGGCCACTGGATGCTTTGGCCGACGCGAAGGCCGATCAGTGCGATGCCGACGGGCGCGAGTATGGAGACCTTGCCCAGATCGATATCCGCTTCCTGCGGGTAGACCAAGGTTACGACGGATTCGGCGCCAGTCGCCTCGTCCACGAAATGGACGGTCGTATTCATCGCGACGACGTCCTGCGGAAGCGTTTCGTCCGCGACGACGGACGCGCGCGAAATTTCTTCTTCGAGGAGTTCGGAAGATCCGGACTTCAGGTTTCGGATGAGCGCCAAGAGGCGTTCGAAATCATTTTTCTTGAGGATGATCGGGGTCGTCTGTTCCATGGAAATACTCCTGGGTCCGCGAATTCTGCGGACGTGAAAGGGTTGAGAAAATGGGTCGAAAGGAGCTGGGGATGCGGAGGGCGGCCGGACGCTGAAGGAGGTTCAGCCGCCGAAAGAAAGGAATTTAAGACACAGCCCGTAGGTATGCGAAAACGCAAGGAGGCTAAAGGTGTCTGGGAAATTCCACGGTCTCACTCGAAGAGTATGACAGAGGAGTGGTTAGAACACAACCCGTCGCAGAATGATCAAGCATTACACTCACTCCTCCCTCTTCCGTGATGACCCCACAATCGGCAGATGCCAACCGCGAAGGATGGCCATCACGCGCAACCAGAAACAGAGGACCGCAACGGTTCGTCGCGAACGTTACGGGGCAAGCTCCGCTCATCGACGGAGGAAGGGTGTTCCGGTGATGGATCGGACGAATTCTCCCTACATCTTTTCCAGCAGATTCTGCAGACGCGCGTCCGCCTCGGCCGCTAGCGCGATGAGCTTCGGGTCTCCCAGTACGGTCATCATCGAAGAAGGCTTCGCGAGTTCGACGGAGATACGGCCATCCCCGACTTCGCGAACGACGGCGTTGCAGGGTAGAAGGGAAGCGACGTCGGGATTCGACTGGTAGGCATCGTAGGCAAGCTGCGGGTTGCACGCCCCGAGGATGACGACCGGTCGCATCTCTTTGCCGAGCTTCTCCTTGACCTTCATATGGAGATCGATTCGAGTCAGCACACCGAACCCTTCGGTTTTCAGCGCGGCGGTAATCCGTTCGATCGCGCTTTCGACACTCGTATTGAGTTCTCTTTTAAAATTAATGGTGTTCTTCATCGGCTCACTCTTTCGTCGTGGTTTTTTGGTCCATCATGAAGCGGCGTCCGCGTCCCTGACCTGGGCCCATACCTGGGCCCATACCGCTACCCATCATCGGGCAGCCTGCTTTGCCCATCGTGGTTCCGCAATTCTTCATCATTTCCTGTCTGCATTCCGGGAAGGCGCGATCGGAACGCAAGCAAGTCGCCATCTTCTCGTGAAGATCTGCCATCTTTTGGCGCTGCTCCGCGGTGGGAATGCCGGTGGGATTATTTGTCACGCTGAGATTACTTTTTGTCTCGGCGTTCGAGGAGTAGCTAACGAGAGCGAGGAGAGTGCAGATAAAAAACTGAGTTCTTTTCATAAGGTTCGCCTTTCTAAGTTCTTAGTTCGTAGGGATATCCACGATGTTGCACGAAAGGTCTGCACGAAACACACCAGCGGAAGAGCGCGCGAAACGCCACCGGCGCGCAAGTTGCAAATGACAATGACCGCGAGTGCCTCGGAAGTATGGACGAGTTCGCAGACGACGAGGAAAAGCAAGGAGCTACAGTATGAGTTCTCTAGAAGTGACGGGTATGGTTCTCGGAGGTCTGCTCTCCGTTGTTTTTATCGGCTACCTTTTACTCGTCGAATACGGAGTGAAAGAGGGGCGACGCCCCTTTAATGGACCGCAGAGATTTGCCGGCGGCATTACGCTCCTGCTCGGCGGGATCATGCTGGGGGCGTGGATCTATTTTTTTGTGAAGGGTCGCGAGTCATTAATGCGAAGTTTCGGCTTCTTCGCAACTCATGTGGCGCTCGAGCTGCTTTCGGCTATTGCCCTGATGATGGGTGGGCTGGCGATGCTGCGGGGGTTGGTTCGCGCTCCCGCAATCATGATGACCGCTTATGCCCTCGTGGTTTTCACCCAGATTTTATCCGTTACGGTTTATGGGCCGATCGGTCATCCCTTTTTAATGAACGGCATCGCGCTGATTTTACTCATCGTCCTGATTTATTTTATCGGCCTGGTGTATGCGTGGGAACATTTCGTGCTCAAGCTTGATGAATCGGACTCATCTCCTCGTTAGGCCGTGCCCTTTGTTTTCGATCCATCGCTTTTTCGTAAGTTGCGGCGTAGACGCTTCGCAAGACTGCGAGCAAAGGAGGAGCCACGAATACTCCCAGCAGGCCGAACAGTGATCCCATGACGAGCATGGCGACGATCGTATGGACTTCGGGGAGTTGGACTCCGCCTTTCATGACGAGGGGAGTGGTGACATCTCCCTCGAGTTGTTGGACGCCAAAATAAATCGCGAGAACCCACCAGATTTTATCGGGCTCCGATCCGAGTGTGACCAGCGCGGTGATTACGACGGTAATGAAGGATCCGACGTAAGGAATGAATCCGAGAATACCGGTGAGAGTTCCCAAGATCAGCCAGTAATCGATTCCCAGAATCCACAAACCCAGGGTGGTGGCACCCCCGCTAATGGACATCACGATCAGCTGGCTTCGAAACCACTTCCGCAGCACCCGACCCGACTCGATGGTGACTTCGGTCGCTTTGGGCCGAAGATGCGCCGGAAAGAGAGTGATAAAACCCTTCAGGTATTCCCTGGACTGGACTGCCGTATAGACAGAGATCGTCAGTACCACAAAGAATCCAGCGACGGCGCTCACGCTCATTTTCAAGCCCTGGAGCAACGAGGTGAGGGTCGTTTTAGCGGCCTCGCCAAAGTTAAACTCGTTCATGAACTCACGAAGTGCGGGATAGGACGCCAATAAGCCCTCCGACTTCGATTGGATCGAGTCGATCATCGCGGGTCCTCGCTCAGCCAACATCTCCACCTGTTCGGCGAGAAGCAGTCCCATTCCGTAGAGGAGGGCCGCGATCCCTCCAAGAAGGAGTACTACGAGCAGAAGCGCGGTCAGCGCTCTGGGAAGTTTGAACTTTTTTTTCATCATCGAAATCAAGGGCGCCATAATCGCCCCGAAACCGATACCGATCAGCGCCGCGAGGAGAAGATAGCGCGCGAAATAGACGATCGCACAAAGAAGGATCAAGCCGAGCGTGATCGCGACGACTTGGACGGGAGTGAAGTGGGATTTTCGCTCTGATCCCGGCTTCGTTGGTGCGACATCGTTCATCAGTGAACGAATGAGCAAGTTCCATACCGATCAGAGTGTACTGAAATCGGCGATTCGGCCGCGAATTCTCGTTCGATTCCGTTTCGCTTCGCCTGTGAATGGTGGCGGGTAAGAACCGGTGGTGTTTATTTTTAAAGTGGTGGGTTGGGACAGAATCGGCCTTCGGCTTCTCGCTCCCGCTCGAAGCACTCGGCATGGACAATTCGCTATGTCGCGCATCGTGCGCGCCATGCCTAGTCGGACTCCTTCGGAATCCGCCTAGGCCGCGAATTCTCGTTCGATTCCGTTTCGCTTCGCCTGTGAATGGTGGCGGGTAAGAACCGGTGGTGTTTATTTTTAAAGTGGTGGGTTGGGACAGAATCGAACTGCCGACACATGCCTTTTCAGGGCATTGCTCTACCGACTGAGCTACCAACCCGCTTGATTCTACGAATGGATACCCTTGGGTTATGCGATTTGCTCGCTCAACTCAAGGGTTAAATCCCAATCGCATTGCATCAAAACTTAGTTTCCACCGGTTCTACGTCCTACGACCGTGGGGAGACTCAATGCACGATCTTTGCGTTGGACCGCGATTTTGATTCTCATTCCGGGTTTTAGATTCGAAAGCACAAAGGTGTAATCCTGAATGTTTTGAACGGAGTAAGTTTTAGGATGAGCAGCGGCATAACCCGGCTCTTCATCTAAAACTGTGATGCCCGTGATGATGTCACCTTCTTCAATTCCAGCTTCTGCGGCCGGAGACTGAGGACGGACACCACTGAGGCGTACTCCTTTTACCGGAGCGGCCGGCGCTTTAGCCCCGGCAGCGCCCACAGGGGCTGCTCCACCCGCCATTTGTGCATAATCCGGAATGGTTCCCAAGTAAGCGCCTTTGCCTTTACGATCGCCGCGGGAGCGAATCGATCCCATGGTGCTCGAAGCTTTTTGCTGAACGTACGTGATCGATTTTTTTGATGCCTCTCGTGCGACGTTAGCGACGAGTTCCGCAACTTGGACACCACCGGTTGCGTTCAACTTATCGACGGTGTCCGTCGAGCGATGGTAATCTTCGTGTGGTCCGGTGAAGAAGTGAAGCACCGGAGTTTTAGCGATGTAAAACGGCATGTGGTCTGAAGGACCGTAGCCGTCACCGTTGCCTTGGCATTTCAAACTCAAAGAATCGCACTGAGATTTTAAAAGTCCATTCCACTCTTTAGCTGTTCCGGTTCCGAAAGCGATGAGTGAGTTGTCTTTCATGCGTCCGACCATATCGAGATTGAGCATCGCTTTAGGCTTAATGCCGGCTTTTTTGAAAGCTTCGACTAAACGAGAGCTTCCGACAACGCCGATCTCTTCGCCCGTGAAAGCGACGAACAAATAACATCCGTTACCTGGGTTAGATTTCAAAAATCTTGCCGCTTCGATGATCGAAGCCACACCCGAAGCATTATCGTCCGCACCGTAGTGCGTGCGACGTCCAGTATCGAGTGAGTTCCCACCGTGACCATCACCTAAGTGGTCCAAGTGAGCACCGATGACGACTGGGCTTTGTTTACGGCAATTGGCTTCGTTACCTAAAAAACCCACGATGTTGTTCGATGTGGTTTTTTTCTTTTTCAGCGAAACGGATCCGCTGACTACGACGGGTTTAGGAGCCGCCACCCATTCACGCGCGATTTTGCGAGGAATGAACATGACCGGTAATCCAGCATCGGTCGAAACGCTTCCGTCCGCTTCTTCTAACGAAAAAGTCAGATCTTCGGGTTTGGATTCGTCACCTTCTGGTTCCCAAAACATCACGGCTTTTGCGCCTTTTTCGCGCGCGACGAAAGTTTTATATTTTAGATCTCCGTAATTGGATTCTTGAGACGCGGTGAGGTTTAAGCCCGATGGGATACGACGACGAATTAAAACGACTTTGCCTTGAGTGTTTTTATTCGCGTAATCATCTAAGCCTAACTCCGGAGCCATGATGCCGTAACCGACATCCACGACTTCTCCTTTGATTTCACCGACAGAAGAAAATCCTGCCGGAGCAAATTCTTCTTTGGCTTTTAGATGGCGCCAGTCAGCTTTCAAAATCGTATTCGGCCAATCGGCATCGACGCCACTGATGATTTCAACGGGATGTTCAAATTTTTTGATTTGGCCTTTGAAATCGTAAGCCGCACCCGGTTCTTTGAGTCCCACTTTTTGGAAAAGGTCGACGACGTAAGCTTCGGCACGCTCGAGTCCGACGGTACCGACTCCGCGTCCTTCAAGTTCCGGCGAAGCGAGTTCTTTTGCCATCGCGTAGTAACGATTGGCGGGGTAGGCGGTGGCGAGGTTGTTGCGCCAGGCGGGCGGGCAGTGCTCGCCGAGGGC
>CAZIAL010000033.1:0-282 GCA_964536965.1 uncultured Bacteriovoracaceae bacterium
GCCGAGATGGCGCGGACGATGGGACTCCCCGAAGCGCAGACGATGTTTGGTCCGAAAAAGGCCCTCGAAACCGTCCAGGCCTTCATGGCCCAGTGCGGGACGCCGGGCGCGGATCCGAAGTCGGGATGTTCGCGCGAGCGCGACTGGAAGAATCAGATGCGCGCCTTCATCGAAAACAGAGTGAAGGTGATGGTTACCCAGAACTATCCTTATATTCGGGAGCAGTCCAAGAACCGTTATAACGAGTTCCTTTCGGGGCTTCGACCGCTCGCCGTGAAGGGC
>CAZIAL010000033.1:292-34103 GCA_964536965.1 uncultured Bacteriovoracaceae bacterium
AAGTACAAACGTAAACGACAGTGGGTGGCCCAAGCCCCGAGCGACAGCCATACCGTGAACGCCGGGAAAGCCATGATGACGGTTGAGCGTTCACCGAAGGACTATTATCTCGCGAAAGTGAACGCGCTCGCGAGCGATAACCTCACTCCGTATGTCGAAGGCATTCCGTTTCGTCAGAGCTGGAAGCGCTACGGACTGAAGCAGTTCGCGGCGCCGACGACGCCGGAGCAGATCAGCAGCTTTTTCCACAAGAAGCTCGAGCTGATGTCCGGGCTCGCGACCTCGAAACTTCTGAAGGGCCTCGAAACCCAGAACGGGACCCGTGAGTACGGGAAGCCGTGGGTGAAGCCGAGTCACTTCGTACTGAATCAGCACGGCCTCGCGGAAGAATACATGGCCGTCCGGATTCGCAGCAACCGCGCGGTCATGAAGGGAATGGAGATCGTTTTCGGAAAAATCGCAGAGGCCTACGCGCAGGCCGCCCAGCAGGCCGATCCCGAGCGAAACATGCCGGCGGTGATGAAGATGGCCGCGATGGCGAATAAGGCGGGCAAAAAGAAGCCGGCCGAGTCCTGCCAAAAGGTTCTCGTCCAACCGCAGACCGCGGCGACTGCCAAAGGAAATGCCGCGCCGAAACGCGGCCCGGCCCAGGAGGCGGCCGCGCTGGATGCAGCGGGCACGCAGGAAGTCTGCGTCGCTCCGCCCGTCGATGAAGAAACGGCGAATGCGAAGGTGCTCGAGTCGATCCTCGTGAGCGCGGCGAAATCCGGCTACCAGGAGTTCCTCGTCCAGATGGAAAAGGCTCCCCAGCACAAAAATCCTGAGCGCGCGAAGAAAGCCATGGAGAGGATGTCGGCGGAGATGAAGCTGAAGTCCCGCGAGCAATCGATCGCCGTGCGGGATAATACCTACGTCGCCCCGCGAATTCCGACGCCGCTCCTGCTGAAAACGCCTCCGAACCAGCCGCTCGCGAAGGCCTCGCCGACCCCGACCCCGACGCCCGAAGCGACGAAAAAATTCCGCCCGGGGCGCGACCAGACTTTCGCCATGGATGAGAACGAAGCTTATGTGGCGCCCGCCGACCGGGAAGAAGCGAAATTCCTGATGACGGAAGCTCTCGCGATGCTCGGGCTCGGCAGTGCCGCCACGGGCGAACGCTGGGGAACGAGCACGAAAATCTGGTACCGCCCCCACCGGGTCCTCTCCTGGCTCATGACCGAACATTTCATCCAGCGCCAGCTCCCCCAGGCGACCTTACTCGAGCGGATGGCGGGTACGGCCCTCGACCAGGTCGCGATGGGCCAGGCGCTGGAGCAGGAAGCCTATGCCCGGGCGCCGATTCTCGCGATCCAGCCGAGCTGGATGCCGAAGAGTGAAGAGGATTCGCCGAATTTCCTGACCCGGGTCCAGAAGTACTGGACCCCCCAGAAGGGCTGGGACGTGGCCGCCTTCGACATGATCTTTCGCGAGGTCTTGGTCGCGGCCGTGCGAAACGACATCGACAAGGTCGAGACTTACTGTCGCGCGGACATCCGGAACTATCAGGACGATATCGACTTCCGGAACATGTTCAACTCCACTTCCGGCATTCGCGCCGCGCTCTCGCAGATGGAGGGCGTCGATCGGTGGGACGCCGAGATCCAGAAAGAAGCGCGTTCGCTCAAGCAGATCATCCTGCAGGACTATATCGATCCGTACGGGATGTATATTTTCATCGGGATGATGCTCGTCATCGCCTGGCAGTTCGCGCCCGTGATCCTTTCCGTCATGCACGCCAGCACCCTGGCGGCCGCCGTGCAAGGCATCGGCGCCGCGGTCGGAAAGCTGACGGTTTCGCGGTTCCTCTGGATCATGCTCACGGGGAACATGGCGCCGGTAAACGTCATGTTCGCGAGTCAGACGGTGCTTATGATCAGCGTCTATATGTTCCAGATGCCGGTCCAGATCGAGCACCACTTCCAGGTGGCGAACTCCCAGATCACGCGAACGAGTCTTCCGGGATATCTCCTGGATCGAAGCCTCGTCGACCGCGAGAAAATGCAGGCCATGCGCGCCGAGCTTTCCTCGAACCAGGGGATGACGAAATTCGCGGCCGTGGCCGAGGTCGCGGCGTTCGCGGGATTCACAATCCCGGGCGCGCTGAAGACCCTCGGTTTCACCGGCAGCCGAAAACTCGCCCAGCTTTCCCAGGGACTCGATCCGAAGATCCTGAACGATGCGAAGGTACCGAGCTTCGGCGAACTCATGAAGGAACATGGCGGACTGAAGGGGATGCAAATCTATCTCGGTCGCGTGGGAATCGCGATGAAGTCGCTGAACCGGATTCCGACCGTGCTTCCGGGCGCGGCTTCGCGGGCGGCGCTTTACGAGGCGACTTCGGCCCAGCTCGCCCGACAGTTCAAGAACCGGGATGACTTCGTCCGCTTCCTCCAGACCGCGAAGGATGACGTCCTGAAGGAGGCGAAACTCGCGTTCGGCCTGGCCGAGGACGCGAAGATCGAGGCGCTGGGAGTCGCCATTCGGCAGTTCGACGAACGGGTCACCCTCGACGCGATTTCCGATGCGAACGCGTACGGAAGACGATTCGCGGACCGGGTGGACGAGTTAGCGGACGATGATTTCGTCACCGTGGTGATGAAACGCCGGGCGCGTGGACTGCAGGCGCGTCAGGAGCAGACGCTGCTGGCCAAGGAAGCCGACGCTCTGAAGAAGATCGGGGAGGCCGAAGCCCTCGCGGCGGAAGCCCGCATGTTCGACGAGATGATCGCCGCCGCGAAAACGGCGCCCACCGAGAAAGGCGCGCCGGAACTCTCGGTCTTCTTCCGGAACATGGTCGCGGAAGGGGAAATCGAAAAGCTGCGGAAGTACTACATGAAGTACCGAAAGCAGATCTTCGACAAGCATACGCGCGACGAGGTGTTTAAAGTGTGGAAGGCGCTCGACTATCTCAGCGAAGACTGGGGTAAGATCACCAGGTACATTCAGGATAAACCCCGTCGGGCGATCAACTTCGTCTATGCCACGGGTCGAGCCGATCTTTACCTCGATGGTCCGGATGGACTACCCGGCGTGATCGATGCCGAAGCGCTGAAGCAGAATCCCGAGGACTACGATACCTACGCGATACCGGTGAAGAAGTTCACGGGTCGCAAGCGGAAATCGGCCCGCAAGGAGCCTTATCGTTCGAAGGCGCAGCGGGCGGCGGACGAAAAAAATAGATCAACCGGAACGAATCCGGCCGCACGATAAAACGGTCACGCGGATCTAGGCACGAAAATGAAAAAGCCCCGGCGATATCCGCCGGGGCTTTTTTCGTCTTTACTCCCCGAATCCCAGGTCGCAATGCCGAAGAATCGTGCGCTGGACCTGGAAGGACCAGTCCGCGTCTTTAATTTCGAATTCCATCGGATATTCCGTCTCGGCGAGGATCGGGAGGAACGTCTGGACGAACCAGGAAGATCCTTCCCGCTGTTCCGTCAGGAACGCCGTCTTCCGCGTCTTCGAGTTGTAGGTCTGGATGAACGTGCGGCCTTCCCAGTCCTGTTTTACGAAGTAGGGAGTATGCACCGCTTCGATGCCGCCGATTCCGAGGAGTTGGCGGCCGGTCGAGAAGGCGCGGGAGGCGGTTATCGTCGCGCTCAGTCCGAGCCCTTCCAGGCTCGCGCTCGCCGTAACCGACGCGGAGTAGGTGAAGTTATAGTTGTAGCTGGCGAAGATCGCCGAGTTGTCGTGGCATTCTTCTTGGTGCTCCGGCAGTTCGTAGATCCGCTCCCTGCGTTTAAAGACGTCGTAAAACGAGACATAGCGGTAGTAATCGAAGCCGGAGCCGTGTCCACGGACCCTGAAAGCGGGTCCGATCAGCACGCGGTCTTTCTTCTCTTTCGTGATCGGGTCGATCGCGGGAATCGCGGTCGTCGGAAAGGGATTCGAAGCGCTCAGGAAGAAAAGTTCCTCGCGATTGATTTCGGAGCGTCTTTCGATCGCACTGCGATTTCGCGAAAAACCGGCAGGATCCGAAGCGAGGACGTTTTTCGGATAGTCGAGGCTCGCGGGCGCGGAACCGAAAGCCTCGATGGGATTCGCCATCGCGGCGGTGGAAAAGGCGGAGGCCGTGGCAAATACGGCGAAGACGGTCGAGACAGACATGAGAACCCCCTACAAATGGACTTCCAGTGGGAAACCCGTACCCCTTTGGAACATGCCCCTCGGAAGAGATCCCGAGGTAACGCGATGTATATATTCCTGGCAGAAGCAGTGTGTCAAAGGGGAAATGAAAGGGTTTTTACGCTTTGCTAACCCACCGATATGACTCGGCAAAAAAACCCTCAGGCGGAGCCACTTTTAAGTGGGGTCTGGATTTGCGTTCCTTCTCCACCTCATGCAGAATTTTAAAGGTCTTAGGTCTGGATGACCCAAAGGCAGTTTGACCGGTCGAAGGGCCGGTTCCTCTAACGATTCCATTGAAGAGTACCTCAAGGAAGGGAGTACCCAACACATGGCCCGTACACGTGCTGCGCTATTAGCCGAATGCCGGAAGCGCCTTCTCAAGACCAAACAAGATATCATGAACGGACTGCAGGCTTCGCGTGGCGACATCGAAGTGATGAACGGCGGCGACGAGGCGGATCAGGCCGCGGATTTCCAGCAGAAGGCGGCGGCGCTTGCGATGCGCGAGTCCTCCCTCCGCCAGCTGCGTGAGATCGACGTCGCTCTGGACCGGATCGAAACGGATGCCTACGGAATCTGCGAAGAAACCGAAGAGCCGATCGAAGAAGAGCGCCTGCTGGCCCTTCCTTGGACGCGTCTTTCCGTCGAAGGCGCCGAGATTCGCGACCGTCGCAAGTCCAAGTTCGCTTAATCGAGCGACGAAGGACGAGCTCGAATATTCGCCGCTCGTCGGGGTGGCGTCGATCGATGCGCGCGCGCATTTTTTTCGTGAGCCCTGTTGCCTTGGGCTACGGGGCTCCAGCTCGAGCGGCGTGGTCCCACCGTCCGCCGCCTAAAGTAAAATCCGAAGGGGAAGGAAGCTCCCCGCCCGCCGCGCAACCCAAGCCACCCTTTGTCGATAGGCCGATAGAGCGTGACGAATCCTAGTGCGGGTTTGCGCCCGCCAATCGGTCGAACGTTCGCGCGTTCGCTAGTAATCAGTGGGGGCTTGCGCCCGGCAATACCGACTTCACTTCCGCCATCGCGATCGTCGGCAAGAACCGGACGAAAAGCAGGAAGAGCGAAAAGAAGACGCCGAACGAGCCGAAGGTCCAGCCCCAGTCGTACCAGGTCGGGAAGTACATTCCCCAGCTGGAAGGCAGGAAGTCGCGGTGGAGGGAGGTGACGACGATCACATATCGCTCGAACCACATGCCGATGTTCACATAGAGAGACACGGCGAACATGATCGCGATGTTCCGGCGCGCCTTCCGCCACCAGAAGATCTGCGGAATGCCGACGTTACAGATGGCCATCGTCCAGTATGCCCACCAGTAAGGACCGAAGGCGCGGTTCAGGAAGACGTATTTTTCGAACGGGGAGCCGGAGTACCAGGCGATGAAGAATTCCATCGCGTAGGCATAGCCGACGATCATCCCGGTCGCCATGATCACCTTGTTCATCTTTTCCAGGTGGTCCATGGTGATGTAATTTTTCAGCTGGAACATCTCGCGCATGATCACGAGAAGCGTCACGACCATCGCGAAGCCCGAGAAAACGGCGCCGGCGACGAAGTAGGGAGGGAAGATCGTCGTGTGCCAGCCCGGAACCTGTCCGACCGCGAAGTCGAAGGAAACGATCGTGTGCACGGACAGAACGAGCGGGGTCGAGAGACCGGCCAAGATCATGTAGGCCATCTCGTAGTGGTTCCAGTTTTTATTCGAGCCGCGCCAGCCCATCGAGAGGAAGGTATAAACGAGTTTTCGGATCTTGTTCTTCGCGCGGTCGCGAACCGTCGCGAGATCGGGAATCAGGCCGACGTACCAGAAGACGGCGGAACTCGTGAAGTAGGTGGAAACGGCGAAAACGTCCCAGAGGAGAGGGGAGCGAAAGTTCACCCAGAGTTCGCGCTGGTTCGGATAAGGGAGCAGCCAGAAAGCCGCGTACCAAGGACGTCCCGTGTGCAGGAGCGGGAAAGTCAGCGCGGTGATGACCGCGAAAATGGTCATTGCCTCGGCGGACCGGTTAATGGCCGTGCGCCACTTCTGGCGGAAGAGGAAGAGAATGGCGGAAATCAGCGTTCCGGCGTGACCGATACCGACCCAGAAGACGAAGTTCGTGATGTCCGTTCCCCATCCCGAAGGCTGGTTCAGTCCGAGCACGCCCTGTCCGAAGTACACGAAATTGCCGACCGACCAGAGCCAGATCGTCAGTGCGAAGAGCGCGGCGCCGAAGCAGACCCACCAGCGCTTCGTCGGAAAACTCTCCAGCGGCTTCGAGACATCGTCGTTGATGTCGGCCATCGTTTTTCCACCGGTTACCAATAAGCTTTCGGATACGTGATCAGCTGCAACGTTGGCCATGCGCTCGGAGTCCTCTAATTTTTTACGGATAGGGCGAGCTTAATTGAGAATTTGACGAGTGCCTAGGGAAAAGCTAGCTTCCACAAAACGGAAATTCGGGTTCAAACCCGCGGAAGCAAAGCGCTAAAAACTTGAGCAATCTGCTGCCCTGATCACCGCTCCGAGCTTGAAACGATCTGCAAAGGAATCGAATTATGACTGACCGCGATAAGCCGTCTCCATTGGCCTGGGTCATCGGCCTCCCGATTGCGATCATCGCGCTCTTCGCACTGAATCTTTTCGTGATCGAGCCGCTGCTGAACCAGGCCGTCGGTCGCGCGGTCGCACAGACGCTCTATATCGTGATCCGCATCGTCGGACTGATTGGGCTCGCGTTTGGACTAGCGAAATTCGGGCAGCGAAATCGTTTTCAAACTGTCACGACGACCTTGCTCGTTGGTTTTATCGATCAGGTCCTGCTGAAGGGCCTCTGGATCAAGCGCGACATCGTCGCGAACCCGGAGGCTTGGAAAGGTTTCGAGCCCACCAACGCTGCAGTTTTCGTGAACATGGCGACGGGCTATCTTTTCTTTGTTCCGATCGTCCTGATCCTGACTTTTCTCGGGATGGAGTCCACGCGCTTCCGCCGCGATTGGTCTTTAAAGTCTTAACACCGCGGGTGAGAATGGGGAAAGCATGCCCCACCAACTTTACCCGAATCTTTTCGCGAAGCTCGACCTCGGACCGTTCACCCTTCCGAACCGCGTCGTGATGGGTTCGATGCATACCGGGCTCGAAGAAGTCCGAGGCGGTTTCGACCGGCTCGCGGCCTATTACGGCGAACGGGCGAAGGGCGGAGTCGGACTCATCATCACAGGTGGGATTTCTCCGAACTTCTCCGGCCGCGTCTCGCCGCTCGGTCCGCAGCTCTCCTGGCCCTGGCAGCTGAAGAAGCACCAGAAAATCACGGATACCGTGCACCATTATGGCGGGAAGATCGCGATGCAGATCTTGCACGCGGGCAGGTACGCCTACCATCCTTTCAGCGTCGCGCCCTCGCGGATCAAATCGCCGATTACTCCGTTCAAGCCGTTTGCACTGGGTAAGTTCGGCTTGCATAAGACGGTGCAGGATTTCGCGAACTGCGCGCGCATGGCGCGTCGCGCGGGATACGACGGCGTCGAGATCATGGGCAGCGAGGGGTACCTACTCCATACGTTTACCTCTCCGCGCACGAATCGGCGCGCGGACGATTATGGCGGCGCCTTCGTGAATCGCATTCGTCTGCCGCTCGAGATCGTGCGCGAGATTCGACGCACCTGTGGAAGGGATTTTCTGATCGTCTACCGCATCTCGCTGCTCGACCTGGTCGAGGGGGGGATGGAGTGGGAAGAAACGGTCCAGTTCGCGCGCGCGCTCGAGCGCGCAGGCGTGAACGTCCTGAACTCGGGAATCGGCTGGCACGAGGCGAGAATTCCGACGATCGCGACTTCGGTACCGCGCGCGGCTTTTACCGAGGCGACCCGCCGGCTGAAAAGTTCGGTGAAGATTCCGCTCGTCGCCGTCAACCGAATCAATACGCCGGAAATCGCGGAAAGCGTGCTCGCGCGCGGCGATGCGGATCTTGTTTCGCTCGCGCGCCCCATGCTCGCCGATCCGGAATGGACGCGGAAGGCGTGGACCGGAAAATCGGAGGAGATCAACACCTGCATCGCCTGCAACCAGGCTTGCCTCGATCATATCTTCGAGCGCAAGACGGCGACTTGCCTCGTGAACCCGCGGGCGGGGCACGAAACCGAAATTTCCGAAGCGAAAGCCGAGCGTCCCGCGCGGGTCGCGGTCGTCGGCGCCGGCCCGGCCGGCCTATCGTTCGCGGTCGAAGCGGCGAAGCGTGGGCATCGGGTCACTCTCTTCGAGAAGCGGCCCCAAATCGGCGGGCAATTCGATCTCGCCCGCAAAATTCCGGGCAAGGAAGAATTCAACGAAACGATTCGTTACTTTAAAAAGATGCTCGAGAAGCATGGAGTCGACGTTCGGCTCGGCGCCGAGGCGCGTCTGTCGGAACTGGTGAATGCATCCAAAGCGAAAGCCGACGTCTTTAGTCGCGACGCAAATCCCGCGGATGCCGCGAAATTCGACGCCGTCGTCATCGCGGCCGGCGTCGTACCTCGGAGTATTCCGCTGATCGAGAGCGCCCGCGCGAATCGCGATCCCCGCGTGGTTTCCTACGAAGAACTTCTGAATGGGCGAGTCGCGCCGGGAAATCGCGTCGCAATCATCGGCGCGGGCGGGATCGGATTCGACGTGGCGACATTTCTCGCCGCGCCCGCCGATCACGCGCTTTCCCTGGAACCGGCCGCGTTCTTCGCGCACTGGGGAATTCGCCTGGAGGCGCGCGGGGGAGTCGAAGGGGTGAAAGCGATCCCCGCGGCGAGTCCGCGAAAGATTTTCCTGCTGCAGCGGAAGGACGAGCGCGTCGGTGCGCGGCTCGGGAAAACGACGGGATGGATCCATCGGCGTCAGCTCCTCGACCAAGGGGTCGAAATGATCGCCGGGGTCCAGTACGGAGACCTCGATCGCGACGGACTTTGTATCGAACGCGGTGAGGAGGGAAAACGCCCACTCGAAGTGGACCAGGTCGTGGTTTGCGCGGGTCAGGTGTCAGAAAATCGACTCTTCGGCGAACTCGAAGCGGCGGGCGTCCGGGCATTTCTCATCGGTGGCGCGAAAGAGGCCGGCGAACTCGATGCGAAACGAGCGATCGACCAAGGGGTTCGCCTTGCTGCCGGGCTGGAAAAGCTTCTAGAATAGTAAGGGAATCATCCATCAATCCGGAAAACTACCGAGGAATGGTCCAGGAAAAGACGCGCATCAAATTCAGGGTATCGGCCGCCGACGGTGTCGCGGCCTCGGGCCTGCCCGCGCCTCGGTGGACGGAGAAGTGGGGCGTCAGCCTCTTCGACTACGAGGAGTTCCATGTGACGGACCAGCTGCTGAAGTTGCCGTTCCAGGAAACGCCGCCGAAGACCGTCTGCGTGTTTTCGCTCGCGACGGGCGCGCTGCGCTTTAAACTCCTCGATTCCGATCGCATCGCCGAAGTGAACGGAGTCCGGAGTCGGGAGGCGATCGTCGGCATCGGCGACCGCATTCGAATCGGGGAGAATCTCACGATCGAAGTCGTGCTCGCTCCGAAAGCGGACGGCGAGCGCGGACCCTCGGTATCGAATCAGACGCCGAAGCCCCTTTCGGCATCCGAGATGAAAACCAGTCTCTTCGCCGGCTCGTCTCCTGAAGAAGGCCCCACGCTGACGCTGACTTCTTCCGGGCCGGTGCAGGCCGGCCAGATCTTCGCCGAACAGAGCGCTTCCATCGAAATCGACGAGCCTTCTTTCAAGCGCCCTTCGGCGGAACCCGCGCTGGACACATCGCCCGCGCCCTCCCAGACGGCGTCACCGGCGGTGACCCGGAAGTCGCCGTTCGCGATCGACGGCTCTTCGCCGAATATTCTCGCCACCGAGCCGACGCTCGAAACCGTGCAGCCCGCCGCGAAGCCGGCCGCGACGCGGAATCCGCAAGCGTCCGCGGTCCCGCGTCCCGCGAAAAACATTTTGAAGCCGGAGCCACGCGTGGAGCTCGCCAATCTCCCCCATGCGATTCGCGACGATAGTCTCGACAGTCGCGCCGCGGGAATGGCCGAAACGGCCGATGCCTTGGATCCAGTTTATCCCCGCAACGCGAAGCTCGATGCCCGCCCGAGTTTTTCGGAAAAAATTCTCTCGGCCTTTTCGAAAGTCCTGCGACGGGATGAGCTGACGCCACCCGAAGCTTTACCGTCGGATCAGGCGGGCGCGAAAGCTCCCCAGCCTTGGATTCCCGCCGAGCACCGCGATCCCGGCATCCAGGCCATGACCGCCGCGAACTACGGCTCGGCGACGACGGGTGGGCGCCCTGCCCAGGCCTGGATTCCTCAGTCCGAACCGGCCGGCGCCCGAATGCGCGGGCGGGCCCTGGTCTTTCTCGTTGCCGCCGGCGGAACGCTCATGATCGCGGTCGGGGTCTTCCGGATCTACGAATCGTTTCGACGCGAGGAAGCCGAGCGCGCGGCGACGACGCCGGTCTCGTTCTCCGAGCTGAATCGCGGCGTGCCGGTCGAAGTCCTCGAGGAAAAAGTCCGACGGATGCGGCGGCGATAAGTTATTCCGCCGCCGGCCGCGCGATCCACTCGTCCTCGAGATAGATCGCGGTGAGTAACTTCTTCGGCCGCCGAAAACGCATCCAGAGCGTGCGGATCGGGAGGAGCAGGATCAATCCCGCTTTCGTGAGGAACCCGAGTTCGCGCAGCGGAACTTCAGAGAGCCCGAGTTTCTGCGCTCGGCTTTCGAATTTGGCGAGCGTATGGTCGTAGAACGCGGGAAATCGTTCGAGCACGGGATGGTTGGCGGGCAGACGGCGAAGCGCGAAGTCGCGGAGTCGGCGCATTGCGATCCACTGGAAGAGGGCTTGCCCCAGCAGGACCTTGCGGTCGGCGGGAAATCGAGCAAGCCACGCTTTCGTTTCTTTTTCGCCGAACTCGACGTGCTTCTCTTCGTCGACGATCGCGCTCTCGACGAGTTTGCGAATTTCCTCGTGATCGATCGTCGTCGCGAGCGCGTAAAAGATGGTGAGGACGAGGCCTTCGCCGAGCGCCATTTCGAGGCAAACATGCTCGCCCCAGGTACCGCCCATCATTCCGGTGGACATGAACTTCACGGCGCCATGCGCGTCTTGTGCTTTTACGCCGAGGTAACCCTGGATTTTTAGGATGCGTTTTACATGGGACAGCTCTTCGGCGGCTTGGCGGGCGAGGAAGCTCGCGGCCGAAAGCGTCGGCGCGCGGTAGAGCCAGTGCCCACACTGGATTCCGGTGACTTCGCCGTAGAGGAACTGGTCGAAAACCCAGCCGAGGAACTGTCGATCCGCGTCTCGCGACGGATCGAACCGGGCGGTGCCGAAGTCGAATTGTAGTTCTTTTCTCTCGATCAGCATCTGGGGTAGTCTACCGGCATGGCGGTCGTGGTCAAGGAATGGAAGGATCGGTCGGGCAGCATTTATCCGCTTCTCACCGCGTCCGGCCCAGACCTTACAGAGGCGTTTTGCGAGGCGGCCCGGGGCTTTTTCGACCTTTTCACCGACCGGTCGACGATCCGGCCCCGAGTCGAAGTCGAGATTTTTTGCGAGAGCTCGGACACCGAATGGCTCTTCTCCGACTGGATTAATACGATGATTTACGAGATTCGAGAGCGGCAAATGCTCTTCTCGGAATTCGAGGTCTACGCGGAGGGGATTAACGTGAAGGGCGTCATTCGCGGTGAGGCGATCGACCCTGATCGCCATCCGCGGACTCGGGAATTCATCGCCGGCGCGGCTTTCGACGGGCTCGCGGTCGACGAGTCGCCAGGCGAAGTGCGCGTCTCCGTCGTGCTGAACGACCGCGAACGGCATCCTTTACCGCTCGCCGCACTTTGGCACGGGAAGGGTCTCGTATGAGGATCCTCGCGCTTTTGCTTTCGCTCTTCGCCGCGCACGCCGGCGCGAGTACGCGGCCTTCTCTGGATCAGATCGCGGCGATGCAAGTTTTCCTGCGGGCCGAGACTCGCGGCCCATCGCTCTGTCCGGAGACCCTGCGGGATCTTCCGCCCGAGAATCTGGCGCGGATTCCCCAGATGCTCGCCGCGGAATTCCGGACGCGCTGGGAAGGCATGGCTTCCGAGGCGAAAGAGAAATTCTTTCGTGACGAGAGTCGGCTCGCTCAGTGCCGCGCGCGCTGCCGCTGCGAATTCTACCTCGAATGGATCGAGGAAATCGAGAATCCCTCGGATCTCGTGGTTCGCGCGAAGGCGCGGATCGAGAAGGTGCGCGGCGCCGGACCGGCGGCGAAAACTCGGACGTGCGCCCGCGCGAATCGGGAGTGGATCTGCCGACATCCTTTTTTCAGGGATCTCGTCGCCTCGGCGAAGAAGGAGGACTGATGTCGAAGACGCTGGAACTGATCGAACAGGCCGAACGCTACGGCGCGCGGAATTATCACCCGCTCCCGATCGTCATCGAGAGCGGCGAAGGAGTTTGGGTCACCGACGTCGAGGGCCGGAGGTATTTGGACTGCCTGAGTGCGTATTCGGCGGTGAACCAGGGACATCGCCATCCTCGCATCATCGCCGCGCTCGTCGAGCAGGCGGGACGAATCACGCTGACCTCGCGCGCTTTTCACAACGACCAAATGGGCGCGTTTCTCGAGCGCCTCTGTCAGCTGTCGCGAACCGAAATGGCGCTGCCGATGAATACCGGCGCCGAAGCCGTGGAGACGGCGCTGAAGGCCGCGCGTAAATGGGGTTATCTGAAGAAGGGAATCGCGGAAGACCGGGCCGAGATCATCGTGGCGGGGGATAACTTCCACGGCCGAACTATTTCGATCGTGAGTTTCTCTTCGGAACGGCAGTACCGTGACGGATTCGGACCCTTCACTCCGGGTTTCCGCACGGTGCCCTACGGCGATCTCGCGGCCCTCCGCGCGGCGATCTCCCCGAATACCGTCGCGTTCCTGATGGAGCCGGTCCAGGGCGAAGCAGGGGTCGTCTTCCCGCCGAAGGGGTTCCTCGCCGAAGCGGCCGAACTCTGTCGCCAAGAGCGTGTCCTCACGATCTGGGACGAGATCCAGTCGGGGCTTGGCCGCACGGGAAAGATGTTCGCGTATGAACATGATGGCGAATCGGCGAAACCCGATCTCCTCGTGCTCGGGAAAGCTCTCTCGGGCGGAGTTTATCCCGTTTCCGCGGTCGTCGGCACCGCCGAAGTGCTGGGAGTCTTCGAACCCGGAGATCATGGCTCGACTTACGGAGGAAATCCGCTCGGCGCGGCGGTCGCCAAAGTCGCCCTCGATGTTCTCGTCGACGAGGGGATGGTCGAGAATTCGGCGCGCCTCGGGCAGCGACTCGAGGAGGGGCTGCGGGCCCTTCGTTCGCCCTCCGTACGGGCGCTTCGGGTCCGCGGACTCTGGGCCGGAATCGAAATCGAACCGAAGGCCGGTCCGGCGCGCGCTTTCTGCCTGCGGCTGATGGAGCGCGGCGTGCTCGCCAAGGATACGCACGGACAGGTGATCCGGATCGCGCCGCCGCTCATGATCCGCGAAACCGAGCTCGATGCACTCCTCGACGCTCTGCGGGGAGTGCTGGCGTAGCCCGGTTTTCTTCGCGCCGTCACCGACGGTTCTCTGACGGGTTAAATCATTCAAACTGATTTGCGGTGCGCCTCGGGGCCCCGCAGACTGAGAGCTATGGTACCCGCTTCGTCGGCGGGAAACGAGTCACCCCCTCGGGTCGTTCTTTTCTCGCGCTCCATCTCCCAGCCCGCGATCATCGAACCGGTGCACCGCGCGCTCGCTCAGGCGCGTGAGCTCGACTACCAGCTCGTTTCCAACGGCCAGGAACTTCGGGCCGCGCTCGAAGGCGGAGAACGCGTCGTCCTTTTCGCGAACTGTCTGATGAAAGAAGATATCGCGGATCTTTATAACGTTCTCCCGGGATTCGAGCCTCGGGTTTCGGAAGGCACGCTTCGGATTTTTGTCTTGAACAGCATCCGTCATCCGGGCTTAGGTTCGCTGCTTCGTTCGCGCGCGGTACTCGAGATCATCGAGCTCCCGCTTTCCATGAAGGCCGTGCAGTATAAACTCAAGCAGGCCCTTTCGTTCGTCCACCATGCGTACCTGCGAAAGAAGGCGGCGATCTCCGAAGGCGTGACCGAAGGGGTGCGCGCGGGCGATGCGAAGGGGCGCGCGGCGTCCGCGAAGAAGAAGCCGGCGAACACGGAAGTTCACTGGCAGTCCGCCATCGACTTCAACGCCGATTTCTGGTGGAGTCCAAGCCGAAAAAACGTTCGAAATGTCGTGGGCGTCTGGCTGATCGATCTCGTCGGACCCGGTCCGGTCATCGGAACCTGGGAAGAAATGCCGAAGGGCGATCGATTCGGGGAAAAGGGCTGGACCTGGCGACCCCGGCCGACGGCGGACGAATTTTTCCAGACGCCGACCGGGCGCTGGATTTTCTTCGGGAAGCAGCCGGAGTTTTCTTGGCAGAAGAACATGTGGTCCTTCGTCTCGAAGCACCCGATGCTCGCTTTTTACCCGGAGAATGCGACGACTCCGGAGTATGTGCGCATCGAATTTCGACCCGACGAGGGTCTCCTCTTTCTCGAGAACTCGGGCCATACCCAGGCCCTCCTGGGAAGAATTCAGTCGACGCTGGAAAGCCGACTCGGATTCGGCGCCGGACTCGATAGCGATGAAACCGAAGAGGTCACCGGCGGATTCGACGGCTGGGATTTTCCGGTCGACGATTCGGGCGGCGTCCAGAGTCATGCGCCGGAGGATGCGCAAGAAGGGGGTCCCGAGTGGAAGGACCATACGGGAGCCCGCGGATTCGAATTCGAGCCGGGCAGTAGCCGGTCCGGCGGTGCACCTCTTTCGAAACCTTTTCGAAGCGCTCTGAGTGCCGATCCGATCGTCGGGCCTCGAGTCGGTCTCGGCCCGATCGAGACGGCAGGGCTCGGAGCAGGAACGGGCACTTTCGAAAAAATCAGTCTGCACGCCGAAGCCCTGCGCATGAATGGCGAACTCCTCGACCCTCGCGAAGCGTTTCTGGTTTACGAAGTGACCGAGTCGGGTGCGGTGCTGCTCGTGCCAGAAGGGCACGCGCGCCTGGGCCATCGGTTCGAGTTACGTTTCGAGCTCGAATCGGCGGGGCTCAAGGTCGGCTGCGTGATGGACTGGGAGATCGCGAGCGTGGACCTGAACCTCGAACCGAGTCGGCTCGTGACGGGAACGTTTCGCTCGGGGGATTTCGATACCTTGTTCCGCTTGCTCGATCGGATGGATGCGCGCCGGAAAGAACTTCGCGTCTTTTACGAAAAGGCGCGGGGCTAAACCTCAGTAACCCGCTCCTCTGCCCGCGTGTCGAATCGGCTTACTGCCGGATCTCCACCGACTCGCGTTCGGTGATTCCCGGGTCGGTTTCCACCGTGAGTGAGATGCGCCCGATTTCGCGGCCGTCGGTCGTTTCGATCTGCACGCGATAGTCGCCTGGCTGGTAGTTCGCCTTCGTCGTGTAGCCGCGAAAGCCTTCGTCGCGGCCGCCCGCGATCGTGATCGGAATCAGATCCTGCTTCTCCCATCCGCGCGGCGTCTTCAGCAGCCAACGCACCTGGAGCTGGTCGCGGAAGCCTCGGGGCGCGAAAACGCGGACGAAGGTCACGATCGAATCGCCGGGACGGGCATAGAACGACTGGTCGCCGTTCTGCCAGAAAAGCCAGCGCGAACGCGTCTGGGTGAGGTAGTAGTGCCCGGCTTCTTTGCGGACGCCGTGGAAGACGCCGATATAGGAAAGCGAAAGCGGAACCGGCGGGATCAGGTTGAAGACGTAGAAAAAAGCGAACGCCGCGATCACGCCGAAGCCCGTACCGAAAATCTGCTTTCGGAACGCGCCGACGATCGCGGGTCCATTTCCGGCGTTTCGCGTGCTTCGCTCGGCGAGCCGATAGACGGTAGCCACGGCTCCCGCGGAAATCGTGAGCGCCAGGACGAAAGCGACGACCCCGATGAATCCGAGCAGCATCGGAATCACATAGATCCAGAAAGAGACGACGCAGAGGAAGTAGAGGACGAGCTTCAGAATCGTCTGGCGCGTCTTCAGCCGGACGAATTCATTCGCGAGTAAAAGTCCCGCGATCAGAAGGACGAAAATCAAGGAAGCGAAGAGCGAAGAGCTCTTCAGGTAGAAAAACGTATAGACGTTCAGGAGCGACCCGAAGAGGAACTGCGCCGCCAGATCACGGTAGCCCCAGTACTTCTCGAGCCGGGGCGGGACGCGGAGGAGCCCGTGGTCATGGAGCAGGATGGCCCAGAGAAGCGGGGTGAGTAGGAGAAAATAAACGATCTGGCCGATGATCTGGAAAAGACTGTCGGGACGATCGAGCAGGACGTAATCGAACGCGAATCCGACGAGGAAAAACGCGGCCGGAGCCCGCGGATCCGTCGTGAGTCGATGCTTGAATCGGGCAAAGCGCGAGCCGGTCGGAAAAGGCGGGGGTGACTCGGTCATGTGGCCTTACGGATCGCGTCGGTCCGCGGTAACAGCGGTGGATGCGAAGCGAAGAGGGCGGTAAAGAGCGGGTGCTGGACCAGGATGGCGAGATTTTCGCGATAGAGATGCCGGAGGCCTCGGATCAGCGCCTCCCGATCTCCGTACGTTTTCACCGAAAAACGATCGGCGGCATACTCGTTCGCGCGCGAGAAATAATTCGCGGCGAAGGTGCCGAAGAAACCGAGCTTACCGAGGAGGAGAACCGCGATCGGAAGTCCATAGGCCGGGTTCGGAGGGAAGATTCCGAACGCGAGGTAAAGATCCGGGGCTTCGAGCAGCCGCTGGGCGAGGAAAAGGACGCCGGCGGTGACCAGGGTCGAAACCAGCATGCCCTTCCAGATGTGACCGAGGCGAAAATGTCCGGCTTCGTGGGCGGTGATCGCGACGATTTCGGCGATCATTTCGCGCCGGCGGTCGGGAGTGGTCTCCGCGGCGTCCAGCTTCGCGATCATCGTATCGAAGAGGACCAGTCGCCGAAATTTTCCATAGCCGGTGAAGAAGGCGTTCGTTTTCGTCGAACGTTTCGAGGCGTCGCAGACCCAGACGCCGTCGAGCTTGAACGTCTGTTTTTTTACATAAGCTTCGATCGCGGCTTTCAGATCGCCGTCCGGAAGCGGAGTGAGTTTGAGAAAGAGCGGAAGAATCGCGATCGGCGCGATCCACAGCAGGAAAAACTGGAACGCCGTATATCCGGCCCAGATCAGCAGCCAAGCGCGATCCCCGCCGGTGTCCAGCAGCCACATCGCGAACGCGAGAATCGGCGCCATCAGCGCGAGGCCGAGGAGCGCGCCCTTCACGCGATCGCCGATGAACGTTTTCACGGTCGTGCGGTTGAAGCCGTATTTGGCCTCGATCTTAAACGTCGAGAACCAGGCGAACGGGAGGTCGAGCAGGCCCTTCAGAGCCGAAAGCAGGGCGACGAAAACCGTGGCCCGGATCCATGCGGCTTCCGAGACGCGATTCGCCATCTCCGCGGACCAGCCGTACCCGCCGAATGTGAGAAAAACGATGAAGACGACGAGGCCGACGCTCTCCGAAATCCAGGTGAGCCGATTTCGTTCCGCGAGATAGGCGAGGGCCTTTTCATGTTCAGACGGGGCCTGGATTTCCGACAAGCTCTCCGGATACGGTTCGCTGGCGGTCTTAAACTGCAGGAGCTCCGCGATACGTTCCGCCGCGAAGACGAAGAGCCAAAGCGCGACGATCAGTCGATAAAGCGTCGGGGCGTCCATCGAGGGTTAGCGGCGAAGGTCGCGGCTCGTATAACCCGTATAAATCTGGCGCGGGCGCCCGATCTTCGTGGTGCCACCGTCGACCATTTCTTTCCACTGCGCGATCCAGCCCGGCATGCGGCCCAGGGCGAACATCGGGGTGAACATCTCGGTCGGAATGTTCAGCGCGCTGTAGATGATGCCGGAGTAGAAGTCGACGTTCGGGTAGAGCTTCTTCTCGATGAAGTAGGTGTCCTTCAGCGCGGCTTCTTCGAGTTTTTTCGCGAGGTCGAGAAGCGGATTCTGGATTCCCATTTTCGCGAGCACCTGGTCGCAGGCTTTCTTGATGATTTTCGCGCGCGGGTCGAAATTCTTATAGACGCGATGTCCGAATCCCATCAGCTTGAAGCCGGAGGTCTTGTCTTTCGCTTTCGCCAGCGTGCGCTCGATATTTCCACCGTCTTTCTGGATCTCTTCGAGCATCTCCATCACGGCCTGGTTCGCTCCGCCGTGGAGGGGGCCCCAGAGCGCGGTGATCCCGGCGGCGACCGAGGCGTACAGGTTCGCGGCCGAGGAGCCGACGAGGCGCACGGTCGAAGTCGAGCAATTCTGTTCGTGGTCGGCGTGGAGGATCAGGAGCAGGTTCATCGCCGAAACGATTTCCTTCGGCACGGAGTAGCTATCGTCTTTCGCGAACATCATCCGCATGAAGTTCGATGCGTAGTCGAGGCCGGCTTTCGGCCCCACGCGTTTCTCTCCCTTGCCATGGCGGTAGGCGTAGGCGCAGAGGACGGGAAACTGTCCGAGGAGGCGAAGAATGGACTTCTTCGTATGATCCTTGTTCGCCGGATCCGTTTCGTTCTGATAAATCGTCGAGAGCCCGACGGTCGCCGCCGTCAGCATCGCCATCGGATGCGCATTCTTCGGGAAGGCGTCGAAAAGTTTCGCGAAACTTTCGTCGACGTTCTGGTTCGCCGCGATCTCGGCAGTAAAGCCGTCGAGCTCGGCTTTCGAGGGGAGCTCGCCATGGATCAGGAGCCAGGCCGTCTCCAGGAAAGTCGCCTGCTCGGCGAGCTGTTCGATCGGATAGCCGCGGTAACGAAGGATGCCCAGGTCGCCGTCGAGGAAAGTGATCGAACTCGTCGTTGGGCTCGTATTCGCGTAACCGTTATCGAAAGTCACGTAGCCGGTCGAGTCGCGAAGTTTCGAGATGTCGATCGCCTTTTCGTTTTCGGTGCCGATGAAAGTCGGGCATTCGATCGTTTTACCGTCGACGATGATTTGGGCAGTCTTTCCGGAGGTTGGCTTGGTGTTGTTCATGGTGTGTGAAGGTGTCTTTCGATGGGTTCACGGCAAATAAACTAAATCCTGCCTGAGCCGGTTTTTCGGTTCAAGCTTGAAACCAAAGAATACCCAATAAAACCGCGGAGCAGAGGCCGTTTTTTCTGAATTTCAGCCTGATTTTGGGCCGCTTAAAACTGCATCCACTCGTAAAGATGGTAGTGCTCGCGCGTCATCCCGAGTCGTTCGTAAACTCGAATGCCGAGCTCGTTGGTTCGATCCACATAGAGGCGGAGTCCGCCCAGTTCAGGATCGTGTTTGACGCGCTCCTGTAGGGAAGCGTAGATGCGACGGGTGATCCCGCGGCCGCGAAAATCGGGACGCACATAGAGCGAGTGGATCCACCAGATCATGCGGGCTCGCCAGTCGCTCCACTCGCGCTGGACGAGGACGCAAGCGACGATTTCGTGGGCGGCTTCGACGACATGGTAGCTGCCGATCGAAGGCTCCGCGAATACGCGCTGGACGCCGCGAAGGCAGGTGTCAGGATCCAGGCGGAGTTTTTCGCTTTCGAAGGCCATGGCGACCTGGAAGTCGCGGATGAGGATCGCGTCGTTGGGCTTGGCTTCGCGGAAAGAGAATTCCATACTGAACGTCTAACATGAGCAAGCCCGCCGCCGAACCGTCATTCGAAGAACTTCTCCTTCCGCACTCCGTGACGGCGGGGGAATCGGCGGCGTGGACGGATGCGAAACCCTTTCCGGATGGAGACAATCGTTTTTCGTATGTCTCCGGCAGCAAGAAGTCGCGCGCGATCCGCGTGAGGTACTTCCAGAAGAAGTCCGCGGAGAATCCCGCCGACAGCCGCTTCGCGGGGCGCGTCTGGTTCGGCCCCGAGACGGAGGGGCCCCCGGGCCATGCCCATGGCGGTTCCCAAGCCGCGCTGCTCGACGAAGGAATGGGCGCGGCGGCGTGGCTCTCGGGGAAAACGGTACTCGCGGCGAAGATCGAAATTAATTTTCGCGCGCCGCTCCCGCTCGGGACGGTGCTGACGGTGCATGCCGGAATTTCGAAGATCGAAGGGCGCAAGGTATACGCGTTCGCGAAACTCGAGGGCGATGACGGCCAGATCTTTTCGGACGGAACGGGTCTCTTCGTCGTGATTGACGCCGACGAGCTGCTGCGGAAAGTCCGGGCGAGCCGCGCGAAATGACCCGCGGTCCGGCTGGCGGGCAGCCGTTCGTAGCCCAGGACGGAGCTCGGTTCGAGGCCGCGCGGGACCGAGAGTCTTCACTTCAGTAATCCGCACGAAATGTCGTTACGGAAGAGACGCCTATGCGGAAACTCTTCGTCCTTAGCGCCAAAAATCTGACTGTAGTCGCGGCCCTCGCGGTAGCGACTTCCGCGGCCTATGGAGAATTCGAAAGCGACGTCTCCAGCTGTCATGTCGAAGTTCCGCGCGAAAGCGCGTACGACTGGTTCAAGGGGCTCCAGGATTCAATCGCAGAGAATTCGGGGATCGCGTCGGAGGCGAATCGTCCGGAAGTCCTGCTGCCCACGGTCCCGGAAATTCCTGACGCCCCGTCGCCGCTCCCGGCTGCCGTCGAAGACGACGAGCTCTCGGATATCGATCATGCGCTGACGAGAGTGGAAGCGTCCGACCTGGAAAGCGAGCCCGACGAAAAGCCCCTGAGCGCGTTCGACCTCCGTGAACCGATGCTTTCCAAGCTTCGTTCGGAGGCCCGCGAAGCCGCGAACGCCCCGCGCACGCGCAGAATCAAGACCTCGCGCGGATGGCGCACGATTCATTATCCGAAAAACCAGCCGCACAAGAGCAAGTTCCTTTGCTACCAAGGCGTGAAAGAAGCTTTGCTCGAATCGGGGCTGACCAAAAATCGTCTGCCCCATGTTCCGGCGAAGTGGGCCCATCAGAAAGGGGCGCTCAAGGCCGAGGGATTCGAGAATCTCCTCGAAACCGAAAAGGGTCGGGGCTTCACGGCGGCGAACGCGCCCCTCGGAGCGGTCCTCGTCTACGACGGAGGCCAGAAAAAATGCGAGCGGAATCGAATCAGCTGCGGACATATCGAGATCAAGCTGAACGCCGCGGAATACTGCAGCGACTACTGCAAGTCGATTCCCATCAACCAGTATCTGAACCGAAAGCTGATCGGAGTTTATGTCAAAACCCAGAAATGACGGAATCCATTCCGCCGCCATCATCGTCGCGCTGACTTTCGGAGTGATCGCACTCGCGCCGCGAGGAATCGAACCGGTCCGGACGCCCGCGGTCGCGCCGAGTTGCGTGGCCTGCGCCGAACTCACGGATCTGCGCCGCGATCTGGAGCGGGTCATCCGTTCCTCGAGCGTGAAGAAACGCGCGAAGAAGCAGGAGCTCGAGCTCGCCGAGGCCTTCATTCTTCGTCAGGCGGGAATCCGTATCGGCCGCTTCTTTCGCACCGACGACGGAAAGTTTCGGGACGCGACCGACGAGGAGGCGCGCGCGGGCGCCGAATTCTTCGCGCTGACGCTCGATCGCGACAGCGTGAATATCGTGCTCGAAACCGTGGCGGAGACGCTAGGTCCCGCGACCGGCAAGGCGCTCGCTCGGCTCGAGACGGAAATCGGCGTACTGAAAGACTCGAGCGTCCTCACCGAGAAACAGGCTTCCGCCGCCATGCTCTCGATCGAAGTTTTCGGCGCCGGCGCCGAGGAATAGGCGACGATTCGCGCGAGGACCTAAACGGGAAGCTTTCGCGCCAGCGCGGCGTCTCGCATCTCGGTCCGATAGGTCGCGAGTTTTCTCCGCATCGCTTCGCCCTCCGGTCCGGAGTCCACGGCCAGGATCTCGAGCGCGAAGATGCCGGCGTTGGCGGCGCCGTTAATGGCCATGGTGGCGACCGGAACGCCGCGAGGCATCTGGACGATCGCATAAAGCGCATCGGTGCCCGCGAGGGGAGTCGCGGCGATCGGCACGCCGATGACCGGGAGATCGGTATAAGCCGCGACGACTCCGGGAAGATGGGCGGCCGCGCCCGCGCCCGCGATGATCAGCCGGATGCCCGCCTTGCGCGCGCCTTCGGCCAGTTCTTTGGTTTTTTCCGGCGTGCGGTGGGCGCTCGCGATCTCGGCCTTCACGCCGATTTCGAACTTTCGGAGAAAGTCGTAAGCTTCCTTCATCACGGACCAGTCGGATTCACTTCCCATCAGGATCAGGACACGGTTTTCCATTCTCACTCCTTTACGACGAAGCGGCCTTCGTCGGTATGTACGATGACTTCACATTCCGCGATTTTTCCGCGCTGGCGATCGTTCGCGACGACTTCGCCGACGATCCACGCCTGGATGCCGGCCGCTTTCGCGATCGCGACCGCTTTTTTCGCGTCTTTCGGGCGAACCGCGCCGATCATTCCGAGGCCGCAGTTGAACGTCGTCAGGCGCTCGGTGATCGATACGGACTCGGTTCGGCGCAGCCATTCGTATGCGCGCGGAAGCTCGATACTGGATGGCATGACGACTTCGTAGGAAACATGCTCGCCCATGCGCGGAAGATTCAGGAAGCCGGAGCCGGTGATATGCGCGAGACCCTGGTAGAGGCCTTTTTCAAGCGCCGGCAAGACGGCCTCCGTATAAATCTCGGTGGGGAGTAGCAATTCCCGAAGGAGCGCTTCGCGGGTCTTCGCCCAGGAAAGTTTCGTCTGTTCAGGTCGCCAGCGGTTGGCGACTTTCCGGACGAGGCTGAATCCATTGCTGTGGAAGCCGCTGGATCGCAGACCGACGAGGAGATCTCCGGCCCGAACCCCGGGATCCGCGGCGCGGGTCGACTTCGGAACTTTAGGCAGCGCTTTTTTCGGATGGACGATGCCGACGGCAAAACCGGCGAGATCGTATTCGCCCGCTGAATAGAAGCCGGGCATTTCGGCCGTTTCGCCGCCCACGAGGAGAGCTCCCGCTCGTCGGCATCCCTCGGCGACGCCGGCGATGACGGCGGAAGAAGTTTCGAGATCGAGCTTGCCCGTCGCGAAGTAGTCGAGAAAGAAGAGGGGTTTTGCCCCCACGCAAAGCAAATCGTTCACCGACATGGCCACGAGATCGATGCCCACGGTATCATGCTGCCCGAGTTCGAACGCGAGTTTCAGCTTCGTACCCACGCCATCCGTCGAAGCGGCCAGCCACTGATCCTTCGTAAGCGCGTAGAGCGAAGCGTATCCGCCCACGCTGGAACGAAGTTCTTTGGGCCTCTTTCGTTCGGTCGAACCCGTGATGGTTTTAATCCGATCGACCAGGCGGTCGGCCAGAACGCGGTCCACTCCGGAGTCTCGATACGAAATCGGACGGCGCAGCCGGCCCGTGAAAGCTTTCGGGACGTCGCGGGAACTACGGATTTTCGCGGGAATCTGTGCCATGTCGGACCTCGAGAGTTAATGACGGAAATGTCGTCGATTCGTAAAGGCGAGTTCCACTCCGAGCTCGCGGGCTCGCGCCATGACTTCCGGATCGCGGACGCTGCCGCCGGGTTCCACGATATGCCGAATTCCGGCCGCATGTGCAACTTCCACGCTGTCGGCGAAAGGGAAGAACGCGTCGCTGATCAGGATCGTTTCGGCGAGGCGCGAGGAGACGAAGACCTCGCCGCCGCCGAAACTCGCTTTGGCGTCGTTTTCGAGGACCGTGATCGCCCGAGGGATCGCGAGCTTCGCGATGGCTTCGATTCGATTCGGCTGCCCTTGGCCGGCTCCGATCATTCGGTAACGTCCTTCGGCCGGAGATTCGACGATGGCGATGGCGTTCGACTTGAGGGCCTTCGCCGCCAAGATCCCGAACTCGGCGAGCTCGCGCTTCGCGGCGGACCAGGTCTGGCCGGTCTTTACGATGAGTTCTTCTCGGCTGAAGGTATCGGCCGACTGGACCAGCTTTCCGCCGGGCACGGTGATCGCACATTCCTTTTCTTGGAACGCGACGTTCCGGATCGCGACGGCCTTCAGGTTCTTTCGTCGAGTGGAGAGCAGGGAGAGCTCAGGTGAGCGCTTCGAGAGCGCCGGCGCGGCGATTCCTTCGATGAAACGGGGTTCGAGAAACTGGGCGGTCGCGGTATCGAGGGGTTGCGAGAGGAGCACCATTCCGCCGAAGGCGGAGGTCGGGTCGCAGGCCCACGCCATCTCCAGCGCGGCGTCGATTCGCCCGTCGAGGTCCGTCGCGACCCCGCACGGATTTTGGTGCTTCACGATCACGGCGTGGGCACCTTCCGGCTTCCAGTTCGCCAGGTCCGAAAGCAGCCGGAACCCGGCGGAAAAATCCAGGATGTTATTATAGGAGAGCGAGCTCTCCGTGCACGGTTCGTCCCACGCGATCGGGGAATGGGCCGGTTCGAATTCGAATCGTGCCGACTGGTGGGGATTTTCTCCGTAGCGGAGATCGACCCCATGGCCGCCGGTCCCGGGAGTGAGCATGGCCGGAATCTTATCGGCGATCGCTGAATCGTAGCGGGCGATATCCCGCCAGGCTTGGGCCGCCGCGGACGCGCGCGTCGGAGCGGAGATGCCCCGCCCGGCTTCGAGGTCGCGAATGGCCAGCGCGTAAAGGGATGGATCGGAGAGGACGAGGACCGACGCCTGATTCTTGGCCGCCGCGCGGACGAGGGCCGGACCGCCGATGTCGATGAGCTCGGTCAGCTCGGCGAGATCCGCGCAGTCGGACGCGGAAGCTTCGAACGGGTAAAAATTAACGACCACGACGTCGAGCAGCGGGATCCCGAGTTTTTCCCGGTCCGCGTCGTCCGCGGGGTCCCCGCGGCGAGCGAGGATGCCGCCGAAGACCGGGAAAGAGAGGGTCTTCATCCGACCCTGGAAAGCTTCGGGTGAGCGGGAGAGGCTCTCCACGCTTCGACAGGCGATGCCTTCGCTTTCGATGGCCGCGCGCGTACCGCCGCTCGCGAAGAGTTCGCAGCCCGCCGCTTCGAGCGCCCGGGCGAGGGGGAGAAGTCCGGTCTTATCCGAAACGGAAAGCAGCGCGCGTTTTGGGAAAATCGAGGGAGCGTGATTCATACGGAAACTTCCTTTGCGTGTGCGAAAGCATTCTCGAAAATGCGGAGTCCATCTCCCGGAGCCGAAGGGTGGCCGGGATCTCGGTAGTAACCGGGGTGTTGCGAACGGCGCGCGAACGCCTCCGGATGGGGCATGAGTCCGAAGATCCGGCCCGTGGAATCGACGAGCCCGGCGATCGAAGCGGTACTCCCGTTCGGATTGCGCGAGTAGACCAGCGCGGTCGCGGCGGCATCGCTCGGTCTGGCGGCGCGCTCATCGGAGAAAAGCAGCCGACCTTCGCCGTGTCGGATGGGAAGGTCGATCTGGGCGATGCCGTCGAGAAACACCGAGTGATGTTCTTGCGTCACCTCGAGCGTGACCCATTCGTTGCGAAATCGCCCGTCCTCGTTCGCGGCAAGCGCGAGGCCGGAACCGAATGCGCCCAGCGCGACGAGCGTCTGGAAGCCGTTGCAGATCCCGAGGACGAGTCCACCCTCCGCGGCGAACGCGGCCAAGTCCCAGCCGAGTTGGTGTTTGATTTTCAGCGCCAGCACGCGGCCCGAACCGAGCTCGTCGCCGAAGCTGAATCCCCCGGGCAGGACCAGGAGAGAGCATGCGGAAAGGGCGCGCGGCCGCGCCATAAGCTCCGCAAGGTGGAATATCTCAGTCCGAAATCCCGCACGTCGGCACGCGTCGGCGCTTTCGGATTCGCAGTTGATCCCGTCTCCCGTGAGTACCCAGGCGATTTTACTCATCGGTTCCTTCCTTTCCAGGCGCGTTCCAGTTCCGAAACGGCGATCGTTCCGTCGGGGAGATGGAGCACCCCCCGCGCGGTCGTGGTTCCGAGGCGTGCGAAAGGAATGCCCTGCTCGAACCACTCGCGTGCGAGCGAGGCGGCGTCCTCCGGGCGGCAGGAGACGACGAAACTATGGAATCCTTCGCCGAAATAATCGGAGAGAGTCGCATCCGCGCTCCATTCGGCCGCGAAATCGAAGCCGAGCTGGTAGGCGAAGAGCCCTTCCACGACGGCGACGGCCGCTCCGCCTTCGGAAACGTCCGCGCAGGAACGGAGCCGCATCGAGCGATCGGAGCCGAGCCAGCGATAGATCCTCTTTGCGAGGGCCCAGTCGGACCGCGGGAGTTCCCGCGACTCCGGGTGGATCAGGCCGATCCGCTCGAACTGCGAGCCCAAAAGGGTAAACCGGTGGGGTCCCAGCAAAAAAACCGCCTCGCCCGCGGACTTGAACTCGCTGGTGCGGGCGCGCTCGAGTTTCGGCAGGCGCCCGAGCGCGGTGACGAGTACCGTTGGATTCACGGAGATGCGAATCGGCAGCCCGTTCTTCGTTCCGCGGAAATCGTTCTTCATGCTGTCCTTGCCGGAGACAAACGGCAGACCGAGCGCCATCGCGGCGTCGCGTAAGCCGTAAGCCGCGCGCACGAGATCCGCGGCATAACGGGGATTTTCGACCGGATCGGGCCAGCAGAAATTATCGAGAAGCGCGAGAACGCAGTCGTCGGTACCGTATTCCGCCCCGGATGCGAGCACGTTGCGAACGGCTTCGTCGAGCGACGCTTCCGCCATCACATACGCGTCATAGCGTGAATATTCGGGAAGGATCCCGACGCCGACGACGGCCGCCACGTCGGAGTCCGGTCGCAGGAGAACGGCCGCCGCCTGGTTCGGTGAGTGGTGATCGCCGATCTGGGTCTGTGGCTTCACCAAGGACCCGCCCTGGACTTCGTGATCGTACTGACGGAGCAGATTTTCCTTCGAGGCGATGTTGTCCGAGGCGAGAAGGGCGAAAAGGGCCTCGCTGAGCGAGGGAGCCGCGCCCCCCGCAAAAGGGGAAAGCGGGGCCGGAGAATAGACCGCTTCCAGCTCGAGGTTCGGGCAACCTTCGTGCAGAAATTCGAGGGAGAGGTCGGCGACCGTTTCGCCGCGGTGAACGACTTCGAAGCGGCCGTTGGCGGTGAATTCGCCGAGGGCGGTCGACTCCACGCCCATCTCCTTCGAGAGCGCGAGGAACTCGGAAAGGGCGGAAGCAGGCACCGCGAGCGTCATCCTCTCCTGGGACTCGCTGACGAGAATCTCCTCGGGACGCAAGTCGGTGGCTTTCAGCGGAGCGTCGGTCAGATCGAGTCGCGCGCCGTTCGAGAGCGTCGCCAGTTCGCCCACGGAAGAGGAAAGGCCGCCGGCGCCGTTATCCGTCAGCGTCCGGTAAAGTCCGCGATCGCGCGCGACCAGGAGGAAATCGAGGGCGCGTTTCTGCGTGAACGGATCGCCGAGCTGGACGACCGAGCCTAAGCCCGTGTCGCCGCCATCCATCGCCAGCGAGCTGAACGTCGCGCCATGGATCCCGTCGCGGCCGATGCGACCGCCGACCATCACGATGGCGTCGCCGGGAACGATTTCTTTCGTCGCACAGTCGCGCGCTTCGCCCGAGAAGACGGGCGCCGCGAGTCTCCGGGGGAGCACTCCGCCCGAGCCACAAAAAACGAGGGGCTTGCCGAGATACGATTCATCATAGACGAGCGCGCCGGCGATCGTCGGAATTCCGGCGGGGTTGCCGCCGGCTTCGACGCCCGCGCGCACGCCCTCGAGAACTCGGGTCGGCGGAAAGATCCCGTCCGGGCGATCGGCGTCGAATCGAGCGGGCGCGACGCAGAAGGCGTCGAGATTGAAAATGGGTTTCGCTCCGTAACCGGTTCCGATGATGTCGCGATGAACGCCACCGATCCCGGTGATCGCGCCCGCGAATGGGTCGATGGCGGAAGGCGAGTTGTGGGTTTCGACTTTAATGCAGACGGCGTCTTCCGGCGTGAAAGCGACGATGCCGGCGTTGTCGCTGAAGACGGACAGGAGCCAGGACTTCGGGGAAGCGTCGGTCGCCGCTTTGATCGTGCTCTTAAAAAGGCTCCGGGTCGTGGACGGGATCTGCGCTTCGACGCTCGGTCCGCGACCGGCGACGGACTCTTCGCGGTAATGAATCGTCCCGCGAAAGATCTTATGTTTGCAGTGCTCTGACCAGGTTTGGGCGAGAACTTCCATTTCGGCGATGCGCGGATCCCGCCCGAGCGCGCGGAAATGGGACTGGACCGCGAGCATTTCGGGGAGGCTTAAGGCCCAGAGATTCTTCTTCGACGCGTCGACCAGAGCGTTCTCGCCGAGGTCGCGGATCGCGAAAATCGGCGCGGTTATGGGAGCTTTCGCGGGGGCGCCGGCCGGGCGATCGTTCCCTACGTTCCGGGCGCGCGTAGCTGCGCTTCCTTCCTCGGCCAAGCGGTGGATCATCGGATTCCAGAGAAACGCCTCGAGGCGCGCCAGAAGGGTAGGATCCGCGGTGGAGATCCGGAAGAGGTCCAGTCGGTGCGCGACGATCGAAGTTCCGGGAGCGCGAATCGTGACCGCTTCTTCGAGCGTGCGTGCCGCGTTGTCGGTCATTCCGGGACGAAATCGCCTGACGAAGCGTTTCGACGGCGCGGGGGACTCCCAGAGTTCCGGGCGATTCCGGGTTTCGAGTACCCGGTTCAGCAAGATTTCCTCGAGCAAGGCGTCGAGGGAATCGAAGTCGGGTCCGGAACCGGATTCGATTTCGTAGGCTTTCGCCGTGGCGATTTCGAAACTCCGGGGATCCAGGCCGGGATTCTCGCGTAAGAAGTCGGAGGCCATGCGTTTCGCGTGGACATCGAGATCTGCGCGGACGGGAAAAAGTTCAAATCGCATAGGAACCCGACTTCCCCGACGAATCGTCGGAAAATTTTTCGAAGTATGGCCGACCGCCGCGCGTATCCAGCCGGTAATCTCCGTTCACGAACCAGTCGATCGTGCGCGCATAGAGGTCGTGCTCGACGGGCAGACCTCTCGACTCGACTTCCTCGGCCGACCGAAGCCGATCGATCCGAAACGCCTTCTGATCGAGGATCGGACCCGAATCCACGGCGGGTTCGACCAGGTGGACGGTGACGCCGGTTTCGCGCACGCCGGCGTCGAAGGCCTGTCGATAGGAATCCATGCCGGGAAACGCGGGCAGCAGCGAGGGATGGATGTTCAGGATGCGGGAGACTCCGCGATCGTCGCGGAGAGCGTCGATGAATTCACGACTCAGGATTTTCATGTATCCCGAGAGAATCACCGCATCGATCCGGTTCTCGCGAACGTAAGCCAAGATCTCCGTTTCGGTGGGCGATAGGAGGATCGGAAGACGGTGGGTTTCGGCGATCTGGACCGCGCCTGCGTCCCGGCGGGAAACGCCGAGGGCGGCGATCTCCGCGCGCAGGACGCCGTGGTTCACCGCTTCGAGCAGGGCCCGAAAATTACTGCCGCGTCCGGAAGCGAGAACCAGGAGTTTTTTCATAAACCGATGTCCTTACGGATTTGCGCGCCGGTGAACAGAAGCGGCTCGAGGTTTCGATAGGCGATTTTCCGTGCGTGATCCGCGTCGGTCCCCGTGCCGAGCGCTCCCAGGACTCTGCCTCCGCCGACGGTCCATCCGCCGCCGGCGCCCGATTCCGCGCGGAGGCCCGCGAACCGGAATTCGTCGGAGCGCAACGTCTCGTCCGAAAGTTTTACCGGCGCGCCCAGTTCCGGTCGGTCGGGATACCCGCGAGCCGCGGCGACGACGAAGACCGTCGTCTCGTCGGCGAACGGGACGTCGCGTGGCATCTGGCGAAGCGTCCCTTCCGCGCAGGCGAAGAACCATTCGAGAAGATCGCCGCGCATCCGCGGCAGGAGGGCCTGCGTCTCGGGATCGCCGAAACGCGCGTTCAGCTCCAGAAGCGAGATGCGGGAAGGAGCGAGCGAAGAGTCGATCATGAGCCCGGCGTAGAGCAATCCCTGGTAACGAATGCCGCGTTTCTTCAGTTCGCCGAAGAGGGGAGCGAAGATCTCACGGCGTACGCGTTCCCGAAGCTCGGGAGTCGTGCCGGGCGCCGGCGAAATGGCGCCCATGCCGCCGGTATTCGGGCCGGTCTGACCGTCGCCGAGGCGTTTATAGTCGCGCGCGGGATCGAGTAGGGAAAAAGACTCTCCGTCGGAGAACGCGAACCATGAGGACTCTGCTCCGGAGAGCCGTTCTTCGACGATGAAGTGTTCGCCGAATCGGCAAAGTTCGGCGACGCCGCGGATCGCTTCCTCGCGGGTTTCGGCGACGACGACGCCTTTACCGGCGGCAAGCCCGTCGGACTTCACGACCCAGCGGTTGGTCGCGTTCCACTCGAGCTGTTCCAGCTTGGCGATCGTTTCCTCGGGCGAGCGGAGCGTGAAGGACCGGGCGGTCGGAGTGCCGCTCGCCGCACAGAGATCTTTCATGAAGGCCTTGCTCCATTCCACCCGGGCGGCTTCGCGCGAAGGCCCGAAAACGGAGAATCCGGCTTGCCGATAACGGTCGGCCGCTCCCGCCGCGAGGTCCGCGTCCTGGCTGAGCACGACGAGATTCACGCCCAGCGCCTTCAGCTCCGCGAGGGCCTCCGCCGAAGGATTCTGCACGTCGAACGCGGTGCCTTCCCAGCGGGTCACACGTTTTCTTTCGGCCTGGGGAAAATTGCGGGCGTCGAGCTGGAGGCGAAGCGCGGTGAGGGCGGCGTCCTGGGCCGGCGTCCAGTAGAGGTTGCGCAGGTTCGGGGAGTCGCAGAGTTTTCGGGCGATGGCGTGTTCGCGTCCGCCGGATCCGACGAGCAGGACGTTCGCGGGGCGGAAGCGCCGCTCGAGCCCTTCGTAGAGGGCGGTCGCCTTTTCAAGCCCATCGCGCGGAAGGAGCGGAACTTCCGCTTTCACGGTCTTCTGCCAGCCCGGGGCGAGGGGTTCGTCGCCCGCGCGTTTCTTCACGTCCTGGACTTCCGCGAACCACTTCGAATCTCGGTAGTATTCGCGCAAAAACTCCTTCGAGAGGCGCGCCGGGGCGGAGCCGTCGAGGGACTTTCGCATCTCGACGAGGCGGAGCTCGTCGGGTCCGATCGCGTCGGCGAGAACAATACGTCCTTCGCGGTCCATTCCCCATTCGAACTTCCCGTCGATCAGGTCGAGCTCGCGGACCCGGCATTCATGCCCGAGCCAGAGGGCGAGGAGCGAAGTGCGGAGTTCGAGTTCGAGAAGCAGGGCCGGGCTAATTTTTCCGATGGTGCAGGCTTCTTCGGCGGTCGGGAGAAATCGATCGATCGGTTCGAGTTTCGTGAAGAATTCGACGAGCGGGGTCTGGAAACGGTGACCGGGTTTCAGCGGAGTTTCCGGATAACGTTCGAAGTAAGACGAGCGATCGGTCAGAGCGTGCCGGAAGACGACCTCCAGCGGGATCATCGGGAGGTTCTCGACGATCATGCCCTGGTCTTGGCCCTCGAACGAATAGACCCCGCGGAAGCACGACCGCATTCCGATCGATTCGAGCTCGCGTCGCAGGTTCGAGAGGACCGCCGTGCCCGCGCGCTCGGTGGCCCAGGTCATGAAGTTCTGGGCGGTGTCACTTGCGAAGAACTGGCGCCAGGAAGCCGGATGCGAGATCTCGCGGAAGAGGTGACTGCCCAGGCCCAGCAGCGCCTGTCCTTTGCCTGGAATTTCGTCCGGCATCTTGCCCCAGTCGAAGACGGAGAAGTCATTCGTGAATTCGAAGACGATTCGGGACTGGTCCGGATGGGCGGGATTCAGGATCGGACCGCGCAGGTTTTTCACGCTCCCGCGGCGGATCAGGGGAAGGCTCGTCAGGGTGACCGGCATCGATTCGGTAGTGTTCATCGGGGGATCTCCGTCGGGTAGTTTTTGTCCAGGCAGGCGAGGCAGGGCTTTATCAGTTCGTGGGCGCGCCCCGCGGTTGTTGTCCGGCCGGGAATCGGCTGGAGCGCGGAAACGAGGTCATCGATTTTCTGGTAGACGACGCGATCGGCGCCGAGGGCGTCTTCGATCTGCGCGTCGGTGCGACCATGGGCGACGAGTTCCTCCGGATCCGGAAAATCGATCCCGTAGTGGCAAGGATAGCGGATCGCGGGAGCCGTCGAAACGAAGTAAACTTCTTTGGCGCCGCAGGCTCGGACGAGGGAAATCAGTTTCTTAGAGGTCGTGCCGCGTACGATCGAGTCATCGACGAGAAGCACGCGTTTTCCTCGAATCTCGCTCTCCACCGGAGAGAGCTTGAGCTGGACGGCTTTTTCCCGTTTGTCCTGGGTGTCGAGGATGAAGGTTCGCGAGATGTAGCGGTTCTTGATCAGCACTTCGCGGTATGGAATGCCGAGCTCTTCGGAGAGGGAAATGGCGGCGATGCGCGCGGTCTCGGGGACGGGAACGATCAGGTCGGGCTGCATACGGCCCGCATCCATCTCCTCGCGAATCGTGCGGGCGAGATTTCGTCCGAGATGGATTCGCGCGTTGTAAACCGGTACGCCCTCCCACTCGGTCTGCGGGCTGGCGAAGTAGACCCATTCAAACATGCAAGGACGCGGAGTCGGCGCGACTTCGGTATCGAGCTTCGGAATCGCGCGGAAGAGTTCGCCTTCGATCGTCGCCGCGACGAGCTCGCCCGGGCGGACGTCCTCGAATTCGGAGTAATCCAGGAACTGCGCCACCGTGCTTTCGGAAGCGAAGAGCGTGGAGGTTTTCCCGTCTTTCTCCTTTCGGCGCGCGAGGTGGAGGGGGCGTAGGCCGAGCGGATCACGGAAGGCGACGAGGCCGTAACCCGCGATCATCACGACGACCGAGTAGGAGCCGACCGCCTGGCGATGGACCGCGGCCACGGCCTCGCAGAGATGGCGGAAGGTGAGGGGTTCGTCGCGGGTCTGGTCTGCCAGCGACTCGGCGAAGAGATTCAGAATCGCCTCGCTGTCCGAACGGGTCAGCGGATGGCGACGGGCTTTCGACTGGAGCTCGCGCGTGATGTCCTGGAAATTCGTGAGGTTGCCGTTATGGACGAGGCCGATCCCGTAGGGAAAATTCATGAAGAACGGCTGGACGTTCGGTAGCTCGCTCAGCGCGATGGTTTTTCCATCGATGCCCGCGGTCGCCTTCGAAAGCGTACTGTAGCGAACGTGGCCGATCGCCATCGAACCGGAGAGTACTTCGGGAGAGTCCTTGGGAAAGACGCTTTCGACGAGACCGAGGTTTCGGATGAAGTGGAAGCCGGCTTCATCGTGGGTCAGGATGCCGGCCGCGTCTTGCCCCCGGTGCTGCAGGAGCTGTAATCCTTGCAATACACGAAGGCTGGCTTGGGGGGTTCCGAGAACACCGATCACTCCGCACATCGATAGATGAAGGCATATGCGGAAAAGCGAAGAAAGACCTTTAGGGTTCGATTAGGAACAGAAGAGCGAATCGCTCAAGCGGCGATTCCACCTTCCTTCGCCTCCGCTGCGGTGACTGCACCGCACACAAACGCCCGCGACGGATCGATCGTCGCCCACCCCGCCGGATGCGTCGAACTCAAGCCTTCGGCGCCGAGCCGTCGGTCGGTCCGGAAGTGTTCGTGCCGGCTTTGCTGCCCAGGAAGGTCGTGACTTTCTTCAGAATTCCACCCACGAAGCTTCCGGCCGGCGCGGCCGCGGAAGCTTCCTCGAGCTTCGTGCGCACGGTCTCGATTTTCTGGAGGAGAGGAGGGAGCGCCTCGCCCAGCATCGTCGCGAGCTGGTCGGGATGCTCGATCGCGATCCCGGTCTCGGTCTGGACG
>CAZIAL010000034.1:0-23083 GCA_964536965.1 uncultured Bacteriovoracaceae bacterium
GAACGCCTTCGTCACGCGCGCGACCTGATCGACCGTGACTCCCTTGTTCATGCGTTTCAGCAAACGATCCGCGGCTACTTCGAGCCCCCCGCTGACGGCCACGCATCCGGAAGCGGCCAATAATTCGCAGAACTCCGGAGTAAACGTCTTCTCGAAGCGGACGTTCCCCCACCAGGTGATCTGGACGCCTCTTTCGAGGAGTCGCGTCGCCATGGCGCGTAGAACCGCCGGCGGCGCGGCCTCGTCCACGAAATGGAATCCGCTCTGACCGGTCTCTGCGATGATGCGCTCCATCCGGTCGATGATGAGATCCGCCGGATTCGCGTCGTATCGACCGATGTAATCCAGAGTGACATCGCAGAAACTGCACTTTTTCCAGTAACAACCGTGCGCGAGGGTCAGCTTGTTCCACCGGCCGTCGCTCCAGATCCGGTGCATGGGGTTCGGAAGTTCGAAGATCGAAAGATAACGGTCTAACGGCAGTCCTTCGTAAGTGGGGCAGCCCGCGTCTTTCTGGGGAATGTCGTGTTCGCTCGGATCGGAGAAGAATTTCACCCGGGCCGAGGCCCCTTCCCCCACGCGAAGAAAAGTTCGAAGCAGATTCTCGGCCTTCCGCTTCCCCGCGAAGTACTCCAGCAAACAGAGAAACGGACGCTCGCCATCGTCCAGGGTGATGGCATCGAAATAGTCGAAGACCCGAGGCTCCTCGAGTTCGCGAAGTTCGGTGTTGGGATATCCTCCGCCAAGCAGACAACGAATCTCGCTAGCCGACTTCTCCGCGAGGCGGCGGAAATCGCTCGCCATGCGAAATGCGGCGAAAACGTTCCCGGGGAAAGGCGCGGTAAATGCGACGAGCTCCGGGCGGTAATGGGCGTAAAGCTCGGCGGTCACTTCGGCGAGGACGGTATCGACGAGCGATCGCTTCGGGTTTTCGAGCGCCTCCGCGAGCGGATCGAAGGTCGCCTGGCTCGCCGCGAGCTTTTCTCCGTATCGGGAGAGGAGAAAACGCGAATCGATTCCGTCGCGGACGACGTCGGCAAGGTCGTCGAGAAAGAGCGACGCCAGATACTTGGCCTGGTCCTGGACCCCGAGGGCGCCAAAGGCCCAGGTGAGCTGGTCGAGATCCGGAGAACCGTTCTCCGTGCCGGCATCCGGCCCGCCGCCGTTTCCGAACTCGTAGAGCGCCCGGAACCGCGGGCCTTCGGGCAGATACCTGCGCGAGGTGATCCGCATCGCCATCGCGGGATCCTTTCCCTGGAGGAAACGGATCGCGGTATCGACCGTAGCCACATAGGCCGAATAGTTTTCCAGAAAGAACCGAATCGCATCCGTCGGCATTTCTGCGCGCTCGAGAAGGACGCCGCGGATCCGGGCGAGTCCGGCCGCGGAAAAAAGCCGTAAAAAAAGTTCTAGTGCCGGGTCCGCCTGCGCGGAGTCGATCCCACGCGTCTTCAGGAAACCCTTCAGATACGCCGTCGCCGGGTACGGGGTATTCAGCTGGGTCATCGGTGGGGTGAGCAAAAGGATGCGCATGAAGCTCCGTTCCTACCAAAGAACGACTAAATGCGTCAATCCACTCCCCCCGTTCCCGACCCAACCTCCTACATATTCCTATCTCTTTGGCTGGGCGGGCCTTATAACCGGGCTCATCCCCATGCTGCGTGTTTTCTTCCCCGCCATCGACCTGGTTCGCCTTTTCCGAATTAGCTGGGAGTTCGTGCGCGGCTTCCACTTTTTCGGGCCCGTTTACCCGATGGTCAGCATCTTCGGATCGGCGCGAATCCCCGTCACCCACGCCAGTTACGAGCTCACTCGCCAGCTGGCGAATCGACTCGGCAAGGTTGGATTTTCCATTCTCACGGGCGGCGGCGGCAGCTTCATGGAGGCCGCAAACCTCGGTGCGCGCGAAGCGGGTGCGCCCTCCCTCGCCTGCAACATTCGCCTCCCATTCGAACAGCGAGCGAATGCGTTCATCGATAAACTGCTCACGATGCGGTTTTTCTTCACGCGGAAGTACATGCTGATCAGCTACTCGGTGGGCTTCGTGATTCTTCCCGGCGGATATGGCACGCTCGACGAGCTCTTCGAAGCGCTGACCTTGATGCAGACGCGAAAGATCCCCAAACGGCCGGTCATTCTTCTCGGCCGCGAGTATTGGCAAGGGCTTGAGGCGTGGCTGCTCGGTCCCGTTTACGCTTCCGGTGCGATCGGGGACGAGTCGCTTGCGCTTTTCCACATTACGGACAGCATCGATGAAGCGTGCGAAATCCTAATACGGACGAAAAATCAGATAGACCACGAGCGCAAGCATTACCCGGTAAATCGCGAACCCGAGAAAACCCACGTTCCGGACTAGCCGGAGCAAGAAGCCGATCGAAAGCATTCCGGCCACGAAGGTCGAAAAAAATGCGAGCACCAGCACCGAGATCGGCAACTGCCCCTCGAAGAGAGCGGAACCGTTTTTCATCAGCTCGTAGACGATCGCCCCGAGAGTGATCGGCGCCGACATGAGAAACGAAAACCGCGCGGCCGAAGCTCGATCGAGCCCGACGAAACGGGCGCCCGTGATCGTCGTCCCGGAGCGCGACATCCCAGGGACGAGGGCCAGGCATTGCATGAGCCCGACGATCAGCGCGTCTTTCCACGTCGTCTGCGAAACGTCGCGTTTCACGGGAAAGAATCGATCGGCGACGACGAGAAGAATCGCGCCGATCACGAGCGTGACGACGATTACCCCTTCTCCTCGGAAGACGGAGTCGACCCAGTCGTGGAGAAGAACGCCCGCGATCACCGCCGGAATCGTCGCGATCACCAGATGCGGAAGGCCGACCCCCACTTTTCGCGTCAGACTCCCGCGAAACTGGCTCGGCTGCAGAATCGCCCACCAGTCCCGCCAGAAGTAGATGAGCGTCGCGAAGAGAGTTCCGAGATGGAGGAAAACATCGAAGGCGAGGCCCGGGTCCTGGATGCCGAGAAACTTCGGCAAAAGGATCAGGTGGGCGGAACTCGACACGGGGAGATACTCGGTAATGCCCTGGACAATGCCATAGAGCACCGCTTCAAAATGGTTCATTTCGGTCGATTTTTCCACCCATCGTCATGAATTTCCACTGGATTACCAAGACTCCCGATGCCATCCTTTTGGCACCGAAAGCAGTCGTGTCGGTTTACAACCCCATGCCATAGGAAGCGCCCATGAAATCCATTCCCTCCTCCTTTGCCCTCGCGATCAGCCTTTCCGCTCTGATCACCGTACTGCCGGGATGCACTAAGAAAGATGATACCGTGAACACTTCGACGACGACCTCCGATACCGCGCCCGCCGCCCCCCAGGGCGATCTGAAAATCGAAGAACTGAAAGAAGGCACCGGCGCCGAAGCCGTCGCAGGCAAGATGGTGACCGTCCATTATACGGGCACCCTGACGGACGGAAAAAAGTTCGATTCCTCGCTCGATCGTAAGGAGCCTTTCCAGTTCCCACTCGGCGCAGGACGCGTGATCCAGGGTTGGGACCAAGGCGTGGCCGGCATGAAAGTCGGCGGCAAGCGCAAACTCACCATCCCTCCGCACCTCGGCTACGGCGAGCGTGGCGCCGGAAATGTGATTCCTCCGAACGCGACGCTCGTATTCGAAGTCGAACTCTTGAAAGTTCAGTAAGCCTACACACTCAGTTCACGCTTTTTTAACCCTACATCCGTCACCATTCAGGAGAAGAAAATGACTGAAGATAATGCTGAAAAGTCCGAAACCCTCGTCGTCGCCTCGAAACTGAAGAACTACATCCGCGCGAAATCCGGCATGAACACGTCGGCCGCCGTCGTGGACGTTCTTTCGAATAAACTTCGCACGCTCTGCGACGAAGCCATCGAACGCGCGAAGTCCGAAGGCCGTAAAACCGTAATGGATCGCGACTTCGGTTGATCGCGCAGGCGCGACTTGGGCTAATCGCAACTACGCGATAAACGCCTTTCGCCGATGACTGAAAATCCTCACGACTCCGACTCTAAAAAGCGAAACGCTCCGAGCTCCCTGGGTGGGACTCGGAGCGTTTCGTTTCGCTCGCTCCCCCTCGAAAGGCCGGAGCTCCGTGCGCTCGGAACCGCGCTTGGCGAAACGCGAATCCGACAGATCGTCGGGCGGTTCTATCGGCGAATGGCGGACGACATCCTCGTTGGATTCTTCTTCGATGGACGCGATCTCGATCTCATCGCCGATCGCCAGTCCGCTTTTCTCTACCGGGCGATGGGGTTACGCGAAAGTTACACGGGCTTACCCCCGGCCGATGCCCACCAGAACCTCCCACCGATCCTGGCGGGCCACTTCGATCGCCGACTGACGCTTCTCGAAGACCTCCTGGTCGAGGAAGGGTTAGCACCGCATCAGATCGCCACCTGGATCCAGTTCGAAAACGCGTTTAGGGCGGGAATCGTCAACCAATAAAGTAGAAGACTGCGCGGAACCGGTACTTTCACTAAAGATTTTCTAAATAATTCACCCGAGAATACTCTACCTAATCCTGTTTCCAAACCTTGGCGAAAATAGAGGAAAAGCCGACTGGTGCTCCCATGCCGAATCGAATACCTTATGCTTGATCGTTTTTGTAGAAACCCATAAGGTGTTTGGTATGAACTCTCCCGCTTCCATCATTCCGCCGCTTTCCATTCCCGATCGTATTCGCGCGATTCGTTTCTTCTCCGGATTAAACCAGACCGAGCTTTCCCGGCTCCTCGAGTGTTCCCAGGGAACGGTCTCCAAACTCGAAAATGGCGAGCTGGAACCGACCGCTTTTCACCTGGTGCGGATGCGCGAAGTCTTTGGAGTCTCGATCGACGCGATCGTCGACGGGCTCATTCCTTACCGCGCAATCGCCGAAAGATTCTCGAATACGTCCCTGTTGCCGACGAGATATGCCCGCGGCGCCGCGACTAAGATTAAATTTCTCTACCCGCTCGTGCGGGCCTTCGAGGTGCGCGTAGGGGGCGAAAAGCTCTGCAAACATTTGCAAACCATCGGCATCAAACCCGCGCTTCTCGCCGATCCGGAACTCCTCGTCTCCTCGCTACTGTACCAGGACCTGATCGAGATCTATCGCGAAACCGGCGGCTCGGAAGTGCGCGACCTTCTCCGCGAAGTCCAGGGCTGCGCGGCCTCGATCCAGGCCTTTCTCCCCAATACCTCGAATAGCGCCGAAGAATGGAGCCATCCCGAAAAATGGAACCTCATCGGCAACAGTACGGACGATTCGTCGTGGGGCGCCCGCTCGTACGCAAACGCGGTCGTCAAGGGTCTCCGCGCCGGAGGTCCCGTTCCGGATACCTCCGCCCCGGTAAATCTTGGCTTCCGCAGGATGCGCGCATGAGCCGGGCAACGACTTGGCTGAAACGATTCGAAAGGCTCGCTAATCTTCGAGACGAGTCTCTCGACCAGCTCCTCGATCGGCTCGAGTTGGATCGCCAGGTCATTCACGGTTCGTGCGAGTCCGCCAATGGACCCGACTGGTTGTTGCTGCGAAAGGTCGCCGATTTCTTCGAGATCACGCTCGATGATTTAGTCGACGACCGAATCGACGAAGAATGGGTCCGCGCTCCGAAATTGAATGAATGTTTTCAGGCGGAAGAAGGCTCTCGACTAAGGACTTCGCTTCCGGTGGTCCAGTGGATCGAAAGCAACTACGGATCCTTTCCGACTACCTCGCTTCTGCGCTCGCTCCGCATCCCGCGCGATACCTTTCGCAATCCGAACCAGCCGGTAAAACTTCGACTCCTCTGCTCGCTCCTCCAGGCGGCGAAAGCTCGTGGTGTGGCCGACGCGAGCCTTTTCGAAATGGGCGTCGCCGCCATGAACATCGAAGAGAATCGGCCGATTCGCGAACTCCTTTCGCAGTCGCGCACTCCGCTTGAACTCTATGAATGTTTTCTCGGCGATCTGATGCCGCGTTTCGAATCGAATTACGACTATCAGCTCGCGCATCGAACCTCTGACTCCGTCACGATGGCGATCACCCCCCGCCAAGAGCGGATCGCGGAGAACGGCCAAGACATCACTTTCGACCGTTCGCTCTCCACTTATCGCTGGGGCGTCGCCGCGGGACTGATCCAGGCCATCGGACGCCCCGCCGCGCGGATGGTTCCGATCGTTCGCTCGACGCTTTCCAGCCCGACGGAATGGATCCGCCTCGAATGGAACGATCAGGCTGCGATTCCGCTGTCCCGCAGGAGATCCCGTTCGCCGTCCGTAAGCGTCTGAAGCGCGGCGGAAAATTTCGCGACCTGCATCGGCCAATAATCCTCGGCAAGTCGGGGGATGAGCACCACCCGATGGGGATCGTCGACGACCGGGTGCTTAAAATCCGGTAGATTCGGAATCCATTCGCCGACCAGGCGCATCGGCACGTCCTGCTTGTAACGATTGTTCAGCGTGCATGCGAGTCCGAGTTCGTTCACCGGCACGCCGGAACTGATGAACCCGAGCCAGGCGAGGAGATCGATGGCTTTCAGCCCGTTCAGCTCGCTCTTATAGGCCGGGTCGAAGCAGAGATACCCCATATGCATCGGGTTCTTCGAAAGGTTGAGGAAACGTTTATAGGCAAAACCGTACTCCGGCCGCGATGCGATCAGTGCTTCCATCGGAAAGGCGATGTCATACTGACGGCAGGTTTCGAGGGAAACGGATCGGAGATACCCGATCAGCCGGGAATCCTGTCCGCTGTAAAGGAGGACATGATCGCAAACCAGATCGTAAGCATCCAGGATGAGAATGGTTTCGCGATGCTCGCGAAAGAGTCGCTGCCGAAGCTCGATCACTTCGATGAAGCGTCGGGTCGCCTCGCCGTTATCGAGCTGATTCGCCAATTTTTTTACCATTCGATATTCCATCGAAACCTCTCCGCTCCATTCGAATCGGAATGGGGGCTCCGGAGGTTGAGTCTTTTCACAAAACAGGTAGATAAAGGCGGCTTTCCTTCGCCGTCGTTTTCAGTTTAATCTAAACCCCGTGTCTGCATTATTTCTCCACATGGGTCCCGGCATGAATGCGGGAGCCGAGCGACTTCTCCTCGCCAAGGACCCCGCCTATGCGGAGGTCGACTTCTGGGATCAGCCCCAGGCGACCGGGACGGATGCCTTCACGAAAATCGCCCGCGCGGCGACTGAGCGCGCCGAAGCTCTCGCCCGCGGCCACGGCGGTCCTATCGATCTGATCGCGCATAGCTTTGGCGGCCATTTCGCGCGGGAAATCGCGGAGAATCGCCCGGATCTCGTGCGCTCCATTCGGCTGATCAGCACCAGTCATGACGTCGCCGGACAGTTCCTCCGACTGATGCGGACGCATGCCGTCGATCCGGAGACGCCCGCGGAGCTCGCCGTCGAAATGCAGTCGCTGCTTCGGCAAATTTCCGACGACGGGAGAAGCCGGATCTGGGAAATCATCGGGCTGATCACGCGCGATCCGAGCTTCATGCGGCTATACTGGCCGAAGCGCGAACAGTTTGACACCTTCGTAAACCTAACCCGGACTTTGCCCGCCCTCCATGCCGAAACATTCGCCAGCGTGGTGAAAGAGTACCTCAACAACCTCTCCGATATGCCGACAAGAATGCCATGGAAGGGAAAGGCAGAGCTCGTCCTCGGTGCGATCGACCCACTGATCAGCGTCGATGAAGCGGAAAAATACTGGCGTCGATGCTTCCCTCGGTTGGAAGTCGAGATTCGAGAATCATCGGGACATTATCCGCACCTGGAGACGCCGCTCGCCGAATTCATGAAATGAGTTTTCGAAAGACCGGTCTCGCAAGCCAAGTTCTCCCCGCCCACTTCGATCGCACGCAATATCTCGAACGCACCCGCCGCAATCGCTACTGGCTCGGTTCCGAGGAAGCGCAGATGCGACTGCAGAATCTTAGGGTGGGCATCGCGGGCCTGGGCGGAATGGGCAGCAACATCGCGGAAATCCTCGTGCGACTCGGGGTCGGCCATATCAAGATCGCGGATCCCGATACGATCGAGGCCTCGAATCTGAATCGGCAAGTCATCGCGAACCAGTCCACGCTCGGCACGAAGAAAGCGCTCGCCTCCGCGCGCGAGCTCCAGGGAATCACGCGGGATTGCGAAATCGTCGTTTACGACGACGGAATCACGGAACAAAACGCGGCGGAGTTCGTCGAGGAGCTCGACATCCTCGTCGACGAGATCGACGTCTCCCCCCTCCGTCCACACGTCTGGCTCCACCAGGCCGCGCGCAAACACCACCTACCCATTTACTCGGGTTACATCATCGGCATGGGTACCCATATCTATAAATTTCAGGGTGAGGAATTCACCTTCGAGGATTTCATGCAAAATCGAGAGGACATGTACGACCGTCCGACGCTCGAATTCCTCCTCGACCGGTTCTATCGACCCGCGCCTAGCTATGTGAACACCCCGCAATCGACCGCCGAGCTCCTCGAGTCGGCCCGCGCGAGTTCCTTCCCGATTTTCGGGGCAAGCACCTACGGATCCCAGAGCTGCCTGGTGATTCGGATGATCGCCGACTATTTCGGGCTACCCCAGAAACTCGGTGTCCCGGAAACTCCGGTGATGCCGAAATTCATCAAACTCGATACGCTGGACTATACCCTCACGGTCTGCGACATCCGAGCGGGCGAAGCCGACGTGGACGAAGCAGCGTAATGCGACCGGTACGCCACCGCGGGGTTAAACGTAATTTCCGCGTTTGATCTTCTCGAGGATGATCTTTTCGGGCATGAGCGGATCGCGCGGATTCACGGAGAAAAACGCCTGCTGTTCACAGCGGCGTTTATTCTTCAGAAGCCAATGGAGAATCTCGGAAAGACCTTTGTTCCGTTTGTCCTGGAAGAAAGGATCGTTTTTCAGCGCATCCTGAGCTTTCTTAAGGGCACGGACTTCCTGGGCATCGTTCTCCTTCACGCCGTAATCCGGAAGCTGGTACTTTTTGATGTCGTCGGGAAGCACCCCGAGGAATTTCACATCCGGCGCCGAGTAATCCTGGTTTCGGATGAGTGAAGCGGCGGAACCCGCTTTCAGCGTACGAAAGATGTTCTGCATCGTGTACGCATCGAGATCTCCGAAGAAATAGAGCGGGATATTCAGCTCGTCCTGAATCAGCTTGCACCACCCGCGGACGGCGTTCGAAGGAACGCCTTGGGCGCCGATGACGACCGTATTGTGCCGCTTCGTGAACCCGTTGGCGACCAGCGTATTGGCCGTACCTTCGGACTCGACGATGAGCGCGAAATCGAGCTTCTTCTTCGACGTCAGTTTCAGGTTCTGCGGACGGTTCTTCGGCTGGAACGGAGTCGTTCCGAGCTTCGAGAGATCGACGGTCGCCTTTTCGCCGTCGGGCATCGTCTCGTGCACGATCAGGTTCTGGGAATAGGTCTGGCCGCCGCGGTCGTTGGCGTAGACGTTGAAATCCTCGCGATAACATTCGAGCATTTCGCAGATGAAGTCGATGACGGAATCCGACTCGTCCTGGTCCTGGAAGTCGAGCGCCCGGAGCGCGGGCTTGTTCTTCACTTCGCCTTTGGCGATGTAGTAAAGTTCGCGCTTCGTATTGACCCCGCCGTTCTCCAGGTTGCGGAGCATGACCTCGAGCAGGAAAATCGCGCGCGACATCTTCTTCACGGAACTGACGTTCAGCTCGGTGCCGACCTTCTTATCGCCCGGGGTCAGGAATCCGACCTTATGGTTATAGATCGCGTTGTCGAGCGAGCACTTGGTCGCGTAGAGGATCGGACGCTTCGCGCGCTCGAGATCGGAAAGCAGTCGCTCGCAGATCTCCCGGGAAAACTTGGGCAGATCGGCCTGATCGACCCCACCCTTACGATTCGTACCCACGGATGATTTCGCCATAACTTCTTCCTCGGCGCGGACGGGCCGCGCTTAAGCTTCCGCCGACTTCTTCGGCAGAATGATTTTTGGTTTTTTGCCGCCGGCCGCCGCTTTCGCCTTCGTAGTTTTGGCGGCGCCCTGGGTGACCGCCGCCTTGGAAACTTTTCCCGGCGCGGACTTCGGTTTCACGTTCTTCGGCGCATGCTCGAGATCGAGTCCGGCGCCTTCCGCCACGTCCTCGATGTCGATCACGTCGACCGCGCTCGAGTCGGCACCGCCCTCGGACGATCCGCCGAGTTTCTTCTGCGCTTCCTCGAGCGCCGCCTCGGCGGCATCCGTATCTCGGCCCAGAATTTTCAGCAGACCGTCCTGCGCCTTCTTTTTCCGAACGTCGCTCGAATTCGTGATGCGGCAAAGGCCTTCGACCAGAATCGGACCGAACTGCTCGATGTACTTCAGTTTCTCTTCGAGGTCGTTCGCCCGGAATTCCTTCCGAATATGCTTCGAAAGTCGTTGTCCCGCCTGGATCAGCGCCCGGCGAATTTCCTCGACCAGTTCATCCGACGCATCGACGGTTTCTTTCGAAGCGTTCTTAAACTTGATGAACGGCGAGACGACCGAAATCGCGATGATATAAGGGCCGAGCGGCACCGCTTCCTTCGGCTGGGCGAGCCCGTAGGCGCGCCAGTTCACCGTCTGGATCGATTGGACCAGCGCGCAGGCTGCCTTGTCGAACTGGAGTGGAACGCGGTTCGCGAAACGCAGGACCTGGACCGGGTCGTCGGATTCGCCGCGGACCTGGAGTCGGGCGATCGCCACTTCGACCTCGACCGGCTTAAAGTCGCAGATCGTCGGCTTCCGCGAGACGACGGAGAAAAAGTCGATCACGCCGAGGCGCTGGATCGACTTCGCCAAGGCGTCTTCGCCGATCATGAGCACGGATTTCGTCGACGGCGCCATCAGCTGCAGGTTTTGGATCTTCGTATAGAGATCCTTGAACTCGGTATCCGTGAGCGAATCGACGTTCTTGTCGAAAAAGCTGTTTTTCAACCCCGCCGCGACGAGTTCCTTGATCGTTCCTTCGTTCACCCGGGAGAAACCCTTTTTCAGCCACGCGCCGACTTTCACCTTACCGAAGAGGTGCGAATGCGCGATGAACTCACCGAGCTTCATCGTATGGGGATGCGGATCCGTCGCCTCGGGAATCTGTGGAAGGTCGGTCGAAACGCGCTCGATGGAGGTCCGTTCCAGCGCCTTCCCCCCTTCTTCCCCGGTTCCGGTCTGGAGATTATAGTGGAGGGTCAGGTGCGGGTTCACGAGAACCGTTCCCGTCAGGTAGTTGATCAGTCCGGCCTCGCCGTTCAGCTGGATCCTGCCGTCGATGACGAACTCGACGCTCGTTCCGGTCGGACGATCCCAGTCGAGGGTTTCGCGATCCTTCAGAACTCCGCGGTTGTTCTTGATGTCGACTTCGACCGTGCAGGAGACCGCCTTACGCATCGCCTTCGTCTTCGTCGTCACCTTCGCGCCGCTGGCATTCGTCAGCTGGGCCCAGGTCGTCGCGGCGGAGATCCCGATCCCCTGCTGACCGCGCGAACAGCGCCCGCGACCGAACTTCGAAGACGCGAGATACTCGCCAAACACTTTCGGCACGTCCTCCGCGTCGATTCCCGGACCGTTATCGACGACCCGCACGCGCACGCGATCGGAGTTCTTCAGAGTTCCCGGCCCGAGTTTCTCCACCCAGATTTCGATCTCGGGCAAGATCTCGTGCTCCTCGCAGGCGTCGAGCGCATTATCGACCGCTTCCTTCAGAGTCGTCAGGACCGCTTTGGTCTGGGATGAAAACCCGACCTGCTGGAGGTTCTTCGAAAAGTACTCAGCAGTCGAGCTCGTCGTAATGGAGGCGGATTTGCGGGAAGTCTTGGTGCCGGCGGATTCTTTGGCCATTAGAACGATCTAAACAACCCTAACTGCATCCGTCAACCTAAGAAGGACGGGCGGTGACGTAGGCGTCGAGGAAAACGAAGAACATTCCGGCGAGGATCGGACCGATGAAGACGCCCGCGAAACCGAAAACCTGCAACCCGCCGAAGAGCGCGATCAGCGCGATCAACGGATGGAGATTCGCGCCTCCCTTCAGGACGATCGGTCGAACGAAGTTATCGGCGATCGACGCCACCATCGCGGCGATCAGAAGGGCGAATCCTCCGAAACGATCTCCCGTAAAGATCAGGTAGATGGAAAACCCGAAAGTCAGCGGCGAGGCACCGACGACGGGGAGGAAACTCGCGATGAATACGGAAAAGGCCAGAACCAGCAGATCGCCGACTCCGCCGATGATCCCGCCGACGAAATAGATGAAAGACTGGGCCAGTCCCGAAACGAGACTCGCCAGTAGGACCGCCCGGCAGAGGCCCTTGAATCGCGAAAAGATTTCCTCGGTCTGCTCCTCCGGGAAAAAAGAGTTCGTCCTCAGGAAACGGACGATGCGGCTGCCGTCGGCGAGGAAGAAGTAGATGCCGAGCACCAGGAGAAAAAGTCCGATCGCGACCATCGGCAGCGACGATAGGACGGAGGTCACGAAGTCCGCGAATTTCAGCCCGATCGTCTTGGCCATATTGCCCGCGGATTCGAGGACCTCGGTCGAATCCATGTGAAGAATCTCCGCCGTCTGGTCGATCAGAGCCGAAACGAACGGAATCTGGGCCACGGAATCCAGAAAACTATCGTCCATCCCCGGCGCATCGATGAATGGAGATTCCCTCCACCCTCGGAACCGCTCGGCCAGAAAACGCACTCCGCGGATGGAAAGCAAAGTCGTCGGGAGAATCAGGAGGAAGGTCACCCCGATCGTCACGATGGCCGCGGCAAGATCGTTCCGCCAGGACTTGCGTACGACGAGGTAGTCGAAAATCGGGTGGAGCAGCAGAGCGATCGCCGCCGCGATCACAAGCGGCACGAAAAAACCCCAGGCGACGTAGAGGGCGGCAAATCCGAAGAAAAGCGTGATGAGCGCCCGGGCTTGATGCGAATTCATCGGAGGGAGGTTCGTTGCGTCCCGGAAGAATTCCGCGTGTGCTTCGATTCGACGGTGCCGAAAACATAGTCCCAGAACGGATTGGAAACTCCCCACTTGGCTTCGTAATCCGCGAAGTGATGCTCCATATGGTACCGCTTCAGGAATTTTCCCAGCGCGTACTTCGGCACGAAATGGTGCACATAAAAGTGGATATAGTCGTAGGCGAGATAGCCGACGAGGAAGAAGGCGATGAACGTCTCCACATAAACCGGGCCGAGGAAAATCCGGAAAAGCGGAAACAAAATCAGGGCGTAAGCCATCGCCGGCACGACCGGCATCACCAGCCGGGTCGGATCCTGCGGATCTTCGTGATGCAGGCCATGGAGCATGTAAACCAGGCGGTTTCCGAGTTTGCTCTTCGCCGGATAGTGGAAGACGAATCGATGGAGCACATATTCAATCAGGGACCAGAAGGCGAGACCCAGAAATCCGTAGAGCGCGACCTCGCCGAACGAGAGGCCATGGACCGCGAAGGCACGGTAAAGAAGGATCGCAAAGACCGGAACCCAAACGATCAGCGGAACGACCGGATTCACATGGGTGAACTGTTCGAGAAAATCACTTTTGAAGAGGCGCACGCTATCGCGCGGATAGACCCTTTTCACTCCATGGGACTGGAGGGGGGCCGGAATCCCGGACCGCTTAAAGGGAGTCCCCGCGGGATTCGACTGCGTACCTGACTGCGAATGCTGCATTGCTCTATCGACCTTTGCCCTCTACTTACCCCGGCTCGGGTTGTCAGGCAATCCTAGAGCTGATAACCCCACAGGCACATGGCCACTTCCACATCCTGGGGCAACCCGACTATAACGCTCCTGGTCGTCCTCCTCTTCTTGATTCTCGCCGGCATCATCTGGATGCTCGTCCTCCTCAAGCGGCAAATGAGCGCCTCGGCCGCGCGGAACCTCGCCCAAGATCTGCCTCCCCTGCTCTCGGTCGCCCTCAGCACCCCGCTGATGGATCTGCAGGACCGCCTTTCCCGATCGATCTCGGATCTTCGGGAGTCGAACGCCGAAAAAATGCAGAAGACCCAGCTCGAGGGAAGCGAACGACTGGAACGCGCCCTTACCCAGAACCGAACCGAGCTCGCGCAAGGACTCGCGAATACGACCGAGACGCTGAACGCCCGTTTTCAGACGCTCGAAGCCCAAGTCAGCGAAAGGCTGACGAAGATCGGCGAAAACGTCGAAACGAAGCTGAACCAGAATCTGAAGGAAGGTTTCGCCCAGTTCGAAAAAGTGCAGCAGCACCTGAGCGCCGCCGAGCTGAAACTCCAGGAGCTGAATCAGGTCGGAAAATCCATCCAGGATCTGAACTCCCTTCTGAAGCTGCCGCATCTGCGCGGCTCGTTCGGCGAGGCGACGCTCGAGCGACTGCTCGCGGACTTCCTGCCCATGGGTTCCTATGAACTCCAGTACGCGGTCGTTCCGGGTTCCGCCGAGCGCGTCGATGCGATCGTTCGCCTCGCGCGCCAGGTTCTCCCGATCGACTCGAAGTTTCCGCGCGAGACCGTGCTCCCCCTTTTCGAATCCCAGGAGCCCGGCGCGCTCGAACTCGCCCGCCGAGCGCTTTACGAATTCGTCAAAGCCGAATCGCGCGACATCGCGAAAAAGTATATCCGACCCGATCATGGGACGACGGACATGGCGCTTCTTTTCCTTCCGTCCGAGACGCTCTATTTCGAAGTCGTCCGTAACGGCGTCCTTTTCGAAGAGATGAATCGGCTAAAAGTCTATCCAGTTTCTCCGAACACCCTCGCGATGGGATTGCATTCCGTTTCGGTCGCGCAGGAATACTACGACATGGCTCGCGGAGTGGAGAAGACGATCGAGGACGTAAAAAAAGCGCGCCGCCACTTCGACAACTTCGAAAAGAAGTTCGAAGAAATCGGCAAAGGCCTGCGTAAAGCTCAGGACGCTTACGAAACGGCGAATACCCACCTCGGAAGGTACGAAACGAGCGTTTACCGGCTCGTGGGCGATACTCCGGAAGAAGGCGCCGCCGCCATGGAGGGCGCCGAAAGTCCGGCCGCGCTTCCCGAAAAGCCCGGCACGACCGGCTCCCTCTTCTAGCCAAGATTTGGCGCTGTTCTGCCGCGAAAAGTCAGTTCGTAAAAGAGTTCGACAGCCGTCGAAAAAAAAACCCAAACGTTACGCCATGGACGGGAAAGAACGAATCTTGCTTCACTTCCCAGTGGGGAATCGCTTCGCGTCCGCGCCGGTTAGAAAACAATCCTGCGCCACCGAAGACACACTGGGGGAAGGTCATGAAGAAGAACTCGCTGATATTTATGTGCACGCTCGCGGCGATGGCCGCTCTGAGCTCGTGTAACGATACCGCCTTCTCGGTCGCCGATACCTCGCTCACCCAGAACAATCCCGATGTTCCGCCGGGCCTGAATGCGGGCTCCAACGCCTTCAACGTGCCGAACGTCGGCAACGCTTCGAAGATCGACGTCCTCTTCGTCGTCGATAACTCGGGCTCGATGGCGGGCGAACAGGCTACGCTGGCGGCGGGCTTTTCGGATTTCATTCGGGCGTTCGAGGCGAAGTCGGTCGACTTCCATCTCGGCGTGATCACGACGGACGTTCGGAATACCGACGCCAACAGCTGGCAGAGCAAGCTGCCCGGATATCTCTCGCCGAACCGTGGCGATCTTCTCACTCGCACGGCTGGCCAGAGATTTCTCACGCCCGCGGTCGGAAACCTGGCCGCGACGTTTTCGAGCCTCGTGAACGTCGGGACGCGCGGTGATGGCTCGGAACAGGGATTAAAATCGATCGTGCACGCGCTCGAACCGGCGAAACTCGCTCCCGGCGGAACGAACGCGGATTTCATTCGCGACGACGCCCTCCTCTCGATCGTCGTGGTATCCGACGAAAACGAGTGCACCGCCGGTTTTTCCGCCGACCAGCGGATCGACGAAGTCCTGGCCCGGATCGGCCAAATCAAGGGACCGAACTCTCCCGGCTACAGCTTCCACTTCATCAACAGTCTGAACGCGTCGAAACCGAACCCGGTCCCGGCTTCCACGCAGGTGATCAACTCCTGTCCGGGCGAGTGGTTCTATCCCACTGTTTATCTCCGCGCGGCGGATCGCACAGGGTCCCCGACTTTCGACATCGCACGAAACTTCGCGAGCGATCTCGGCGGCATCGGCGACTCGATCGTCACCCAGGGACAGAGCAAATTTAAGCTATCGGCGAAGCCGCTGGAGGGAACCGTCACGGTCCGTCTGGGCGGGGTCGTGATCCCCCAGAGCGCGGCGAACGGTTACGTCGTCGACTACGCGGCGAATACGATCGAACTTCGCGGAGCGATCCTCGCGAGCAGCCCGGGCAAGCAACTCGTCGTCGAGTACCTCTACCAGTAAGGCGAGCGCCGACGGTAAGCGGATCCCGCGAAGAAGCGTTCCGTAACGCCCGGAACCTAGCGGCCGGGCCGCAGGGTCCAGCCACTGTTCCGAGACGGACTTCCGGTCATCAGCGTCGAAGCGCCTTCAGACCCACGCGCCCCGCTTCCGGAGGCCCCCGTCCGGGGCGCGACCGTGGTTTTCGCGCGCAGGATCCGCGCCTCGAGTTCGATCTCGCCGGGCGACTTTCCCCATTCGAGTTCGCCGGTCCATTTTCGGAGATTGATCACGGTCGAACCTTGGAACATCGGCTCGGATTTCGACTGGACGAACTCGATCAGCTTCGCCGGCGCGAAGTCCGGATGCTCGTAAAGCGCCGTCGCCGGAATCGCGCCGGCAACCAGACGTTTCTGGATCTCGTTCGCAAGCAACCCCGTCAGGGTCGGCGTCGCCATCGAGGTCCCGCTCATTCGCGCACGCACGTTCGGATACGTCAGAAAGAGGTGGGTCCGCAGGCCGGCATCGACCTGCGCGAAGACCTGCATCTCGCTCTGGATGCGGCGGCGAAGGTTTTTCAGCGCTTCCTTGCGAGCTTTGCTCTCGGTCGGCAGACGATAGCGGGTAGCCAGGAAATCGGCGAAACGTTCGTCTTGGAACGCGAGCCCCCCCACGCTTCCGAGCGACGCCGAGATGGCGAGGGATTTCGTCCAGATCGGGTCGGTCGCCTCCGAGGAAATCGCGCGCACCGGCGAAAGAACCGCCTCTCCGTGCGCCATGACCATCGGAGCCTTCGTGATCAGGATATTCGAAAAATAGGAAACCTCGTCGATCTGGGAAAGACTGCCGACGCCGAGGATATTCTTGATCCGGTTATTCGGGGCGGTCATTCCGCGCGCCGGATCCTCGAAGTCCCCGAGGAACGGCGAGGAAAGATCCGCGGGCAGCGCGCTTCGCGAACGGCCGTCTCGCCAGGCGCCGTCGTTTCCGGTGGCGATCAGGAAAAGCGTATTCGGCGCCTTCTCGATCACCGTCTTACCGATCCGCCATTTGAAGTACTCGAATTTCAGGAACTCGAAGGAACTTTCGATGCGCTTTTCGAGGTCGATGTTCCGGTAGTCCACGACCGCGCGATCGAACGTCGTGCCGAGGGAAATATTCACGAGCTTGAGCCGCTCGCGGCCGGCGGCGATGACCGCCTCTTCGACCTCGCCTAGGAACCGGTAGTCGAGCTTCGATTGTTCGAAATCCTTCGGGATCCTCTCGTCGTAGACCTGCATCAGGTTCGTGATGAGTTCAGCGCCTTTTTTACCGCCGGTCGCCGGGCCGAGATAGGACTCGAGGGCGCGGACCACCAGCGGCTCCCGGATCCAGGCGCCGAATCCACGCTGGAAATCGGCGAGGAGCGCGGGGTCTTTCGCCGGAGACGACTTCGTCGACTCGGTCACGACACGAATCGGAACGATGCGGATGTTCGGATTCTGCTTGGCGATGATTCCCGAAACATGGGTGCCGTGCGACTGGTTCACCGACGCGGGATCCAGAAGCGGATGCTTCGTCTTCACGAGGAATCGGCGATAGGCCGACGCGACCGCGGGCGGAAGAGGACGGGCGAACGTTCCGGTGGCGTCATCCCACCCCCGCTCGTTCAGGTAGTCTTGGTAGAGATTCGACCAGCCTTGGACGCGTTTGAGGAATTCCTTCGCGGCGTCGATCTCGCGCGTCTCGAAGCGGGACCGCTCGGTCGTGACGACGGTCGCGACTTCCCGCATGAGCTCGAGATTTTCCTTCGAAACGCTGCGAATATCCTCGAGCGTCGCCGTCACGGGCGCCGTCGGCCACGCGCTCAGCGAAAAGAGCCGGCGATAGAGCGCGGAGGTCGCGAGACCGTCCTCGAGATCCCGGAGGGGATCGTTCGCGGAATAACCCGCCCGGCGGAAATAGAGCGCGGCCGCGAGTTTCTCGATCCCCTTCCGAATCCGAACTTCCTGGGGATCGCTCTTGTCGAAAAGACGCGAACCGATAAAGGCGACGAAGAGGTCGAAGTGCTTCTGATAGCCCGAGGCGCGGGCGAAAGCGGCGAACTCCCGCTTCACGAGCGCGTGGAAATCCTTCGCCCCGACGGTGTAGTTCAGGAAAATCTTCGGTTCGAAAAGAGAATCGCTACCCGAATAGGAATGGCGGCCGACGGGAAAAGTCTTCCGGCCGAGGACGTATTTCGCATGGATGTAGGGATATGCGCGCTCGAGCTGGGTGCGCAGGCTCGCGGCGTCGGTATCGGTCGGCACCCAACCCGGCTTCATCAGTTTATTCTCGCGCTCGAGTTTCGCGTAGGCAGGTTCGTCGATTTCCGCCAGCGCGTACTGGTGCGCGGCCAGGAGCGAGAAATTCGTCGCGTCGAATTTCGCGTAGAGCGTATTGCGCAGCGATTCCGTCGCCCGAAGCTTCGGGATGAAGTCGGCCAGGAACGCGTCATCGAGCGATTTCAGGAGTACGAACGGGTCTTTTGCCGGGCGGACGATGCGGTGGTTCTCGAGTTTCTCCGCGCCGAAGGCATAGTACTCGTAGCGCAGAATCTGCGGCGAACCGAAGGCGTCCCCACCCATGACGTCGACGCCGGCGCCGACGATACGCCCGTCGTTCATCTTGTAATCGATCTGATCGATCAGGTCGGGATGCGCGATATCGACGCCGTTATCCATGACTCCCACCCGGACCAGGTGCGGATTCGTCGCGTCGCGAGCGAGCCTCGCGGCGACGCTCTCGCGCGAAGGGAGGTCCCAGACCTGGTTGGCGAGGCGAGCCGCGCTCGGGGGAAGCTGACCGCTGGCGAAGTGCTCCTTCGGATTCTGGGTCAGGATCGGTTCGCACGCGGAAAGCGCCAGAACCGCGGAAACCGCGGAGAAAACGAGAACTGCGATGCGGGCCGACCGGACGAGCTGCGTAGAGGGTATCATTAAGAACGCATCGGCCGTGACGCGCCCAGAATGTAGCCGCGCGGGTCGCGCCGGAGGTTATATTTCGCTACGAGCGGGGGGCCGCGGGTCACGAACGAAAATCTAGGCGAGGCTCGCCTGGAGAGCGTCGATAAATTGGCGGACGTCCGCTTCTTTCGTCTGGAACGAGGTCATCCAGCGCACGAGCGCGACTCCGGCCGCCGCGGAGTCCGCGCTCCGGGCGGGACTCGCCTCTTCCCAGGTATAGAATGGAAATCGATTCTGGAGCGAAGGGATCGCCGCGACCGGGATCCGCGCGAATACGGCGTTGGCCTCGACCGGATGTACGATCTCCGCGAATGGCTTCACGCCTTCGGCGAGAAGTTTCGCCATGGCGTTGGCCTGCTCGGCGTTCCTTCGCCAGAGATCGTTCTCGAGCAGGGCCTTCAGCTGGGCGGAGATGAATCGCGCTTTCGAGGCAAGCTGCATGCACTGCTTCTGCACATACCGAAGATCTTCAGCGTGGGTCGCGACGAATTCAGGACTGAGCGCGATGACCGCTTCGGCGCTGATCGCCCCGTTTTTCGTCGCCCCGAACGAAAGAACGTCGACGCCGACATCGGTCGTGCATTCCTTCAGCGAGCAGCCGAGCGCGGCGGCGGCGTTCGCGATGCGGGCGCCATCCATATGGAGGAAGAGGCCCTCGGCCCGAGCGAACTGCGAAAGCGCGCGGATTTCGGCGAGCGTGTAAACCGTGCCGAGCTCGGTGGACTGTGTGATCGAAATTCCGCGCGGCTGCACGGCATGGGTATCCCCCCGACGCGAAAGAAGCGGCGCGATTCGGTCGACCGTAAGTTTCTGGTCCGTCGTCGGGATCGGAAAGAGCTTGAACCCGCCGAGGCGTTCGGGCGCGCCGCACTCGTCGGCATCGATATGGGCGGCGGCGGCGCAGAGAATCCCCTGGTAACGCTTCAACCCCGCGGAAAGCGCCACGACGTTCGCACCCGTGCCGTTGAATACCGGGAATCCCAGAGCCGAATGCCCGAAGGTCTGCTTGAAGAGCTCGCGAAGACTCGCCGTCAGCGGATCCCCCCCGTACGCGGCCGCGTAGCCGACATTCGCCGCTTCCATCGCGCGAAGCACCTCCGGATGCGCACCCGCGTGGTTATCCGATGCGAAAGAGATCAGATCGTTCATCACAAGGTCAGTCCCGCCCTGGAAAAATTCCGTTTCAAGCCTGGGCTTCGGCCGTCACTCCGGCGTTCGCCGAAGGCGCGGGCCGCAGATTCAGATCCGGGTTCACGCCATTATTCAGCGCGGTGGCGAGCGCCATCCACTGGAGTTCGAGCAGCGCCGGCATCCAGGCGAGCGGACTCGAACCGAAGACCCCGATCTGGTGCGAGGACTTAATTTCGTCGTTGCGAGGATCCTTCGGGAGGCTGATATGCCAGATCGAGTCGTCCTTGCCCGCCGAGAACATCGGGCCGTGGAAAAACTCTTCGGAGCCGAACGCCCGCACCGGGAGACGGGCCATTTCCATCAGCTTCAGCGCGCCTTCGCGGGCGAGCCACTCGCCTTCCCACTCGCCGATCAGAATCTGCGGTCCCTTGCCCGCGCGGCGGCGACAAACGTCGAGCGAGGGAGTGGGCAGAGACGTGAGCGCTTCCCATTCTTCCATGCAACGATCGCCGAGAAGAAGCGTAGTTACCGCACAGATCGCGCCGGTGACGGCCGCGGTATGCGGTTCGACGCGTTCGAGCGGAGTGGTCGGCAGGAGATACTGCGCCGACGGGTGCTGCGGAACTCCCTGGGCGGAGACTTGGACCGTGAAAGCGCCGAGACGATCCGCGAGTTCGAGCGCCTGGATCGTCGGGCCGCCGCTCGCGCGATGGGTGAATGCGAAAACCCAGTCGCCTTTCGACGGTTGGGCATCGAGGCCGACGTGCGTGGACGGGGTCGCGATAATCGGGACCCGCTTCCGGGTACGGTCGCGCTTCAGCGTCAGCTGGCAAAGTTTCGCGGCGATGTAGGAGCTGCCGAGGCCGAAGAAAAGGATTCGTTTCGGTCCGCCATGCGGAAAGTCGCGGCTTTCGAGACCGGCCACCCGCTGGGAGATTTCCCGCCACTGATCGCGCTGCGCGCGCATCGTCTGCTCGACGACGGTCATGGTGGAATCGGAATCGGTGGAATCAGAGTCGTTCTGGACGGACATTTTCGGGGTTCCTAGGGGTTAAAGGCTTACTTTAAGCTTTGGCTAATCGTTCTGTGATTTCGCCAACCTCTCCGCGATTTCCGCGAAGAGGTGGACCTGCGAGACGCAGGCCTTTCGGAGATCACTCACGAGCAGGCTTTCGTTCTCTCCGTGCGCATTCGTATAGGGATCTTCGACGCCGATCAGGAGAGCGGGCACGCCCCCCAACGCCTCGGCGAACGGCTTCACGAAGGGAATCGAACCTCCGCAGCCGATCATGAGCGGCTCTTCGCCGTACCCTTTCTTCATCGAACTCACGGCCGCTTCGAAGGCCGGCCCGGTCGGATCGATCGCCCATGCGCCGGTGCCGTGGTCCCCTTTCAGCGTGAGCTCGAGGCCCCACGGACAGACTTTCCGCAGATGGGCTTCGAGAAGTTCGGCCGTCTTATGCGCATCCATTCCGGGCGCCGTGCGAATGGTCACGCGGGCCCAGGCCGTATCGTTGATGATGTTCGATGGCTGCGCCCTCGACGAAGCCTGGATCGCCGTGATCGTCAGGCTCGGAAAACGCCAGAGCTGGACGATGGGGTTAATGGCCCCGGGATTCGCGGCGCCCGCTCCACCGTCGGAGACGCCCTTCGGAAGCTTTTCGAAAAGAAGTTTCGCCCCCTGCACGAGTCCGACCTGTTCACGGAACAGTTTCTCCTCGAACGGGATTTTTTTCATCCGCTCGATCTCGGCGTCGGTCAGCGGCGTCACTTGCTCGCGGATGCCCGGAACGGCGATTCGGCCTTCGTCGTCGACGAGAGTGGCCAGCATCTTCGCGAGACCTGCGATCGGATCGGGTACCGGCCCGCCCCACATTCCGGAATGCACCGACTTCGAAAGCGAACGCACTTCGATGTCGAGCCCGACGAGTCCGCGGAGCGCGATCGTCAGCGCAGGCCGTCCGCAGTCGAAGTTCGCCGTGTCGGTCAGGATGATCACGTCCGCATTCAGCTTCGCGGCGTATTTCTTCAGGAACGGCTCGAGATGCCCGCTGCCGATTTCCTCTTCGCCTTCGATGACGACCTTCAGATTCAGCGGAGCTTTTCCCGCGGTCTTCAGAAACGCTTCGAGGGCAGCCGCATGGACGATGATTCCGGCCTTATCGTCCGCGGTCCCGCGTCCGTAGAGGCGCGTCCCTCCGGGGCCTTCCTTCAGCGTCGGTTCGAAGGGCGGCGTCTTCCAGAGTTCGGCGCGGCCGGCCGGCTGCACATCATGGTGCGCGTAGAGAAGTGCGGTCGGCGCGTTCGGCCCGGCTTTCATCCACTCGCCATAGACGTAAGGATGGGCTTCCGCGAAGCCGATGATCTCGACGTTTTCGAAGCCGGATTTTTTCAGGAGGCTCGCCGTCGCATCAGCGCTCTTTTTCACCTGTGCGGGATCGAACCCGGCGAACGAGACGCTCGGGATGCGCGCGAGGGTTTTCAGCTCTTCGAGGGTGGAGTCGAAATTTTTTTCGACGTAAAGGGCGGCGGCAGCTGCGGCGTCGGAGGCCGCTTTCGAGAGTTCGGCTTGAGGTGTCATAACCGTCTGTCATCTTGGCAATAAACTCGCGCCAGGCCAAGCCAATACACAGTCCCAATACACAGTCCCAATACACAGTCCCAATACACAGTCCCAATACACAGT
>CAZIAL010000034.1:23183-33034 GCA_964536965.1 uncultured Bacteriovoracaceae bacterium
AGTCCCAATACACAGTCCCAATACACAGTCCCAATACACAGTCCCAATACACAGTGTAGTGTCCGGCCCTACACTGTGCTATTTCCGCTCCATGGCCGAAACCGCGGCGACCACCCGCATTAAGCTCGCTCCCTCCTTCTGGAAGCATCACTACAACGTTCCTTTCTCGGAGGACGTGAGTCCGTCGAGCTTGTTCCTGAAGCACCGGCATTTCATCGTGCTCGATCTCGAGACGCAGAAACTCGTGCAGGAAGTGGGCGGCTGGGACCATATCGACAAACTCGGCGTTTCGGTGGCCTGTGCCTATGATTCGAAGACCGATCAGTTCGTCTCGTTTCTCGAAAACGAACTCGGTAAACTCATCGAGCTCTGCGAAGAGCGACTGATCGTCGGCTACAACATCCGCGGATTCGACTTGCCCGTCCTCGTCCCTTACGGGCTTGAGATGAAAGGTCTCGATGTCTTCGACATCATGTACGACCTCGAAGCGCTCACCCGTCAGCGTTTCCTGAAGCTCGAACACGTCGCGCGCGGGACGCTGAACGCGGGAAAAAGCGCCGATGGTCTGAAGGCCGTCGAGTGGTGGAAACAGGGCGAGGTCCAGAAGATCATCGAATACTGCATCCAGGACGTGCGCGTGACCCGCGACATATTCCAGTACGGACGCCAGAACGGGTTTGTGAAAATCCAGCGCTCAGAAGGCGCGGAAGGTACCGTCGCGCAAGTTCCCGTGCAGTGGAACTGACGTTTCTGCGAGCCTCGTTCGCGGCGAATCCGCGTTCATTTTCCCTCATTTCAAGCTTGATTAAGGCGCCCGAATGCGTACCTGATTTTCCTAAATCGGAATTAATGCGTTGCGCATAGAGCTATGTATTTCTTAAGAACCCAAAAAGCTTCGAGAGAATCGCGGTTTTCTAAAAATGACGTTTTTAGGGGGAGTTATTTTTCACCCCCCTGGCTTGCGAGTTTTTACTAAAGCCCCCAGACTTAAAGTTATCCAGGGACGGGATGAGCGAACAAACCCATGGAAGGGTTTTTTTCTTCCTCTTCGAAAACGGCGCCACGCAAAGGCCGACTTCGACGGAGAGTCTGGCTTCGGCCCCCACCCTCTACTCTACCCACGGTATCCATGAAAATTACGAATCTTGTCGTTTCGTCGGTCCTCGCCCTCGCGGGCCTCTCCGCCTGCGCGACTTCTTCGATCGACGGAGAAGTCGCCCCGTTCGAAAACTCGGGCAGCCTCGAAACCGTCGTCATTCTCGGGACGAACGACATCCATGGGGCGCTTGCGCCGGCGAAGCTGAAGACGAAAGACACGCCTCCGATCGATTACGAAAAAGGCGGCGCCGCGATTTTCGCCTCGCATGTGCGGATTCTGCGCAAGCAGTACGGCGAACATCTCCTGCTCATGGATGGCGGAGATCATTTCCAGGGTTCGATCGACTCGAACCTGGAAGAAGGCCAGCCGATGGTCCGCTTTTTCAACGAACTCGGCTTCACGGCCGCCGTCATCGGAAACCATGAGTTCGATTTCGGTCCGGAAGGTTCGCACGGACAGTACAATCCCGCCGTCCATCAGGGCAAGGATCTGCGCGGGACTCTGCGGGCACGCCTTTCGGAGGCGAAGTATCCTTACCTCGCCGCGAATATCTACGACAAAAAAACAGGTTCCTTTCCGGGCGTGCCAGGCACCCGCGCCTCCACGCTCGTGCGTGCCGGCAATCTGAAGGTCGGGATCGTCGGGCTGACGACGCTCGACACGCCGGTGACGACCCGTCCGGAGTACGTGAAGGACCTCGAGTTTCGCGACATGGCGAAGGTCGCGGTCGCCGAAGCGAGTAAGCTCCGCGAAGACGGCGCGCATATCGTCGTCGCGCTCACCCATGCGGGAGTCTTCTGCCCGATTCCGATAGCGCCCGATCGCGCGGGCCGGACGGGAATGATCAAGGAAGAGCGAGATTTTCAAACCGGCTGTCAGTCGAACCAAGAGATCCCACAGCTCCTCCGCCGCGTTCCGAAGGGAACGTTCGACGCCGTCGTTTCGGGCCATACCCACTCCGTCGTCCACCACTGGATCGAGGGCGTGCCGGTCATCCAGGGCGGAACGCAGAACGCTTATTACAACCTCGTTTATCTCACCTACGACTGGAACAAGAAGCAGCTGCGCGCCGACAAATCGCGCATCGAGGGCCCGCTCCCGATTTGTCCGAAAATTTTCGCGAACCAAAAAAACTGCAACGGCGATGCGCCCGTGCCGGAGAAAGGCCGCGGAAAACTCGTGACGCCTCGCCTGCGGGGGGTCGAGATCGAGCCGGACTCGAGCATGGAGCGAGTGCTGGAACCGACCTTCACGAAAACCGAAGCCAAGAAACTCGAAGTGATCGGCCAAGCCGCGCGTCCCATCGCCCATACACGCGAAGTCGAGTCGCCGCTCGGAAATCTCGTCGCCGACGCGATTCGCGCTTCGGTCGACGCGCAGATCGGGATCATGAATCCCGGCGGCATCCGCGCCGACTGGGAAAGCGGCCCGATTCGTTACGCGGATGTGTTTAGAACTCTGCCTTTCGACAACTACATCTCGAAGCTGACGCTGACCGGGAAAGAGTTGCGCCGCTTCGTGCGAATCACGCACGCGGGCGCTCGCGGATTTTTTTCGACTTCGGGTCTAAAGGTACGCGCCGTACGACGCGAGGACGAACCGCGCTCGAGCGATCTCGACGGAAACGGAAAGATCGAGCCCTGGGAGATGGACCGCCTGATCGAGGTCACGCTCGCCAATGGCGAACCGATCGGCGAAGGCAAGCTGTATACGGTCGCGACGATCGACTTCCTGGTCTCGGGCGGCGATTCCCTGGGCTGGTTTATGAAGGGCATCCCGAAAGAGCGCATCGTCCAGATGGCCGGGCCGATTCTGCGGGATGCGGTCATGGACTATCTGCGGAAACAGACGGCGAACGCCGCCACGGGCCTGAACTCCGAAACCCGCCCGCTGGTGCGCGCGGAAGCGCCTCGGCTCGTGCTTGAAAAACGTACGACCAAGGCCGCTCCGAAACGACGGGTCCGGAAGAAAAAGCGCAGGTAGGCGCTTCCCCCCGAAAGGCGGAAAGCTTCGCGTCTGCGGAAAACCAGTTTACCCGTTTACTCGTTTACAAAGGCAACGCAGTGCGGTATAGCGGGCGCATGATGAAAATGCTTTCGGTGATTTCTTTCCTGGTGTTTGGCTCCGTGACGTCGGCCTTCGCGGTCGATGCGAATGTTTACTGTAAGGCCGAAGGCCAGATCTACGACGTCGTGGCCGACGAGGATGCTTACGAATGCCGAGGCGCTTTCCTTTACGAATCCGGAGACGCCTGCTTTACCGGGCAGCGCGCGGCCGCGATCGAAATCCTGAACGGGCTGCGAGAAGCCGGGTATTTCGACGGGACGGACGGGGAATATATCAAGGACGCCAAGTTTAAGGGCAAACAGCAGATCGCCTACACCGCCGTCGACGAAGCGAACGAAACGGAGAGCAAAGCGACCCTCTCGCGCTGTACCTCCGATTTTTTCAGGTAAGGACGCGCGCGCCCGGATCGCGCCGCGATCCTCCGCTCCGGCGTCAAAATCCCGTCGTTAGACGCTCGCTTTTCCTCCCGATACACTAGAGGGTATGAATGGCGATCGCCCCCAAAGTCCGAATCAGTGGCTCAGTCAGTGGGCGGATAAGACCGTCAACCAGAACTTCGATCGCGCGAAAACCGTGCTCTCTTTCGAAGAATATCTGAACGTGCTGGCGGAAAATCCCGCCGCCCAGCTTCGGGGCTCGGCCCACTACATGGCCGATATGATGGACCACTTCGGCCGGACGAAGCCGACGGATCCCCTCGTCGGCGTCGAGGAACGATTTAAAGTCTTCGATGCGAGTCCCTCTTCGCGAAAAGTCGTCGGCCAGGAAACCGTCCAGCACGCGATCTATAATTCGCTCCGTACCTTTCAGCGCCAGGGCTTCAACAATAAGCTGATCCTCCTGCACGGGCCGAATGGAAGCGCGAAGAGCTCGCTGATCCATGCGCTCATGACCGGAATGGAACGCTACTCGGCCTCTCCGGATGGCGCGACCTACACATTTAACTGGGTTTTTCCCCACGAAAAAGTCACGAAACACTCCCTCGGTCTCGGTTCGCAAAGTTCGGCGAGCTCGCGCGAGGGGAAACTCACGAGTTATGCCAAGCTCACGGACGACGATGTCGCCGCGCGGATTCCTTCCGACCTGCGCGACCATCCGTTTCTCCTGATTCCGGTCGAAGGGCGCCGTGAATTTCTCGCGCAGCTCATCGGCAAGACGAAGACCGACCAGCTCTGGCCGCAGCTTCCCCTCGCCCTGACCCAGGGCGACCTGAATCCGCGCTGCAAGGAGATCGCGAGCGCGCTGCTGAAAGCGAACGACGGAGACTTTAAAAAGGTGCTCATGCACGTCCAGGTCGAGCGCTTCTTCTTCTCCCGCCGTTATCGCAAGGGCATGGTCACGGTCGAACCGCAGCTGCATGTGGATGCGCAGTTCAACCTGCTGGCGATGAATCGGAACTATTCGAACCTTCCCCCTTCGCTCCAAAGCCTGAACCTGTTCACGCTGACGGGCGATCTGATCGACGGAAACCGCGGCGGCATCGAGTACTCGGACCTGCTGAAGCGACCGGTGGACTCGTTTAAGTACCTGCTCGTGGCTTGCGAAACCGGGTGCGTGAACGTCGGACCGGCGATCGTTTACCTCGATACGGTTTTCCTCGGATCCTGCAACGATCTACAGCTGGACGCTTTCAAAGAGTTCCCGGATTTCATGTCGTTTAAAGCCCGGATGGAGCTGATTCGCGTTCCGTACCTCCTGCGAGTTTCCGAGGAAAGCGAGATCTACGCGGAAGAACTTCGCCAGGTGGCGCAGTCCAAGCCCGTCTCCCCGCATACCGACTGGGCGCTCGCGACCTGGGCGGTGCTCACTCGACTGAAGAAGCCGAACTCCATCAACTACCCCCCGGGTATCTCGAGCATCGTCGCGGCCCTCTCTCCGCTCGACAAAGCGAAACTCCTCGATACCGGCGAGATGCCGGCGGCGCTCGGGCCCGAGGATCGAAAGATCCTGCGCGGAAACCTGAAGCGCGTGCGCGAGGAATACCAGAACGTTCCGTACTACGAGGGCCGCATCGGGGCCTCGGCGCGCGAGGTGAAATCGATTCTCTTTTCCGCCGCCCAGCACCCGGATTTCGAGTGCCTCTCCCCGCTCGCGGTGCTTCGCGAGATGGAAGAATTCGTGAAACGGACGAGCGAATACGAGTTCCTCCGCCAAGACATCAAAGACGGCTACCACGACTGCGCCGAATTCATCCAGACGGTACGGAGCGAGTACCTGAACGTCGTGGACCGCGAAGTGCGGGACTCCATCGGACTCTACGATTCGAAGCAGTGGGAAGATTTCATCCGCCGTTATGTGCAGCATCTTTCCCTCGTGCTGAAGAAGGAACGCCATAAGAACGCGCTGACCGGTAAACTCGAGGATCCGGATTATCCGCTCATCGAGGAGTTCGAGAAGATCATCGAAGCGCCGACCGCGGAAGCGGAGCTGACGAATTTTCGCAACGGGATCATCTCCCAGATCGGCGCCTGGTCGCTCGACCATCCGCACGCGCCGGTCGTGTACTCGAAGGTTTTCCCCGAATACTGGCGGAAACTCGAAAAACACTACTACCAGTCGCAGAAGGACGTGCTGACGAAGATGCACGACGCGATCCTGCTTTACGGCCGGGCCAGCGATACGGGCGATGAGATCGAGTCGACGAACAGCAACCTCTCCGAAGGCCAGCGTTTGGCCCGCCAGACGGTCGAAAACATGCGGAAGAACCTCGGATATACCGTCGAAGGCGCGCGCGAGGTGATCACGTTTCTGATGAAATCGAGGTACCACTCGGGATGAAAGTCGCATTCGGCGTCGCCTGGAAATTCGCGCTGATCTGGGTCGGCTCGTTCGCGGGCATGATCGCCCCGGCCGAAGCGAAATGCACGCGCCGCGTGGCGGATCCTCTGGTCGTCGCGCGTTACCAGCAGTGCAATCCGCGGAAAATGATTTCCTACCTGCATAACAATATCGTCACGCCTTACAACTTCCAGTGCGCGAAGGCGATCCAGGAGACCTGCGTGCAGGAAGGCTGCGCGAAGCCGAAGAATGAGGCCGAACTCGCGCGTTGCCAAGGGCGGTACGTCGCGATTCTGTCGAGCTGCCAGGACGAGATCGATGGCGCGGCGAAAATGGCGATGTGCAAGGATTCCGGCGCGTGGACGGTGGCGGCCATCGGACCGGGACGAAAGCCGACGTCGATCGCCAAAACGACTCCGAAAATCGCCGCGGCCGCGGAGCCGCCGAGAAATACCGTCGTTACTGGGACGCCGAATCTGGCCGCGATGGATGCGCAACCTAAGTTCACCGCGCTCACCGAGCAACCTCATGTTTCGGCAGCGACCGATACGAATTTCGCCGCTCCTACGGTCGCTTCCGCGGCTCCGCCGGCACCCGCGATCGGGCTTGACCCTCCGCCGGGTGCCGCCCGACCGTCCGCCGCGCCCGAGATGGCGGCCACTCGCGAAGAAGCTCCCGTGCGCGCCCTTGTGCTTCGAAATGTCCCGAGCGGCGGAATCGTCCTGAAAGATTTCATCGGACCCCAGCCCGCACCGAAGCCCCTGACGCGAATCGATTCCGATCCGTCGCGCGAGGAGGATATGGGGCTCGCCTACACGCTCGACCCACCGCCGGCTTCTCGCATGGTCGTACCCGCGCCCGCGCGTCATCCCGACCCGATTCCGCCGGCCCTGCCGACGGTTACGAAATCCCAGGAACGTTCGAAAGCTCCGCCTTCTCGCGAATACACGATCGAAATGAAGACCGAGACTTATTTCGATATGGAAACCGGCGATATGTACGCGATCCGGAAGCCGATCCGCCGCTATAAACGGGGTCCCGCCCCGCGGCCAAACCGCCGGCGCGCGAATTAGTCCATCCGCGGAATTGAACGCAGCATTCAGGTGACTGAGCATGCGATCCTCCTCGAACTAACCATCCTCCGAAAACTATGCTAAATCCTCTCCACGATGGCTCGCCCGAATAACGTCACCCGCGATCTCCAGCAGAACACCTATACGGTGCGCTTTGCCGTGGGACCGGGCCAGGACGGCATCCGTCTCGACCATTTTCTGAAAGAGCATTATCGCCGCCGATCGCGCGAGCAGATTAAACAGGCGATCGACGAAGGAATCGTCACGCTCGCCAGGAACCAGAGCCCCCACCTGATGGCGGGAAAGTTAAAACCGTCCTCGCAGCTCGTCCCGGGGGACGAGATTCTCGTCGTCTCCGAACGCAGGGGCGAGCCCGAAGTGAATTTCAACTATAAGGTGATTTACGAGGACGAGGTTCTCTTCGTCGTCGATAAGCCGCCGAACCTGCCCGTCCACCCCTCGGGCCGCTTTTTCTTCAACACCCTGCTCATCCATCTGAAGACCCAGGCGAAAGAGCGCGCGCTGCTTAAACCCCTCGAAGCCGACGAGCTCTACTACCTCGGCCACCGCATCGACAAGGAAACGAGCGGCATCCTGGTTCTCACGAAGGACGCGGAAAGCTGTGCGAACGTCGTCGCGCAGTTCGCCCAGAGAAAGACCGAAAAAACCTATCTCGCCATCGTACATGGGGAATCACCCGATACGTTCGAAGTCGATGAGCCGATGGGCCGCGCGGTCCGCTCGAAAATCCGGCTGAAGATGGAATGCCTCCCCGAGGAAGACGGCGGCCAGGTGGCGAAAACCACGTTCAGAACCCTGGAGCGCGCCGGGGCCGCCGGCAGGCGTTACTCGCTCGTCGAGTGTTATCCGAAGACGGGCCGTCAGCACCAGAGTCGCGTGCACGCCGAACGGGCCGGATTCCCGCTCGTCGGCGATAAACTCTATGGCGTCGACGAAGATTTCGCGCTCCTCTTCTACGATCGCGATCGACTGACTCCCGAGGCCGAGGCGAAACTCCTGCTGCCGCGGCATGCCCTCCACGCCGCGCGTTTAACGATTACGCATCCCACGACGGGGAAGCCCATCGAGTTCGTCAGCGAGCTGCGGGAGGACCTCGCGGAATTCTTTCAGACCCAGCGAGGGCTGGATCGCTAGCCTTCGGGCGAGCGCTCGTTTACTTCCGCGAGGCGAGAAGTTTTTCGGCCATTTCGACGAACCCCTGCCCGCTCGGTCGCGCGGTGACATAGGTCGGCGGAAATTTCAGCCGATCGACAAATTTCGCGAGGTTCGCGACTCCGACCGAGGTCGGAAAATACCGGAACATCGGCTCGTCGTTCGGCGAGTCGCCGGCGAAGATCCATTCGGAGAGCGGGGGCACGGAAAGATCCGAGGGCAAGGTCACCGCGAGACTCGGCGGAAACTTGCGCCCGAGGCCCGGCGCGCCGGCGTCGATCCAGGCTTGAAAGCCTGCTTTCTTATCGAACTCCCCGTACCAGGTGTTTACATGGATGCTCGAGACCTTCGCGTGCGCGCCCTCGCGCTCGCAGACGGAGACCAGCCGATCGACCTCGTCGCGTGCCCAGGGTTTCACATCCTCGCAAAAATCGATCGCGAGGTCGTTCTCTCGGTAAGCCTGATCGGATGCGTACGAAAGCCCGGGAAACTCCTGCTCAAGCGTGGCGCGAAGTTTCCTGAGCTTCTTCTCCCGGTCGGGGTCTCCACCCGGGGTTTCGTGGCGATGACGAACGGTGCGGAGCATTCCCCCATCGAGCTGCTCGCGCATGAAGAAGGTAAAAGCCCCGTTCTCGCAAACGACGGCGTCCACCGGCCAGAATCGCGCGAAATGATCGCACCAACCGGCGGGGCGGCCCGTGATCGGAACGAGGAAGAAACCCGCGCGTTTTAGCCGCCAGAGCGCATCGAAAGCTTCGGCCGAAAGCAGGCCTTCACTGGAGAACGTATCGTCGATATCGAAGGCGACGCCGCGAATTCCGGAAAGACTTTGCGCATCGAGGGAATTCCAAGGTTTCGTCGGCATCGTCGTCCTTCGGGAAATATTACGGTTCGAAAAGAATTCCGCCCGAGATGTAGCTCTCGGTTTTGTTGACGCTGACTCCGACTTCGCTCACGAAGCGCGTCTTCGCCCCAGCCGGGTGATAGATCGCGCCCAGCGCGATCTGGGTCGTCCAGTGGTAGTCGCCCGAATAGAAGGCCGGGCCGAACGGAATCGCGATAAACGGTTCGACCCGATTTCCGGCCCCGTCCGAGAAGGTTTTATGGAGGTAAGGCACGGCCGCGACTTCCATCTGCCCGCGGTCATTCCGGTAGCGGTAATAGATGGACTGGAGCGCGACCCCGAAACCAGGCTGGAGCTCGACGTCGGGGATAAAGTCGAAGGTCACCGCCGTACCGACCCGAAACTGGCGCTGGCCGGTGCCGGTCCCGAGGATCAGGTGGAGGTTATTCAGCTCGGTGATCCCTTGGGTGTACCTGACACTGCCGGCGACCCCGCCCGAGTTCGTCAGAGTCACCTCCGGCTCGAAGCCAAAGGCATTATTTCCGACGTCGACGAAGCGCGGCAAATTAAAAACCCCGGCCCGCGCGGCGGGCATCGTAAACAGGGTAAAAAGCACGATAAGGCCAAGCGAGTGCAAAGCTTTCATCCCTCCACGCTCGCAAAGCCGAGTGGGGAAATCAAGTGATTGACAGTCTGTATTACTTCCCTTAATTCTAGGCGCTCATGACTGATTTTCAATCAGTCATCTGTGGTGGCCATAGCTCAGTTGGTTAGAGCATCGGATTGTGATTCCGAGGGTCGGGGGTTCAAGTCCCCT
>CAZIAL010000035.1:0-31923 GCA_964536965.1 uncultured Bacteriovoracaceae bacterium
CATCGTTGAAGTAGGCCGGAACGGTGATGACGGCTTCGGTGACCGGTTCGCCGAGATAATCTTCGGCGGTCTGCTTCATCTTCTGGAGCACGATCGCCGAAATTTCCTGCGGGGAATATTCGCGGTCCGCGACTTTCACCCAGGCGTCTCCGTTCTTCGCTTCCACGACCTTAAACGGAGCGTGGGTGATGAAGTCCTTCACTTCCTTCGAGGAGCTCTTGCGACCGATCAGGCGCTTCGCCTCGAAGACCGTCTTTTCAGGGTTCGTCACGGCCTGGCGTTTCGCCGTCTGGCCGACGAGACGATCGCCATTCGGCGCGAAGCCGACGATAGAAGGCGTCGTGTTGGCGCCTTCGCTGTTCGCGATCACCTTCGAATCCGAGCCTTCCATGACGGCTACGCAGGAGTTCGTGGTCCCTAAGTCAATTCCGATGATTTTTCCCATATTCAATTACCTCAATTTCTTTCGGGCGAAAAATTCGCCCCGTTAACTTAAAGCTGGTTTCGCTTCGGTTATTGTCAAATTTCGTCGCTCCAGGCAGGGCCTAGGCGGCGACGAGTACTTTTGCCGGACGAAGGAGGCGTCCGTGCAGCGTGTATCCCTTCACCAAGGTCTTCGTGATCGATCCCGCCGGCAGTTCGGAAGGTTCCTGGCCCATGGCCTCGTGGAACTCGGGATTGAAAGGCGTCTTTTCGGTCGCGATCAGCGCGACGCCCTGTTTTTCGAGGGCGGAGCGGAACTGGGAAACCGTCATTTCAATTCCGGCTTTCAGGTTCGCATCCACGTTCGCGGGCATATGTTCGAGCGCGCGTTCGAGGTTATCGATCACACCGAGCATGTCGCGGGCGATATTCTCCCAGCCGAATTTCATCGCGTCGCTGCGCTCCTTGACCGAGCGTTTACGGAAATTATCGAAATCCGCGTAGAGGTAGAGGTACTTATTCTTCTCTTCGGTCAGCGCCGCTTCGAGTTCGGCGATTTTCTGGGTCGCGACGGCGAGCGGATCGCTCCCGTTTTCAGTCGTCATTTCGGGTGCGTTTTCAGGTGGCGTGGGTTCGGTGGATTCAGAGGTCACTGCGGGGTCTCCGGAAAAAATTCGTGATGAGCGTTAGTGGAAAGATGGTCCCATTTCCCACGCTGTCAAATGTCAGCTAACCGGTTGGAATCACTGTGCTTCGTTAGATCGCGAAGGGGAGTCGCGCCTCTTCTAACCTAGCTCGGCCCGCGTGAGAAGGGTTTAACTCGAGGCTGAGCCCCGTCCGGTTGTTTTGTAATGACATGGTGCGAATCGTCTCCGGTTAAAGGCCGTGCTATCCGTCCCCCACCTTTCAGGGGGGTAGTATGAAAAGCATTGTGAAGAAGTTCGTCCCGTTTCTTGCGTTCTCCATTCTCGTTTCGATTTCCACGTCGTCCGCCCACGCCTTTCCGTTTCCGAAACGGAACATGGCTCCACCTCCCCGCCGAGCCCTCGTCAACGACGGCTATAATTACGAAGCCATCATTCGTCTGAACAACTGCTCGGGTTCGCTGATTCGCTACACGACCAGCCTCGATACGGACCGCGCGGTCGTTCTCACGAACGGTCACTGCCTCGAAGGCGGAATGCCGGAGCCAGGCACGTTCGTTTACAACGAAGCTTCGAAACGCCGTTTCGAAGTCCTCCATCCGCGCACCGCCGCGACGATCGGGGAACTCTTCGCGACCCGCGTGATCTACGCGACGATGACCAAGACCGATATCACCCTCTATCAACTCGAAGAGACCTATAAGGACATCGAAACGAAGTTCGGAATGCGTCCGCTCACCCTCGCGAAAGTCATCGCGAATATCGGCGACGAAATCGAGATCATTTCCGGTTACTGGCGCAAGGGCTACGCGTGCGAAGTCGAATCCTTCGCCGAAACGCTTCGCGAGGGCGGCTACGTTATGGAAAAATCGCTCCGTTACTCGCGCCCAGGCTGCGAGATCATCGGCGGAACTTCGGGTTCTCCGGTCATCGCCGCCGGCACGCGCACCGTCGTCGCGATCAACAATACGATCAACGAAAACGGCCGCGAATGCGAAATGAACAATCCGTGCGAGGTCCAGAAGGACGGTTCCGTCATCGCGAAGAAAGGTTATGGATATGCCCAGCAGACGGTGCAGATCTATTCCTGCCTCGATCAGGATCTGAAGTTCGACCTCGACCTCGAAAAATGCCGCCTGCCGGGCGGAGACCGCGGACCGAAGAAAGTTCGCCGGATTAAGTAATCACGAGGTTTATCGGGGCGAGAGCTGCGTCTAGGCGAGCGCCGCGATAATCTGATCGGATAAGGCGAAACCCTTCGGGGTCAGCCGAATCCGGTTTGGAAGGGAAGGATGCTTTTCAAGCATTCCTTCCCTTTCTAATTTCTGGGCCTTGGCGAGTCGGACCGGAGTATCGAGCCATTCCTTGGCGAATCCTTCTTCCAGTCTTAGGGCGAGCAGCCAGCGTTCCATTTCGCGCTGCTCGTCGGTCAGGCTCTCCGTCCATTCGATCACGGATTCCCCGGCCGCGAGGAGCTTCGCGTATTTGTGCAGGGAGGAGACGTTCTTCCAACGCTCGCCGCGAGCGGCGTCGAATGAGTGCGCGGAGGGTCCGAGCGCGAGATACGACTTTCCCGTCCAGTAGGCGAGGTTGTGGCGCGCACGACGGCCGGGCTTCGCGAAGTTCGATATTTCGTAGTGCTCGAATCCTTCGGAAACCATTTTCCGATCGATCGCGAGCAGATGTTCGAGTTGCTCGTCCTCCTGGGGCAGGTCCTTGTGCATTCGATGCGTCTTCGGAAGCGTAAGGAGGTAGCACGAGAGATGCGTGATCGGATAAGCGATCAGCTCTTCCATCGCCTTCTCGACGTCGGAAACTTTCTGGTTCGGCACTCCGCAAAGCAGGTCGACCGAGACGTTCGTGAACCCGGCCGCGAAAATCGCGTCGAGGGCTCGAAAGGCGGCGTCTCGTGAATGGACCCGACCGAGCATCGTGAGGAGATCGGGTCGGAGGGCTTGGACGCCCATGGAAATCCGGTTCACGCCCAGGGTGCGATATTCTTCGAGCCGGGCCTGGTCGACCGAGGATGGATTCGCCTCCATCGTCCATTCCGTATTCGCATCCACTCTCCGATCGAGTTCGAGCGGCGCCAGCGCCCGGCGCATGGATTCGGGAGGGGTCATGCTCGGTGTCCCGCCCCCGAAGAAAATCGTCTCCAGTGGGCGTGCTTCCGGCCCGGTGGACGGCCCCAGGCGGTGCGCCATGAGTTTACTCTCATTAAAGAGGGCCGCTTCGAATGTCGCGGGGTCGGAGGCGCCCGTACGCTCGGCCCCGATCGAATAGAAGTCGCAGTAATGGCACTTCGATTCGCAGAAAGGGAAGTGCACGTAGAGAGAGCGCATGCGTCGAGGGTTTAACCTGGATCGGGGGGGAATGCCAGAGGTCGAGCCCGTTACGGACCCCTCGATTTTTCCACCCATTCCCGTACACTCGTCTTCTATGTCGAAACTCCTCTCGCCCGAACTCCTCACGCTCTCGAACGGCATCCCCGTGGTTCTCCAGTACAACGATAGCCCCGTCGCCGCGATCTACTGGTGGACGCAGACCGGGAGCGCCGACGAGAAGCCGAACGAGGCGGGATTCGCGCACTTTCTGGAACATATGCACTTTAAGGACACCGACGCGAAGAGCTCAGGCAAGGCTTCGACCGGCGAGATGGCGCGCGCGGTGGAAAGCCTGGGCGGCGACATCAACGCCTACACGTCCTTCGATCAGACGGTTTATCACGTCACCTGCGCGGCTCACCACTGGGAGAAGGTCCTGAAGGTATTCGGCACGCTGGCGAAACCGCAGCGGTTTCTGAAGGAAGATTTCGAACGCGAGCGCGAGGTGATTCTCGAGGAACTGAAGAAGGGAGAGGACTCTCCGGGACGGATGCTGTTTCAATCCCTCTTTTCGGCGACTTTTTCGAAACATCCCTATGGTCGCCCGGTCATCGGATACGCAAAGACTCTGAAGGCGGCGAAAGTCGCGAATCTCGAGGCGTTCTATCGCCGGCAGTACGTCGCCGGAAACATGGGCCTCGTCCTCGTCGGACCATTCGATCCGAAGCGGAAGCAGACGATCCTGAAGCTTCTCGAATCGCTGTACGGGAACAAGGTCATCAAGAAAAAGTCCGCGTACGAAGCCCCCCGCGCGAAAGAGCCGGAAACCCGGAGTCACGCGAAGTTCGAAAAAATCGCGTTCGATGTGACGACGCCGACGCTCGCGTTTTCGTTTCGGGTGCCGGATCTGAAGCACGAAGATATGCCCGCCCTCGATCTCCTCGGCGGAATCCTCGGCATGGGAGAGATGTGCCGACTCTACCAGGGGCTTTTTTACGGGAAATCTCTTGTGACCGATGTTGGGGGAGCCCTCTACGTCCCTCGCGACCCGGGAATGCTGTACTTTAACGCCGACGTCGATGCGGTGGAGAAACTCCCGGACGTCTTCGCCGCGATGCTCGAGGAGCTTGCGCGAGTCCAGACCGCGCCGCCGACGGACGAAGAAATCGCGCGCGTGGTAACGAACACCGAAAGCGAGCGATACTATGCGCTCCAGAGCGCCGATGGCATCGCTTCTCGCCTGGGATTTCTCCGTTTCCAGCTCGGAGACCTGGAGTATGACGATCATTATCTGGAAAAGCTCCGTAAGGTCGATGCGGCCCAGATCCAGGAAGTGGCCCGGAAGTACTTCGATCTCTCGCGCATGTCGTTCACGGTAATGCTGCCGGAAAAAGAAAAAGCCTTCGATCTGGCGCCGATGTTCGAAATCGCGAAAAAATTCCTCGGCCATTCGTCGGAATCGAAAAAGACGGCCGCGAAATCGAAAATTAAACCGGTAAAGAAAACCCCGGTCAATCCGATGGATATCGTGCCCGAGCAGTTCACGCTCCCCTCGGGCGTGCGGGTCCTCTACCGCGAACGCCCGAGTTCGCACGTGGCCAGCATCCAGTCCGCGGTCTTAGGCGGGCTTCGACTCGAGGTCGCGGACCCGGTGAAATCCCCGGATCTCGATCTCGGAACCAGCAATCTGCTCTCGAATCTCTGGGCGAAGGGAACGGTGAAACGAAGCGCGAACGAGATCACCTCGATCGTCGAGGGGCTCGCCGCGAATCTGGACGGCTTTTCGGGTCGCAATACGATCGGCCTCGCCGCCAACGGCCTCGCCCGCGACTGGAAGACCCTGAGCTCGCTCTTCACGGAAATCCTGCTGACGCCGTCGTTTCCGAAAGAAGAACTCGATCTCACCCGGAAAGTGGTCGAGGAATCCATTCGTTCGATCGAAGATCATTCCTCGGCCCTCTGTTCGAAACTTTTCCACGAAACGCTCTTCCAGAAACATCCGTACGGAAAGTATTCGGCCGGAACGCTCGAGAGCATCGCTTCGATCGATTCGGATCGGCTGAAAGCTTTCCACCGGAAATGGCTGAGGCCCGATCGTCTGGTCGTTTCCGTCGTCGGAAACGTGCCTCGGCGCGAGCTCGATTTTTGGCTCGCGGATCTCGATCGGCAGATTTCGGCATTCGGCGCTTCGGACAAACCCCTCGGCATCGAAAGCATCGGCGACGAACCGAGCCTGGGGGCGCCTCGCTGGGTCGATCGAAGTCTCGGTCGCGAGCAGGTGCATATCATTACGGGTGGACTCGGACTTCGCTTCGAAGACAACGATCGCTACGCGATGCGAATCATGCAGAACGTCCTCGGTGGCCAGAGCGGCCGACTGTTCATCGAGCTGCGCGAAAAGCGCAGCATGGCCTATTCGGTGTCGCCGATCTCGATGGAGGGGATCGAGCGCGGTTATATCGGGACGTACATCGGGTGTTCGCCTTCGAAGAAGGATGAAGCGATCGGTGGAATTAAGAAGGTCCTCGAAGACCTTGCGAACAGGGGCCCGACGGAATCCGAAATGCGTCGGGCGAAGGAATACTACCTTGGCCGTCGGGCGATGGACCTGCAGGGAGATAGTTCGCTCGCGGGTTACTACGCGCTCGAGACCGTTTACGATCTCCCGATTCGTACGGAGACGGATATCATCGAGCGAATCAACTCGGTTTCGGCGAAACAGGTTCGGGAAGCTTGTCGCAAGTACTACGTCGAGAATAATGCGGTCACTGCCGTAGTGGGATAAGCGGGGGAAGCGCATCGAATGCGCTTCCCCCTTTGTTTGGGCGCCGCTCACCACTCAAGCGCGGCTTCGCGAGAAGCCAAAGCGCCGGGCGCACCGATAAACGAGATGCGAAAATCTGAGCGGGGATTACTCAACTCCGGCGCGGATGTCAACACGACGCGCGGTGAGTTTTCGCCGAAACGGTTTCGCCAGGTAGGCCGTCGAAATCATGCGGTTTTCGATTAGGGGTTTTTTACGGCTCCCCTTAAACTGAAGACGCGATGGAATTTTTCGACTCGTTCTCGATCACCTTTACGGCCATCTTCGTTGCGCTCGATATTATCGGTACGGTGCCGATCTATCTCTCCCTGACCCAGGGGATGGATTCGGTGGAACGGAAGTCTGTCGTGAATAAGTCCATGGCGGTGGCCCTCGTCGTCGCGATCCTGTTCATGGTACTTGGACGCGCGACGTTTAAACATATCGGCATCAGTCTGAGTGATTTTCGGATCGCGGGGGGACTGATCCTGCTTCTCATTTCCCTCGCGGATCTCCTGGGCGGCCCGGAGGCCGTGCAGAAGTCGTCGGGTTCGACCGGAATTGTCCCGCTCGCGGTACCGCTGATCTCGGGTCCCGGAGTGCTCACGACTCTTCTTCTCCAGTCGGGTACGGTTGGCTACTGGGTAACCACGGCCGCGCTGGTCATTAACTATGTACTGGCGTGGATCATTCTTCGTCACTGCGATCGCGTGACGAAATGGATCGGAAAAGACGGGACCGTCGTCCTCTCGAAAATCGCCGCCCTCCTGCTCGCGGCGATTGCGGTCGCCATGATCCGCTCCGGGGTATTCGAAAGTCTGGGTGAGTTCCTCCAGACCCAGAGAGGGTGATTCGTACTACTCCGAAGCTTCGTTTTCGTCCGAGTGTTCCCCGTCGTCGAATACGCAGACGTACTGGATCTTGGCGATGCGGATCGCTTTATGAAATTCCTCTTCCGTATCGGGCTGGATCACCCCTTCGAATCGCTCGCGAAGACCCTCGAAGAAAAGTTCCGTCAGGTGGTGCGCGTTCGATTCGAAGAGTTTCCGAACTCCGGTTTCGAACGAAGGATACTGCAGGCTCGAGACATGCTCCTTCAGGTTCTTCAGAAGCGCGTCTAGGCTCTTTCGCGATTCGGCGGCTTTCGCTTTTTTCGCGGACTGGATCGCTTCTTCCAGAGCGATCTTCGCGGAAAGTCTTTTTCGAAGATGATCGCGATACTGTTCGACGGGCAACGGCAGGCCTTTGATCTGGGTCGTCTTCGCGATGATGGATTTCATCTGCGGAACCGAAGCGGCGGGCGGAATTTTCTCGGGGCTGATTTCGTGGAGCGAAGTGAGCTGCGCTTTCGTGAACGGTCCTTCCATCGTGCAGGGCTGCCCGAAAAGGTTCACGCGAATTTCCTGGTTTCTCGCATCGGCGGCGAGCGTGAGGGTGGGTCTTGCCGGACCCAGGAGAATGAGCGATCCGAGCAAAAACGACGGAATCATGACGGCTAAAGCCGAAGGATTTCCTTGCCTCACGCTTATGGATGTTAAGGGGAAATCCCATTGTTTGACAGGGGAAACCCCTGCTTTAAAATGGAATGTAAGCCTCGTTTTCGGACGATGGCCGAGGGGGTTCGTAATCGGATGGCAGAAGACCAAGGTTCCAACGGCAGTTCCGCGCGGAAACTGCAACTCGTCGCCCAGCCCCAGGAGTACTTTTATGAACTCCTAGACGGCGCGTTCCATCGGCGTTCGTTTCGACCGACCGAGGAGACGGGATTTTATCTCGTGAATCTTCTGAATCAGTTCATGACGACCGACGCGCTTTTCGCGCGCGATTCGGACGGCCGTCATCGGGAAGAGGCGCTGGCCCTCCTCGTGAAAGAAGCTCATGACTTACCCGGCGGTGAAGCGAAGCGAGTCATCTACCGCCAGGTCGGGGACCTTTCCCTTTATCGCGCCGGATTTTTTCAGGAGAGCCTGAACCGCAAACTCGTCGATCTCGACTACTACATCGAGATGGGGGGACTCGCGTATCGTGAAGCGGCCTCTCGCCACGAGGAAGCCGCGCTTCGGATCGTCTTCGAGGAACTCGCCCAGCGTTTCGGAAAATTCGTGGACGTGCTTGCGGACGTCAGCGACCAGACCATGGCGAAAGGAGAGCGCAACCTGCTTCGAATCTACGAGAACTGGATGGCGACGAAGAGTGAACGCGCGGAAAAACTTCTCCACGAAGCGGGGATTATTCCGAACGCCGGAGCGAAGAAGAGCATCCAGTGATTCAGAGAGTGTCCCGGGGAAAGCCGGCGGCCAGGTCTACTTGATCGAGACTTTAGTCATCGTATCGCCCATTTCGATCTTCTTCACGTTTTCGAGGCCTTCGGAGACTTGGCCGAAGACCGTGTAGCTTCCGTCGAGGTGCGGGATCGGACCGAGCGCGATGTAGAACTGGGAGTCGGCCGAGTCGGGATCCTGGGAGCGCGCCATCGCGACCGTGCCGAGGACATGTTTGCGGGCATTGAACTCGGCCTTCAGCTTCTGACCGCTGCCGCCAGTCCCGTTCCCGAGCGGGTCTCCGCCCTGGATGACGAAATCAGGCACGACGCGGTGGAAAGTCAGGCCGTTGTAAAACCCGGATTTCACGAGCTCCGCGATTCGCGCGACTGTCGCGGGCGCGTCCTTCGCGTAGAATCGAAAGGAAATGTTTCCCTTGGCGGTTTCGATCGTCACGACCGCTTTCGAAAGTCCGTTCTCGTCGACGGAAAGATCGACTTCGCCGGCGTTCGTTTCCGCGGCGGGAGCATCGCTCGGCGACGGGGTGGCGCTCGCGACGACTTCGGCCGGAGTATCCACCGCGGTTTCCGGCGGGGTATTGCTTTGTTTGCTCATGAGGAAAGCGCTCGTACCGAGTCCGACGAGGACGAGCGCGCCGATTCCATAGAGGAGGCCACGCGGGCTTTTCGAGGACTCGGGCGAAGGATTCGGAGTAGGGTCGGACATAGCGGCTTCCTTTTGAATGAGTTTTTCGACTAGTATGGAACGAGAGCCATTTATTTCAAGACCTATCCACGCCGGAATCAACCCTGGGGTCCTCCCGTTTGAGCAAAGACGTTTCGCCTAAAAAATCGGCCGCCCGCGACCCGGAACGGCCCATGGCTTTCTTCGATCACATCGACGAGCTGCGGACGCGCGCGATGCGGATGGCTTACGTTTTCGTGGCCGGCTTTATCGGCGGCTATTTTTTATCCGATCCCGTCATGGAATGGCTGCGCGAACCCCTGTTCGCGGTCCTCCCCGAGGATAAACGATTTCTCTACTTCACGAACCTCTTCGAAAATTTCATGACCCACCTGAAGATCGCGGGATACCTTTCGATCTTCGCCCTCTCCCCTTACTTTTTCTGGGAGATCTGGAACTTTATCGCGCCCGGACTGAAACATCGTGAGCGTCGCCTCGTGATTCCGTTCATCTCGGCCGCTACGTTCTTCTTCGTCGGTGGCGCGCTCTTCGCGTATTATGTGCTTTTTCCGGTCGGCTTTAAGTTTTTCGTCACTTACGGGATGCCCTCGGACATGCCGCTCCTGACGATCGACGCCTATTATACGACGGCGCTGAAGCTCATGATGCTCTTCGGACTTGGCTTCGAGCTGCCGGTGATCATCAGCTTCCTCGGCGCGCTCGGAGTCGTAGACGCCCCCTTTTTGCGGCAGCATCGCCGGAACGCGATCATCGGAATCACGATCGTCTCCGCGCTTTTCGCTCCGCCGGACGCCGTTTCGATGCTTCTGCTCATGTGTCCGCTGATTTTCCTCTACGAGAGCGCGATCTTGGTTGTCGCCTGGTTGGGCTCGAAAAGGATCCCGACTGCGGCCGAAGCGGCCTTGGCGGCCGATTCTCCGGAAGAAACCGGAATCGTGGGCAAATCCGACTATCCATCCGATTACTAACGCAGCGCGTGGTCGCTTGAGGCTCGGCATTCCCTTATCTTTCCCGATTTTAGGGCGCTTTCCACGATTCGACTCTATTGATCCGAGGGAGGGCGTCTGTTACAACCGTTCGACGCACATCATTGCGAACCTTGCTCGACTCCTCGGAGAACGGGCTCCGATTTCCGAATTATTGGGGATCGTCTGAACCAGAAGGAAAGACCTTAGACATGGCTAAAGCAGTTGCCGGTAAACTTGCCGGATACGAAACCACTTTCATCACCCGCCCTGAAATGAACGAAGACGCGCTGAAGGCGCTGACGGATCGCCTGATCTCGATCATCCCTTCTTTCGGCGGCGAGCTCGTTCTCCAGGAAGACTGGGGCACCAAGCGCCTGGCTTACAAAATCGAAAAAGAGAGCCGTGGCCGCTATACCTACCTCGTTTACACGGGTAACGGGAACATCGTCGCCGAGATCGAGCGCAATCTGCGCATGAACGATTTCGTCATGCGTTTCCTCTCCGTGAACCTCGCTCGCGAATTCGAGCAAGAGTCGTTCATGAAGCGCCGTGAAGAGATCAAAGCCCAAGCGAAGAAACGCGAAGAAGAGCGCGAAGCTCGTCGCGAAGAACGCGAAGCCCGCCGTCGTTCGTACGATGATTCGAACGACGAAATGGGCGCTGACGCCGGCGAGTAATCGCGAGTGAGCGATACTCCGACCACCGTCCCGGAGCCGGGCTCGCTCGGCCCCGCGGGTCGTCCTTCGCGGAGGATGGCCGGAGCGAGAGTCTCGAAAGTTCTCCTCGTCTGGAACCGCATCGCTCCGTTTTTCGTGAGCGCGGCGCTTTTCCTGAGCGGGTTCTTCGCGGTTTTCGCGCCGCTGCCGTTCCTGATTCTCGGGGTGACCGGGCACTGGGGATGGCTCCTGGCCGCGCTCGTTTCGAACGCCTCGGTAGTTTACTGGACAAGCGGTCCGACCGTTTTCCAGTTCTACCTGCTGGCGATTGGTTCGATCGGACTCGTGCTGCCGTTTCTCTTGATGCGACGTCTTCGCCCGGAACAAGTGATTGCCCGTACTTGGGTCGTACAGTGGTGCATCGTTTCGGCGGTCATCGGCGTTTACGCGATTCTGCGCGGAGTGACTCCGTGGCAGGAAGTCCAGCATATCTTCGCGAGTTTCTTCGATCTTTTGCTCGCAAGCTTAAGTCCGGAGGCGAGGGAGCAGCTGATCGCGAATTTCGGCGGTGGAGAAGTCGGGGTTGCCGAATGGCGTCGTCGGACGCTCTCCGAGCTGCCTGGTACGCTGGGAATCCTTTGTTTGCTCGTGGCTTGGTTCAACCTGCGAATCCTGATCAATCTCAACCCGGGCCGTTTTCTTTCACGAGTCGGACTCGAGCGGAAGGTTCTGAATCGTTGGAAGAATCCGGAATGGCTCGTCTGGCCAACGCTCGCCGCGTGGGCCGTCGTCCTCTTCACCGAGGGAACGCCGTCGGACATCGCGCTCAACTGTTTTAAAGTCTTAATGGCCGCCTATGGACTCCAGGGGCTGGCCGTTATGGGATTTCTCTTCGATGTGTGGAAGATTCGGGGCCTCTTCCGAATGCTGATTTACATGATGATTTTGGTGCTGATGATTCCGCTGCTCCTGAGTATCGGATTCTTCGATCAGTGGTTTGACTTCCGTTCTAAGTTCAGGCAAACCTAGGTTTCTATTCAGTTTTAAGGAGTTCTTCATGCTCGTGATCTTACGTGAAAACGTTGAAAATTTAGGCCGTATCGGTGACCTCGTGAACGTCTCTTCGGGCTTCGCTCGCAATTACCTGCTTCCACGGAAGCTCGTGATGCTCGCCGATCCGGCGAACGTGAAAATGATCGAGAACCAAAAGAAAGTTCTCGAAAAGAAACGCCTCGCGGCCCGCGCCGTCTCGCAGGAACTCGCGAAGAAAATCTCCGATCAGTCGGTGACCATCTCCCGCAAGGTCGGCGAACACGACAAACTTTTCGGATCCGTCACTCAGTCGGACATCGTCGAAGCGCTGAAAAAAGGCGGACTCGATGTCGAGAAGCGCATGATCATCCTCGAGCAGCCGATCAAGGCGCTCGGCGTGCACAACGTGACGATCAAATTCGACCAAGACGTCACCGCGGCCGTGAAGGTCTGGGTCGTTAAGGAAGAGTAATTCCGAACGACGTTTCGTTTTTTTAGAAAACCCGGTCCGCCGCTCGGCGACCGGGTTTTTTTCGATCTACGCGAGGAGTACTGCGCATGAGTGACGGCCGGTTCGAGGATCGGGGCGGAAATTTTGGAGGAGCCGGCGGACCGCCGGAGCGTCCGCGCATGGGTCGCGTACCGCCCCACCATCTCGAAGCCGAACGCTCAGTTCTCGGCGCGATTCTCCTGAATAACGAAGCGATCCACCGCGTGGTGGAGATCGGCATCGAGCCGCGCGACTTCTATCTCGAGAACCATGCGAAAGTTTTCGAAACGCTACTTTCCCTCTCGGGACGGGGACAGGCGCTCGACCTGATTACCCTTTCTTCGGCGCTGCGGGACCGCGGCTGGTACGAGGCGATCGGCGGACAGTCCACGTTGACGGCGCTCGTGGAAGATACGTTCTCCATCGGGAACGTCGTCTATTACGCGAGAATCGTGCGGGAGAAGGCGCTGCTTCGCCGTATGATCGACGTAGCGGGAGAAATCACGCGTGACGCATTCGAGGGCGTCGACGACGTGGAGGCTTTTTTGGACGACGCCGAAAAACGCGTCTTCAGCGTCAGCGACATCGCGCTGAATAAATCCTTTTCCTCGATGCAGGACATTCTCGTCTCGAACATGCACGCCATCGAAGAGGCGGCATCGAAGAGTTCCGCGGTTACGGGACTTCCGACCGGATTCACCGAGTTCGATAAGCTCACGGCAGGGCTGCACCCTGGCCAGCTGATTATCGTCGGCGGCCGCCCGGCGATGGGAAAAACCTCCCTCGTCGTCTCGGCCGCACAGAACGCGGCCATGCAGTCTAAGGCCGTCGTCATGATTTTTTCCCTCGAGATGTCGAAGGAAGAACTCGTGATGAGGATGCTTTCTTCGCAGGCCCGGATCGATTCGAAGCGGCTCCGACTCGGACGCCTCGTGGATCGGGATTGGCCGCGTCTGGCGCAGTCGGCGGACCAGCTTTCGAAGTCGAAGATTTTTATCGACGACTCAGGCGATCTGACCGTGATGGACATGCGAGCGCGCTGTCGCCGCTTGCTCGCCCAAGAAAAGAAGTTGGACTTGATCGTCGTCGACTATCTCCAGCTGATGCGGGGGTCGAAGGGAAGCCGGAACGACGGCAGCCGCGAGAAAGAAATCTCGGAAATCTCGCGGAATCTGAAGTCGCTGGCGAAGGAGCTGAAGGTACCGATCGTCGGACTGTCCCAGCTTTCCCGCGCGCTCGAAAGCCGTCCGGATAAACGCCCGATGCTCTCCGACCTTCGCGAATCCGGAGCCATCGAACAGGACGCCGACTTGGTCGGGTTTGTTTATCGAGACGAATACTACAACAAGGACTCCGAAGACCGCGGGGTCGCCGAATTCATCATCGCAAAACATCGCGCCGGCGAGACGGGAACCGTGCGCCTCGCGTTCATGGGCGAGTACACCCTCTTCGCCAACCTCGCTTCGGATGCGCCGGGGACCCCCGTACCGAGCGGTCCGGGTGGCGGGGGCGGGGGAATTCGTCCGCGGGACGATATTTCACTTTAAAACTCTTCGCACCAAAACTTAAATTAGTGAATGATTTCAATATGTTTACTAATTTTCGACCTATGCATTTCGCTCGCGTTTGCTGCACCTGCGCAGTATAAAAGGCGTCGATTTTACATGTCTAACGTTTCTTGAACTTCACGCGGTTTTAAACGGCGTGGTTTCGGACGGCAGGGATACACTCGTGAGTTTTTTCGTGCGCCAGCTTGCTCCACTGTTCGTACTCGTCGCCATCGCGACGGGCTGCTCGGTGGACATGTTTGCGCCGAGTGCCGGCGAGAAGCCGGCGCCTTCGCGGGAAAAATATCGGAAGATTCGTCCCGAGTGTTCCGGGCTCCGGCTTGAAAAGTCCCAGCTCGATGCCCCGACCTTTCGGAAGTTGATCGAATGTTTCAACTCCAACGGGTCCATGCCCGAAGTCGCCCAGCTGGTCGCCGACGCTTCGGATCTCACGCTGACCGAATCCACGAATATACTGAATACGACCTTTCTTGCGAATCCCCGGGTCCTCGGAGAATCCCGCGAAGTGGTACGCGGATTAAAGCGCTCGCGTCGCTGGGAAGAAATCGTCGCGCAGTTTTCGCCGCTTTTGGATAATCCGGATCGAGCTCGGGCGCTCATCCGGATTTTCTCGTTCGGGAGTTCGGAAGCGCTTCTCCAGAGGACCATCCGGAGCTTCGATGCTCGGGAAACCGCGGCTGGGTTTGAGATGCTGGAGCGACTGACCGGATCTCCGGCTTTCGGCTCGCTGATTCGAAAGGTCGGAACGGATCCGCTTTCGTCCGCGGAGCGTTCCCAGCTGGTCGATTTATTCCATGGATTCTCCCGGAAGCGGACGCCGATGCGGTCGGCGAACGCACTGATCGAAGCCATGGCGAACGGAAAGTCCGCCGCGCTCTGGGATTATGCCTTTGGAGACGGAGATTCGGTGCTCTCGCAGACGAATCGCACCTACGCTCTCCTGAGTGAGTTCGGAAAAGAGAACGGGGATGTTCTGCGAGGGCTTTCGCGTTTCCACCTGGGCTTTCACCGTCCGGTGTCATGCTGGGGGGGCGGAAAGACGTTTCCAGAACCCTGGAAGAATCTCTCGGTCGAACTGGGCTTGCATCGGGGTAAACGGTTTCTGCCGTTCATCACGCGTTTCGCGTCGCTGACCGCGATGAGCATTCAGGAAATCTGCCCTGTTCCGGAAGAGGTCTTCGATCATTATCCGAAAGTCCTCGCGATGACCCGCGGACCCGTCGGTGGCGTGTATGTGGACGTCCTGGAACGGATCTTTGCGAATGATCTCGGCGTATCGGCCGGTTATTTCGTGGGTGAATGGGGCGAGGACGCGGCGGCGGCGCTTTCCTTGCTCGAGGACAAATCCTGGTTTCCGGACCTGCTGATGGTCGTGGCGGAGCTCGATCGAGAGGATCGCGATCGGATCGCAAGCTGGGTGCGGGCGCTTCTGGTCGAGAGGACCGAATGGACCGCGACGATCGAGTCCTGGAGTCGCGATGACCTGCGCCGATTTTTCTCGGATGTCGGAATTCTCATTGGAGAGGATTCGGCGGTTCTGAGCCGAATGGCTGCGTCGGTCAGGAGCCTTTTCGAAGCGGGCGGCGTTCATCCTTGGTTTGACGGCTGGAAAAAGATTGCGGTCGACTCCGAAGAGGCTGGCCTCGAGCGGCTCATGTCGCTCGACAGTTTCCCGGAGGCGTCGAAAGCGATCGCCGAAATGGCGAATGACGGGCGCCTCGCGATCGTTCTGGCGGATATTCTGGAAATCCTCGCGGGTGGGGGGCGTCCCCCGGCGCACGCGGCGACCGTGGAGGTAGCGCCTCTGAGGAAATCCCCGCGCCATGCATACACCGGCGCGGATCTTACACGGAAGGAATACCCCGCGAACTTAGATGCTTCCCTGATGGCGTGCGCCTCGCTGGATCTGCGCCTTTCGGCGGAAGCCCAGCGCGAGCTTTTCGAGCGCTGTCTTTCGGGCGGGGGCGTCGTTCCTGAAGCCTTCGCGGCGATCCGTCTGGCCCAGCGTCCGGACTTCGCGACTCTTCCGGGTACGGGTGACGAGAAACGCTCCTTTCTCCAGTGGTTCGTTTCGAGCGTCGTGCGTCTTCCGCTTTCGGTGGTCGAAAAGCGCGAACTGATTGCCTCTTTTTCCGGCGAAGCGACCTTCTCGATGAGCGAAGACTCTCTCCGCGAGGGAGTGGCGCGAATACGAGATCTCACCCGCGGCAGGGCACTTCATATTCTCGCTCGGTTTCAGTCCGCGCTTCGACTGGAGATCCGCCATTGGGAGAGTTTTTTCGCCGGAGTTCGCCGGGTGCTCGAGGATCGTCGACTGCCGGAGCTGGTACATGCGGTGCGTTCACTAAAGCGTCCGCTCCCTCATGGCGCTCGGATCGGGCCGGCGCCTCGGCCCGCGGATGCGCAGCTCCGGAACTGGGTCGCGGAACTCGAATGCGTCCGCGGCGCTCCGGCCCTCGCACGCCGCGCGGAGGGGATCGAACGTGAATTCGACGAAGCCGTCCTGGGGTGGGAGCGCCCGCAGGGCGAGCTCCCGCTCCAATGGGAAGCCTCCGACCTCAAATCGCGTTTCTCGAGCTTCCTCGAAACTCTCGCCGCTCCGACCGCTCGGCAGGGACTTTATGATTGGCTCTCGCAACTTGATCCGCGTTCGGCGGCGCAGTGGTTTCACGCTCGCGGCAACGACCCGAAGCTGGTCGCCGTAATGGACCCCGAATCCAGGCAGATTCGCGTCCGCTGGATGACCTCCCTCGATCGTCTCGAGTCGATCCTCGTGAATTCGAACTTCAGCTATCTCTTCCCTACGAACTACGGACTGAAATTCATCGAACGTTTCGCCGAGGCCTGGGGCGATGAACCGCGCGAAAAATGGCCGCGTGAAATCCAGGCGCGTTACCGCGGTCGAAAGCGCCCCCCGACTTTGCGCGATGTCTACGACGAGGTCCAAGAGACGATTCGATGGTTCGAGCGCATCGGCGGGATTCCAGGCGCACCTGAATGCGTAAACATAGGCGGATCGGTGGCGCGTGCCGCGATTTCGGACCCCTGGGGGACGGCGCCGGATCTCATCATCCCGTTCGAAGTGAAGGCGAAGGCGTTCAACCTTCGCCAGACGATCGACGTCATCGCGGAAAATCTCCCCGGCAGCGGTACGAAGAACTCCGAAGGAATGCGCCTTCTCCGCGATCTCTTCTGGGCCGTGAATTCCGCGGTTCCCTACGATGAACGGGATCCGGCCGACACTTCGGGTAATCCGCTCCGTTTTTTCCAGAGGTTGGGCGACCTGGGCGGTCTTCGAACGATGAGCCTCGGAATCCAGCGGATGGAGTTTGCTTCCGAGCTATCGGCTTTGGCGGATGTTTTCGGCTCGCTTCGGAATCTCGTTCGCGAGCCCGCGCTGGATCGCATCCTGGGCCGGATCGCGGCGGACCCGGCGGGCGTCGAACGTTGGATCGACGCCGCCTATGCGAACGGCCACTCCGAATCGTCGTTTCGATGGTCGTATTTCGCGACGTCGCTGATGAACGCGCTCGCCGGCGACCGGGTACTTTCCGCATTACCGATCTCGCTTCGCTTCGCGGAATCGATACTTCCGGCCTCGGGACCAGACTCGCTTCCACATTCCGTCATCGGCGATGCGATCTCCGCGAACGGCCGGACGGTCCCGGAAGTTATGGGGCTCAGGAGTTTCTCACCGCCCGATCGGCGGACTCTTCTCCTCCTCGCGGAGTTTCCCGCATTTCTCGAGCAGCGAATCTTTTCGGCTCTTCGTACGCTTCCCCTCTCCGAAGGCCTCCGACTCCTGGATCGCGACCCCATGCTCCGTAAGGAACTGCGAAATGAATACTCGCGACTCCAGCAGATTCGTCAAAGGGATGGCGACCTCGCGCCGGCTCCATTCGATGCGACGCGCTCGCTCGGAGAAGAGTTTTTAGCGCCGGAGCGCGCCGGACTTCGGCGCGCCGTGGGCCTCTGGTGCGGAACGAGCGCTCCGCGAGCGGTCTTCGAGTTCGCACGGCGTCCGGATGAGTCGAGTTTAATGATCGACGGAGTGCTTCAGTCGGTCGAGAGCGCGGCTGCATTCGATTTCCTAGAAGCACTATTTCGCCAGCTTCCACGTTGACGCTCCGGCGGCGGCAGCGGAAAATCTCCCGTATGTCGACCACCGATATCCAGTCCCTGACCGAAGAAATTAAGATCCGCAGCAAATTCGTAGACGAAGTTCTCGCCGAGGCATCCCAAGTCATCGTCGGACAGCGCGTGCTGCTCGAGCGGCTGATCATGGCGTTGCTTTGCGATGGACACGTTTTGCTGGAAGGACTTCCCGGACTGGCGAAAACGCTCACGATTAAAACGCTGGCCGACATCATTCACGCGAGCTTCCAGCGAATCCAGTTCACTCCGGATCTCATGCCGGCCGACCTGGTCGGGACGATGATTTTCAATCCGAAAAGCGGGGAATTCACGCCGAAGAAAGGTCCAATCTTCGCTAATCTCGTACTCGCCGACGAAATCAACCGCGCTCCCGCGAAGGTGCAGAGCGCGCTCCTCGAGGCGATGGGTGAACACCAAGTCACGATCGGGGAAACGACCTATCCCCTCGACGACCCGTTCATCGTGCTCGCCACCCAAAACCCGATCGAACAGGAAGGGACTTACCCCCTACCCGAAGCCCAGCTCGATCGTTTTCTGTTCAAGGTGAAGGTCGGTTACCCGACGCTGGCTGAAGAGAAAAGCATCCTGAACCGGATGTCCGGGGTTTCCTACGCGAAAGCTCGGAAGATCTGTCATCCGGACACTATTCTCCAGGCGCGACAGCTCTGCGCGAAAATCTATATGGACGAGAAGATCAAGGATTACATTCTCGCCCTCGTCTTCGCGACTCGTTTCCCCGAGAAACATGGCTTGGCGAACATGAAATCGTACATCTCAGTCGGGGCTTCCCCGCGGGCGACCATCGCGCTCGCCAAAGCGGCTCGCGCAAGCGCCTTCATCCGACATCGGGGTTTCGTCACTCCGGAAGACGTGAAGACCGTCGCTTACGACGTGCTTCGGCATCGACTGATTCTTTCCTTCGAGGCCGAAGCCGAAGGGGTCGATTCCGAAACGGTCGTGAAGAAGATTCTCGAACAGATCGAAGTTCCGTAATCGGAGCTGGAAATAATCGATGTTGTCCGAAGAGCTTCGAAAAAAAGTGAAGTTGATCGAAGTCACCACGAAGCGCGTGATCGACGATGTCATGAGTGGCGGATACCGCAGCCACTTCAAGGGTCAGGGCGTGCAATTCTCCGAGCATCGCGTGTACGTCGCGGGCGATGACGTCCGGCACATCGACTGGAAGGTGAGCGCGCGTTCCAAGGAAACCCTCGTAAAAAAATTCGAAGAGGAACGGGAGCTGAACGTGCTCTTCGTCGTGGATTTCTCGGGTTCCGGGCTCTTCGGCTCTCGCCGCGCCACGAAGCTGGAAGCGAGCGCGGAAATCGCCGCGCTTCTGGCGACCGCGGCTGAAAGAACCGGAGACAAGACCGGACTGATCCTCTTCGCGGGTAAGATCGAAAAGCGAGTCGCTCCGAAACGCGGACGTTCCCATCTCCTTCGACTCGTTCGCGATATTCTCGGGACCGAGCCCACGACCCGGGGGACCGATCTGAAAGGCGCGCTGGAAAGCGCGGCGCGGGTGATGAAGCATAAGGGAATCGTCTTCATCATCTCCGATTTCGTTCTCGGTCCCGACGGCGAGGACTATACGACGGCGCTAAAGCGCCTGGCGCGAAAGAACGAGGTCGTGGCCGTGCGCGTGCGGGACGCCCACGAATGGGATATTCCGAATGTCGGCGCGATCGCCGTCGTCGATCCGGAGACAGGCGAGGAGGGGATCGTCGACCCTCGTTCCTACCACTTTCGAAACTGGTTCGAAAAATTCAAGAAGGATACGGATGCTCGTTTTCGCAACGCGTGTCGCGCGGCCAGCATCGAGGAATTACCGATTGAGACACGGGAGGATCATGTCCAAGCCGTGGTACGCTTTTTTCAAGCGCGCCGCCGCCTGCGTCGCCGTTAGCGCGTGGATCGCGTCGGTCGGCAGCATCGGTGGTGCGAGCGCATGGGCGGCGCGATCCGTCCGTATTCCCGCCGCTGAAGCGAGTCCCGCACCGGCGGAGCTGCCCTCGAGCGAGCTGGTGATCGGTGCCCTTTCCGGCGGGAATCTCCGGGTCGGCGACACGGTGGCGTATTCGCTTTCCGACCCGACCTGGCAGGTCGATCCGTCCGAGGGAGGACTGAAAAATGGGTTCCTTTTCCGTCCAGGCAAGCTCTTTACTCCGCTCGCGCCGGGTGACTTGAGTCTTCCGCCCCTGCGTATATTAGACGCGAACGGGACCCTGGTCGCACGCTCGACCCCGGTCCAGCTCACCATCGCATCGAATCTCACCGAAAAGGAAAGGAGCGATCCGAAAGGACCGCAACCCGAGGCCCCGATCGGTCCCCAGGGTTTGCCGTATCCGATGTGGGTACAGTCACTCGTGGCTTTCTCGATTCTCGCCTTCCTTCTGGTCGGGATATTCTTTCTCGTCCGTTACTTGCGTCGTAAAGCGGCCTCCGCCCTAAAGAAAATGTTGCCGAAAAAGCCGTACGATCAGGCGACGCTCGAGCGTCTGGATGCGCTGGCGAAGGCCGGTTATCTGGAGAAGAAACAGTTCAAAGCCTATTATTTCGGAATTTCCGATGGACTGAAGTTCTACCTCGGTGAACGGTTCGATTTCGACGCCCAGGAAAGCACGACCTCGGAGCTTTTCGCCCTTTTGCGGGAACGTACGGGGGAGCCGGGACTGAACGAGTCGATCATCAGGAGATTCGAAACGCTTTTTGCGGCGCTGGATCCCGTGAAGTTCGCCGACCAGATCCCGACGGATGGCGAAGCCCGCGATGCACTTCGCGAGGCGCGGGAGCTGGTCCTTTCCACGCGTAAGGTGATCGCGGATCCGATTCTAAAGAACGCGCCTGCGGCCCAGGGGGGTCCGCGATGAGATTCGCCTATCCATATCTCCTCCTCCTTATCGTCGTGATTCCCTTTCTCCATCGTTACTGGAGGCGGAGAAATTCGCCGGCGCGGGTTCGCTTTCCGCTTCCCATTCCGAAGTCGGTGCGGCGATTCGACCCGACCCGCATCCTCCTCGTGCTTCGTTATCTGGCGCTTGCCGCCGCGATCGCGGCCCTCGCGCGCCCGCAGCAAAGTTTTCGGCAAACTCAGCGCCAAGTTTCGGGCGTGGATTTGATGATGGTCATGGATACCTCCGCGTCGATGAATATCGAGGATCTCGCCGAGGAGTCGCGGATGGCCACCGCGAAACGAACCGTCGAAAATTTCGTAAAGCGTCGTACCGACGATCGGATCGGATACATCATTTTCTCGGGTGAAGCGATGACGCTCGTCCCACCGACGCTGGACTATGGACTCGTCTTGCGCGAGTTGCGGCGGACGGATACCGGAATGGTGAAGGACGGTACGGCCATCGGTGATGGGCTCGCGCTCGCGGTAAATCGGCTGCGCAATTCTAAGGCGAAGAGCCGAGTCATTATTCTCCTGACGGACGGCGAGAACAACGTCGGGCAGGTGGACCCTCTCACCGCCGGCGATCTGGCCGCGGGCTACGGGCTGAAAGTCTATACGATCGCCATCGGGCGCGAAGGGCGGGTCCGAATGCCGATTCGTCGCAAAGGAATTCTCGGAGAGACGGTTACGACTTACCAGTGGTTCGATAACCAGCTGAATCCTGAGCTTCTCAAGCAGATCGCGGGGCTCACCGATGGCAAGTTCTATCGCGTGGTCGATCGCGCCGCGCTGGACGAAGTTTTCCAGGATATCGATCGGCTTGAAAAGTCAGAGATAAAGACCAACGAAAAAGTTCGTTACGAGGAGTGGTTCTTGAAACCGCTGCTGCTTTCCTTTCTCTTGCTTGCCCTCGAACGTCTCCTGGCGCGTTTCTGGTGGAGGGTATTGCCGTGAAGATTCTTGGAGTCTTCTTTCTCTATCCAAAATGGCTGCTGGCTTGCGCGCTGGTCCCGGTCCTTTACGGAGCCGGACTTTGGCTCATGGCGCGACGAAAGGAACGATTTCGGCGATTCGCCGAGGAGACGGTCTGGTCTCGCATCGCTCCGGATCTGGACTGGGCGCTGCCGCGGAGAAAACTCTTCGTCTGGTGTTTTTCGGTCCTCTTCCTGTTTCTGACGGCGGCCCGGCCACAATGGGGCGAGACGGAAGAGACTCTGAAAACCACGGGGCTGGACGTCATGATCGTCGCGGACGTCTCGAACAGTATGTTGGCCGAAGACGTCGTTCCTTCGCGCATGAAGAAGGCCCAGCATTTCATGCGCCGACTTCTCGAGCGAATGCAGGGAGATCGTGTCGGTCTCGTGGCGTTCGCGGGAAACGCACTCCTGCTTTCTCCGCTGACGACCGACCTGGACTATGTCGCCGAAACCGTCGACGCGCTCGCCCCCGACAGCGTGACCGCCCAGGGTACGGACATCGGTGCGGGCCTCGAAACCGCGCTAAACGCGCTGGAGCGCGGCGCAGAGGATAATTCGGAGAAGGAGTCGCAGATTCCCGTCTCCCGTTCGATCGTGCTGATTTCGGACGGTGAGGATAACGAGGATCGAATCGGTGAGCTCGCGTCGAATCTGAAGAAGGAGAATTTGAAGCTCTATGTTTTCGGAGTCGGTACGGAGACGGGAGGGCAGATTCCCATTCGAAATCCGGATGGGCGGACCGTAGGGACGAAGCGAGATCGTTCGGGTCAGGCCGTTCTGACCCAGTTCCGATCCACGTCGCTGGAAAAGCTCGCGAAAGATTCCGGGGGGCGCTACTGGAAGATCACTCCTTCCGAGAACGAGCTCGACGAACTGGCCACTGACCTCGGCTCTCTGGCTCGCGGCGAGTTCGCGGAGAAAAAAGTGACGATTCGGAAGGAGCGTTTTCAGTGGCCGCTCGCGATCGCCCTGCTCCTCCTCGTCATCGAACTGGGGATTCCGACGAGGAAGATCCTCGCGGTCACCCGCGCGACCGCTTTTATACTTGGGGTGAGCGGTCTCGGACTCTCCGCGCGGCCCGTTCGAGCGGGGGAGTTTAAGGCCTATGACGAAAACCAAAAAGCCTTGGAAGCGTTCCGGGAAGACCGCATCTCGGAAGCGAAGGATCATTTTTCGCGCGCCCAGGTCGAGAACCCCCGATCTTCGATCCTTCGATTCAACCAGGGGGCCATTCATCTGAAGGAAGAGAAGCCCGCGGATGCGGCGAAGGTTTACGGAGAGGCGGCGGAAGCGGCGAAACGCGAACAAATTCCCAGCGTGGCGGCCGCCGCGCTTTACAACCAGGGGGTCGCCCGGACCGCGGAAAAGAATCTCGAAGGAGCGGTGGAATCTTACCTCGCGGCCCTCGAGCAAAACGCATTTTCCCCGCAGCCGGAACTCGAGGCGAAAATCCGGAAGAATTTGGAACTTCTTTTTCAGGCGCAGCAATCCCAGAGCAAGGGCGGGGAATCCCAGGAAAACGATCCCCAGAATTCCGACCAAAAGGAGAAATCGGATAAGAGTAAGAGCGGAAAGAACGAGTCCGACGGGGATTCCGGCGAAAAAAAGGATGAAAAAGGCGAAGACGAATCGAAAGACCGCCAGAAGAAGATCCAGGAAACCAACGGCAAACGTGAATTCAAATCGGAAAAACTTTCTCCCGACGATGCGAATCGAGTCATGAGCGAGCTATCTCGGCGCGATAAAGATCTGCAGGAGAAGATGAAACGTATGAAGGGTCGCCCGCAGGCGCTCGAAAAGGACTGGTAACGTGCGAGTACACTTTCCATATCGAAAGGCGATCGTCGCGATCGCGCTCTTCCTGGCGGCGGGCGTACAAGCGGCGGAATTCCGGGCCGAGCTCGATCGAAATGAGATCGCGCAGGACGAGTCCGTATCCCTGAAGCTGATCGTCGAGGCGGACGGTTCGGTCCCCATCGAGACTCCGGAGTTCAGCGCGCCTTCGTTCGAGGAGATCCAGAATTACCAGGGTTCCTTCGTGCAAAGTTATTATGACTCTGCCTCGGGGAAGTTCGGCGCGAAGTTCACTCGATCTTTCACTTATGTGCTGCGCCCTAAGTCGGTCGGAAAGCACGAGATCGAGAATATTCGGATCAAGATCGACGGGCAACCGCTTACGGCGCCTTCCCTGAGCATCACCGTTACCGGGGGTGGAGCAGGTACGCCGCCGCCGCGCGGATATGGCGGAGCGGGATCTGGATTGCGGGGGGCCGCGAAGAAGAATCGGGGCACGATGCTCTTCCTTCGCACCGAGGTCGACAAAACCAAGGCTTACAAGGGCCAGCAGGTCGTCGTGAATTATTACCTCTACTCGCGCACACCGAACTTTAACGCGACCGCGGATCGTTACCCGACCCTCTCTGGTTTCTTGAAAGAGGAACTCGACGTACCGGTTCTGACGGGTAGGTTGAACGCGCAGAATGTCGTGCTCGATGGGACCGCCTATCGCCGGGTGCTGATCGCGTCTTTCGCGGCATATCCACTTAAAGAAGGGAAGCTGATCATCGACCCGATGGAGGTGAAGGCGACCTATATTTCCGAACGTAGCGGATCGGTCGACGCCTTCGAGATGGACGAGGAGGATCTTTTCCAGAGATTCTTTCAGGCCGGCAGTCCGCGAACTGAAACCCTCCGAAGCGAGCCCATCACCGTCGAGGTCATGGGCGTTCCGCCGGCGCCTAAAGACTTGAACTATACGGGGGCCGTAGGTGACTTCGAAGTGATCGCCGCCGTCGATCGGACGGATCTCCGGGCGCATGAAGCCCTCACGCTCAGCCTTAAGATCGAAGGTTCCGGGAATATCTCCAACATCGAAACCCCGAAGATCGGCTTACCCGAAGGCTTCGAGCTTTATGAGACCAAGTCGCAGACCCGCGGTAAAGCGGGCGTCGGCGAGAAGGTTTTCGAATACCTGGTCATTCCGCGAAAGCCGGGTGACTACACGCTTCCGCGGATCGAGCTCGGATTTTTCGATCCGAAATCCGGTCAGTACGTTCGACGGGCGACCGATCCCATCGCCATCCATGTGAACGAAGGCGTCCCGGGGGCGGAGTCACAGCCTCCGGTCCAGGGCGGAATCGGTAACGAAGCGGCGTCCCCGGTGAAAGAGGCGAAGCGGATTTTCAGCCTCGTCGGCGATTCGGAACCGATGGCGGATCGCATTCGGACTCTGAAAGGACCGTGGAAGCTAGGACTGCTGATTCTTCTCGCCGCGGCGGCGCTCGGTGCGCTTCTTTTTCGATTCCGCCGGTCGATCGGAACCGCCCTTGGCGGCGTCCTCGCTAAGAGCAGGAAGCAGAGCGCGAAGGAACGCGAATGGGCCAAACTTCGACGCCGGGCGGAAGAATCCGAGCGCCTTCCCTTCCATGAGGTCTTGAAAGGATTCGACTTTTTGGAGTCCGAGCTGGAGGACGCGCTTTCCGAACGATACGGAGTGGCCGTTCGCGGAATGACTCGCGCGGAACTGAAAGAGACTCTTGTGGAACAAGCGCAGATCCCCGAAGATCTGTGGCAGCGAATAGCCCGTCTGCTCGAATATACCGAAACCGTTCGGTTCGCGAGTCAGGCGGGAGCGGTCTCCGAGGAGTCCGCCCGGAGCGAGCTTCGCAAGTGGATCGCCGAACTCGAGCAGATTCTTGCCAGCCTCCCTCCCTCGTCGCAAAAGTCCGAGCTCTAGGCGCGTCGTCGCGCCGGGGCTCCATAAGTTAGGGCCGGCATTGCGTCCGGTCCTCCACGCCGAAAGGCAAGTCGCTGGGAGGCGACAACGTTATGAGTCTAGGAACCGGCGCGAAAGCGCGATTTGAAGCCGTTCGTGAAATCCACACCCGCACCGCGCGGAAGATCGATCCCCCAAGAGATGAAGACGGCAAGCGGATGCCCGTCTCGGAATTTTTCGGAGTGAACACCTTCGACATCTCGAAGATGAAGGAAAAACTTCCCAAGGAAGTCTTCCAGAAGCTTCGCCAGACGATCGACCTCGGGAAGAAGCTCGATGCCGATGTCGCGAACACGGTCGCCAACGCCGCGAAAGAGTGGGCACTGAGCAAAGGCTGCACCCACTTTTGCCACTGGTTCCAGCCGCAGACGGGGAACACCGCCGAGAAACACGACGCGTTCCTGACTTTCGACGATCACGGTCACCCGATTGAAAAAATCTCCGGTTCGCAGCTGATCCAGTCGGAGCCCGACGCTTCGTCTTTTCCCTCGGGCGGAATGCGGACGACCTTCGAAGCGCGCGGCTACACGGCCTGGGATCCTTCTTCTCCGATGTTCATCATGGAGTCCGTGAATTCGAAGACCCTCTGCATTCCTTCGGTCTTCATCAGTTATCACGGCGACGCGCTCGACGAAAAAACCGGGCTTCTCCGTTCGATGGAGTCGCTCTCGCGGATTTCCTGCGAACTTCTGAAACTCACCGGGCTCGAAGGCGTCAATCGCGTCGTTCCTACGCTTGGGGCCGAGCAGGAATATTTCCTGATCGACCGAGCGTTCTACTCCCTTCGCCCGGATCTCGTCATGACGGGTCGGACGCTCACCGGCGGCCAACCCCCGAAGGGTCAGCAGCTGGAGGACCATTACTTCGGCGCGATCCCGACCCGCGTTCTCGCCTTCATGTCGGAAGTGGAACACGAGCTTTTCAAGCTCGGCGTCCCGGCGAAGACTCGTCACAACGAAGTCGCTCCGAACCAGTTCGAGCTCGCCCCGATTTTCGAAGAAGCGAACGTCTCGACCGATCACAACCAACTCACGATGGAAGTGCTTCGCAAGGTCGCCGCACGTCACCAGTTCGCGGTCCTTCTCCATGAGAAGCCGTTCGCCGGAGTGAACGGAAGCGGTAAACATAACAATTGGTCGCTGATGGTGACCGCCTCGGGCGAGGATCTGAACGGAATGAATCTGCTCGACCCCGGGAAAACTCCCCATCAGAATCTGCGCTTCCTGCTCATCCTGACTTCCGTGCTGAAAGGCGTGTACAAGTATTCGGGGCTGCTTCGCGCGGCGATCGCTTCCTCCGGAAACGATCACCGCCTCGGCGCGAACGAGGCGCCTCCGGCGATTATGTCGGTTTTCCTCGGCGATATGCTGAATCAGATTCTCAACGAAATCGAGAAGGGCGCCGTGGCGGATAAGGGCGCGGAACAGGCCGTGATCAAGCTCGGGGTTTCGCAGATTCCCGAAGTCGCGAAAGACAACACGGATCGAAACCGGACCTCTCCCTTCGCCTTCACCGGCAATAAATTCGAGTTCAGGGCGGTGGGTTCTTCGGCTTCGACCGCGTTTCCGATCACCGTGCTGAACGCCGCGGTCGCCGACGGCATGTCGGAAGTGATCGCAACGCTTCGAGAAACGATGAAGGGCGGGAAGAAGCTCGAAGATGCGATCATGGAGACGGTACGGAAGATGGTGAAGGAAACCGAGAAGGTCCGTTTCGAAGGCAACGGCTATTCGGAAGACTGGGTCCAGGAAGCGTCCCGTCGGGGGTTGCCGAATCTCCGCAAGACTCCGGAGGCGCTCGCACAACTTTCCGAAGCGAAAGTTTCGGAGCTTTTCGCGCGAATGGAAATTTTCACGAGCGCGGAAGTTCATTCGAGGCTTCATGTTCGCCTGGAGCGGTACATCAAGAATATGCAAATCGAAGTCGAAACCCTTCGGTCGATGATCGATACGCAGATTCTTCCGGCCTGTTACGCCTATTCCGGCGATCTCGCGTTTTCGGTAAAGACGAACGCCGATGCCGGCGTTCCGGCTCCGCACAAGGAAACCCTGACGAAGCTGAACGGACTTATCGGAACCTTGCATCAGAAACGCAAGGAACTCGAAGCGGTCCATCACAAGGCGGAAAGCGCAGCGGCGGAAGAAGAAAAAGCGAAGCATTATGCGAGCGAAGTCTCCACCGCGATGGGCGAAGTGAGGGGAGTCGTGGACGAGCTTGAAGCCATGGTCGGAGACGATTATTGGCCGCTTCCGAAGTATCGGGAAATGCTGTTCTCGGTCTAATCGACGCGTACCAACGATACGATAGGGAAAAGCCGCCGGACACGCCTCGTGTCCGGCGGCTTTTTCGCGTCAGGTTTCAGTGAATGGTCGGCGCGCCCGGAGGAGTCGGGGGCCTCCTATGGGGTTCGACGAGATCGAGCACGACGCTGGCATCGATCGGTTTCTGGAGAACTCCGTACGCGCCTTCCGAGATCAGCTGTTCCTGATTGCCGACCGCCGAGACGACGTAGCAGGGGATTTCGCTGAGAAGCGGATCTTTTCGGCGCTCCCTGAGGAACTCCCAGCCGTTCATCACGGGCATCATCAGATCCAATAAGATGACCCCGGGTTCCGGGCATTCATGAATATGTTCTAAGGCTTCTTTCCCGTTTTCATAGGATGCGACGAAATAACCTTCGAGCTCGAGAAGGTCGCGAACGGCTTCCCGGATATCGGGGTCGTCTTCGATGATCACCACGGTCGACTTAGGGTCGGGCAGGGGTTGGGAAGTGAACTGCGGGTAAACTCGGGATGTCGCCTTCATAATAAACCCAATTAGCAAGAGGTGTGCACAGCTCGGAATGGGGCATCCGGGGGCAAATCTCGTCCTTTTTAAACGGTTTTTGGTTAAATATGCCGGGAAGACGACATTCCCCTGACCCAAAAGGCATGTTAAAGGAATCTTCATGATTCACACCCGAGGCATCGATCAGCTGCAGCTTTCGCGCGACCACGCGGTGCTCACGATCGGGAACTTCGACGGCGTCCATTTGGGGCACCAGGCGATTCTACGCGAAGTCCTGGAGCAGTCGCGACGGAGCGGCGGCCCGGCTTGTGTCTTTACCTTTCGTCCGCATCCCCAGGAAGTGCTTCGTCCGGGCGTCGAAGTGAAGCTCCTCAACCTTTACGATGAGAAGATTTCCATTCTCGAGGACATGGGGATCGATGCGGTAGTGGAGGAACCTTTCAGTCAGGAGTTTTTTTCGCTCTCCGCCCGCGAGTTCTTCGAAAAGGTGATCGTCGAAGGGTTTAAAGCCGCTTCGGTATACGTCGGTCATGATTTCGCCTTCGGTCGAAATCGAGAGGGAAATTTGGATCTCCTTCGAAAGTGGTGCGGAGAGGGGGGGATCCAGGTGACCGTCGTTCCGCCGCAGACGGCGAACGGAGAAATCATATCGAGTACGCGAATTCGAAATCTGCTTCTCGAGGGAAACGTCGCCGGAGCGGAAAAGCTCATGGGGAGATTCTTTTTTTATCGGGGCGTCGTCGTGAAAGGGGATCAGCGCGGGCGACTTCTGGGGTTCCCGACCGCGAATCTCAAGCTTGAAAATAAGCTGGCCCTTCCGCGCGGCGTGTATGCGACCTGGTCGATCCTGGATCGCGGGGGTCGAAAAGAGAAAGTACCGAGCGTCACCAACGTCGGAGTTCGTCCGACGTTCGCGGAGCCGAGTTCGGTGGACGCACTCCCCGTCGTGGTCGAAACCCACCTGATTCTTCCGGAGGGCGAGGATGTCGACCTGTACGGAGAAACACTCGAAGTCCAGTTCGTCGATCGCTTTCGCAACGAAAAGAAGTTCGCTTCCTTCGAGGAACTGAAACTCCAGATCACGCGTGATCGCGAACAGGCTCGCGAATACTTCTGCTGCCTCGAGCGTCAATAAAACGTCGCTCTGACGGAAATTGTCACCTCTCTGGTTTTCAGTCACAATAGAGAGGAAATGTCGCGCCAACTTGCCGAAGTCCTCATTAAAGATCGTCTCATCACGCAGGCACAGCTCGATGCCGTGACGGCCGCGATGAAAGATAAGAACGGCGATCCCGTTCGCCAGATGATCGCAAGCAAGCTGATCTCCGAGAATAAACTCCTCGAATATCTCAGCCGAAAATACAATCTCCACTCGATCAACCTCGCGAAGTTCGAGATCGACAAGAAGGTCGTCGCGCTCATCCCCGTGGATCTCGTCCGGGATCTCCAGGTCGTTCCGATCCAGACGAAGGATACGAGTATCGTGGTCGCGGTCGCCGACCCGACCCGGCTGGCGAACGCCGACAAAGTTCGATTCATCACGAAGCTGTCGGTCGAAGCGGTGCTTACGAACTTTTCGGCATTCGACGAAGCGATGGCGAAGTATTACGGCGCGAGCGCCGTCATTAGCACCGCCGTATCGGCCCTCGCGATCAAGGATAAGGGTGACGATAAGGCGAAGTCGCAGGGACTAGATCTTTTCGAAGTCCACGACATCGACTCCAGCCAGGACGCCCGAATCGAAGGCCAGGGTGAAGCCGTCATCGCGTTCGTGAACGGAATTCTCGCGGAAGGAATTCGTCGGAGCGCCTCCGATATCCACGTCGAGCCCTACGAGAAGCGTTTCCGTGTGCGGATGCGGATCGACGGCGCGCTGATCGAGATCGCGGAAGTTCCACCCGAAATGAAGCGAGCCGTGGTCGCTCGACTGAAAATCATGTCCCGCATGGACATCTCCGAAAGCCGCATTCCCCAGGACGGTCGAATCAAGCTGAAATCCGGCGGGAAAGAGATCGACTTCCGGGTAAATAGCCTGCCCACGCTCTTCGGAGAAAAAGTCGTCATGCGTATGCTGGCGTCCGGAAACCTTACGCTCGACTTGGGGAAACTCGGATTCGAACCCTCGCAGTATCAGATCTTTAAGAAGGGGATCTACGCGCCGAACGGACTCGTGCTCGTGACCGGTCCGACGGGATCGGGAAAGACCACGACGCTCTACTCCGCGCTGGCCGAACTGAATACCATCACGGACAACATCTCCACGGCCGAAGATCCGGTCGAATACAACCTGGAAGGAATCAACCAGACCCAGGTGAACAAGGACGTGGGGCTCTCATTCGCCTCCGTTCTTCGCGCGCTCCTTCGCCAAGATCCGGATACGATTCTGGTCGGGGAAATCCGGGATTACGAGACCGCCGAAGTTTCGATTCAGGCCGCGCTGACCGGTCACTTAGTGCTTTCGACCCTCCACACGAACGACGCGCCGAGCTCGATCACTCGACTGATGAACATGGGGGTCGAACCGTTTCTCGTGACTTCCTCCGTGAATACGATCGTCGCGCAGCGATTGCTCCGTCGAGTCTGCTCGAAGTGCAAGATACCCGCGGCGATGGCGAAAGAAGAAATCGCGAAGATCGGCTTCAACGAACATGATCTGTCGGTCCTGACCCTGATGAAGGGGAAAGGCTGTTCGATCTGTAACAACACCGGCTATAAAGGCCGGGTCGCCATTTACGAAGTGTTCGATTTTACGACCCAGCTGAAAGAGATGGTCCTGCGCGGCGAATCGATCATCGACATCCGGAAAACCGCCGTCGAAGGCGGGATGAAAACCTTGCGAATGAGCGCGCTCAGCCGCGCGGCCGAGGGCGTGACGACGGTCGAAGAGGCCATCGGCGCCACCATGGAAGAATAGGTAAAAAGAAGACACTATGGCGAAGATCTCGCTTCCTTCACTCCTGAAAACGATGGTCGACCAGAACGCGTCCGACTTGCACGTCACCGTCGGCGTCCCTCCGCAATTTCGAATTTCCGGTCGAATGGTCAAGGTGAAAACCGAATCGCTCGGGCCTCAGGACACCAAAGAACTCGCGTATCAAGTCCTGACGGATTCGCAGAAAGCGGAATTCGAGCGGAACCTCGAGCTCGATTTCTCCTTCGGGATCAAGGACGTCTCTCGTTTCCGGGGGAATCTTTTCCTGCAGCGAGGCTCCGTGGCCGCGGTTTTTCGCCGAATTCCGATTTCCATCCCCGAATGGGACGCGATCGGAATTCCGAAGATCATGCGCGAGGTGATCAAGCGTCCGAGCGGACTCGTACTCGTCACCGGACCGACCGGTTCGGGTAAATCCACGACCCTCGCTTCGATCCTGGATACGATCAACCGCGAGGAATACGGCCACCTCATGACGATCGAGGATCCGATCGAATTCGTGCATCCGCATAAGAGCTGTGTCGTGA
>CAZIAL010000036.1:0-30559 GCA_964536965.1 uncultured Bacteriovoracaceae bacterium
TTCTGAACGCCGTCTTCGACGCTCCCATGGACATGAAGGGAAAACGTTACAAACACGGCCTGGACCGAGCCGACGATTTCGATCTGAACAAGAAAGAGGAAGTCGAGATCGAGCTGATTTCGACCCAGACCTTTCTCCAGGTCTCGGTGACGGACTATTTCGGATCGCTTGAAAAGGAGGACTTCATTCCCTTGCTCGCGAAGAACTTCCAAACCCAGGAGGCGGGAGAATCGGCGCGCGCCGACCGCGGACTGGGGCTCTACCAGATTCTGAACTCCGGACTCAGCATGCAGGTGGTGATCGAACCCGGAAAACGAACGCGCATGAGTCTCGTGGTCCCGTGGGTGAATAACGTCCGCGAACTCCGGGAATCCTTCCGATTCTTCTGCCTGCGCATGAAAACCTAAGCGACGCCTCGACTAGAAGGGCGCGGAGAAATGGATTCTCACCGCGCTTTCGCGCCTCTCCACCACGGAAGAAAGTGTCCGATCCACCCCGACCGCCCAACCTTGCGAAAGCTCCTGGGTCAGGGTCACCGAACGCCGATTTTCGATCGAGTCGTAAGCCGTTCCGACCCCGAAACCCCAGTTCGCGATCCGGTGCTCGACCTGGAGCCGGTAGTCGTCGCGATTCACCGCCTGGGTGCGAATCGTTGTTCCTCTTCCGAGTCGGGTCTGCACGGGGCGGCCGGAATAGGCCGAAGCGGCGAGAAAAAGGAACATGCCCGGAACCCGGATGGCCTGTACCGTATCGGGTCCCCACCGCGATTCGTCGTCGCGCAGACCCTCGCGTAAGCTTGCGATCGCCCGACGGCCCTGGTCCCTCCCGATTCGCCCGAGCATCGCGCGCGACGCGCCTTCGGCGTCCTGCTGGTAGATTCGCTCGGAATCCGCGTTCAGAAGTCCACGCGCCCTGCGCGAATCGTAATCACCCGCGAAAGGGGTGGCCCCTTCCGGAACGGCCGCGACCGCGGTCCCGAAGAAGAGCCGATTCAAATCGAAAATCGCGGCTTGGTAGCCGAAATCGCCGAGCATCGGGTTGTGACGCCGCCGAAACGGATGGTCGATCCACTTAGGCACCGTGATCGGAAGCACCTTCGTAATCCGACCCGGCTCGCGGGGCGCCGCCGGATCTTGGATGGCGATGGGTTCGTCGAAATAACGGACGGAAACCCATACTCCCGCCGTCACCCCGGCGAAGAAAAGTAGGAATAAAATCATTCGATACGCGGACGCTGCGGAACGGGATCTAGCCGAATCCCTTTCGCGAGTATGCATAGCCTGTCATCCCAGCTTACGCCCGGAAGGGATCCGCGAAAATGTGTCGCACGCGACCTGTAAAAAGGATCGACAATCCGGATCAGCGCATCGCGCAGCCGGCCTGGAGAGCCGCCCATTCATTTTCACGCCGTCGATTTTAGTTTTTCCTGCCGGAGGCTTGAGTCTAAGATCGGCTTACTGAACCGAGGAGAGATCGATGAACCGTTTCGCGCTGACCTTTTCCGTCGTGGCCCTCGTGGCACTTGGAAGTTTGACGACCGTCCAATCCGCCCCCGGGTTGCCCGACGGACCCAGGTACCCCTTCCCGAAGCAGGTGATCCACCCGAAGGACAATCCATCCACGCCCGCCAAGATCGAACTCGGTAAGAAACTTTACTTCGATCCGCGCCTCTCGAAGGGCAGCAAAATCTCGTGCAATTCTTGCCACGATGTCACGAAAGCCGGAGACGACGGACTCCCCCGCTCCCCCGGCCACGAGGGCAAACTCGGCGGAAGAAACTCGCCGACCGTTTTCAACTCGGCCTTTAGCACCGTCCAGTTCTGGGACGGACGCGCTCCATCCCTCGAGGAACAGGCCAAGGGCCCGATCGTGAACGCGCTCGAAATGGGCATGGCCAATCACGACGTGGTGGTCGAACTCATTGCGAAGGTTCCTGAGTACGCGAAAGAGTTCGAGAAAGTATTCGGAAAAGGTCCCGTGAATATCGAAAAACTCGTGAAGGCGATCGCCGCCTATGAACGAACGCTGATCACGCCGAATAGCGCGTACGACCGCTTCCTCGCGGGAGACAAAAAGGCCATGGATGAATCCGCCCTGCGGGGATGGCGTCTCGTGAGCAGCTCCGGCTGCCTGGCCTGCCACAGTGGCCCGATGTTCAACGGCCCAGCGCAGAAGATGGGTCAGGGATTCTATCAAAAATTTCCACTGATACCGAACGCCGAACTCGAAGCGAAATATAAGTTCTCGGACGATCCGGGACGTTTCGAGGTCACCCACCAGATCGCCGACAAGAATATGTGGCGCGTACCGACGTGGCGAAACGTCGCCGTGACGGCCCCTTATTTTCACAACGGATCGGTCCCGACCCTGGACGAGGCCGTTCGAATCATGGCCAAAACGCAGACGGGGCGCGATTTGCCGCCGGCGGACGTGAACGACATCGTGGCCTTCCTGAAAACGCTGACCGGCGTCGCTCCTAAGCATACGCCGCCGAAGTTGCCGGGAGACGCCCCGCCGAAGGCGCCGCCCGCGCAAGACGCCGCGCCCGCCAAGGCGACCTAAATTCGAAAAGCCGTTGCGGGAGACGAAAAGCGTCACTCGCAGCGGCCGATCGTTCATTCCTTCTACGGTCAGCGGTTTTTTTCGACAGTGATTCCGAGACTGTGTCACGGGCGATGACTTGCATCTTGGTCCTACACGATGATCGCGAGCGGTCATCCGGGGGAATCCATGAAAGCAAAGTTTGGGTTATTTGGCGTCCTGGTCCTGGGTGCGACGATCCTCCTCACGGGATGCAGCGAAGAAGCGGCGTTCTCCGTATCCACGTCGGAGATCGCCCAGATGGACCAGCTGCCGGAGAGCGAACGTGATCCGCGGGATCGCGATCTCGAGGAAGAAGTTCCTCTCGCGGAATGCAAAAAACCTGGGTCCAAAAAGGTCCTCGTCTGCCATGTCCCTCCGGGAAATCCGGCCGCTCGACATACGATTTGCATCGGCGCTCCCGGCGCGTCCCACGGCCATGGACTGGACCTGACGGATGCGACCAAACCGGGCGCGCATGGCGGAGATTCCCTCGGTGAGTGCAAACCCGACGCACCGGTCGAGGAACCCGTCGAAGTGCCGGCGGAAGAAGCCGACGCGCCGGTTTCAGGTGACGAGCTTTAGATTTCGAGCGCGCGGCGTGTGTCGCCGGCGACTGCCCATTTTCGTCCGCGCGTAAAACGTCAGTGACTGAAAGATCGGCGTTTCATACGCGAAATCACCTTTCATTCCGAAGATGTGTCATGGGCGCGCGCTTGCATTCTAAGAGAGCAGAACGTTTACGGGGGTATACGCAAATGAAGAAGTCCAACTTGGTTTCAATGGGGTTCGCAATTCTGGCCCTGTCTCTGAACGGATGTAACGACGAGGCTTCGTTCTCGGTCGCGCCACCCGACACGCTCGCCCAAGGCGACCAATCTTATCCGCCGGGTGAGGAGCCCGGAGGGGGCGGAGAGAGTCCTTCGGATTCGCCATCTCCGGGGCCATCGGGCGCTCCTTCTCCTGTGCCTTCCGCAAAGCCGTCTGACGTTCCGGCGGAAAAGCCAGGGGACAAGCCAGTCGAAAAGCCGGGGGATAAACCTTACGAAAAGCCCGGCGATAAGCCGGTCGAGAAACCGGGGGATAAGCCGGTCGAAAAACCCGGCGATAAGCCGAAAGGCAAGCCGACGGATAAACCTTGTGATCGAAGCGAGCGGGACAAAGAAATCGAAGAAGAAGCTCCGTTGATCGCTTGTAAAGTGCCGAACTCGAAGAAAGTCCTCGTCTGCCACGTTCCCGCAGGGAACCCGGCTGCGAAACATACGATCTGCATTTCGCGCCAGGGCGCTTCGAACGGACACGGCCTCGACCTCGCGAATCCTGCGAAGCCTGGCGCGCACGGCGGCGACACCCTGGGCGAGTGTAAGTAACGAGTCGCTTCGTTCGCCACGGCATAAAATAAAAAAAGGGCCCGGAGAATTTCTCCGGGCCCTTTCCTGTTTCGTCCGCCGGTCGACGTCCGATTAATGGGTCAGCTTCTTATACTTTACGCGCGTCGGCTTCAGAGCCTCGGCGCCCAGCCGACGTTTTTTGTCTTCCTCGTAATCCTGGTAGTTCCCCTCCATGAAAACGACGTTCGAATTTCCCTCGAATGCCATCATATGGGTGCAGATTCGGTTTAGGAACCAACGATCGTGGGAAACGACGATGGCGACGCCGGCGTACTCGAGAAGGGCTTCCTCGAGCGCACGGAGCGTATTCACGTCGAGATCATTCGTCGGTTCGTCGAGAATAATGACGTTCCCGCCGGCCTTCAGGACCTTCGCGAGATGCAGGCGATTGCGCTCGCCGCCGGAAAGGACTCCGACCTGCTTCTGCTGGTCGGCGCCGGCGAAGTTAAAGCGCGCGCAATAAGCCCGCGACGAAACTTCTTTATTCCCGAGCATGATCGTCTCGTTCTTGCCGTCGGCGATCTCTTCCCAGACGGAGTTCTCGGGATTCAGAGCGTCGCGCGACTGGTCGACATACGCGAGCTTCACCGTATCGCCGATCGTGATCGTGCCGGAATCCGGAGTTTCCTTGCCCGTGATCATTTTCATGAGCGTCGACTTTCCCGCTCCGTTTCCGCCGATCACGCCCACGATGGCGCCCGGCGGAATCTTAAACGAGAGATTTTCGAAGAGAACCTTGTCTCCGTAGGACTTCGAGATGTTTTCGGCTTCGATCACTTTGCCGCCGAGCCGCGGTCCGGCCGGGATGTAGATTTCGACCTCTTCCACCTTCTGGCCGCGATCTTCGTTCAGCATGTTCTCGTAAGCCGAGACGCGCGCCTTGGATTTAGCCTGGCGCGCGCGAGGCGACATCCGGATCCATTCGAGCTCGCGCTCGAGCGTCTTCTGGCGTTTCGTCTCGGATTTTTCCTCGAGCTTCAGCCGGTTCTGCTTCTGTTCGAGCCACGAAGAATAGTTCCCTTTCCAAGGAATCCCGTGGCCGCGGTCGAGTTCGAGAATCCAGCCCGCGATATTGTCGAGAAAATATCGATCGTGAGTAACGGCGATCACGGTACCCGGATATTCCTGGAGGAAGTATTCGAGCCACGCGACGCTTTCGGCGTCCAGATGGTTGGTCGGCTCGTCGAGCAGGAGGATGTCCGGTTTCTGGAGAAGGAGACGACAGAGGGCGACTCGGCGGCGCTCGCCGCCGGAGAGATGCTTTACCGGCGAATCGGGAGGCGGCAGGCGGAGCGCGTCCATGGCGATCTCGAGTTTACGGTCGAGTTCCCAGCCATCCATCGCTTCGATTTTTTCCTGAACGTTGGCTTGCTCTTCGAGAAGTTTTTCCATCTTGTCCGGATCGAGATCCGGATCGGCGAAGAGATTCGAGATCTCCTCGTAGCGCTTCATAAGCACGACGATCTCGCCCATGCCACCCATCACGTTTTCGCGAACGGTCTGGGATTCGTTCAGTTCGGGCTCCTGGCGAAGGTAGCCGACGGTGATGCCGTCGCTCGGCTTCGCTTCTCCCGAGAAGTTCTTCTCCTCGCCCGCCATAATCTTCATCAGCGTCGACTTCCCGGAACCGTTCAGTCCCAGGATGCCGATCTTCGCTCCATAGAAATACGAAAGCGAGATGTCCCGCAGAACTTGTTTATTCGGAGGGTAAATCTTGTTCACCCGAACCATCGAAAACGCGAATTTTTCAGCCATCCCGCGAACCTAGCCGAAGCGCCGAAAGAGGTCAATTCAGCACTCCAAACCGCCGAACAGTAGAGCATGAGAACCCCTTTCAAGCCCCGTCATAAAGTTTACGCCGCGCTCGCGATCCTGCTCCTTTCGGTCTCCTCGGGTTTCGCGACGGAGGCGCCCAAAGGCGGGGCTGGCCGACAGCCAGAGCCCAAGGAGTTCGATCGGTTGGACGGACATGGGCTCAGTAAAGTGAAGGTCGACGTCGTCGAGTGGGAGAAAAATCTCGAGCTCCACGTCTATCCGAAGGGAGCACTCCACTCCCTCGGCCTGATCATGGATCGGAAATCGAAGACGAGTAAGAACCCCGTCATGGTCATCGAATACGGTTTTAAGGGAGTCCCCTACACCCTCATTCGCCGAGCCATGCTCACGATCACGATGAATGACTCGTTCCAGGTCTTTCGGGACGACTCCGTCGACGATTACGACAAGATCATCATTTCCAATAACGGCATGGCCGGATTGAAAAAATTCGCCCTTGCCCCCGCGCCGACCCAGCTCTACCCCGACCACCACGCCCTGGTCGCCCAGGGAGATGTCGAAGCGGAAAAGCCGCCGGCGGCGCTGACCCCGCATGAAGAAAGAACCGAAACCCCGCCCCCGGCCGGCGCGAAGACGACCGCTAGGCCCGGACAGAACGCGCGCGGGGTAAAGCTTCGTCCAGCGGAAGGGCCGGACTCCTCGGAGAAAAAATCGCGGCGCCCTCGGAATCCTTCCCCCTCCGATGCGGATGCAGACGGAGCGATCCGGAGTTTCGCATTCTAAGGGGCGGACTTAACGCATTGCTTCCGCGCCAATTCGGTGACACAGGGGATTGAAACGGAGTCCTCCCTGATTCGGCTCGTTTTAAACCTGTGCCAGTCCCGCGGAGTATTTTTTTAGCCATAAATGCGCTGTTTTCGCAGTTTTGGGAGATGATCGGAGCCCGAAAGGAGATGCTCCATGGCCACCCAATTCGCCCGCGAAGTCACCCGCCTTACCCTGACCGCCCTCGACCACGGCGTCGCCTGGATCGATCGAGTTCACCTCGGATTCCGGCGCTTCTTCCAGGATTAGCGTGCCAGGTGCGGTCGTAAGAAAAAAGCCTGGAACCCCGAGACGGGATTCCAGGCTTTTTCATTTGGATCGAAATGCGATCAGGTTCCCGAAACGAGCTCGAGGTCGACCTGGAAGTTATCGGCGATGACCTTGTCGCCCAGTCCTTTGAAGAATTTACCCGAGCCATACCGAACATCCCACTTCGTGCGATCGAGGGTGATATTCGCCTTGGCGGTTGTCTTGCCGTCTTTTTCGATGATCGTGGCCGGGAATTTCACTTCGTTCGTCTTCCCCTTGATCGTGACGTCGGCGACGACTTCGTAGGTCGGGCCGACGATGCCCTCGACGGATTTCGCGTGTTTAATTTTTACGGTCGCCGTCGGATACTTCGCGACGTCGAAGAAGTCGTCCGACTTCAGATGTCCGACCAGCTGCTGATTCTTTTCGGCATCCGTCAGATCGGTATTCGTGAGCGAAGTCATGTCGATCTCGAATTTGCCGCCTTTGAGCTGGTCGCCGGCCATCGTCAGCTCACCGCTCTTCAGCTTCACATTTCCAGCATGCTTACTATCGACGATCGCTTTCTTGCCCTCCCATTTCAGGTTCGACTGGGCGGCGTCGAAGACGACTTTCGTTTCTTTTACGGCAGGCGCTTTCGCTTTCGGCGCGGCATGGGCGCCCGCGATCCCGAAGGAAGCGAGAACTGCGAAGGTCATTCCGGAACGGCGGACGGATTCAGAACTGAACATGAGTGACTCCTTAGAAACAGGGTTACGAATGAAACAAACTCGATTCCTGTGAGAGTAATCACAGAAACCGTTGTTCGCTAGACCGTAAGAATGGGAATTATTATTCCGCCTATTGCACAATAAGTTAGCTTCTCCTCTCCGTTATGACCAACGACTAAAAATTTGAAGCTACCGATAAATATTTCAAATGAGCGTTTGAATAAATACCAGACTGAGTTAATCTCATGAAATGACCGCCGCCGAAGCCCAAGAGAACCTGACGACGAAGGAGGCGCTCCTCCGCGCCGCGAAGAAAGTTTTTGCCGCGAAAGGATACGACGGCGCGACCGTGAAGGAGGTCGCCGACGAAGCCGGGGTGAACGTCAGCCTCGTTTCCTACCATTTCAACGGGAAGGAAAACCTCTTCCGCGCCTGCATCCAGTCTTACGGCGAGAAGCGCCTCCTGGCGACGGAGACCTTTCTTAAGTCTCCCCAGTCCGCCGAGGATTATCGAGTCCGCCTCACCCTCTATCTTGAAGACTATTTCCAGTTCGCGATGAACGACCAAGACACGATGATCATCATGCATCGCGAGTGCATGGGTACGAACCCCCTGCTCGAGGATATTTTTAAGAACTTCTTCCTGAAAAGCGTCGATAACATGATCCGCTTTTTCGGCGACGCGAAAGCGAAAGGGATTCTGCGCCCCGATGCGGACCCCCACTACGTCACTTTGGTTTTCATGGGTGCGATCATCCAGGTGATCCAAATGAACTGCGCGCACGAGAACCTGTTCCAAATCGGGCTGAAAGATCAGTCCCATCGCGAGAAGGTCGTGTCGACGCTTCTCCAGTTCCTCATGGGTGGAGCCCAGTCATGAAATCGCGACTCTGGCCTTCGTATCCGGTCTTCATCCTCCTGCTTCTGCTGGGCAGCTGGTTCGCCTTTGCGGCGTCAGCCGCCGAAAACGTTCTGACCCTGGACGGGTATCTGGGCCAGGTCGCGGGCGAAAACCGAGCGATCCGGGCCGCCCAGGAGACTTCCGAAGGCGCCGGACTGCGATCGTCGGAGTCCACTCTGATCTACTCGCCGGTGCTCTTCGCGGAAGCGCGCTGGGTGAACGACCACGAAGTGCTCGCTCTTTTCCGGGCCTACGACAAACTTCGCACCGACTCTTACTCCCTCGGCATTAACCAGCTGACGCCGTACGGAACGAAGTTCAAGGTCGCCTATACTCTCGAAAACTACGACTATGTCAGCCAGCGGCCCCGCTTCTGGGAAGGGCTCGCGCGCGTGGAAGTTTCGCAGTCGCTCCTCCGCAATGGCTTCGGCGCGGAAACGCGCGCCCAAGCCGTGGCCGTCGAAGCGGCGGCCCTGGGAACCCAGTACCAGGAAAGTTTCCGCGCGAAAGCTCTGCGTGCCGAAGCCGAAAGCGCTTACATCCGGCTCGCCTCCGCGCGCGAAGTTCGCCGCATCAACGAAGATTCGCTGAAACGCGCCCAAGAAATTCTGGGCTGGCAGAATCGCCGTTACCGGCTGAACCTGGGAGAGAATTCCGATCTTCTCCAGTCCCAGGCGAACATCGAAGTGACGAAGCTCCAGCTCCAGTCCGCCCTCGATTCCGAGCGAACCGCGGCTCGCGATCTCAATCGAATGCGAAACCTCGACTCGGACACGGTTTCCGAATCGGTCGTTCTCCCGTCCATTGATCAGGTGACGCCGCCGAATCGCGGCCAGTTTCGGGACGACGTACGCGCCGCCATCGAAGGCACACGGGCCGCGGCGGCGAGCGCCGAAATAGGTCGCCAGCGGAACAAACCCGAGCTGGAAGTTTACGGCTCCTATGCGCTGAACTCCCGTCAGGCCGAACGATCGACCGCGATTTCACGCTCGTTCAGCAACGACTTCCCGACTTCCGTGGTCGGCGTCCGCTTTTCCACCCCTCTCCTCATCGGCTCGCAACTCGACGCGGTGAAAGGTTACGGCAAGGAAGCGGTAGCCGCGGAAACCCTGAAGGACCAGAAGATCTTCGAACAAGAGGTCACCTGGAAAGATCTCGTGCTCAAGCTCGAAGAAGCGAAACGGCGCTACGCGATCTCCGTCCAGCTCGCCGCCGTGCAGAAGAAAAAGGCCGAAAGCGAGCGCTCGCGCCTTCGCCAAGGCCGCACGACCACCTACCAGTCTCTGATCTTCGACCAGGATCTGAACATCGCCGAAGCGACGCGGATCCAGGCCCAGGCCGAAGTCCTCCAGATTCTTTCCCAGATGAAAACTTTCTAGCGTTCGTCAACTCCGCATCCCCGAGCCCATTATGGATTTAGCCAATCTCTCGATTAAACGCCCCACATTCATCACTTGCATCATCATTCTGATGCTCTCGATCGGCTTGATCGCCATCAACCGCCTCGGAGTGGATCTCTTTCCCGACGTCACCTTCCCGATCGTGACCGTCTCGACGGTTTACCCGGGCGCCGCGCCGAACGAGGTCGAAACCTTGGTATCGCGACCGCTGGAGGACGAAATCTCGACGATCTCGGGGATCAAACGCCTCTCCTCGGTGAACCAGGAAGGCGTCTCGCAGGTCATCGCCGAATTCACGCTGAAGACCGACATCAAGGTCGCCGAGCAGCAGGTTCGTGACCGCGTCAGCGCCGCGAAGTCGAAGTTTCCCGACAGCATCACCGACGAACCGATTATCCGACGTATCGATCCTTCCGATCAGCCGGTCATCATGTTCTCGGTTACGGCCGATCTTCCACCTGCGCAGCTCTACGACCTAGCGAACGAATATATTCGTCCGCGACTCGAGCAGGTGTCGTCGGTCGGTAAGGTCGAAGTCTGGGGCGGCCGCCGCCGGGAGATCCATGTGAAGCTGGATCGCGACAAACTGAACGCCCGCGAAATCTCCGCCAGCCAGGTTCTTTCCCGCCTTCGCGCCTCGGGAGAGAACACCCCGGTCGGAAAGAACGACCGTTCGGCGGACATGGAAACGGTCTATCGGAGCGTTGGGCAGTTCGACAAGATTTCCGACATCAAGTCCACGATCGTGAACTTTCTCGGCAACGACGTGCCGACGTCCATCGATGACGTGGCTACGGTCGAAGACACCTTGGTCGACGAGACCATGCGCTCTTACGTGAACGGGGAGAAGTCGGTCTTCGTGGTGGCTTACAAACAATCCGGCTCCAATACGATCGAGGTCGTGCGCGATCTGAAAGCCCGCATGGGAGTGGTGAACGAAAATCTCCAGCTCCAGCCCGGCAAGGGCAAGCTCGCGATCATTCGCGATTCGAGTCTCTGGATCGACGCCAACGTCGCCGACGTGAAAGAAACCATCTTCATCGGCATCCTGCTCGCGGTGATCGTCGTCTTCTTCTTTCTCGGCTCCGGTCGATCCACGATCATCACCTCGCTTGCGCTCCCAAACTCGCTCATCGGCGCGTTCATCCTGATGGCGCTCGCCGGATTCACGATCAACATCATGACCCTGCTCGCGCTGTCGATCTCGGTCGGCCTACTCATCGACGACGCCATCGTGGTGCGGGAGAATATCTTTCGGCATATCGAAATGGGCAAAAGCCCAGTTCGCGCGGCCGTCGAAGGTACGAAAGAAGTTCGGCTAGCCGTCATCGCGACTACCCTCGCGGTGATCGCGGTTTTCGCGCCGGTGGGCTTCATTCCCGGGGTCATGGGCCAGTTCCTCCGCGAGTTCGGACTCACGGTTTGCTTTGCCATGATGATCTCGCTCTTCGACGCCTTGACCATCGCTCCGATGCTTTCCGCCTATTTCGCGGGGAAGGTCGAACATCTCCACAGCAAAAAAGGACCGATCAACCGGGCCCTCCAGGTCTTCGACAAGTTCCAGACGTGGCTCGAAGACAAGTACGAAGGTCTCGTGAAGGCGACCCTCGCCCGCCCGCTCCTCACGCTCGGAATCAGCTTGGTCGTCGTCGTCCTCTGTTTCGGCGCCGGAAAGTTCGTTCCCGGCACTTTCCTCCCGCCGCAGGACGCGGGTGAGTTCCAGATCGGACTCGACATGCCCCCTGGAACTTCGCTTGAAAAGATGACGGCCCTCGGTCAGGAGGTCGACCAATTCGTGCGGCAGAACAAGGAAGTCGAGCTCGTCAGTCTGACGATCGGCGGCTATCTCGGTGGAGAGGCCAATACCGGCAGTCTCTACGTGAAGATGGTTCCCAGCAAGCAGCGGGACGTGAATACCATCGTCTTCAAGGAACGCATGCGGGAAGGGCTGAAGAAATTCGCCCACGCCAACCCGATCGTGAAGGACTTCGACGCCGTTGGCGGCGGGATGCGGCCGTTTAACCTGAACATCATGGGGGACGACATGGAAGTACTCGACCGGTACACCCAGAAACTCGCCGCCTACATGAAACAGAGTCCGACCCTGAAGGACATCGATACGAACTATCGCTCGGGCAAGCCGGAATTCCAGATCCTCCCGAACAAGCGCCGGATGGAGGCCCTCGGAATCTCGACGATCAGCCTGGGCTCCGAACTTCGTACCCAAGTCGAAGGGGAAACCGCCGCGAAGTTTCGCGAGCGAGGAATCGAGTACGACATTCGCGTTCGTCTGAAAGACGAGCAACGCAACCTCGAGGAAGACTTCGCGAAGACTCGCGTGCCCAACATCAACGGCCGCCTCATCCGGCTGGCCGACGTCGCGGCTCCGAACAAGACGACGGGACCGACGAAGATCAACCGGATGGACCGGAACCGCTATATTCAGATCAACGCCGATATCGCTCCGAACGGAGATCTGAACAAGCTGATGGCCGATCTCCAGGATAAATTCAAGAACGACCCCGAGCTGAAACTTCCGCCCGGTTACACCTATGCCTTCGTCGGACAGGCGGAAAACTTCCAGGAGATGCAGTCCGGTCTCGTTTTGGCGATGGGTCTCGGCGTCCTCTTCATCTTCCTCGTGCTCGCTTCGCTTTACGAATCGTTCGTGACCCCGGTGACGATCATGCTCGCGATGCCGCTCGCCTTTTGCGGCTCGCTGGTGGCGCTCGCGATTTCCGGCGAGAGCATGAACATCTTTTCGATGATCGGGATGGTGATGCTCATGGGGGTTTCGGCGAAAAACTCGATTCTCCTCGTCGACTACGCCAACCAGCTGACCCAACAAGGCAAGTCCCGAGCGGAGGCGATGCTGATCGCCGGCCGCACTCGCCTGCGCCCGATTCTGATGACGACGATCGCGCTGATCGCCGGGATGATTCCGCTCGCCATCGGTCTGAACGAGGCTTCGAAACAGCGCACGTCGATGGGATGGGCGATTATCGGAGGCTTGATCAGTTCGACGATTCTCACGCTGGTCGTGATTCCGGCGGCGTACATCTATATCGACCGGTTTCGCGCATGGTCGCTGAACGGACTGAAGCGACTGTTCGGAGTCAGCGAGGATTCCGAGGCGATGGCGGAACTGGTCGACCTTGCGGCCGCACCCGCGAGAGACATTTCCGCGCCGAACTCCACGAATGGGAAAGCGTCGCCGACCCTTTAAGCCGACCCTTTCACTTGATCCTTCGGGACCTCCGCCCTCCACTCCACTGAAACGACAACTTGATCGTCGGAGAGCCCGAAAGCAAACGCCCACCCCGACCGAAAGTCGAGGTGGGCGTTTCACGTTCCGGATTTCGTTAGAACCAGTACTTCATGGCTCCCAGCATCGAAACCTGGTCGGGACTGTTATCGCCCAGTACGCCGAGGTAGGTCCCTTCCGCGCCGAGGGTCACGGTCGCCGCGGGATTTACGGGAATGTCCGCGCCGAGGGTCGGACCGATCGCGAAGTTCGTCTGCGACTCGATGTCACCCGAATAAACCACCAGGCCGGACTTCGCGCCGATGTAAGAATGCTGGATCACGGGCGTGGAACCGCCGAAGTTGTAGGAACCCTTCAGCAAGACGTTCGTCGTGTTGAAGTCGATGTCATTGCCCGGCACCTCGATCTCACCCGGCTGATACTGGAACTGCGCGGACAGTCCGAAGGGAACGTAGGGCTGAAATCCGACGTCCACCAGGAATGCGGGACCGGTCATCGAGGCGCCGTTCAGATCGGCGACGCCGGCCATGACGCCGAGGTGTGGCTTGAATTCGGATTGCGCTTCGACTTCCCGCGGCTTCGGCAATGTCGAAGAGGCCGACCGGCCGTCGGTATCTGCGAGGACCGAAGTGGCGGCGAACGAGGTTATCAGTAGTCCCGAGACGAAAAGCTTGAAGGGGCGCGACATGGAATTCTCCTTGGTTGATCGGTTACGCGGAGAATAGGTTTCAAGCCATATGCCACTGGCGATGGGACGAATCGGGACAGCGCTAGGGTCCCGACGAACGGGGTTTCGTCCCGATCTTTTCGAAATCCACGACGATCGGCAAATGGTCCGAAAGATACTGAAACGGTCCCCGGACGACTTTCGCATCCCGAAGTTTCAACCCACGGTAATAGATGCGGTCGAGGCGCACGATCGGCCGCACGCTCGGAAACGTGGTTCCGACGGAACCATGCACGTCGAAATGCGCTTCGCGTACGGAAAGTCGATCGCGAAGATAGGCGTCGCCCCGTAGATTCCAGTCGTTAAAATCTCCGGCGAGCACGAACGGGGTATGGGCGTTCGGCAACGCCGCTTCGATCTGTTCGGTGATCATCGCGAGCTGACGTGCGCGGCTCGCCTCGCCGAGATCCAGATGCGTGCAAAAAAGAAAGAGCGAGGACTCCGGATCCGGACCGAGAATGCATTTCGCCGAGAGCAGCCCCCTCTTTTCGAACTTCCGAATCGAGATATCGCGATTCTCCAGGGGTTCGATCGGATACGAAGAGTAAATCGCGTTTCCGTGATCGGTATTTTTTCCCACGAAGTTCCGCCCGTAAGACTCGTACTCGAGCCCGAGACCGCGTCGAAAGTCCGGAACCCCCGGATGGGGGCCCCGCAGCTCCTGGAGAAAGAGCAGCTCGGGGCGCAGGACCTTGATCGCATCTCCCATTTTTTGCAGTCCGCTATGGCCCGACCACCAGTGCCGGCCCTTGAATAAATTATAGGTGACGACTCGAAATGAATCCATGCGCCCTCTAGAGCCACCTTTTAAACGGAATGAGGAGGGCCGAAACGAAACGCGCCCCCAAGCTATAACCGCGCGCGTCTCGCCGCGTGATTTGCACGGAATGCGCGAGATCGACCCGGAAACGTTCCTCGAGGGCCGCGACGCAGTCCGAGCGGTCCACGAGGATATCGAGTTCCAGATCGTGCATGAAACTTCGATAGTTCAGGTTGGTCGATCCGACGAGCGCGGAATCGTCGAACACCGTCGTCTTCGCATGCATCATGGTCCCCTCGTATTCGTAGATCTTCGCTCCGGCGTCGATCAGGCCGACGAAAAAGGCGCGGCTCAGCCACGGAAAGAAGCGAACGTCGCTCCGCCGAGGGACGAGGATCGTGACGTCGACTTTCCTTCGCAGCGCCGCCAAAAGCGCGAGGAGAAGTTTCGGTCGCGGATGGAAATAGGCGGTCGTGATCCAGAGTTTCGTCTTCGTTTCTCGAATCCGGGTGACGAGCCGATGGTTCACCGACCTCCGCTCGGAGCTCGTGAAATTATTGCGAATTCCCGGGGGAGGCGCGCGATTCGAACCCCGTGGGATTTTTTCGCGAACGGAAAAGCCCCAGCTTCGAACGAATGAAGCCCGGAGCCGGGCGACGCCGGGTCCGCGAAGCGCGACCGTGGTTTCTCGCCAGTTCGCGAAATGCGCGCCAATGTTCGAAGAGCCCACGAACGCGAGTTCGTCATCGATGACGACGAGCTTGCGGTGGTTTCGGAGTTGGATTTTACGCAGAATCGCGAACGCGCGGCGAAACTCGCCCCGTGCGACCAGATCCATCCCCGCCTGGAAGAGATCCCGGGGGCGACCGAAAACCCGAACCCGCATTCCGGATCGCACGATCTCCTCCATACGCTCGGGAGTCCAGGCGGGCGACCCGATCGCGTCGACGATCACCCGAACCTTCACCCCTTCTCGCGCTTTGCGTTCGAGCAGTCGCAGAAGATTGAGACCCACCTGATCCAGCTCGAAGATATACGATTCGATTCGCACGGATCGTTTCGCCTTCGCGATCCCGTCCTCCAGCGCCTCGAAGTAGTCATGCCCCGTGAAAAGCAGTCGCGACTCGCTCCAGAGGTGAGCCGTCAGACCTTTTTCGGAATAAGCGTCCATCGTCTTGTCGGACGGCAAAGCTTCCGAAAAAGAGGGGGCCGATGGATCGACGGTCTGCATCTCCAATTCGTAACCCATGACTCCTCCGAAGAGCAAACCCAGGACCACCTCGAAACACCGCTTTGGGCTGAATATCGGGGCAGATTGACCCCGGGCGCCTGGCACCCGACTTGTAATCTTAAGGGGAAACCACAGGGCGAAGACCCAGGAGAACCTTATGAACCTCAATGCAGATCTGATCCGCGGACAGTGGAAAGAAATCACCGGCTCCCTGAAGGAAAAATGGGGAAAACTTTCCGACAATGACCTCCAGTCTTTCGAAGGAAACTTCGAACAGCTCAGCGGAAAACTCCAGAAGCTCTATGGCTATTCCAAGGAGCGGGCGAGCGCTGAGATCGACTCCACCCTCGAGCGATTTAAAAACTCCGACTTCGCCCGGAAGATGCGCGGAAACGCGGAACGGACGGTGGACGACGCTAAAGGCAAAGTCGACCGAATGAACGAGAAAGTGCGGACGGACAAGAATACGATGTAGTCGCACCGCCCCCCTCTCCCTTGGGAAGCGAGCTATCCCTGAAATCTGATTTTATCCGTTTCGACCCGGTCGAGCACGAGAGTGGCCGACCGGGTAACGGATATCCAGTCGCCACGATCCACCATATGGACGAGCTCTCCCGCGACCTGGCCGAGCTCCGGCAAGCCGTAGAGCGCCGCGTTTCCCTTAATGCGATGGGCGATTTCCCGGAGCCGATGGCGCGTCTCCGCGTCGTCGCTCCCGCTCATCGCGGATCGAATCGAAGCGAGGTCATTCCCGCGCCGATCCAGATAACCGCGGACCTTCTCCGGCGTGAGTCCGTCCGGTAGACTGAGGCCGGGGGCCAACTTCGTTTCCATTCCTTTTTTAGGCCCCGGCGGTCGCCGCTTCAGCGGACTGCAGCTTCCGGTACAATGTCTTTCGATCGATTCCCAGCACCTTCGCCGCGCGATCCTTAACGCCTTCACAGCGATTCAGCACCTCATGAATGTATCGAAGTTCGAGCTCGGCGAGCGAAATGGGCTCTCCGTTCGTGATCAGGCTCTCGACCGACGCGGGCTTTTCCGCCACGGGAATTTGCGACGCGCACTGGGCCGCCTGCTCCTCTTCGCGGGTGAACTCCTCGAGCAGCGCCTCTTCGAGATTGGACGCTTGCTGGGCCATTGCCGCCGATTGGCCCACCGAGGACCCGTCTTCGGCCGCCGCATTCGCCGCCGCTTCTTCTTTCAGGGAGCTGAAGCGCAGATCGTCCACCCCGAGCGTGGACCCGACGGAGATGACGGCTCCGCGTTCGATGGCGTTTTCCAGTTCGCGAACGTTCCCTACCCACGGATTCGTGAGCAGCCATTCGGCGGCTTCGCGGGTAAAACCATGAGCCGCCTTCGCATAGCGGGTCGAAAAGCGCTCGAGAAAGTGGCGCGCGAGCGGAAGAATATCTTCCTTGCGCTCCCGCAAACTCGGTAACCGGATCGGAATCACGTTCAGCCGGTAGAACAAGTCTTCCCGGAAGCGTTTTGCTTTCACTTCTTCACCGAGATTGCGGAGCGTCGCCGCCACGATGCGGACGTCGATATCGCGAGTCGTGTTTTCGCCGACGCGCTTGATTTTGCGCTCCTGGATCACCCGAAGTAGCTTCGACTGGAGGCCCAGGGGCATGTCGCCGATTTCGTCGAGAAACAGCGTTCCGCCATTGGCTTCTTCGAAAATTCCGGCCCGATGGTTTTCCGCGCCGGTGAACGAGCCCTTCGCATGTCCGAAAAGTTCGCTCTCGAGGAGATTCTCCGGAATCGCGGAGCAGTTGATGGCGATGAAAGGTTTTTCGGCGCGTAAACTCGCCCGGTGAATGAGCCGCGCGAAAACTTCCTTACCCGTGCCGCTTTCGCCCGTGATCAGAACGGTGGCTTCACTGGTCGCGACGCGCTTGGCGAGTTCGATCGCCTTCAGAAGCGCCGGACTCTTCGCGATAATTCCGCCGGTCAGCGACTGGGATTCGGCGATCGTCTGGCGGAGAACGGCGTTGTCCCGTTCGATCCGGGAAAAGTGCAGCGTCCGCTGCAGCACGGTCGTCAGGTGCGGAAAGTGGGGAGGCTTCACGATGTAGTCCGTCGCGCCCGCTTCGATGGCCTCGATCGCGGTATCGACGGAGGAGTTTGCCGTCATGACGATGACGGGAAGATCGGGGTGCACCTGCTTCAACCGTTTGGTGAACTCGATTCCGTCCATCTCCGGCATCTGGAGATCGGTGAGAACCATATCGTAGGGAGGTTTTCCGCCGACATGACCTCTCAGTTCGCCAAGGAGTGCTTCTGGACGCTCGAAATGAGTGATCTGAATCTTGCGGGCGGAATAATAATCCACCAAGCGGGAAGCGAAATCAGGATCATCATCTACCAGGACAATATGGAACAGTTCAGTGGCCATAGGGACAAATTAACTCAAGCCGGATGAAGAACAAGCAGATTAATCCTTTTTTACCCCATCCTCATCCTCTTTCCGCCTAAAACGCCGCAAACTGAATTAACTCGTCGCACCAACCTCGCCGGAGAGAATGGGTAGATCTCCCGGGTTAAAATGTCCCGTTAGGCTCCGGCATCGCGATTGCTCTTTGGGTGCCCATCAGGAATCGACCGCTTTATTTCAAAGGAGCCCCTATGAATTCGCAAATGAAAGTCCTCGCTGCCTTGTCCGGACTCGCCCTCTCCGCTTCTGCCTTCGCCGCGCCCGGCTCCGTCGCCATCGTCGCCGCCCCCTCCCTCACCAGTGTGAGGAACGAATCCAATCTTCCGCAGGAACAGGGAATCGATTCCGATCGTAAACTCGGGCTCGGCGCCGGAATCCTCTTCGATGCTCCCGTCTCGAACGCGCTCAGCTTCGGAATCGGCGCCCTCTACATCGAGCGCAAATTCCAAATCGGAACGGGTAGCGTCCGCTTCGAACGGACCGTTCCGACGATCTTCGTCCCGGTCGAACTGAAGGCGTGGATGGGAAACGTCTTCTCGGTCGGCGCCGGGATGTTCGGCGCATTTAAGGCGGGCGACCGAAAGGACACGCTCAAGTCCGGTTCGGGCACGCTCACCACGACCTCCTCGAATGACCGCGAAAGTTTCGAATACGGGGTCACGGCTTCGGCGAACCTGCTCTTTCCGATCTCCGGCCGTACCGGACTTCTCGTCGGCGCTCGTTACCTCTACGGACTTACCGACGGCGACAAGGGCGCGGCTTACGATGAAAAAATCGACGACCTCGTCGGCCAGGTCGGTCTCTCGTTCTCGTACTGATCACGCCAAAACCCATCCCACCCACGTCTCTTACCGAAAGGAATATTCTCATGAAAAGAATCATCGCTCATCTGTCGATCGTCGCCCTGATCGCGAGTTCAGGTCTCACGCTTGCCCAAGCCGAAGAAACGGTCGGCGAGAAAGCCGCGACCGTCGGCCGCGACGCCAAGCTGGAAATGAAAAAAGGATGGAACAAAACCAAAAAGACCGCGCGCAACATGACCGGCAATAAAAACCGGAAGAAAGACGCCGCCGAGAAGGTCGACGAAACGACGGACGCGGTCGGCAACCAGGTCGAAGAGACCAAAGACAAGATCGACTAGGCGGAGACCGGATGAAGTATCAACTTCCTGAACTCCCTTACTCGCGGAAGTCCTTCGCGGGGTTCCTCTCCGAGGAGTCCTTCGACTACCACTTCGATAAGCACCATCGCGCCTACGTCGAAAAACTGAACCAGTTGATCGCAGGCACGCCCTATGCGGAAAAGGATCTGGAAGAGATCCTCTTCAAGCCCAAGGATGTGGACACCCCGCTTTTCAACCACGCCGCCCAGGCCTGGAATCATACTTTCTTCTGGCACTCGCTCCGCCCAGGGCCGGAAACGGCTCCCACCGGGGCGCTGGCGGAGACGCTGGCGAAGGGATTCCCTGATCTGAGGGCGTTCCGTCAGGAATGGGTCGAGCGAGGAGTCGAACAATTCGGGTCGGGCTGGATCTGGCTCGTTCAGAACGACGATCTCGTGGTATCGATCGTGACGACAGGCGATGCCGACACCCCGCTTTCGGAAGGGTTGAAGCCGCTCATCTGCCACGACGTCTGGGAACACGCCTATTACATCGATCACCGAAACGACCGGAAGAAGTACCTCGAGAAGGCGCTCCTCCACACGAACTGGGAATTCGCCAACCGAAACCTCATGAACTCTCGCACTCCCCGCATGGGTGACCTCATGCGAAGATAATGGGGCGGGAAGCCCCAAAACGGGGAGCAACGCCCTGGTACGCGGGTTGCTCTCTTATCCACTGTCTACAGAAAACCTCATTCAAGGAGAATCACATGTTACGTGCAGCAATCGCCTTCTTCGTCATCGGACTGATCGCCATGGCCCTCGGCGCCGGCGGTTTCGCGGGCCTCTCCGTAGAGATCGGAAGACTTCTTCTGGGTATCTTCGTGGTCCTCGCGATCATCAGCTTCGTCGCCAGCCTGGTTACGGGCCGTTCGTCGCGCAACCTTCCGTAAATCGGAACGAAGACCCATCCAAAAAAGAAAGGGAGCCGGAAGTGATTCCGGCTCCCTTTCTTTTTCTTTTCGCGGATCGGGCTCAGTTCAGAGAAGGATCGATCTCCGGATCCATCGCCTCTCCACCGCCGAAATTTTTCGCGGCGAAATCCATGACCATATCCGAAACCCCGGGAACCGCGGCCAGGGTTCTCACTCCGAGCGCGAGCCGGGCAATCCCGAAAAATCCCAGCGCAAAACCGGCCCCGACGCCGACCATCGCGGCCTGGGTCGGATTTTTCTTGATCCAGTCCACGCCTTTCTCCGCCATCTGTTTCAGCTCTTCGGTATTCATCGTCATTTCCCCCGCGCCAGACGGCGCACGAAAGTGCCAAGAAGGTAACCGACCCCCACGCCGATCGCGGCGGCCGGGAGCGGATTCTTCTTCGCCCACTCCGTCGCGGTCTCGACGAGTTTCGAAGCAGATGCGATCGCTTCTTGGGAGTTTTTCGGAAACGCGAGCGGCGCTCCATTCGGATGAGGGTGCAAGGACGCTACGGAGTCTTTCGGATTTTCCATGATTTTCCTTTCGGGATCAGAAGTCGTCCTCGGCATCGATGGCCGAGTCCGAGGAGGGTGCCGCGAGGGCGATTAGAAACCCGAAGACCGCCGCCCCGGCGATGATCTTCTTGGCGTGGGGTTGTAGAAGGACGGAAGGGCGCAAATTTTCCTTCGCGACTCGAGACAGATCTTGGACGAGTTCTTTCGAAGTTTCGCCCACCTTCTCCGGCGCGGCGGGCGAGCGGAGCGCTTGTCTCCGGATGGCAAAGACGCTCGGCAGGGCGAACAAGGCCATGATCGAAGCCAGTACGAGAAATCCCAGGGCGAGCCCGAGCTCCGCCTCCGTCGCCGACCATCCCTGCTCGAGCAGAAAACTTCGGCCCGCCAGCGCCAGCCCCGCGAGAATTCCCAGAAAACAGAAAAGCACACCGACGCTGAGAACCGCGATGGGCAGACTGTTCCTAAAAATGAAGGTGAATCGTTCGGAAAACTGGCCCGCGGAGAGCGAGACGAGTTTCCACGTTCGATGAAAAAGGTCACCCTGCGGTTGATCCAGTGGTTGGTCCATGCCAGTCCTTTACCCTGACTCTTGTTACAAGCGCGAGGCCATTACCAGACGTCCTTTCTGGGGCAAAAAGCCCCGAAAATCAGGTTATTTTGCGGTCCGGATCTGGTAATGCACAAGGGTCCACGCAACGGAACTCGTGCGACTGACTTGCCCAGAGGTCCTCTTTAACGAAAGAACTTTTCCGATGCCTACGACGAAGAACTTAAGAACGAGGTTCGGTCGCCTTCTCGGCGCGCTCCTCCTGCTCCCCGTGGCAATCTATGTCGTCTATGTCGTCGCGGTCGCGGCCATTCTGAATACTCCGCTCTTCGCCCAGCTCACGGGAATGACCGACGAGAAAGCCACTCATCTGAAGTTTTCGATGGCCTACTCGTTCATCCCGGGAAAGATCCACGTCGGCAAAGTTCTCCTCGCGCTCCGCGAGCCGGGCGTCGACCTCGACGTCCATCTTCGCGGCTCCGAGATCGACTTGGAGCTCGAAGCTCTCACGCGCAAAGAGCTCCGCATCCGACGCCTGGATACTCCCCGCATGCATGTCCTGCTGCGGACGAAGAAGGCGCCGAAAGAAAAGGCGGCAGATCGCAAAGAAATCAGCGCCGAAGAAGAAAAACATCGGCAAGCGACCCGCTGGAAGCTTTGGATTACGGGCATCGATCTTCGAGGGTTCGAGGCCATCGAGTTCGACCAACGGAAACTCGAAGGCGAGATTCGCATTCAGGGGGGGTTCTTCCTCCAACCCGGAACGATCGCCGAAATTTTTCCGACCTCGCTCACGGTCCGCGAAGGACGCTGGAACGGAGATATCGAAAAGATCTCGCTCGACCTCTTGGCCAGTTTCGATCGTTTCGCCGGACCGCGAACGGATGGGGCCGAAGTTTTCGACTATCTGGATGCGAAGGTTTCCGGCACGGGCGTCGCCCAGAGCCTGGATCTCCTGAATCTAACCCTGCGCACGCTCGAAGGTTATACTTTCGGGAAGACCCAGGCCGCCAACCTCAAGACCGAGATCCTCGTTAAAAAAGGCGTCATCCAGCCGGGGAGCCATTTCCGCGCGGAAAAAACCGAGGTCCGCTTCGACTCCCCCACTTTCGACTTCGTCGGGACGGGCGATGCCATCTGGGAGGTCGGTGAGAAACCGGACGAGTCCGAACTCCGCCTCGAACTGACGAACGCGAAGACGGAGATCCGGCTGAGCGAAAAACAAACCTTAAAAGGCTCCATCCGGCGCGTGTCCGGAAACGCTCGTTTGCGCGGGCTGACCCTCGCGGACCCGTTCTCGGGTCTGGCGGGAAAGATCCGGATCACCGATGGAAACGTCTCCGTCGGCACCGACCGCCCGGCGAAAGGGGCCGCTAAAAGTACCGACGCGGAATTCGCGCTCGCGGCCCGTCTGCGCGGCGAGCTGACGGCGATCGCGGGAAAAATCGAATCGAATTGGATCCCGCGCGGGCGTTCGAATCTGAAGGTTTGGATCGATCGCTCCCGGATCGCGATCCCGGATCTCGGAATCATCCGGGGAAACGGTCTCGTCGCGGTCTCCGTAAAGCCCATCGACTTTCGCACCTACGAAGCGGAGTTTCCTTCCCTGCAGTTCGACTACTCGGGAAAGATCGCCGATCAGTACTCCTTCGATTTTCGCTGGCGCTCTAACCGTTCCACTCGCCGCTTCCCATCGGCCGGCGATCGTCCGGGGAACTTCGAAGGACAAGGCCTCCTGGAAATTTCGAAAGTGAATGAGATTCTCAAGTTTCTGTCCGACTCGGACAAGATTCCGAAGCTGGCCGCCGTCGCCCTCGGAGCGACTGAAATGCGGGCCGCGATCGAATGGGATTTCACCGAAGCGGAAAAGTGGCTACGCACGAAGGAAGTGGATTCGAACGGAATCTGGAAAGGCTGGGGAGCCGTGATTTTCACCGATCAGGAAACTCGCGGCGCCTTCGAGGGTCGAGTCGCCGGCATCCCGATCGGGATCGGCCTCGGCGGACCCGACGTCCGCTTCAAGCTGCTCCCGAACCGGACCTGGTACGATGCGCGTGCGCCACTCGATCCGGACGCGGCTCCTTAGCCGCTCGCCGCGAATCGCGCCCGGTGGGAAACGCTCATATACAGGGTCCAGCCCACGGTAAAGAGCGCCGCCACTCCGAGCGTATGGAAAACTTCGCTCCATCCGAAATGATCCGACATATATCCCGCACCCCAGGCCGCCAGCGCCCCCCCGAGATACCCGACGCCGTCGATCACGCCCGTGCAGGTACCCGCGCCTTTCGGCCCGGCGATATCGAGAGTCAGGCACCCCGCGGACATCGAATACGGTCCGTAGAGGCAGAAGCCTCCTATCCCGAGCAGGGCCACGATGGCGAGATGATGCTCCATCCGGAACGGAATGAGGAGCGCGACTCCGAAGAGCGAGATCGCCAGACCGGCGAGCATAAGCGCCATCATTCGCGCGCGATCGCCGTTCTGCGCATGGCGATCGGTATACCACCCCAGAAAGATGGTCCCCACGCAGCCGAGCAGCGGAAACACGGCCGAGGTCATGCCGGCCGCGGCCGCTCCCATTCCGATGTCGACCAAGAGCTTCGGCGTCCAGAAAAGAAAGACGCTGCGGAGAAGATGCGAAAAAAAACTGAAAACCAGCACCTGGCGGAAGAGCGGAATGGTCAGCAGCGTCCGAATGATTACGCGGGCGGGAACCCGTTGCTCGTCACCGCGATCGAAGTCCGCGAGTGCGCGCTTGTTCCCCGCATTTTTCCCGAAGCGCACCCCGGGGACCACGTCCGCCGGTCGCTCGCGCGATCCGAAATAAGCCCACACGGCGAGCAAGGAGACGATCGCGGCGGGCCAGTAGAAGAGTCCTTTCCAGCCCACGTCCCAGGCGATGAGGAAGCCGCAGAAGATCGAAGCGGCCACGCTGCCGAACTGGAAGTTGATGCTGATCAGCCCCATGATCGTGCCGTTGCGCTCGGGTTCGTACCATTCGCCGATGAGCTTGATGATCCCGCCCCAGCCCATGGAAAGGAAATATCGGCAGAGACTCCAGACGACGGAGAAGGCGAAAATGGTCGTGAACATCGGGAATACGAGGTTGAAAACGATCGCTCCCACCATCCCCAGGAGAAAGACCTTCTTCCCGCCGATTTTGTCCGCGAGCGGTCCGGTCGTGAATTTTCCGGCGGCATAGGCGAGTTCCGAAAAAGTAAGGATCGTCGCGAGCTCGGTGTTCGTGTAACCGAACTCCTGACTGAGCAGGGGGAGCGCGATCGCGAGATTCCCGCGGCAGAGGTAGTAACCGATGTAGCCGATGAGCAGAATCCAGAACGTCGAATTCCGGAATAGAATCAGGCGGCGTCGTTGTTCGTCCGTCGGTTCAGGCAAGCGTACGGGGTCCGTCATTTCCCCCATGGTGGAGGAATGACGTCGGAGGTGCAAGGGGGAGCCGAATCAGGTCAGGCTATCGTAAAGTCGCTGGGTTTCGAGCGCCGAGAGATTCTCGGTTCCGAGCGCGAACTCCGTCGTCGTCTCCGACGCCTGCTTCTCCACTCCTCGCATCATCATGCACATATGGGAGCCGGTCATCTTTACGACCACGGCGCGTGGCTCGATCGCCGATCCGACGGCCTCGCCGATTTCTCGGGTCAGACGTTCCTGGACTTGGAAACGTCGGGCGAACATATCGACGATTCGCGGGACCTTCGACAGACCGAGAATCTTCTTATTCGGATAGTAAGCGACCGAAACCTTTCCGAAGAACGGAAGCATATGGTGCTCGCACATCGAGTAGAACTCGACGTTCTTGACGGAAACCAGGCCCTTCCCTTCGGCGGCGAAGGCACCTTCGCCGACCGCATCTTCCAGAGTCATCGAGTATCCGGAGCAGAGGTCGCGCATCGCTTTGGCGAAACGCTGGGGAGTGCGTTCCAATCCTTCGCGTCCGAGATCTTCGCCCACCGAGGTTAGAATCATCTCCGCCGCGTTTTCGGCGAGGCATTTCGGGTTCTTCCCGTCCATCGGCAGGTTGCGGGCGCCGTCCATGCGAATGCTTCGGCAAGGAGTCGAATCAGGCGATTTTAATTTCAGGGCGGCAATCTCAGTGGGCGTCATCAGGAAATCCTCCAAATCAAGATACAGACCATGTCACAGCGAATGGGCATTATCTGCGGGGGGACGCGCATCAGATCCTACTCCCGATGCGTTATTAAGGCGAGGGCCGATTCGTCTCTTCTGGGTTTACGGCCGGCAAGCAGCCGAAGTTACACCTTTTTATTTCGCCGGCGGGACGCATTTAGGCGCCCGGCCCGCGTTCAGTACCGCCTGGTACTTCGGGAGTGCGGCAGGGATACCGCTCTCCAGACCCTGGATGCGGGTCTCGTTCGATGGGTGGGTCGAAAGGAACTCCGGAGGAGCGCTCCCTCCCGCCGCGGCGCCCATGTTGCGCCAAAGCTGGGTGCTTTCGCGAGGGTCGAATCCCGCCTGCGCCATCAGATCGAGCCCGATCATATCGGCTTCGCTCTCGTGGCCGCGCGAGTGCGGGAGAATGTATCCCACCTGCGCGCCGATACCCAAACCGGCGAGGACCAGGGGTTGATACTTCTTATCTTTCAAGCTGACGGCCGCTACGGTGGAGATCCCCTGGGCGATCAACCCCTGGCTGACACGTTCATTCCCGTGGCGGGCGATCACATGACCCACCTCATGGCCGAGAACCGCGGCGAGTTGCGAAGGCGTTTTCGCGACCGCCAGGATTCCCGTGTGAACGCCGATCTTTCCGCCCGGCAGGGCGAACGCGTTCGCGGATTTATCGCGGAATACGACGATCTCCCAATCCTTCACTCCCGTATCATCGACCGCGACCCGCGTGATCGGAATCGCGATGCATTTTACATACGCGTTCATGGCGGCATCGGTTTCGACAGGCACTTCTTTTTTCAACGCGTCGAAGGCCTGTACACCCATCGAATTCATCTGCCCATCGGGCATCAGCGTGAGCTGTTTACGGCCGGTCGGAGAACTGGAGCATGCGAAGGCGATCGCGGCGATGAGCGCTCCGGTGATGCTGACGCCGTAAAGCTTGGCGTATTTCACGCCCGCCATTAGATCGACACCACTTCCGTGACTTCAGGAATGGCGTCCCGGAGCCGAGTTTCGATTCCGTCCTTCAGGGTCGCGGTGGAGCTCGGGCATCCCGCGCAGGAACCCTGCATATGGACATAGACGACGCCGTCTTCGAATCGATCGAAGGTGATGTCGCCGCCATCCATCGCGACTGCCGGACGAATTTCCTGGTCCAGAATCTCTTTAATCTTATTTTCAATCTCCGCCATCGCTCCGGACGAAGCTTTCGCGCCGGCCACTTCACCCATGGCCACTTCGTTCACGACGACTTCGTTTTTCCCCAGATGATCTTCGAGCGTCTGGGAAGTGCTCTTGTGCACGACATCCCAGTCGCCGTCTTCCGTTTTGGTGACGGTGACGAAATCTTTTCCGATCATGACTCCGCGGATTCCCGGAATCGCGAAGAGCTTCGTCGCGAGGGGCGAAACGGGCTCGGCGTCTTCGCGTTTGCCGAAGTTGGCGGTCGTGCGGCTGGTCAAAAGTTGGCGATTCACGGAATACTTCAGAGTATTCGGATTCGGGGTGAATTCGAGGGATACATAAACTGGATTTGCGCTCATATTCATTTTCTTCCTAGGCTTGCCAAAAGGCGACCGTCTCGGTTGTAATGTCGAGACCCACACTCTGGTCTTACTCACTATGGTGCTGATCGGACTAGAGTCACGGGTATATCCGATTTTTTTGCCGATCTCCAGAGTCGGCTTTGCCCCTAGCGATCGAAAAGGATTTCGATAAATGACCGTTTTCAAACGATATTTAAGCCTTCTCATCTTGGGCGCCCTCTCCACCACCCCAGCGCAGGCAAACTACGTTTACGAAAAAACCTCCGGAAGCAGCCTCGTCTTCAAGAATGAGAAATCCGGAAAATCGGAAAGCCTGAAAACGGACGTCCCTTCTCCGCTCTATATCTCTGTCCTGACCGATCCCGAGTCGGGTACTCCGTACGCCCTTTACGAGGGCAAATCCTGCGCGAACTGCGATCCGGCGAATACGAGCGTCTTTCTCCAGCGGCTCGATGGCAAAGGGAAGGTCACCTCTTTCGTCTATCCGGGCAGAATCACGGATCCTAAAAAAGGCGCGCTCGTTTTCGAGGGCCGACTCTTCTACGGAAACTGTCTCCCGAACGTGAAGCAGGGAGTGGTTTCCCATCAGCGGGAAATCGTCGACCGACGCGGCATGCAGAGAAGCGTCGTGATCGCGGAGCCCGGGCCGCAGTACGCCTACGAAGTCCTGATGGAGCGCCGACTGCCGAACGTGAAAACGACCCTTGCGCTGGTGAAAAAGAAATCCTGCTTCGAAATTCCGGGGAAGTCCCGGACGGTACTCCGTAAGCCTCTCGATCTGACTCCGCGCAAAGGTTTGGATGACGAGGAAGAAGAGGAAGAATTCGTGGAAAAAACCGCTCCTGCGGTCGAAACCACCTCGGAATAGCTTTGCCCGCGCTCCGGTTTCTCGGTAAATCGGACCGCATGAAAAAGCCAGTCTCCAAATCGAAATCCGCCGTCTCGGCAACGACCAAGAACTTCGCGCTCGTCAACACGCGTCCCGACGGGCGCGAGCAGATCAAGAACGCGCGCCTCGAGCGATTCACGAACCGCACGCAGGTTCGCAAGTACTGGGTCGAGTTTACTTGTCCAGAATTCACCTGCGTCTGTCCCGTCACGGGATTCCCGGATTTCGCGACGATCTATATCAAGTACGTGCCACGCGAATGGTGCGTGGAACTGAAAAGCCTCAAACTCTACATCAACCAGTTCCGCGACCGCGGAATCTTCCACGAAGATGTGGCGAACCTGATTCTCGATGATCTGGTAAACCTCCTCGATCCCCACGAAATCGAAGTCGTCGGCGATTTCTCCGTTCGCGGGAACATTAAAACGGTCATCCGCGCAAACCACGTTCGTAAGGGGAAATAGCCGGATACTGCGAAACCGCGCCGGCTCTACCTTGCGACTTGGCTACTGAGTTTGCGGAGCGCTCTTTACGGAGGCGATTTGTTCCTTCACCCACTCCAGATAGCGCACCGTCAAAGCGTTATGGGCTTCTAGAACTTCCATTCTCGCCTCGTAAGAAAATGCCCGGGAAAGCCCGGGATCCGCTTCGATGACTTCGACCAGTCCATCCATGATTCGATCGACTTCGCTCGTCGAAAACGGGTTTTTCATCTTAAAAGTGGAAATCGTCCAGTTCAGTTTCGACTCGAGCTTTTCCCACATGCCCGGGACCAAACCGCCGCGACCGGAGAGGTTTACGCCGACTTCTCGGCCGGTGGAAACCATTCGTTCGACCACTTTGCTATTCGCAGGTTCCATCAGGAACTTTTTGGGAAAGATACTTTCCAAATTCTCTCCCACTAACAGGGTCGATTCCGAAGCAAAGAAGAATTCCAGAAATCGATCCCGCCGATCACGGAGAAGGCTGTAGATGGCGTTTAAATGGGCGTTCCCATGGGACACCAGGCGGGTCTTTCCTTCTCCTTTTTTCAGGTAGGAAAAGTTTTCGAGCGATAAAAGTCGACCGGGTCCCCGGATTTGCCAGATTCGCATTTTTTCGGAGAATTTCGTCACCTTGGAAAGATCGTCCGGATCCAGGACCTTCGCCAGCGGCGACGTGGCGACCTTCTTCGAATCGATAAGCTTTCCGAGTTCGAAGAGTTCGATATCGACCTCGGAATAGAGATCATGCCCCTTCACATAGCGCTGATCCGTGAGGATGGTCAGGTGGGTGAGATCGTGGGGATCGGCGATCGGGATGACTTTATTCTTGGTCAAGGCGTTGTAGTTGTTCGCTTCGACAAAGTTATTGGCCTCCTGGATAAAGTCTTCGCTAAGCTCCTTAGGCGCTTTTCCTGCCGACTTCAGAGCATCGATTTCGACCTTAAGCTCGTCGAAAAAAACCGGACGGTAGGGAATTTTGTGCCGAACCGCCCATTGGGAAATTTCTTTCTTTAACGCGCTCCACGAATCCGCTCGAACGATGGCGGCTTCTAGTTCTTTCGCCGCGATCGTATCGAGATTCGATATTCCGTGTTTCACCATCACTCGCTCCGCAACGATTTTCGGCTGCAATCCCTCTCCGAAAAGACCTGACTTCTGCCACATGGCGGTCTGCTTCTCGGAAAGAAGATCGGCTTCGTCTTTCGTTTTCTCCGCGGTCTTACGAGCCAAGGGGGGAGTTGGTTCGGCGCCGCCTTGTTTCCATCGTTTTTTCGCCGCCTCCGCAGTCTTCGGGTCATTGACGCGTATGATTTCCCCCTCTCTCGTTTGGTAGACCTGACCATCTTGCGCGACGTGGACGCCCTGGACCCATTTTTCTTTCGCGAGCGCATTGGCGGTCTTCGAGTCGACTTCGGCTAAGTCTTCGGTCTTTTCGACGTTTTTAGGGATTTTTCCGATTCGGAGCGTTTTCTTCGCTTTCTCGATCGATTCCGCGATCTTTACCCCGACGGTTCCAAGCTTTCCCGCCTTTGCCGATGCCAGCGTCAGACCTAGCGTCCCGCCGGACACCGTCATCAACGCGCCGGTGGTGATCGCATAGGACCCCGCTTTACAGAGGAAGAGCGTTTTTTCTTCCTTGGACATACACCCCCAGTCTTCGACTCCCTGAGCGGCGAGAGCCTGGAGCGTAGGCCAGAGTTTTTTTAGATTTTCTTTCAGTTTCGAAATGAGTTTGGTCTGATTATTTTTCCATTCTTGGAAGGCTTCCCCGGCGCTTCCGGTTCGGTACCACGCTTTCACGAAGCGAATCGGCGCCTTCACCCCGTGGTAGATTCCCTTGGCCGCCATCTTTCCGAGCTCATAGATGCCGGCCAGATCCTCCCATACTGCCGAAGTCATGCCTTTCACGATTTCTTCCATGCAGAGAGCGATGGTGTTCGTGGATAGGCTCCCGGAGTTCTTATCCGGAATGCAGCCGACATTCTTGTTTGGGCTTTGGCCTGCAGGAGGAATTTCCTCCGGTTTTAGGATCTTAGATTCAGTTTGATTCGCGGCCTCCACCAGCTTCTTATCGAGCTTTCCTACGGATTTCGGTT
>CAZIAL010000037.1:0-9769 GCA_964536965.1 uncultured Bacteriovoracaceae bacterium
ATAAAGATGGCCGCATCTTCCATGTCAGGACTTGTCTACCCGTTCATCAACTTCGCGATTCTGGTCGGCGCGCTTTACTATTTTCTGCGTAAACCGGTGGTGGAGTCGGTCGCCCAGCGACACCTTTCGCTGAAAGAAGAGCTCGACCGCGTTCAGAAAAAACTCGTCGAGGCGCAGAAGCAATATCAGGAATACTCCCAGAAACTTTCCGCGATGGACGCGGAAGTCGCGGCCCTCGTACAGGGGATTCGCGCGGACGCGGAGTCCTCGCGAGTGAGAATCGTGACCGACGCGAAGAGAAACGCGGATCAAATCGTGATCGATTCGAAGCGCACCGCCGAGTCGATGATGACGGAATTTAAACATCTGATCCGAATCGAACTCGCGAACCAGGTGATTGCCCGCACCGAGACGCTCCTGAAGTCGAAAATGACCGGAGACGTGCGCGAGCAACTGAAGAAAGATTTCTCTAAGCAAGTGGAGAGCGTGCGATGAGTGTCAGTCGTTCTTACGCAAAAGCGCTGCTCGACGCCGCGATCGAGCTCGGGATGAAGCCCGCGGATATCGATAAAATCGAGTCCGATCTGATGGATTTCGTCGCGACCGTGGGATCTTCCCACGACCTGGAAGAGGCGATTACGAGCCCCGTGGTTTCTTCGGGTGAAAAGGCGGCGGTGGCCGAAGCGGTTGCGCAGAAGATGGGCGCCGATCGTCTGACCGTTCGTTTCCTCGGGATGCTCGCCCGTAAAGGCCGCGGCCCGGTCGTCACCGAGATCGCCGACGCCTTCACGACGGTTCGTCTCGAAGGCGAAGGCGCGACGCTTGGAACGGTTGTTTCCGCGGATCCGCTGAAGCAGGAAGATTTAGAATCGCTGGCGACCTCGTTCACGCGGAAGCTCGGCAAAAAAGTTGTTTTCAAAGCGAGCGTGGACGCCAACCTGCTCGCCGGCCTGAAAGTTACCGTGAATGGAACGACCTACGACGGTTCGCTCCGCGCACAGCTGCAGACCCTTCGTGATCGTCTGGTTTATGGCAAACTGACGACCACTCACTAATACCGTTAACGTTTCGTCCGATCGAAATTCCGACCGAGGTTAAAATGCAAATTCGTCCAGAAGAAATCACGCAGATCCTGAAATCCCAACTGAAAGACTTCGATAAGAAGCTCGACATCTCGGAGACCGGCTCCGTGATTTCCGTCGGTGACGGCGTCGCGAAAATTTACGGCCTCGAAAAGGCGATGGCCGGCGAGCTCGTCGACTTCGGCAGCGGCGTTTTCGGTATGATTCTGAACCTTGAAGAAGAGGCCGTCGGGGTCGCGATTCTGGGTGACGATACGATTATTAAAGAAGGCTCCACCGTTAAACGGACCGGAAAAATCGTGCAGGTTCCCGTCGGCGAAGGTCTCTGTGGCCGCGTCGTGAACGCGCTCGGTCTGCCGATCGACGGCAAAGGCGACATCGTTTCGAAAGAAAGCCGCAAAATCGAAATCAAGGCCCCGGGCATCGTTGCTCGTCAGTCGGTTTCGGAACCTCTCCAGACCGGGATCAAGGCGATCGACTCCATGATTCCGATCGGACGCGGCCAGCGCGAACTCATCATCGGTGACCGCCAAACGGGCAAAACCGCCGTCGCGCTCGATACGATCATTAACCAGAAAGGCCGCGGGGTTTATTGCATCTACGTCGCCATCGGACAGAAGCAATCGACCGTCGCCCAGATCGTCGACAAACTCCGTCAGAACGGCGCACTCGATTACACGATCGTCGTCGCCGCGACGGCAGCCGAACAGGCACCGATGCAGTTCATGGCCGCCTACACGGGCGTGACGATCGGAGAATGGTTCCGAGATAACGGCAAACACGCCCTTATCGTTTACGACGATTTGACCAAGCAAGCGCAGGCTTACCGCCAGCTCTCGCTCCTGCTCCGCCGTCCTCCAGGTCGCGAAGCTTATCCGGGCGACGTTTTCTATCTCCACTCCCGCCTGCTCGAGCGCGCCGCGAAGCTCTCGGACAAAATGGGCGGTGGATCACTGACCGCGCTTCCGATCATCGAAACCCAGGCCGGCGACGTTTCGGCTTATATTCCGACGAACGTGATTTCGATCACCGACGGACAGATCTTCCTCGAAACCGACCTTTTCCACTCGGGCGTTCGCCCGGCGGTGAACGTTGGGATCTCGGTTTCCCGCGTCGGCGGCGCCGCGCAGGTGAAGTCGATGAAGCAGGTTTCCGGTACACTTCGTCTCGACCTCGCGCAGTACCGCGAGAAAGCGGCGTTCGCTCAGTTCGGTTCCGACCTCGATGCCGCGACCCAGAAGCAGCTCGCGCGCGGTAGCCGTCTGGTCGAACTCCTGAAACAGGATCAGTACTCGCCGATGCCAGTCGAAGAGCAGGTGCTCATGGTTTTTGCGGGCACGAAGGGATTCCTCGATAAATATCCAGTGAACTCGCTGAAAGCCTACGAGAAGCAGATTCTCGAGTTCATGCACCGGAAACATCCGGAAATTCTGAAAGAGATGCAGAAGTCGAAAATTGAAGGCGATCTTCAAGCCCGGCTGACCGCCGCGATCGAAGAGTTCGGCGCAACGTTCACCGCTTAATAGGACGGTTATGGCGAGCATTAAGGACTTAAAAACGCGAATCGTGAGCGTGAAAAACACGCAGCAGACGACGAAAGCCATGAAGATGGTTTCCGCCGCGAAACTGCGGCGCGCTCAGGACGCGATTTTGAACAACCGCCCGTATGCGAAACAGATTGGAGCTCTGGTCACCCAGATGCTCTCGCTTCCGGAGATTTCTCTGAATTCCCCGTTGCTCGATACGACGGGAGAAACTCTGACGGTGGGAAGCGGCAAACGGCTGCTTCTTCTGCTCGTGACGTCCGATCGCGGTCTTTGCGCCGGTTTCAACGCCATCGCCATCAAGACCGCCGCTCGTTTCATCAAGGAACACGGAACCCAGTACTCGAACATCACCCTCTCGTTCCTCGGTAAGCGCGGCTACGATTTCTATCGCAATAAGAAGGGCTTCACCCTCGGCACCTATTTCGAAGAGGCCGGCGGAAAAGTTACCTTTAAGAAAGCGAACGACGTTTCCAACACCCTGCGGGACGCGTTTCTGAACGGCGAATTCGACGAAGTGAAGATCATCTACAACGAGTTCAAGAACGCGGTTCTCCAGATTCCGGTCGTCGAACAATTCCTGCCGCTTCGTCCCGCCGCCGTTTCGGCCGCGCCGACGAATCCGACCCAAGTCGAAGGCATGACGCTCGTGAAGCCGGACGCGAATACGGTTCTCGAGGCTCTTCTGAGCAAGTCGTTTGCGATTCAGATCTTCCGAATCATGCTGGAGTCCCAGGCGGGCGAGCACGGCGCGCGGATGTCGGCGATGGAAAACGCGACGAAGAACGCCGGCGAAATGATCAAGAAACTTACGCTTCAATACAACAAACAGCGGCAGGCCGGGATTACCAAGGAACTCCTCGAGATCATCTCGGGTAGCGAGTCCGCGAAGTCCCAGGCTTCCTAAAATTTAACTACTAATCGTTCTACTCAGGAGAAATCAGATGGCTGCAAATGCACAAGACGCGAAAATGGGGCGGATCAAGCAAGTGATCGGACCCGTCGTGGACGTCGAGTTCACGAATGGTAACCTGCCCGACATCTTCCACGCCGTGAAGGTCACGAACCCTTCCGTCGAAGGCGGGGAGTGGAACCTGGTTCTCGAAGTCGCCCAGCATCTGGGTGAAAACACCGTGCGCGCAATCGCCATGGATTCGACCGACGGTCTAACCCGCGGTCAGCCGGCACTGAACACTGGCGACCAAATCCTCGTTCCGGTTGGCCGCGAAACCCTCGGACGGATCATCAACGTCATCGGCGCTCCGGTGGACGAAAAAGGTCCGGTCGCCGCGAAAAAACACTACCCGATTCACCGGCCATCGCCGCTGTTCCGCGATCAGTCGACCCAGATCCAGCCGTTTTACACGGGGATCAAGGTCATCGACATGCTTGCCCCGTACATTCGCGGCGGTAAGATCGGTCTCTTCGGCGGCGCCGGAGTCGGCAAAACCGTTCTCATTCAAGAGCTCATCAACAACATCGCCACCCAGCACGGTGGATACTCCGTTTTCGCCGGCGTCGGCGAGCGGACCCGTGAAGGAAACGATCTGTGGCACGAGATGACCGAGTCGGGCGTTATCGCCAAGACCGCGCTCGTCTACGGACAGATGAACGAGCCACCCGGCGCCCGCGCTCGCGTCGCCCTGACCGCGCTCTCCATCGCCGAATACTTCCGCGACGAAGAGAACCAGGACGTTCTCCTCTTCATCGACAACATCTTCCGTTATACCCAAGCAGGTTCCGAAGTGTCCGCTCTCCTCGGCCGAATCCCTTCGGCCGTCGGTTACCAGCCGACGCTCGCAACCGAGATGGGCGAACTCCAGGAACGCATCACCTCGACCAACAAGGGTTCCATCACGTCCATCCAGGCGATTTACGTTCCGGCCGACGACTACACCGACCCGGCTCCGGCAACGACCTTCACCCACCTGGATGCGACGACCAACCTCAGCCGTCAGATCGCCGAGCTCGGGATTTATCCGGCCGTCGATCCTCTCGCTTCGACCTCGCGCGCTCTCGATCCACGGATCGTGGGTGATGAGCACTATAAGGTCGCGCGGATGGTCCAGCAGATCCTTCAGCGTTACAAAGACCTCCAGGACATTATCGCCATTCTCGGGATGGACGAACTGTCGGAAGAAGATCGTGTGACCGTGTTCCGTGCACGGAAGGTCCAGCGTTTCCTTTCGCAGCCGTTCTTCGTTGCCGAGCAGTTCACGGGTCTGAAGGGGAAGTTCGTGAAGATCGAAGATACGATCCGCGCGTTCCGCGAGATCTGCGAAGGAAAGCACGACGATCTTCCGGAGCAGGCGTTCCTGCTCGTCGGTACGATCGAAGACGCGATCGAAAAAGCGAAGACCCTGGTCTAATCACCTGGCCATCGCCGGACGGAGTTAAGTATGCAGCTCACGATTTTATCGCCAGAAAAGCGGATCGCGACGAGCCTGGAAGTCGCCGCGGTGACGATTCCGGGCAGCGAAGGACAGATTCAAATCCTTCCTGGCCACGCGGATATGATCGGTACCCTGGAAACGGGTCCATTTATCTATGCGCCAGTGAATGGTTCGAAAACGGTCGGCGTGATCAGCTCGGGCTTCTTCGAAGTGAAGCATGGGGCAGTCACCGTCGCTGCGGAAACGGTCGAGCTCGCCAGCGACATCGATCTCTCCCGCGCACGGACGGCCCAGAAGAAAGCCGAAGGGGCACTCCAGGACCCTGAGCTGGACCCAAAACTCTTCCGCAAGTACGAGCTGAAACTCCAGAGAGCGATCATCCGGCAGCACGTTGGTGGCCCGGACGGAAGTTCGCTCGGATAAATATTCCTGAGTCATCTGAAACCTTTAGCGAAGACCTCTCAAGTGACGCTTGAGAGGTCTTCGCATTTTAGGATTCGCCGTCGCGTAAACTCTCGCGCATCGCTTGCTCGATCCTGAAAACCTGGTTACTCTTAATGAAGGATATCCAAGATGAAAATGGGTTCGATGGAACGGACTCTCACGGCGAAGTCACTGAACTTCCGACAGATCTGCCAATGGACGGCGGCAACTTCACTCGTTGCCACCGGAGCCGTTGCCCTTTTCTCGGCGAATACCCTCGATAAGCTCAGCCAAAATGGGCGGGTACGCCTCGATCTCGAAGGCTTTGAGAAAGTCGCCTCGATCACCGTAGCCCTCGATCGAGTCAGCGAAGAGCGCGCGATTCTCGAGGAAAAGAGGCTTATTTCGCAGGCAAACTTCGCGGCGGCGGAATCGCTTCCGAAAGTGAAAGTCGCGTTCAAACCGATCACGAGCAAAAAGACCGTTTCGAAATCGAGTGTCGTACGCGAGAGGAAACTTTCCGGCGCGGAACTCGCCGAAATCGCCTTTCTCGAAACCGCACCAGATCCCGCCGTTGAAAGCGCGGCCATGGCGCAGGTCTATCGGGGTTTGCGTTCTCGCTTTATTGCGGCCGCCGACGGAGTGAATCAGAAGTCTCTCGAAGCGTCTCCGAATGAATTGTTGGCCGGCGAAGCTTTCGAATATGATGAAGTCCCCGAATTCGATCCGGCGGATTTCCAGATTGCGGACGACGCTGAACCACGAGTTCTCGCGCGGGAAGATCTCGACGCCAAATTTAATGGGACGCCGGTTGTAGAGACCGCACCCGCCGTTCTGTACGACTCGAAGGTGGTCGAGGATACGATTACTACGGTCGCCTCGGCGCCGACCCTCGCCCCATCACCGAAAGCATCGATGGAAGCATCACCGAAAGCATCTGCGCTCGATGGGATGCCTTCGGACTTCGTGCCGCTAAAGAATTCGATCGTGGCAGCCAAAGTGGTGGCGACCCCAGGAATCGATCTCGTTCCAGAGGTCGCGATGGAAACGGCGCCTACTCAGGCTGAGTTACCAGTGACTAACCAAAAAGAAGGCCCGCCCCCCGCGACGGGTCCTCCAGATGATCCAGCGATAGCAGAAAATACTTCCGTTATTGAATCGGCTCCGGCTGCGAAAGCGGCAGTGGAGCCGCTTGTCGTTAAGGAGTCCGAAAACGCCAATATTGTATCGGCGGAACCACTCCCTTCGTCGGCGAATATCCAAGGCGATCTTCGTGAGTATGCAGAGGATATTCAGTCTGTTTATGTGGCAGACCAAGAACAGTCCGAAGAATCCGCTGAATACTCATCCGAACGAGTGAGCGCGCAGCGTCCAGAAAATCCCAAGGACCTCCCGGGGACGATCACCACCCAGCAGAGTGCGCGTCGACCTAACGCACCCGAAAATATGGGCAGTGGAATCACCCGAGATGCCGGCGGAATTACCATCGACTGGAATGACCATTCCGGAAATGGATGGAAGTCCAACGATACGGAGTCAGGTGGCAAAATCTACGTCGGAAAACCCAACTCCGATCTCGGACGCGATCAGCCCACCCTGGCTCGGAACGAATCCAATCCCCTGAAGCCGAACCTCTCCGCCGAAGCCGTGCGGGACTTGCAGAAAAAGTTTTCATTCGACTCCGCCTCTCGCGTCGCCGCCGATCGCGCAGGAAATTTATCGCAACCGAAAACGAACGAGGGGACGACTTCGGAACCTGCAGTCGAAAACAAGACCTGCGACACCGTTCGTCTCGGGGTCGAAGCCCTCCAGCCGGGGGCCGAAAATGAAACCCTCGCGATTTGTCGTCGCGTGTTCTCCCACGAGGGTGAGGCATCACAAGACCAAGCCCGCTGGTGGGAAAACCACAATTCCGAATCGGGTTCCGAACACTGGCCGACCCTTACTCATCAGAAGCCATCGGAGATGAACGCGAAGGATCGTGTACCGCTCCTTTCGACGGCTTCGATCCGGATCCTTTCCGCGATCTCGCGTGCGAGCACGCACCAGGGGATGGGAATCGTTTTTGGCCGCGTGGCGCAGGGACTCGACCTGAAACTGGTCGGCCGCTCCGATGCGCCGATCTACCTCGACGCTGGGATGAAAGTTCGGGATCCGAAAGCGGTTTCGAGCATTTCCCGTCAGTTCGTCATTCTGAATGTGGAACCTGGCCAACCCCTCCTCCTCGTAAAAGATTCCGCGAATGGGGTCTCAGGTTCGATTCCCTTGGTGGTGAAAGCCGGAATGGCGACGCATCTCGATGTTTCGGCGCCGCAGATCGTTGGACTCGACCTCACGATTTTCGATTCGTCGGCCTCCGTCGAAACCCGGATGGCGAATCTTACCGCGGAAGTCATTGGTCAGCCGGGCAAACTCGCGATCTCGAACTCGAAGGGGGCGCTTCGACTCGAAAAAATCGCGGTCTTCGGTGACTTTCCGATCTACGTCGACCTCACCCAAAGTGAAAAATCGTATAAGAACCGATTCCGCATCGGGAGCGATGTTCTCCTCTCGAAAAAACCCGCTCAGAATCTCTATTTCTTCAGGGAAAAGCGAGTCACGAGTTGGCTCTCGCAGCTTGCCGGCGGGGTCAGCCCACATAGCGGCCTCATCGTGGGACTTCTCCCGCGCGAATACACGGAGATTCGCGCCGGACGAAAACCATCCACGAAGCATCTTAAGATCGGAATTCTGGAAAAGAAGAGCACGCTCATTCCCGAGCGCTACCATCTCGACCGGCAGGATGGGCTCGTTTCGGAGTCGAAGTTCCAACCTGGATATGAACGCTATATCGGTATCCAGATCCCCGAAGGTCCATGTGTGCCCACGGTTATCGACGATAAGGGAGTCGCCCTCTGGTCGACGCTTGTCTACGCACAGCCCGGCGTGATCAACGTCGTCACGCCGTAGACCATTGCGAGCTCACGTCATCGTCTACGAGCGACCGAAGCGCGGCCGTTCGACCGCTTGCGGTCCTTCGATACGAGGCGCGTGCGGCTCGGGCGAGCCTTGATCGACGTGATCAACTCGTCGAGTTCACCGTCGGTTCCGGGGAGAATCACATAAAAACCGACCGGTAGGCGCGCGTTCATTTTTCGAACGTCCGGGTTGAAGAGACGGAAATCCTGGAGCGGGATGCCGTTTCGGCGCGCGTATTCTTGCGCGGTGATTGGGGCATTCACCCGATGAAAAGTCAGGGCTGGCGCCACCGGCATCGGAGTATCTCCGTAGAACAGATCCTTATATGCCTCGGCGTGGAGGAGAGCGAGAAACTCAGCGTAATAGTTCGAGCTGGCGTATCCGAGGGTCCGGCGAGTTTTCGAACAGAGCGAGAAAAGGCTCCCGTCGAGCGCCGTCGCGCGCTGGGCGGGCGAGAGGACCTTGATTCCGGTGTAACCATGGTTGTAGGCCGTGATGGCGAGGGGCCAGTTTCCGGCGATGATCAGATTTCGGCGAAGAAGCCGCGCGGCCGCGACGGTCGCCTTGAGCGGAGAAAGGCGCTCGTCGATGCCAAGCGCAGGATCCACTTTCATATATTCTTTTCCGGACAAGGGCATGAACTGCCATACGCCCTGGGCACCCGCTTTCGAGTGAGCGTGGAGCTGGAACGAACTTTCCACGAGTGGGATTCGAGTGAGCTCGGTCGGGACGTCGAGTTCCTCGAAAATCTCCTCCATTTTCGGAAAGAAAGTTTCCGCCGACAGCAGGCCCTTCACGATCGCGTCGCGCTGGCCGGTCTGGGCGCGGAAACCTTTATTCCACTCGCCGATCGGATGGGAATGTTCGGACAGCGAAAGCGTGGAAAAAATCTTCCTTTCGAGTGCCGACAGGGATTTATGGTCGGGAGAAAGTTTCTTGTTCTTCCGGGTCTTCTTCGCAAGCGTGGCGAAAGCGGCGCGATACTCCGCGATCCGCTTCTTCAGCCGGCGCTCGCGCATGATCTCGTAAGCCACGGCATTCCGCGCCGAGCGCTTCAGGTCGCGGAAATCCATGATCTCGTAAATGACTTCTGGATGTTTCTTGTCGAAGAGCGCCGTTTGCTCCGAGGTGAACTCGGTGTAAACGCGCAGCCACAAGGAAACCGTGTTTCGCAGTGGAGGAGGGACCTTGAACTGCTCGCTGATTCTATTTCCCGCGTCGTTCAACGCCATCTGGTGGGAGTTCGCGTAGAGCGAAGATTCAGGACCATTTCGACGACCCACGACGCCCACACCCGGACTCAAAAATGCGCTCTCCGCATCGAAGGCCTTCTTTTTATAGGATGAAGCGGTCGTTTCGTAGGCCCCCC
>CAZIAL010000037.1:9779-29962 GCA_964536965.1 uncultured Bacteriovoracaceae bacterium
TTGGGTTTCCCGGTTGAGCAACTGGTTTCGCTCGTTGAGCGAATGCTGGTAGAGATCCGTGAGATGGAAGATGTGCCGCCTGGCCGATAGGGCGAGGAAAAAGCCGATGGAAAGGGCGAGCAAAACGGGAGAAACGGCCATTATAATAGAGCGGTGTCGGATGGGGAACATTCGGGACTCAGTGAGCAAAACCTTTGCCAGATTCCTGGCTATAAACTATGGATATTAAAGGCATGTTTTTGCCCCTAGTGCGGGGGGCTGTCTAAGGTTTAGACAGTGCCCGCCAAACTGACGTTTTTCGCGGCAAAGGTCGCGAGAATGTCGAGTTCCGGAGATCGCCATGAGTACCCCGACCGACCTCACTTTCGAACAAGCCTTTTCCCAGCTCCAAGACCTCGTGAAACGTCTTGAAGGCGGCACCCTTCCGCTCGAAGAGTCGCTGAAAGCATTCGAAGAGGGAGTTCGGCTGACTCGGTTCTGTCAGTCTTCGCTTTCGGGCGCTGAACAGAAAGTCGAACAACTCATGAAAATCGGCGGCGACGGAAAAGTCCAAACGAAACCCTTCGAAGAATAGGTCGCGGGGATGCTCGGTCGACTGATGCTTCCGCAGGACCTACAGAACCTCAACACCGAGGACCTCGAGAGTCTTTGCGAGGAAATACGCCAGCAGATCGTTTCGGTTTGTCTCCGAAACGGAGGACACCTGGGCGCGAGTCTGGGGGCCGTCGAAATCGCGGTCGCGCTTCACCGCATTTTTCCGTCGCCGAAGAATAAGATGATCTGGGATGTCGGCCACCAGGCCTACGCCCACAAGATTCTCACGGGACGAAGCGGGCGCATGGATTCGCTGCGGACATTCGGAGGCATCTCCGGATTCTTATCTCGCGACGAAAGCGAGCATGACGCCTTCGGAGCCGGCCATAGCAGCACCGCGCTTTCCGCCGCGCTCGGATTCGCCTACAAAAATGACGACTGGACGATCGCAGTGGTCGGTGACGGTGGCCTCACCGCCGGCGTCTCGCTCGAGGCGCTGAATAATATCCACTCCCCGAATCATACGGGCCCGCTGCTGATCGTACTGAACGACAACCAGATGTCGATTTCGGAAAACGTCGGAGGCATTCATCAGATTCTTTCCATGGGACAGGGCGCGGACTTTTTCCAGATGTTCGGCCTCGAATACGTCGGGCCGATGAATGGTCACGATCTTCCGACGATGCTTTCCACGCTGAACGGGATTCGTACGGCGAATCTCGGCCGACCGGTCCTCCTCCACCTCATGACCCAGAAAGGGAAGGGATACGCGCCGGCCGAATCGCGGCCCGCGTTCTATCACGGCGTCGGTCCGCTGCAGCCTACGGAGGTCACGGGCAAGGCCGTGCCCGCGGAAGAACGCAGTGCGGGCCGGAAAATCGTGGAGAAAAGCTGGAGCGAGCACTTCGGCGCGGAGCTCATCCGACTTGCCGAGAACGATCCGAAGATCGTCGCGATCACCGCGGCCATGCCCGAGGGGACGGGGCTGACGGCGTTCGCCAAAAAATTTCCCGACCGATTCTTCGACGTCGGGATCGCCGAGCCCCATGCCGTCACGTTCGCGGCGGGACTCGCGGCGAACGGATGGAAACCGGTCTGCGCGATTTATTCGACATTCCTTCAGCGCGCCTTCGATGCGCTCATTCACGACGTCGCCCTACAGAAGCTTCCCGTCGTGCTCGCCGTCGATCGCGCCGGTCTGGTCGGCGCCGATGGTCCGACCCATCATGGGGTCTTCGACCTCGCATACGCGAACCTCATTCCCGGCGCCCGCGTCTATACGCCCGAACTAGCGAGCGATCTGGGTCCAAGTCTGGCGGCGGCGCTGGATGGAGCCGGCCCCGCATTCGTCCGTTTTCCTCGCGGAAAGGCCTCTTCCGATTCCGCGGCGGACGGCATAACGGGCGAGCGGGTTCACGGACTCGCAACGGTGACGGAAAAAACGCGGACTCTCGCGATCTGCTTCGGAACGATCGGGGTCCGAATTCGAAAACTGGTGGAGTCATCCGCTTTTAAGGATTCGATCTCCGTCGTCCGTGTGGTCCAGGCGAAGCCGACCGCGCCCGAAATCGAAACCCTGCTCTCGGTTCACGGAAAAAATTTCGAGCGCGTCGTATTCTTCGAAGAAGGCGTACGGAGCGGAAGTCTTTCGGAGACCCTGATCGCCCGACATCCCGGATTGCAAACAACCGTGTTCGCTTATCCCGACGCCTTTGTGGCGCACGGCACGGTTCCGGAGCTCGAGGCGTCCTTCGGATGGACGAACGAAGCGTTTTTGCGAGCGCTCGAAGGTTCCGGCGAGTGAAAGCGCCCGGAAAGAAGCGACTCGATGTCCTTCTCGTCGATCGCGGCCTGGTCCAGAGCCGCGAGCGCGCCCAAGCCCTCATTCTCGCGGGAAATGTTCTCGTAAAAGATGTCCCGTGTACGAAAGCGGGAACCGCTTTTCCCGAGGACGTCGAAATTCGTCTTCGCGAGGCCGACCACCCCTACGTTTCTCGAGGAGCCTTGAAATTGAAAGGAGCGCTCGAAGCATTCCGGATCCCCGTCGAAAAGCGGCTCGCGCTCGATGTGGGCGCATCGACCGGCGGATTCACCCAAGTTCTGCTCGAAGCCGGGGCCACTCGCGTAATCGCGGTCGACGTGGGTTTCAATCAGATGGACTGGAAGATTCGGCAGGACCCTCGCGTGGAATGTATCGAGAAAGTGAACGCGCGAAATTTATCCATCGAGGTCGTTCGCCAGAAAGTTGACGTGGTGACGATCGATGTGTCCTTTATTTCGCTCGAAAAGATCTTTCCGGCGATCTTCGCGCTGGTGGCGCCCGACGGCGACGTGATCACGTTGATTAAACCGCAGTTCGAAGTGGGTCGTGAGGATGTCGGAAAAGGCGGGATCGTGACGTCCGAGGCGGCGAGAAAAGATTCCGTCGAACGCGTCACGAAAGCCGCTAAGGCGCTTGGATGGAGACGGGTAGGCTTGATAGACTCTCCTATTACAGGGACCGACGGAAATATCGAATATCTCGCGCATTGGCGAAGCGACGCCTCGCCGAGCTGAGAACCTCGATTCCGCGTAAGAAATGAAACGAACGCTCAATCTAAAACCCCGAAGTTTCATCCATGGACTTGCTCCGGTCGCGCTCGCCTTGCTTGCGGCCTGCGGGAGTGCGTCCAAGCGAACCAACCCGGCCAGCGCCGCCGAACCGATGGGTCCGAACCAGACGACTTCCGCGCCGGCGCCGAACGGAGAAGTTTACGGACCGCAGCCGGGCGAAAACTCCTCGAGCGCGACGGTGCCCGACGGCGGATCGGCCCCGTCGATCGAGAATCCTGATCGAGTCGTCCTCGTTTTCGGACCGGGCCTGGTCCATGGTTATGCTTACGTCGGAGTTCTACGGGCGCTCCGCGAGCTGAAGGTCGCCGTTCATTCGGTTTACGGGACCGAGCTGGGCGCGCTCGCGGGCGCGCTGTACTACACGCAGCCCAATCCGAATCGGATCGACTGGGCGCTGCTTCGATTCACCGACCGAAACCTCCAGAAGCCCACCGGAAAGTTTTCCTTTCGGCTGAAATCTCCCGAGGGCGACCTGGAAGCGAAACTCCGCGAAGTTTTTGGGGAGACGCGGCTCGAAAGCTTGAACGGGAAACTCCATATCGCGCTCGAGGACGCGAGGTCGCAAGTGACGTTCGAAGCGACGAACGGCGAACTCTGGAGAATTCTTCGCGGGGCGCTTGCGGGCGCGAACGGGTTTTCGCCCTTCGATTTCGAGGGACGCGAAGTCCGCGCGACCCGGCGCGACCTCTCCGAAAGTTTTCGAATCGCGCGGCAGCGCGAGGGCTATCCGGTTCTGGTGTTTTCGGCGGGGCAGGCTCCAAACGAGGATTTTCGGAGACATGTCCTCGAGCAGCGGGGCGAATTCATTCATATCCCGATGGGATCGATCTCGAACGTCGACATGAAACAGAGAAATCAGGCGGCATTCCAGGGAAAGAGCGCGGTCCACCGGTCTGCACAGAAAATTTTAAGACTCATCGGGCGCGACCCCGAAACCCGAGAATAGGGAAGGAACTCAGTGGCAAATTCAATCGGCGGAAAACTGATCAAAGGACTGATCAAATGGACGTTTCTCGCGGCGATCGCGGGCTCCATCGTCCTGACGCTCGTGGGAGGCGGCGCCTTCTGGTATTTTTCGCGAACGCTTCCGAACATCATCACGATGGAGGATTATCGGCCCGCGGTGGTGACCCAGATCATCGCGCTGCCCGAGGGAGTTCCCGAGCCGAGCGCGTTTCCGAGCGTCGCGCCGACGAAGACCGAAGGCAAGGTCGCCGCGAAGGCGTCGCCGAGCCCGGCGGTGTCCCCCTCCATGAATGCCGCCGAAGGAGCGCCCAAACCGACCGTCATCGGCGAATTCTATAAGTTCCGGCGTTACCTGACCCCCTACGAAAAATTTCCCGAGAAACTGATCCAGGCCGTGATCTCTGCGGAAGACGACCAGTTTTTCAACCATCAAGGCGTGAACCTCGCTTCCATCATCCGGGCGGCGATCGCGAACTTTCGTGCCGGACACGTCGTTCAGGGGGGAAGCACCATTACCCAGCAGGTGGCCAAATCCCTGCTCCTTACGCCAGAGCGGAGTTTCGTTCGTAAGGCGAAGGAACTTATCCTGGCGAGCCAGATCGAGCGAAACCTGAAAAAGGAAAACATCCTTTATCTGTACTTGAACGAAATCTATCTCGGACACGGATCTTACGGCGTGCAGGCCGCCGCCAAAGTTTATTTCGACAAGGACGTTTCGGACCTCACGGTGGCCGAAGCGGCGATGATCGCGGGAATGCCTCAGGCGCCCGGGAAGTTTTCGCCGCACCTGAACCCCAAGAAAGCGAAAGAGCGCCAGATCTACGTTCTGCGCCGAATGCTCGAAAACCGATATCTCTCGCAGAGCGAATACGACGACGCCGTGAATGAGAATTTGAAGGTCCATGGCGAAGTGGATGTGAACCCCAAATACAGCCCGTACTTCGTGGAAACGATCCGCCGGATCATCGTCGAAAAATACGGAGACCGGGCGGTGAACGAAGAGGGACTTCGAGTTTACGTCAACATCGATCCAAAACTGCTGAAAGCCGCGGGAAAATCGGTACGCGAAGGATTACGCGCGATCGACCGGCGCAGCGGATTTCGGGGTCCCCTGAAGAGGTATAAAAAAGAAGAAGAGATGCAAAAGGCGATCGCGGACGCGCGCATCCAGCTCGTCATCGATCGTTTAGGATACGACGTCCTACTGCCGGACGGAACGATCGATACGATTGAAGCGGTAAAGTTCGCGGGAATGAAACAAGAGTCGGACATTCTCCAGCCGGGCGAAATTTATCCGGGTATCGTGACCTCGCTCGATGCGAAGACGAAAGTGGCGCATGTGAATATCGGCGCCGTGAAGGTGGAGCTGCCGGTCGAAGAGTTGAAATGGGCCAAAGCGGGAGTGACTCAGCCCGCGCAGGTTCTCGCCAAGGGCGACCTGATCCAGGTCCGCATGCTCCGTCGCGAAGGCGATCGGATCGTCGTCGGGCTCGAGCAGGATACCGAGATCCAAGGGGCGCTCTTCGCGATGAACGGAATCTCCGGTCAGGTGCTCGCCGTCGAAGGCGGGTTCGATTTTTCGAAATCCGAATTTAACCGCGCACTCCAGGCCCAGCGTCAGATGGGTTCCGCCTTCAAACCGATGATATTCTCGGCGGCGCTCGAGAAGGGCTACACCCCGGCGTCGATCATCGTCGACGCGCCGATCGTTTATAACGACGAAGAAACGGGGAAATGGAAACCCGCCAATTTCGAGGAAAAATTCTACGGCGATACGACCTTCCGTCAGGCACTGATCAAGTCGCGAAACATTCCGACGATCAAGATCGTGCAGGACGTCGGAATTCCTTCGATTATCGATTTCTCGAAGCGAATTGGCATTCCGACGGAACTTCCGAAGGATCTTTCGATTTCCCTCGGTTCGGGAACGATTTCGCTCGCGGAAATGACTCGCGCGTATGCCGTGTACCCGCGCCTGGGCCGGAAGATAACCCCCCTCTATTACTCGCTGGTGAAAGATCGGGACGGAAAGATCCTCGAAGAAGTACGCGCGGAACCGCCGCGCGCGATCGACGATGTGATGAAAATGGTAGCGAGTGAAACGCCGGTTGCTCCGCCCCCGCCATCGACCCCGGAGGAAGAGGGCGTCTCGAACGCCGTTGGCACCGCCGAGAGTCAGATGCCGCGAATGCCGACTTACCCGCTTCGCGGCGATTCCGAACAGGTCGTCGATCCGCGCGTCGCCTATGTCACGAGCCATCTCATGACGGAGGTCGTGAGCTTTGGTACTGCCCACGACGCGAAGGCCCTCGGCAAACCGGCAGCGGGAAAAACCGGGACGACGAACGACTATCACGACGCATGGTTTGTCGGGTTTACGCCGACGCTCGTGGCAGGTGCGTGGGTAGGTTACGACAGTGCAAAACCGATCGGAAAAAGTGAAACCGGCGGACGCGCAGCCCTGCCCATCTGGCTTGAGTTCATGAAAGAGGCCGCCAAAAACCAGCCGGATGTGGATTTCGAAGTTCCTCCGGGAGTGGTTTTCGCTTCGATCCATCCCCAAACCGGCAAGCTCGCACCGCCGAACGCCTCTTACGCGATCAAGGAAGCCTTTCTCGAAGGCACCGAACCGAAAGAGTCGGGTACCATCGAAAACGGGAAGGCGCTCCCCGCGCGGTCGACCGGGGATTTCCTTAAAGAAGACATCGAGTAACCCCGACAAGTTCCCTGATGGGAGCTGTACGAAAAATCCAACCTGCCTTTTTTTATTCCGTCCTTTTTCACGGGATGTTTCTCGGCGCGTGGATTTTCGCAACCTCCCGTCTCCCCTCGATCGAGCGCCCCTCCGAGCTGAAGTACATGATCGTTGAGATGGAGCCGCTTCCCAAGACGACAAATACGAAAAACCAGGTCGTCCAGTCGGAAGCCGCGAACAGAACCAAGGAGGCCGCTCCCGATGCCTTCTTAGGTGAGCAAACCCAAACGGTGAAGAAGCAGACCATTTCGATGCCGAAGTTCGGCACGGCCCCGAAAACTTCGCAGGGACACCAAGCCCAGGCCCAGCCGCGCGAGGCCCAGCCCGCGGTGCCCGAGAAGTCCACCGCTCCCGCGGTACTGAAAGCGACCGGCGCCCTCTCGAATTTCGGAATCGCGATTGCGACGGGAAAGGAAGACTCTCCGAAGCCGAAGCGGAAAAACCCAATCGAAGAGGCCTCGCTCACGGCGCAGGCCCGCGGAGAATACGTCAAAGGCTTTAAAGAAGGCGAGCAGACCATGCTCAACACCCGCGAATTCGTTTTTTACGGGTACTTCCAGCGAATCCGAGAGCGCCTCGACCGGGCCTGGGAGAAGTCCCTTCGGGATCGTCTGGCGAAGTATTTCTATCGCGGACGCCAGCTCGCGAGCGAGACCGATTATACGACCCAAGTGCTGGTCTCTTTGGATAATCAGGGCCGAATTACCCGGGTTCAGATCATCGGCGCTTCTGGAACCAAGGACCTCGACGAAGCGGCGATTAAAGCATTCAATGACGCGGGTCCGTTCCCGAATCCACCAAGCGGGCTGGTCGACACCGCGGGCCAGGTGCTGGTTCGTTGGGACTTCGTTCTCAAGACCTAAGCGCGCGAACCCTAATTCGAGAGCTTTAGGCGTTCGACGCCCTCAGCGATGAGGTAATCCGTCCAGAGACGGTCCATCTTCCGAAAAGTCACGATCAGCTCACGCGCTGCTTCTACTTCGGAAATTCCCTGCTCACCTGCCAGGAGCTGAACCGACTGAAGAATCGCGCCGAACGCTGGGGTCTCCATCAGACCGTGAATCTCCGTCGCCGAATCGGGACGGGTTTCTGTCTGGGACGAAACGAGGGCCGTATTGAAAATTTGATTCAAGCGCATCCGTTGCGTCGAATCGTCGATTTCGAGATTCGAGGTCGGGCCATTTGGATTTTCATTTTTAGAGCCGGGCAGGGGAGTCCACATTCGAGGAATGTGACCATAGCTAACTCCCACCGTTTCTCAAGGGGTCGCGCGAGAATATTTGGTCAAGGCGAAATCGTCGGCTGGAACAAAAAAATTTCCGTTGGTAGAGTGAGGGAAATTTCGAGGTTTTTATGAATAAAATGGATTCACTGCTGACGACCGAATCTTTCGAAACACGCCACATCGGCTTGAACGCGGAGCAGAGAACCGAGATGCTTCGCACGCTCGGGACGTCGGCCCTCGAAGGTCTGGTCGAGCGAACGGTTCCTGCGGGCATCCGGCTGAAAAAGGAGCTCGCGCTCGATTCGGCACTCTCCGAAGAAGAAGCGCTCACGGAGCTTCGCGGAATCGCGAATCAAAACCAGGTCTTCAAGTCCTACATCGGAATGGGCTACGTCGATACGCTCGTTCCGAATGTGATTGTACGAAATGTGCTCGAGAATCCGGGGTGGTACACGCAGTACACCCCTTACCAGGCGGAGATCGCACAAGGCCGCCTGGAAGCGCTCCTGAACTTCCAGACCATGATCATGGAGTTTACGGGGTTTGAAATCTCCAACGCTTCTTTGCTCGATGAAGCGACGGCGGCGGCCGAAGCCATGGCGATGAGCTACGCGATCCAGGGTCGCGACGCCTCCCGGGCATTTTTCATTGCCGCAGACTGCCATCCACAGACGATCGCGGTCGTGCAGACGCGGGCGAAATATCTCGGCGTAAGCACCATTGTAGGGAAACCTGAAGAGTTCGATTTTTCGAAGCCGATTTTCGGCGCCGTTCTCCAGTATCCGACGACGTTTGGAGAAATCATCGATTATTCGAGCTGGATCCAGCGCGCACACGACCATCAGGCGCTCGTGACGCTAGCGGCCGATCTGATGGCCCTGGTCCTTCTGAAGTCTCCAGGCGAACTCGGCGCCGATTTTGCGGTGGGGAGTACGCAGTGCTTCGGAGTGCCGATGGGTTTCGGTGGCCCCCACGCGGCGTACATCGGCACGAGGGACGCCTATAAACGCCAGATGCCTGGACGAATCGTCGGCGTTTCGAAAGATGCGATGGGACGGAATGCGATTCGGCTCGCGCTCCAAACTCGCGAGCAACACATCCGTCGCGACAAGGCGACCTCGAATATCTGCACCGCACAGGTTCTGCTCGCGATCATGGCGAGCATGTATGCCGTCTATCATGGTCCCGCAGGCCTCCGGAAAATCGCCGGACGTATCCATGGGTTCACGAACGTGCTCGCAAGTGGACTTCGGAAACTCGGATATAAAATCGAAGGCAGCTTTTTCAACACCCTGACCGTGCGCGGAGTAGACGCCGCTCGCTTGGTCCAGCTCGCGGAAGCGCGCCGCATGAATCTTCGCAAAATCGACGGCGCGGCCGTCGGCATGACGATCGACGAAACCGTGCGCGCATCGGACATCGAGGCGATCCTCGGAGTTTTCGGAGAGGTATCGGGAAAGAAGACGGCGGTGGCGGAGCATCTCTCCGCGGCGCCTTCGACGATTCCCCCGGGCTTAAGGCGATCTTCTCCGATTCTGAGTCACCCCGTTTTCAACCGCTATCATTCCGAAACGGAGATGCTTCGTTACATCACGCGACTGCAGACGAAGGATCTTTCTCTCGCGCAATCGATGATCCCGCTCGGCAGTTGCACGATGAAACTGAACGCGACTGCGGAAATGCTTCCGGTGACCTGGCCCGAGTTCGGAAAAATCCATCCATTCGCGCCGGAAAACCAGTGGAAGGGTTACCGCGAGATGCTCGACCGACTCGAGGCGCAGCTCGCCGAGATCACCGGTTTCGACGCGATTTCGCTCCAGCCGAATGCGGGCTCGCAAGGCGAATACGCAGGCCTGCTCGCGATTCGTAGATACCAAGAAGCGAAAGGGGAGGGACATCGCGACGTCTGCCTGATCCCATCGTCCGCCCACGGAACCAATCCGGCTTCGGCCGCGATGGCGGGAATGCGCGTGGTCGTCACGGCCTGCGATTCGAACGGGAACGTCGATCTCGAGGATCTGCGACGCAAGGCTGAGGAACACGCGAAAAATCTTTCGGCGCTCATGGTGACGTATCCGTCCACCCACGGCGTTTTCGAAGAGTCGATCGCGGAGATCTGCTCGATCGTCCACCGAAACGGCGGACAGGTTTACATGGATGGCGCGAATATGAACGCGCAGGTGGGGCTTTGCCGCCCGGGCGATTTTGGCGCGGACGTCTGTCATCTCAACCTCCACAAGACGTTCTGCATTCCGCACGGGGGCGGTGGTCCGGGCATGGGACCGATCGGCGTCCGCGCGCACCTCGCCCCGCATCTGCCCGGGCACCCGGTTGTGAAGTGTGGCGGAAAAGAGCCCTTCGGGACGATTTCGGCGGCCCCCTTCGGGAGCGCCTCCATCCTTCCGATTCCCTACCTCTACATTCGGATGATGGGCGCCGAAGGGCTTCGTCGGGCAACCGAGAACGCGATCTTAAGCGCGAACTACGTCGCGAAAAAACTCGAGACCCACTACCCCGTGCTTTACACGGGCAAACAAGGTTTCGTCGCGCACGAGTGCATTCTGGATCTTCGGCCGCTGAAAGAAACGACTGGAGTCGAAGTCGAAGACATCGCGAAACGACTGATGGATTACGGTTTCCACGCCCCGACGATCTCGTTTCCGGTCGCGGGAACGCTCATGATCGAGCCGACGGAAAGCGAATCGAAACCCGAACTCGATCGATTCATCGAGGCGATGATCGGAATCCGCGAGGAGATTAGGGAGATCGAGTCGGGCAAAGCGGATCGAAAGAACAACCTGCTGAAGAACTCTCCGCATACGGCCGAGATGGTCACCCGCACGGAGTGGACATATCCATATCCCCGCGAACGCGCGGCCTACCCCGCGCCATGGGTGCGCGAGTCGAAGTTCTGGCCCGCGGTCGCGCGGATCGACAATGTGTACGGCGAGCGGAATCTCGTGTGCGCTTGCCCGCCGATCGAAAGTTACGCCTAAGATCCGGATCTTCTGGAACGAGGTCCTGCTCAGTGTTCGGACTCGTCGAAGGCGAGACGGTTCAGCTCGGCTTCCGAACAACCGGAGCCTTCCGAAACTTCGTCTTGGGATACGCATCTGGCGTGCTCATCCGAGCATGTGACCCGCATATGGAGATGGTCTGCGTGGTTCGGAAACGGCCGCAGTCGACGGAGAACCTCAGTGCGAACCGCCGGATGGGCGGAAGGGTCGAGAGTTCGCGCGTTCTCGCAGAAAAAACGTTTAATGGCTGTATCGACGAAAATCCGCTGCACGTTCCCACGCGCGACGAGTTCCTTCAGGAGGAACCAGTTTCGTTCACGATCGAAGTTCGCCGTGATCCGTCCATTCCGAACGAAGCTCTCGCCGAAGCCTTCATTGCCCCATACGTTTGGATCCCGCTCGACGTGGTTTTTACGAAGATAAGCGATGTCGGCATCGAGGCCATTCTGATGGCTCGAATGTCGAGCCAGCGTGCCGCCCTCTTCGCTCGACATGTCGCCGACCGAAACGCGATCCCCGTACGGAAATTTTTGGCGAAAAGCGGCGCTCGCCCGAACGATGGCGTCGATCAGGGGGCGCGTACCGTACCCACGGTCGCGAAGACGAAAGATTTTCAGGTGGGCCGCGCTCTCCGGTGGAAGTGCGACGGCGCCGAGAATGTAACCGTTGGTATAGAAGCCGATCGCCCGCGAGCTGTCGACGCCCCCGTCGTCCGAAGGATTGGGATTCAGCGTGTGGAAGGCGCCATCGCTCGCTACCCCGGAGGCATCACACCCCGAGAGGATCAGGGCGAGCGCGCTCGCGAAGATTCGCGCTAAGAGTGACTTCCTTACCTGGGTGAAAGTTCCTTCCATAGAACTTGGTCCTCGGGGGCTATGGGGTGAGCAAAATCTCATGCGTGATTAAGTTAGTTTAAGGGCTCACGCAGAAAAAGAAAGCGACGATCCCCCGACGCTTTTCGTGGAAATATTGGCGGTCCGGGTGTGGAAAGGTCGAAGGCTTACTTGATCGATTCGACGAACGAAGCGTACTTCGCGGAATCCATTAATCCGTCGATCGCGCCGGGCTCATTCGCTTCGAGTTTGATCAGCCAAGCGGTACCGTGGGGCTCGCGATTCAGTGCGGACGGTTCGCCGACGAGGTCTTCGTTGATGGCGATGACTTTTCCGGCGATCGGGGCATAGAGATCGGACACGGCTTTGATGCTCTCGACGACGCCAAAGGTCTCGCCGGCTTTCAGCTCGCGGCCGACTTTAGGCAGTTCGACGAAAACGATATCTCCCAGCGCGGCCTGCGCGTGATCGGTGATTCCCACCGTGATCTGGTTTCCCTCGGCCTTCGCCCATTCATGGTCCTTGGTATATTTCAGTTCGGCTGGGAAACGCATTTGGTCATCCTCTCGGAAAGAATTCGTATCAGTAAGGACGCTTATAGAACGGCGTCGCCACAACTTCAGCTGGAATTTTGTTGGCCCGAATTTCGATGGTGAGCGGGGTCCCGGTCGCGGCGAAGGCGTTCTTCACATAGGCGATCCCGACGGCCTTCTTCAGCGAGGGAGACTGCGTCCCACTGGTCACGAAACCCACCGCGTCGCCGGTCGACGGATCAAGGAGGCGGTAACCCTGGCGTGGGATGCCGGCGCCCCGGAGTTCGATCCCCACGAGTTTCCGCGAGAGACCCGCGTTTTTTGCCGCTAAAATCGCCGCTTTTCCGACAAAGTCCGGTTTATCAAGCTTCACGACCCAGCCTAGACCGGCTTCGAGGGGATTCGTCTCGGCGGTCAGCTCCTGGCCGTAAAGGGGATATTTCACCTCAAGCCGAAGCGTATCGCGCGCGCCGAGACCACAGGGCTTCAGTCCGAGCGGAGCGCCCTTTTCGATCAACGCCTTCCAGAGTTTCGGAGCCTCGTCCCAGCCGAGATAAACTTCGAAACCGTCTTCGCCGGTATAACCGGTTCGCGCGATGATTGCCGGCAGCCCTAATACTTTTCCTTCGGCGAAACGGTAGGTCTTGATCTCGGAGAGTGGTGTCTCGGTCAGGCGTTGGAGGATTTCCGCGGCGCGCGGCCCCTGGATCGCGATCTGGGACCATTTCGAACTTTCGTTCTCGAGTCGGCAGTGAAACCCCCCTTCGCGGTGGACCTTCTGCATCCATGCGAAATCTTTGTCCGTGTTGGAAGCATTCACCACGACAAAGTATCGGTCCGGCCCGCGCCGATAGACGATCAGATCGTCGATGATCCCGCCGTCGTGCTGACACATGGCCGAGTACTGGGCTTGCCCGATTTCGATCTTCGAGACGTCGTTTGTCACGAGGTAGGACAGAAACTTTTCCGAGTCGGCGCCTTCGACGACGATTTCGCCCATGTGGCTGACGTCGAAGAGACCGGCCGCGGACCGGCAAGCGAGGTGCTCGTCCATTACCCCGGTGTACTGAACGGGCAACTCCCACCCGCCGAAATCGATCAGACGACCGCCAAGCTCCCGATGTTCTTCGAGAAGGGCGGTTGCTTTCAGTGGCATCGAAGGAGAATCGTTCATTTTCCAGTCTTTCGTTTTCCCGCGTTCTTCGCGGCTTCCAAAGTATTCTCGAGTAATCCCAGGATCGTCATGGGTCCGATTCCGCCCGGAACCGGAGTGATGGCCGAAGCGACGGTGGAGGCGCTGGCGAAGTCGACATCGCCGACCGTTTTTCCTTGGGCGTCTTTCCCGATGCCGACGTCGATGACGACCGCCCCCGGCTTTAAATGTTCCGCGCGAATCATTCCCGGTTTTCCGACCGCGACGAAAAGAAAGTCGGCTTGGCGCGTGATGCTTGCGAGATCGATCGTCCGACTATGACAGTGGAGGAGGGTGGCGTCACGCTGGAGCAGAAGCTGCGCGAGGGGCTTTCCTACGATCGAACTTCGGCCCACGACGCAGGCGATTTTGCCCGCGAGGTCGTAGCCGTAGAAATCCAAAAGCTTCAAGCAGCCGGCAGGGGTGCAAGGCAAGAACCCCGGAAGTCCCAGCGACATTCGCCCGACCGTTTCGGGATGGAAGGCATCGACGTCCTTGTACGGATGAACCCAAAGGAGAACTTCTTCTTCGCGAAAACCGTGTGGAAGCGGTCGTTGAATGAGGATTCCATCCACGGTCGGATCCGCGTTGAGTTTCGCGATCGCCGCGGCAACTTCGGCGGGAGTCGCGGAGTCAGGGAATTTTAGCGTCGTCGCGTCCATGCCGATTTCGCTTGCGAGCTTTTCCTTGTTCGCGACGTAAAGAGCGCTCGCGGCATGATCTCCGACCATGACGACGCGCAGACAGGGTACCCGTCCGAGCGCCGTGCGGCATTCGGCGACCGCCGTCTTCAGTTCGGAGACCCGTTTCTCCCGATAAGGTCGTGCCTCGAGTCGAATCATCGTGATTTAGGCTTCTCATACGGCGGGGGCGCGGCTCAATCGTCTTGTTCGCGGTTTCGGGGAAATTTGACTCTTGAACCGACGAACCCGGACGTGAAAGAGCTGGAGAATGGCGAATGAAGGCTACCACGAACCGTTAGAAAAACTCCGTCCCGAAACCCTCGATATGCACCGGGCGATTTCGTCCCTAATGGAAGAACTCGAAGCCGTCGACTGGTATAACCAGCGCGTAGACGCCTGCCAGGATGAAGAATTGAAAAAAATCCTCATCCATAACCGTGACGAGGAGAAAGAACACGCGGTCATGATGATCGAGTGGATTCGTCGCCAGGACCCGTTCTTCGCCGATCAGCTGAAGGAACGGATCGGTCGCGCCGGTCCGATCGCCAAGTCGCACGACTGAGTCGCGTTTTCCCGCAATTCCTCAGAAAAGCGTCTGTTTCGCGAAGTCTGAGAATTTCGCGATCAACCCGCGAGCCAGGTAACGAGAATTCTCTCCCGTCAGGCTCGAGCGGGACTCAAGCTTCGCTACGCAAGAAAGATCCAGACAGAGGTTGATGCCGACTCGGCGGCGGTCGCTCGCGTCCGCGCTGAGGAGTCCGATTTCGGACGACGCTCCGACCGAATGGCACCATTCGCAAAAGTTCGTCGGCGAGGGACGGCCGGGATTCCGCTTGAACGCGATTCCAAAAGTCTTTCCGCTCCCGGGGTTTTCGTACACGAGATAAGTCCGCGCCCCCGAAGGTTCGACCCACGCGAGATAGTCACGGACATAGATCGGGAACTTCATTTCCGCGGTCAGCTCGATCGCATCCCGATCGATCGGACGGAAACACTCGCGGAGCTCTTTTTCGGATTCGAGGCGGAACATCGTCCGAGTCTACCCCGTTTGGATCCAGGGGAAAAGGCTGCCGTGTTTTGGAAAAATCTACCGACCGAGCGACGCTTTTTGCCTAGGCCCGCCGAAATCTTGGCGGCGTCTTTGCTGAAAAGATTAGGGTTCTTTCATCCCGCGCTTAGGCACACCTGTTGCTTTCTTTACCTACTGAAGCTTTTGCCATGATGGCAGCGTTTCAGGGGGATTGAAATTGGCCACAGGGATGTGGACTTCCGTATCGGGCGCTGCTGCGCAGGCCCAGGCCGTCGAGACCGTCGCTAATAACTTAGCGAACGTGGATACGAACGGCTTCAAAAAGGACCAACCCGCTTTCAAGGAGTATCTCTCCTCGATCGAGCGGGAGCACACACGTCCATCGATCCACATCGGACCGATCAAGGACAAGGATCTGAATCCCCTTTACGACAAAGACCAGTCGCATGTCATCGTGAGCGGGACTTATACGAATTTCAAACAGGGTCCGATGAAGATCACGAAGGCTCCGCTCGACGTGGCCATCGAAGGCCCGGGCATCATCGAGGTCTCGACTCCCCAGGGACTTCGCTACACTCGTCACGGAAGTTTCAAGGTGGCCGTCGACGGCCGACTGGTGACGAACGAAGGTTATCCCGTCCTTACCGCGCGTCCCGGAGGACTGGCGAGCGCGGATCCGATGGCGCTGAACGCATCCGAAGCGAACGCGGCGACGAATCCCGGCGATCCGATCCCGGGCTCCCTCGCGGACCCGAATGTCGCTTCCCGTTTCATCAACCTGAAAGATCGTGGAAATCTGAGTTTCACGGAAAAGGGCGAAATTTACGCGAATGGCGACCTCGTCGGCCAGCTGAGCCTCGTCGAATTCTCGGACCCGAAGTTCTTGCAGAAGACTGGCCTCCAGTACTTCGCCAATACCGACCCGACGAAGAATCGCGCAGGCGATGCGCTGAATTCGAAGCTCCACCAGGGAATGCTCGAAGGTTCTAACGTGAACCCGGTGGAAGAGATGACCAACCTGATCAAAGCCAACCGCCTGTTCGAGCATGATCTGAAGGTGATGAAGACCTTCGGCGAAATGATGGGCCGCGAAGCGAACGACATCGGAAAACTTTAAGTAAGGACGAGACCAGATGATTCGTACCCTCTCCACCGCATCCACCGCTCTCGAAGCCCAGACCGCCAATATCGAGCGCATTTCCAACGATCTCGCCAACGTGAACACCGACGGCTACAAGCGTTCGCGCACGGAATTCAGCGAACTCATGTACGATACCGTGAAGGAGCCGGGCGCCCAGGTCGGCGCGACCTCGCAGACCCCGGTCGGAATCCAGACGGGTCTCGGCGTGAAGGTGGGAGCGAACCATAAACTTTTCGACCAGGGCCCCGCGAAGCAAACGGGAAATCCGCTCGACATCATGATCGAAGGCCGTGGCTTCATCCCCGTACAGCGTCCGAACGGCGACATCGCCTATACCCGTCTCGGGGCATTTCATCGCGATAACCAGGGCCGCATGATGCTGTCGAGCGGCGCGCAGCTCGTACCGAACGTCGTTCTTCCGACGAACGCGATCGCGATCACGATCACGCCGAACGGCGAGATTCGCGCGCAGCTTCCGAATGCGGAAGAGGCGACGCTCGGCCAGATCCAGCTCGCGTCGTTCGTGAACGAGCAGGGACTGATGGCGACCGGCGAAGGACTGTATCGGCCGACTCAGGCGAGCGGGGCCCCGATCCAGGGAATCCCGGGTGAGGACGGACTTGGCAATATCGGCCAGGGCGCGCTGGAGGGTTCGAACGTGAACGTCGCGAACTCGATGGTCGAAATGATCCAAACCCAGCGTGCCTACGAGATGGGCACCAAGGTCATGGGTATCGCCGATCAGATGCTGAACGCGACCGTTAACCTGAAATAGCTAACCTGAAACAAAGGCGAGAATGAACAAGGAAAGCCCCGGCGTACAACTTCTCTTTAAATTCGTGATCGGCTTCGGAGTCGGTCTCGCCCTTTCGCATTTCGGCGTGGCGGGCGAAAAAACTGAGGATAAAATCGAGTCCCTCCTCCGACGGGAACTCGGAAAAAAGTTCGCGAACGCTTCGATCGAATTTCTGCCCGGGTCCTCTTTTCCGGTTTGGCGCGAGGGTCTCGAGCCCAAGCACGTTCGGATTCTCTCCGAATCCGGGACCGGCACCGCCGACTATTCGGTCTCCTACTCCGACGGCTCGTCGTCGATCGGACAAGCACGTTTCTCCGCGATGGTCCCTACCCTCGTGGCTACGAAGCGGATTCGCCCCGGGGATAAACTTTCTCGGGGCGACTTCACTCTCCAGCCGATCAACGTCGCCCAGGGCCTTGCTTATCAGTATCGCGGAGTCATGCTCGGCGCGAAAGAACCCGTGGACGGACTGCAGGCGCGCCAGACGATCCTCGAGGGACAGTATCCGCTTTCGAGCGGCGTCGAGAAGGTTCCTGACATCCGACGCGGCGACACCGTGCAAGTGAAAATCCTGTCGGGAGAAATTTCGCTCAGCACGCAGGGGCTAGTGCAGGAACCAGGTTACTTCAACCAGAACGTTCGCGTCCTGACCCAGAAAACGAAAAAAGAGCTGACCGGTCGCCTTAAAGAAGGCGGAATCGTCGAGGTGAGACTGTGAATCTAGATCTAGACTCCGAACTGAACTCGAGTTTTTTTTCAGGCTTTCGCTCGATCTGGATCGCGCTTGCCGCAGCGGGCCTTCTCTTCGCGCTCGGCGGGCTCAGCGGCTGCGGGACGATCATGGGCGGATTGCGGCCGGATCTCGATGACCAAAACCAGTTCGATCGCGAGCCGACGATGGGCGGGCGTTTTTCCGAAGGGTCGATGTTGGACGAGGGACGCTATCGGAGCCCGGCCGACGACGAAACGGTTGGACACTCCGAACGCCGCGCGAGCGAAGGTCGGCTCGGTGGGCAGGGAACGTGGCTGGAAGCCGGCGAAGATGATCGCCTTTCCCGCCGTCGTCCGTCGGAGGAACTGGACGAAGACGGGAAAATTCGGCTCGCCGAACGTCCGGTCATGCAAAAGAAGTATAAAAATGGATATCGCGCGACCAAAGCCGACTTCATCGACGATTCGCGCAGCGACGGTTCGCTCTGGAATTCCGACGGGCAAACGAATTACTTCCTGACGAAGAATAACATTCATACCCAAGGTAGCTTGATCACGGTCGCCACCGAAGACGAATTCATCCGTGACGTCGCGGCCGAGCTGAAGCGCACGCTGAGTCCGGACGAGCGAGAAGCCGAAATGGAAATCGCCCAAGAACGAATGCGCCGTAAGGCCATGGGCCTTCCCGAAGAGGAAGCGGCCGGCGACAAGGTCGCCAGTTCCCAGGCGGGCGCGAATCGGGCGCCGGCATCGGCGGCCGAGCCCGGAAAAGATGTGCAGATTCCTTCCGCGACCTGGGCCGACGTCGACGTTCGTAAGTCGATGGAATTCAAGGCCGGCGACCCGATCATGATGGAAGTGCTCGAGCGCTATCCGAACGGGAACTACAAACTTCGAGGACTGAAGCGGATTCGTTTCCGCGGCCAGTCCAAGATGGTGAGCGTGATCGCCATCGCCAAGCATACGGATATCTCTCCGGAAGAAACGATCAGTTCGGGAAAACTTTATGAATATCGCATCGAATCCGTACGCTAAGACATTCGCACCGCTGCTGCCGATTCTTGCGGCGATGGCGGGGGCTTTCGTTTCTCCGTCGGGAGCGGAAGCCGCGCGGCTGAAGGACGTCGCCGAAGTGAAGGGGGTTCGCGAGAATATCCTGATCGGTTACGGAATCGTCGTGGGTCTGAAAGGGACCGGGGATTCCAACGCCGAAGTGACGAGTCAGTCGCTCGCGCGACTTTTCGACAAGCTCGGTCTGGAAATTAAGAATGCCGGAGGCATTAAGTCGAAGAACGCGGCCGCGGTCATCGTGACCTCGAAGCTCCCGGCATTCGCGCGCGCCGGAAATAAAATCGATATCACGGTGTCCTCGATCGGCGACGCTTCGTCGCTCGAGGGTGGAACCCTTCTCGTCACCCCGCTTCGCGCGGGCGACCAGAACATCTACGCCGTCGCGCAAGGTGCGGTCTCGATCGGCTCCATCGCGGACGGAACGACGAAGAACTTTCCGACCGTGGGACGTGTGGTGATGGGAGCGACCGTCGAAAAGGACGTCGATACGAATTTCTCGCAGAAGCGCTCGGTGCGGTTAACCCTCCACTCCCCGGATTTCACGACTTCGGCGCGCCTCGCGGTGCTGATCAACGGTGAACTCGGCGGGAAGTACGCCAGCGCCCGCGACAGCGCGACTCTCGACGTCGTCGTTCCATTCAACTACGAAGGCAACTCCGTCGAGTTCATGGCCGCCATCGAGAACATCAACATCAACGTCGATACGAAGGCGAAAGTCGTTCTGAACGAGCGCACCGGAACGGTCGTGATGGGGGATAAAATCACCATTACCTCGGTAGCCATCGCTCACGGCGATCTTTCGATCCAAGTGGGCGGGGCGGGCGCGGCGAATGCGGCGAAGGGCGGACGCGTGGCCGAGCTGAAATCCGGTTCGAGCGTTTCCGATCTCGTGAAGGCTCTCAACACCTTAGGCGTTCAGCCAAAAGACCTGACTTCTATTTTTCAAACTCTGAAGAGCATGGGCGCTCTTCAAGCCGAACTGGAGATCCTGTGATTCTTTGGAAAGACTTTGTTCTCGATGATGCTTTCGGACCGGTTTTAATAGATCGCCGCGACCTGCGTGTGACTCGTTCACGCGTCATG
>CAZIAL010000038.1:0-29962 GCA_964536965.1 uncultured Bacteriovoracaceae bacterium
AGACCGCTTCGTTGGAGAAGACGGTCTCGAGTGTATCACTTGGTTTAATTGGTCGGGACGGAAGGATTCGAACCTTCGACCCTCTGCTCCCAAAGCAGATGCGCTAGCCAGGCTGCGCTACGTCCCGAACTTTCGGTTAAATGGAAACGTCCTTCGTCCAAGCGAGGTGGCTGAGCTGGGACTTGAGGTGGGTTACCAAAGAGTCGAAGTGGTCAGTCATTTCGCGGAACGGAGTGGAATCCGTAACCCGTGCACGATTTTCGATAGCGCATCGTAATGACTGTGCCTGAATCGAAATTTCGCGACGTCCATTCTTCTCGCCTACTTCCGAAATCCTTTCAAGCGTTTCTAGCATTTCCTGCCAACGTTCTTTTTCGAACGTCGTGACGAGATCAGCGAAGACCGCCTGCACTTCCAGACCCAGAGATTGTGACATCCCCTAAGGATACGGAGCCCGACGAAAACTGTCAAAATCCGCAATCATTTCGCACCCTGACAGCCCTTTGACGAAAATTAATGCGAAATGACACGAGGCGTAGGATTGACGGATGCGTTTTTTTACATCAGCATTAAATACAAGAGAGGACACCCTCTCCCGGTTCCGCCCCGAAGCCACCCCTCGGGCAACTCCAACCCCCGCTTCACTACGCAGTCCGCAGATCTCCGCTTAGGTTTCGTTCAGGATGAACGAGCTCACCTAAGGCCGGAGTGTCCTTACCCACGAACGAAAGGGAGTTCTACCATGGGTCGCTCTATCATAATGCACTTAGTCGTTATCCAGGCCTTCGGAGTTTGCGTGATGGCTTGGGCGGGTTCTGACCGACGGGAGTCCGCAGGAATTAACCGGATCGATGCCCGCGATATGTCCAGGGTCACGGTGCGGGGCGCCCTCCAGTGCCTGATGCCGGAATCCAACACGGGCAACGCCTGCGCCCTCCAACTCGCCTCGCAATCGGGAGAGACCTTTCGGATTACGAGCTCGAATCCAGCCATGCGCCTCTACCACGATGGAAAGACCCAGGTCGTAGCCACGGGTACGGTCACCGGAGATCGGCTTCGCATCATCGACATCCGTTCCGAATAAGCTTTCCTCCGAAAGCCAGCCGCCGCCCCGAAAATTCCGCCGGACCAGCGGGACGTTCGGGGCGGTGCTGTTTCGCCCTTTAGCTCTTCCGACGATATGCTAAGGTTTCCGTATGTCCGAAACCACGATGCAGATCGAACGCGCGAAGTACCTCGATATCCTCCGCTCGGAAGGACTTCCGGCCGCGCTCACCGCTCTCCACCGCGACGCCGAACGCCTCGAGTTCGAAACGTTCGAGGGCCAGGGCGGTTTCAAGCCTGAACTCTACGCCTACCTCGAAGAGGTCCGTGCTTTCTCCCGCGAACTTTGGCGCGTCTCCCTCGGCGAAGTTCCGACCTCCTAATCGGCCCTCCAGAGTCGAATCTACGACTTCTCGACGATGCTGACCGTGCCCGCGATCCGGTCATGCAGCGCCTGTTTCTTCGCGCTGAGAGCGGCCATCAGATAGCCCGCGCCGAATGGGAGCGCGGAGAGAATTTGCGAGAAATAGCGAGCCGCGGATCGACCGAGACTAAGACTTCCGTCGTCGATCTCACGGATCACACGAATCCGAAGCAGTCGTTTCCCCGGAGTCCATCCGCGCCACCAGTGGAAACCGATGTAATATGGGAGGGAAACGAAAACCATCGCCGCCATATTCACGGTCTGGATGAAACCGCCGGTAAAGGATTCCCCGAAACTTCCCGCAGGTTTTAGAGCGATGTAAACGACGTAAAGCCCGAAAAACGTGAGCCCGAGCGAGACGGCCATCACGATGACGTCATCGATGAGCGCCGCGAGCGCCCGCAACCAGAACCCGGCGTAAACGCGCGGGGCGGCGGGGGTCGATTCGGGAGGCAGAGCCGCGGCGGTGTCCGTGCTCACTTTTTCTCCTTCTGGGCACTTCCCGCGAGGGCCACGAGCATTCCCGAGAAAATAAAGGCGGTCGAAATGGCCGTCCGTAGAGTGATCGTCTCGCCGAACCAGAAGTACGCGATGATGCTCGCGACGATCGGCTGGACGTAGATGAATAGGGCGACCTGCGAAGCCTTCGCGTACTTCAGTGCCCAGAAATTCAGAAAATAAGCCGCGAGTGTTCCGAACCCCACCGAGAATGCGGCCGAGGCCCAGATCTCCGTCGTCATGACGGGCGGGGCGAACGTCATCCAGTGCGGAATCGCGAGCAGGTTCAGTCCGATCGTGCCGTAGAGGAAAAGGAACGCCGTCACCCAGAGGGCGTCGTACTTCTCGATGAACTTCTTCGAGTAGGACAGAAAGCACGCGTAGATCAGACAGTTAAAGAGCGTGAGCATATCGCCCACGAACGTCGTATCGGTGAAGCGGACATCTTCGAGTTTACGGATCGAAAGGACGCCGGTCAGCGCGAGGATGAAGCCGATGGCCTTCTTCCAGTTCAGCGACTCTTGCCCGCGCAGCGTGACCATCGCGAGCGTCGCGATCGGGATCATGGTGTTGATCACGGCGCTATTCGTGGCGCTCGTCAGTTTCAGTCCCATGAGAAACGAGGCCTGGTTCAGGATCGTCCCCATCAGCGCGAAGCCGATCATCGGAAGCAGAAACTCGCGCGTCAGTTTTGGACGAGGCCGGCCGGACGAAAAACAAACGGCGAACATCACTACGGTCGCGATCGCGATCCGGATTCCCGCCCAGACGAGTGGCGGGAAGTTCGTGACCACCACTTTCGAAGCGACGTAGTTCACCCCGAAACAGAGCTGGACCCCGAGCAGCGCCGAGACAACCGCGGCGGAGGACGGAATCGACGGGTCACGAGCGGCGACGGCCTTTTCGCCGTCGGTGATCCCGATCTTCTGGTCTTCCCACTTCTGTTGCATGGTCTTAGTTTATCCCCCGCCGGACCCAAAAGAAAAGGCCGCGCGACCCACCCGAAGGGAATCGCGCAGCCTTTTTCGGATCGAATGCGGGATCAGGTCTTGATGGTCGCCTGGCCCGGCTTCCAGTTCGCTGGGCAAAGTTCGCCGGTCTTCGCGGCGTGGAGAGTGCGAAGGGTTTCTTCCGGAGCGCGGCCGATTCCGAGCGCGTTCACGGTCATGTGCTGGAGCACGCCCTTAGGGTCGATCAAGAAAGTACCACGCAGCGCGATGCCTTCATTTTCGAGCAGCACGCCGTAGTTCTTCGAAATCTCGTGGTTGGTATCGGCGAGGATCGGGAACTTCACTTCCTTCAGATCCTTTTCGTACCAGGCCTTGTGCGTGAAATGAGAGTCGGTCGAGCAGGCCAGAACTTCACAGCCGGCTTCCTTGAATTTCGACTCGAGCTCGCCGAACGCCCTGATTTCCGTAGGGCAAACGAAAGTGAAATCGAGCGGATAGAAAAACAGGCAAACCCATTTTCCCTGGTAATCTTTCAGGGAAACGTCTTTGAACTGTCCGGCGGCATAGGCTTTCGTTTTAAATTCGGGAGCCATCATCCCAACGCGAATCGACATAGAAAATCTCCTTATGAAAAGTTGTGAGCCCCAAAGGTACTGACAGAAAAGCAAAAGAGCGAGAGGAAAAATCCCCTCGCCCTCCAGCCGTTTCAAGCCTAAATTCCCTTAAATAACGCGGAAAAACCCGCAGAGCGGTAAGTCCTAAATTTCGCCGCGGCGAGTTCGTCAGCGCCCCGGCGGCGCGAAAGTTTTCGCGTCCAGTCGTCGACCATACCCGTCGTAGGTCTCGTTCCCTGGGCGAACGTTCCCTTTCGCCCCTTGGCTCGCAGCTTCCTTCGCCATGATCTGAATCGCCGTATCCGCGTCGATCGAAGGCGCTTCGGTCGACCCGAGCGTATCTTTCGAAGGATCGACTCCCTCGGCGACGAGTTCGGCCTGCGTATCCGTCAGGACGCTCGGTCCGATCGAAGCGACGTAATGAGAAAGCGCCCACCTGTCTTCGGCCGGGATCGTCGCGAAAGAGGCCATGCCGCCCCCCGGAATCCCTTCGCGTAACGTTTTGAAAATGCCCGAAGGTTTCCGGCCGTTTTTCCAGCCGGCGTCCGCCGTAAAATTCCGAGGTTTCGGATTCAGCGCGCCCGCAGCCGGACCGTTCCCGAGGCCTTCGGCCCCGTGACACGAAACGCATTGCTGCGCGTAGATCGCTTTACCGTGCGCGACGAGTTCTGGCGTCGGTTCCCAAGGCTTCTTAAATTTCGAAACCCCTTTCACCGGAAGGGTCAGCTGCTTGCCCGTCGTATAGACATCGCCCCGAAACATCGTGTCCGGCGCCGTCAGCCCGAAAAAAATCAGCAGGAAAAGGAATCCGCTGCCGAAGATGAACGCGTTGGCCCGGTCATCGTGCTTCAGCCCCATGAAAATGGAAACGACGAGAAAGGCCTTCACGGTCGCGACGAACATCCCGACCACGAAGTTGAAAGGTCCGAGGTGAACGAAGGACAGCCCGACCGTGATGATCGTGAGCATGATCAGCGCGCCGAACGTTTTCCAGGCCACTCCGTCGGGCAGGATGTAGTGGTGTCCGCCGCCGTGTCCGTTACCGTGATTTCCGTGAGGTTGGTTTGCCATAGTTTCTGTCTCGCGTTCGGTCGATCAGCCGTCGATTAACCGTCGACTAGCCCAAGAGGTAAAGCATCGGGAAAAGGTAAATCCAGACCAAGTCGACGAAGTGCCAGTAAAAGCCGACGAGCTCGATCGGAGTGAAGAAGGCCGGAGAGATATGTCCGCGCTTGATTCGGGTCAGAAGCCAGATCATCAGACCCATGCCGACCACGACGTGGAATGCGTGGATACCGGTCATGACGAAGTAGAACGAAAAAAACATCGGAACGTTCGGAGTCGTGACTTCGGCGTACTTATAGAGCCCGCCCGGATAGATCCCGAGGTGGAACTTGTGGGTGTACTCGAAGTACTTCACCACGCAGAAGACCGCCCCGAGGCCGATCGTGGCCCAGATCATGTTCTTCGCGCGCTTATTGTTCCCGCGCTGGGCGGCGCTGACCGCCAGCACCATCGTCGCGGAGCTGAGAATCAGCACGACCGTGTTCAGCGCACCGAGCTTCACGTCGAGCATCTTGTGCCCGGCGTGGAACGCTTCCGGATAGCGCGCACGCATCAGGAGGTAACCGACGAAGATCGCGCCGATCATGAGGACTTCCGTCACCATGAATACCCACATCCCCTGCTTAGAAGCTTCGAACTCGTGTTCGGCGCTCTCGAAGTGATGTGCGTGGTGGTGAATCAGCATGGTTTTGTCTGATGACATAAATTTCCTCGTGACCCGAGCGATCGTTAAACGTTGCTGCCCTTGTACTCATACGGCCAGCTCGTGACCGTCGGCGTATCCTTGAAGTTTTCGTGCGGAGGCGGCGAAGGCGTTTGCCACTCCAGCGTCAGCGCGCGCCAAGGGTTGTCCCCGGCGATCGCACCCGACCGTGCGTCGCGAATCATGTAGTAAGCGACCCAGACGAAGCCCGCGAAAAGGAACCACGATCCATAAGTGGAAAGCTGGTTCCAGAGATCGAACTCCGGAAGCTGCGACCAGTAACGGCGTGGCATGCCCTGCGAACCCGCGATGAACTGCGGGAAGAACGTCAGGTTGAATCCGATGATGATCAGGATGAACGCCCAGAGCGCCGCGCGCTCGGAGTACATCCGTCCGGTCACTTTCGGGAACCAGTAGTGCATTCCGCCGACAAAGCCCATGATCGTTCCGCCGACCATGACGTAGTGGAAGTGCGCGATGACGAAGTAGGTATCGGTCATGTGGACGTCGATCGCGAGGGTCGCGAGGAATACTCCCGTCAGCCCACCGATGGTAAAGAGCTCGAGGAATCCGAAGGCATAGAGCATCGGCGCCTGGAAAGTGATCGAACCCTTGTACATGGTGCCGACCCAGCTGAAGACCTTCACTCCCGTTGGCACGGCGACGAACATGGTCAGAAGCGAGAAGACGAAGTTCGCGAGCTCGGACTGGCCGGAGACGAAAAGATGGTGGCCCCAGACGATGAATGCGACGAGCGCGATTCCGAACGATGCGAGCGCGATCGCGCGATAGCCGAAAATCGGCTTCCGGGAAAAGACCGGAATGATTTCCGAGATCACGCCCATGGCCGGAAGAATCATGATGTACACGGCAGGGTGGGAATAGAACCAAAAGAAGTGCTGGAAGAGGACCGGATCGCCGCCGAGCGCGGGATCGAAAATCCCGATCTTGAACACGCGCTCGAAAATGAGGAGCAAGAGGGTGATCGCGAGAACCGGAGTGGCCAGGACCTGGATCACGGAAGTCGCGTAAAGCGCCCAGCAAAGAAGCGGAAGGCGGGACCAAGTCTGGCCGGGAGCTCGCAATTTATGGAGCGTGATGATGAAGTTCAGTCCGGTCAGAATCGACGCGAAGCCCGCGACGAACGCGCCGAAGATCACGAGGATGACCGCGCCCGACGTTTTGATCGAGTAAGGAGTGTAGAACGTCCAACCGGTATCGGCGCCGCCGAAAAACAGCGCGCAGACGGCGAAAATCGCGCCGATCAAGTAGATGTAATAAGAGGCCAGGTTCAGCTTCGGAAAAGCGACGTCCTTCGCTCCGCACATCATCGGAAGCACGAAGTTTCCGATGGAGCCCGGAATCGCCGGAATGATCACGAGGAACACCATGATGGCCCCGTGATAGGTCATCAGCTTGTTATAGGTGTTCGCATCGACGACCGGAGCTCCGGCCTTCATCAGGTTCAGCCGAATGATCAGGGCGAAGATTCCGCCGATCAGAAAGAAGAAGAGAACCGAGGCGAGATACATCAGACCGATGCGTTTATGGTCGACCGTAGTCAGCCAGGACCAGATGCCCTTGCCGTGATTCAGGTAGTTATCGCCGTGAGCGTGTTCGGAATTTGCCATGGGAATGCTTCCTTGGGTCCTATTTCAAGCTTTTGATATACGCGATGATCGCGTTCATGTCCGTGTCGCTGATCAATTCCTTCGTAAACGGAGGCATGACCGGGTTGAAACCCTTCACGACTTTCTTCTGGGGATGGGTGATCGATTCACGGAGGTAGTTGTCGTCGGCCGTGACTTTTTCGCCGTTCGCGAGCTCACGCTCTTTTCCGTAGAGCCCCTTATGCGTCGGACCGATTCCGTTCGAGCCGTCGGGGTTATGGCAGGCCAGGCAGCCCAGCTTCACCATGAGCTTCTGACCTTGCTCCGGCAGAGGGATCTGCGCGCTCGCCGCCTGGGCTTCGGCGCTATTCGCACTCGACTGGCGAGCGGCGATGATCTCCGTCGAACGCGTACGAACTCCGCCGAGTTTGTATTCTTTGCCGGCTTTCCAAAGCTTATATTGGTCGTCCTCGAGGACTTCGATTTTCGCGAGCATGCCCGAGTGCGAGGTTCCGCAGTATTCGGTGCAGTAAACTTGGTGTTCGCCCGGAACTTTCGCTTCGAACCAGACGGAAGTGTACATGCCCGGAACGACGTCTTGCTTAATCCGGAAGTTCGGCACGAAGAACGAATGGAGAACGTCTTCGGAGCTCATCAGGAGCTTCACCGGCTGGTTCAGCGGCACCACGAGTTTGTTCGTTTCGAGCCGTCCGTCTTCATACTGGAAATTCCAGAGCCACTGTTTTCCGATCACGCGAATCTCCATCGCGTTGGCCGGCGGGCTGATCATCTTTTTGTAAACGGCCCATCCCCAGCCGAAAATGGCGAGGAGAAGGACGGTCGGAATCGCGGTCCAAACCGCTTCGAGCAGGTGGTGGTCGACGATGTACTTCGGTTTCCGGCCTTCTTTTTTCCGGTAGGCGACCGCGAAATAAATCATTCCACCGACGACAAGGACGAAGAAGAAAACGCTGAGCCAAAAAAGGAACCAGTAAAGATTGTCCCACGCTACGGCGACGTCCGAACCTTGCAGCGGGAGACCCCAACCCTGCTTGTAAACCTTGTCCAGCATATCCAACCCACCTCACACTGACGGGTACGCTCGGGGCGTACTCGACCGGTCACTCACACCTGATTTAATTTCTGAGAATCCAGCTCGCGCTTGCGCGCGATCGCGATGAACGCGCCCAAAAGAAGAGTCGTAACGATCGCTCCGATTTGCATCACTCGGGTCAACATCATGGAATACTGACGAGTCACCGGGTTGTAAGCGTAACAGAAGAGGATCAGTCGATCGATGATCGTGCCGATCTTACCGCTGGAAGCTTCCAGGAGCGATAAACGCAAGTCGGAGGGACGATACTGAATCCCGTACAGAATCCGAGAAAGCTTCCCTTCCGGAGTCAGCACGAAGATGCCCGCGCCATGCGCGTATTGCTTTTCTTTTTCGTCCCAACGGTATCCGAATCCTAACTGGGTTGCGAGGGTTTTAATCGGGCTCTCTTCGCCGGTCAGAAAATGCCACCCCGCAGCAGCTTCGGGTTTTCCGAGCGCTTCGACGAGGTTTTTTTTCTTCGCGGCGGCGAGGTCGAATTTTTCCTTCGGATCGAAACTCAGATTGATCAGCGTGAACTCTTTTCCAGGAGTCCAGTCGAGCCCTTTCAATCCATCGACCACGGCATTGAGGACGATGCCGCAGAGCATCGGACATTCATAGTACGCGAGGCTGATAATGACCGGTTTTTTGTCCGTGAAATAATCGCCCAGACGAACCGTCTGCCCGAGCTCGTTCGTGAACTGGAGGTTCAGATCGATCGATTCCCCGAGCTTCTCGGTGATCCCGATCCCCGTCATGTCGGGGCCTTTTTCGGCTATATTCTGGTTTCCCAGCGCCTTGGCCGAGAGACCACCGTCCTCCGCGGAAGTCGTCGAAGCGAAGCCCGCCAGGACGACGAGAAACGTCGAAAAAAGCCGGTTAAAAAGCGGAAAATTCGTCATCGGAGGGATCCTTCCCGAGAGTGAAAAATGCACCTTGTGGTTTCCCATATCGGGTGGAAACACGCCACAAAATAGGGTACCGAGACCGCAGATGACGACCGACACCCAGACCCTTCCGACGAAAGATGCGTTCACGAAAAAAAGACTTTTCGATCTTTCCGTTTATCGTGAACTTTCGAAGTCGGGCATCGTCGCGCTCGTACTGATCAGCGTTCTCGGCGGTTATCTCGCGGGCCATTCTTTCGAAGCGCCGCTCGACTGGGTGCGCCTCGGTGCGACTCTCCTGGGCGTTCTGCTGGTCGCATCGGGCTCGAGCGCGCTAAACCATTGGCAGGATCGTGAGATGGACGCGAAGATGCCGCGGACTTCGAAACGTCCCCTTCCCTCCGGCCGCGTGACCGAGCTGCACGTGCTGTTCTTTTCATTCGCGACCATCGTCGTCGGGCTTGCGCTGCTTTCGCTGCTCTCCTGGAAACTTGCCTGCCTCGGCGCCTTGGCCGTATTTTCGTACAACATCCTCTACACGCTCTGGTGGAAACGGACGATGCCGTTCGCCGCCGTCCCTGGCGCCCTGCCCGGCGCGCTTCCCATTCTCATGGGCTATACCTCCGCGCACGGGGACGTGGTCACGCCCGGCGGGATCTATCTTTTCTTCATCCTCTTCTTCTGGCAAATGCCCCACTTCTGGGTCCTCGCCCTTCGTTTTACGGAAGACTATGCGAAGGGCGGCGTTCCCACTCTCCCCGTCGCGCATGGCACGCGAATCACGATTGGTCAGATCGTCCTCTGGTGCCTCGCCTATTGCGCACTCGCCCTCGGAGCACCGCTCTTCATCCGTGTCGGCTCGGTTTATCTCGCCGTCGCCATTCTCATGTGCGTAAAGCTTCTCATCGAGCTCCGGGGATTCGCGCGGGCGGGCGAACGAATCGCGGACGCCGGCTCGAAACACTGGCTTCGTTTCTTCCTCTGGGTGAACTTCTCGCTCATTGGCTTCATCGGCGCGATCGTCGCGGATCTATGGTCGGTTTACCTGATCCGCCATGTGAAAGCGGCGGAAACCGCGGAAATTCACGCGCTCTACGGTCCTTTCGAATTTCCCGAAGAACGGGTCTACACCCCGTCTGATCGTGGATTCTCGAAGTACGGGGCGAAATCGCTGCATGGAAAGAACCAAGTCGTGCTCACGTTCGACGACGGACCGGATGCCGATCGCACTCCGCGCCTGCTCGACATTCTGAGGAAATACGGCGTGAAGGCGACTTTCTTCATGGTCGGCTCGAAAATCACGCCAGCGACCCTTCCCATCGTCCAGCGCATGCTCCGGGAAGGCCATCACATCGCGGCCCATAGCGGCTCCCATCGAAACTCGAATACCCTCAGCCGGAGCGAGTTCAAGCGCGATCTCTGGTCCAGCATCCGCAAAACTTTTCCGGCGATGAGCGCGGAAGGGATCTACCAAAAGGAAGTCTACTTTCGTTTCCCGTTCGGCGCGTATGGGACGGCGCCGAGCTACCACCATATGAATGTGCTTCGCGAACTCTCGTACGAAAAATTCGACGAGAATTGCATCAACTTCGTATTCTGGAATCTCGATTCGGAAGACTGGGTTTCCGACATGACGCCGGCAAACGTCGCGGACGGGATCCTCGCGCAGCTCACGGGCGGGACGGCCTACCGCCATGTCCCGGTGGGCGGCGGGAAATACCGAAAACAAGCTTACCGCGTCGACCCCGCACGCGCGGTTCGCGGCGGGGTCGCCCTTTTCCACGACGTCCAGGAAAGGACGATCCAGGCGGTTCCGCGCCTGCTCGAGGGACTCCAGCGCGAGGGAATCGAAGTCGTCGCGCTACCGAGCGTGAAGGAATATTCTTTCGAAGGAAAAACCTGCTATCGCGAACCCGCGGCTCCGTAGACGCGGACCCCGAAATCGAGGCCTCTGCCGTCAATCCTTTGCCACTCAGTTTCGAGGTGAGGCATCCGATAAATAGAGGATGCTACGCCGTACGCTCTCACTGCTCTTCGCCCTGGTGATCGCCGCGCCGATCGCCGTACCGCACGCCGGAACGAGCGCCCATGCTTCGGGACTCTTACCCATGCTCTTTCGCTGCTCGAATATCCTCGAGCCGATCGCGGCGGCTGGCGACGCGGTCCCCTTCGTTCGGCGTTTTCTGGACCGCCAACTTTCGAAGGGGTGGTTCGAACGGTTCGACTTCAGCCTCTACCAGAAGTTTCGCAAAGACTATCGGGCAATGGACCCCCTCCCTCTCGAGCAGTGGGGTCTGCCCGAGAGTTCGCTCGCCTATCTCGAGACCCTTCTGGAACGCGCGGGCGGCTTCAGACTCACGCTCGCCGATTCCATTCTCGACGATCCCACCCGCGCTCGTCGGCTCCAGCTTCTTTTCCAGCAGGTGGACCTCGCCCAGCCTCTGACTCGGTACGAACTCGAAAGACTCGTCGAAAGCGCTTACCTCCTCGACGGCGGCCTGGACCTCGTCATCCGCGGCTTGCGAAAACCGAGTACGCAGACCCTCCGCAAAGTCGTGCGCCAGCACGTTCGCAAGGAGATCGCCACCGCGGGGGTCCTCGCTCACTACAGGTCCTCGGGAAACCTGGCGAAGCGCGAGACCCTCGGTCAGACGATGCTTCGTCTCTATGAGCATCCACTCGTGTCGGCCGCGATGTACATTCCTACCTGGACTTTGCTTTCTTCCTACATGCCCGGATTTCTGCCCAAGGTTCAGTGGGTTCGCATCTCTCCCGCGGACCTGAAAAAGTTCATCGAAGTGGGGATCGACGCTCATCTTCCGCACGCGGAACCGGCGCTTCGGCGCGCGCTCCTGTTCCAGACTTCCTATAACTACGCCCAAACCTTCGTCGCGGTATGGGCTGGCCTCTTTACGCTGGGATATGCGGCCATCGAACTTTTCGAGCTCGATACGGAGCAAGCCGAGAAGCTCGTCCTCCATTCCGCGGTTCCCGCGCTCACCGAACTGCGCACCCGCGTCGAAGTAATCCGATAAGTCCGTCGTCGGGCGGGGGCCTTTTGCCCCGACCCGAATGGCCCGGAACTTGATGATTAAAGGGTTGTTCATCCTACCCAGAACACAACCCGGCTTCCGCTCGTCTCTCTATATTCGCGGAAGCCCAGACAGGAGCCTTTCCATGCGATTCGTCCAACCTTTTATTTTCACCGCTCTCACCGCGGTGTTCGCCGTCGGCTGCGCCCACTCGATCCAGAAACATGAGTATCCGGCGACGACGAACCCGACCGCCGAAATCACCCAGCTCGAGGCCGATTTGGCGGCGGCGGCGAAAAACCAGGCTCATGTCCTTTCTCCTAACCATTTCGCGGACGCTCGGAAGAAACTCGACGAAGCGAAGAAGGAGAACCAAGACGCCGATTCGAATTCCGATACGCTCGAAGATCTCGGCTACGCACGCGCTCACCTGAACGCCGCAAACGAAATCACCGCGAAAGCCGAAGCGGCGATTCCCGAAGTCGTGAAAGCTCGCGCCACCGCGATCGAATCCGATGCTCCGAAGTTTCGCGCGAAAGAACTGAAGAAAGCCGACGCCGATCTCATGGACCGGACCGAAGATTTCGAGAACGGAAAATGGGAAGTCTCCGTGAAAGAACGCGGCGAACTCCAAAAGAAGTACATCGATGTGCAGATCATGGCGACGAAAGCCGCCTATCTCGACGAGACGAAAGGACTGATCGAAGCCGCGCGTAAGATGGATGCGAAGAAATATACGGAAGCCACGCTGGCTTCCGCCCTGGCGAAACTCCAGACGGCCGAACGGACGATCGAAACGGACGTGAACAATACGGCCGCCATCGTTCGGACCTCCGACGATGCTCGACGGGAGGCGAAACGTCTGGTCGCGCTCACGGAAGTCGCTCGCGACTCCAAGAACAAATCCCCGGAAGAGCTGGCCCTGGCGATGGAAGCGAAACAGAAGGAAATCGCCCGCAGCGAAGCCGAAGCCGCTCGCAGCCAGAATCGACTTTCCGACGCGCGTGAGACGATCCAAACCCAGCGGGGCGTGATCGCGATGACGGCTGAAGAGAAAGCGGAGCTTGAAGGACAGAAAGCGAAGCTCGAAGGCGAACAGGCCTACAACGCCGCCTTCGCCAAAGCGGCGGAGACCTTCACGAAAGACGAAGCCGTCGTCTATCGCCAGGGCGACAACCTCGTCGTCCGGCTGAAGCAAGTCCAGTTCCCTACCGGTCGTTCCGATCTCCCGGCCGACTCGATGAACGTCCTCGCGAAAGTGAAAGACGTGATCGAAACCATGGGCGCCGAGAAAGTCGTGGTCGAGGGCCATACCGACGCCACCGGAAGCAAAGCGAAGAATAAGACGCTGAGCGAAAAACGCGCCCAGGCCGTCGCCCAGTACTTCGTCGCGAACGACGTCGTCCCGAGCGAACAGGTCCAGGCGCAGGGCTTCGGCGATACGAAACCCCTGATGTCGAACAAGACGAAAGACGGCCGCGCGCAGAACCGTCGCGTCGACGTCGTCATCACTCCTCCGGGCCTGGCTTCGAATTCCGGTTCGAACTCCAACACCGGCACCGGATCTTCGACGAATCAGTAAAAATCAGTCCGCTCGAAAGGATCTCGGTCCTGAAGAACGACTGTCTACACGGAAGGGACTCGGCTCGCGCCGGGTCCCTTTTGCTTTTGCGTCACGACAAGATCCTGACTGAGTTAAAAGGTCCCTCACTTTCACGGCACGAAATTCGCTTTATGTTCCGGTAAGGAGGCAAACGCCTATGAAAACGAAACTGACGATTCTGCTGGCCGCGATGACCCTGGTGGCCGGAGTTTCCTTTGCCGCGGATTATGACCAAAACGTCCCGCGTGAAGGACTTTTAAACGATGCTGAGTACACGCGTGAGAACGGTGGAGTCGGCAATTACCTCTTCCGCTATACGAAGGACAAACCGGTCGCCGAAGCCCCCGCGCCGGAAGCGGAACCGGTGGCGACGAACTGGGAAGAAGCACCCACGGAGCCCATGGCGACGACCGAAAGCGACGACATCAGCCTCGGCGCTTCTTCTTCCGGCCGCGCGCACTAGGCGTCGTTTCTTAAAGACCCCATGCCTTCCCGAGCGGGGTTCGACGCGAGTCGAACCCCGTTTTGGCGTGAAAGAGCCTGCACATGGATCGTAGCGGCCGCTTGGCGGTCCTTAGCGACTGCTTACGCCGCGGTCTACTGATGATGATGGAAGACGGATTCTTCCAGCTTCGGATCGCGGATCGCGACGATGTTGTTCTTCGAGAGGAATCGCGTCGTCAGGAGCCCGAAAAGACCGGCGAAACCGAGGAAACCCGCGATTTCGATCCAGCCGATGCGAGGACCGTCCGTGAAGAACTCGGGCTGGATAATCCAGATGAGATCGATCCACTGCGCGAAGAGCATCCAGATCGCCACTTTCATCAGCCGACTTTCGCTCCGCTTCGCATCGCGCGGAAGGAGCGCGAAGAAAGGAACGAGGAACTTACCGAGGAGCAGGAAGGTCGTGACGTACATCCACTTCCCGTCCATCCGGTGCATGAAGTACATCGTTTCTTCCGGAAGGTTGGCGTACCAGATCAGCATGAACTGGGAGAACGCGATGTAGGCCCAGAAGATCGTGAAGGCGAACATGAACTTGCCAAGGTCGTGGTAGTGGTTGTCGTTCACGATTCCCGCGAGCATCCCCTTGCGGCGAAGGACGATGGCGAAAATGGTGGTCATCGCGAGCGAAGAAGTGAAGAGACCCGCGAAGGTATAAACTCCGAACATCGTCGAGAACCAGTGCGGGTCGAGCGACATCAGGAGATCGACCGACGACATCGTGAAGGAAAGCGCGAAGACGACGAGGAACATCGGCGCGAGCACCTTGTTGCGGTTCGTGTGCACGATCTTGCCGTCCGCGTCCTGGGCGACGGAATTCCCGACGAGTTTTTTCGAGAAGAGGAACCAGAGACCGATGGCCACCAGGTTTCGGATGATGAAGAACGTGACGTTCAAGTACGACGCCTTATGCTCGAGAATCAGGTCGCCCTTCACATGTTCCGGATGGGACCATTCGAAAAGGGTGGGGATCCCGAAGCAGATCGCGACGAATCCGAGGAGCACCACCGGAAGGTAAGCCGAGAAGCTTTCGGAAAGGCGGCGAATCGGAGCCGACCACATCGCCCCCGTCAGATACTGGATCGCGCAGATAAAGAGTCCGCCGAGCGCCAGGGACATGAAGAAGAAGTGATTCAGAAGCAGCGAGGTCCAGCCCCGCTTCGCATCGAAGAAGATCCCGGCGGCGAGAGCCACGATTCCGACTACGGCCAGAACCAGAAACATCGTGGTCGTCTTCGGTTCGAGCTTGAGAAAGCCGGGGTTCTTGATTTCGGTAGGTGCGTGGCCCATGGATCGGTCCTTGGTTAAGAATTACTGAGAGGCGGTTTCGAGGTCGGAAGCCGTCGGCTTCTTCGCGCGCTGGATCGCCCGGATATAATGAACGATGGCCCAGCGATCGGCCGGGGCCACCTGTCCCGCGTAAGATCCCATCAGGTTCTGACCGCGAGTGATGATGTAGTAGATGTTTCCGTCGGGATAGCCGCGGATCTTATCGCTCTGGAGCGAAGGCGGACGCGGATACTTCGGAACGATGTAGCCGTCCCCTTCCCCGTACGGTCCGTGGCAGACGATGCAGGTCTGGCTGTAGACATGCTTTCCGCGCGCGAGCACGGCTTCGGTCCGCTGGAGAGGGTTCTGCAGGGACTTGCCCGCTTCGTCCATCGTCATGGTCGCCGGCATCGGGAAATGCCCGCGCGCGACCGTACCCGGAACCGGCGGTTTCATGCCCGGCTGCTGATATTTCAGGCCCTTCGTCCAGTACATGTCCGGCATGTAGATGAAGTAGGGTTTTTCGTGCTTCCCGCAGGACGAGAGTCCCAGGAGGAAAGCGGCCGAAAGGGCGGAGAGCAGGATTTTCTTATTCAGAGTTTTCATTCGAACCAGCCTCGCTGCTCGACGCTTTTCACTTCTTTGGCGCCGACGCTCTGGAGGAAAAGTTTAGCTTCCGTTTCTTCGAACGCCTTAAATCGGGCGAGTTTCGCGTGATACCTTTCGACCTCGTCACGATCCATCTCTTCGAGTTCTTCCGCCGATTTGGTCGGAGGCGCATCGATCATGATCGCGAACCGGTCACGCGTGATGTTGTTGTCGAACGCGCGTTTCTTCGTGTTCGGAAGCCCGTTCAGGACGAACATGCCGCCGACGGTCGCGAGACCGGCGAACAGGACCGTGAGTTCGAAGAAGATCGGCACGAAGGCCGGCCAGGACCAGAGCGGCTTACCGCCGACGTTGATCGGCCAGTCGATCACGCTCGTCCATCCCTGGAGGAGGACGGCGCACATGAATCCGGTCAGACCGGCGGTCATGGTAACGAAAGGAAGCGGCGAACGTTTCAATCCCTGGATCTTCTCGAGTCCATGGATCGGGTAAGGCGTGAAGCAGTCGAAGCTCTGGTAATTGGCTTCGCGGACTTTCTTCGTCGCCTCGATCAGCGCGCCCGGCTCGTCGAAGAATCCGACGACGCCTGCGAGTTTCGGAGTTTTAGAGTGATTCATTGCGGTGCTCATCAGTGGTCACCTCCCGCCGCCGGCGCATGCGCAGGCTTTTTCTCCCCGTGATCGCCCATGCTCTCACCGTGCGCGGAGCCGTGTCCGTGCGCCGAACCTTCCTGATTCCGGACCTTCGACAGGTACGAAATCGCCGGAACCGTGTTCAGCACCTCGAGGACGCGGAACGCACGCGGATCGAGCGCCAGTTTCTTCACCGTCGTCGAATCGTCGTTAATGTCACCGAAGGTGATCGCGTTCGTCGGACAGGTTTGCTGGCAAGCGGTCTTCAGCTCGGTTTCGCGAACCTTGCGACCCTCGTCCTTCGCGGTGTCCTTGGCCTCGCGAATCCGCTGCACGCAGAACGTGCACTTTTCCATGATCCCGCGGGTCCGGACGGTGACATCCGGATTCCAGGCGAGGTTCATCGACCCTTCGTACGACTTCCAGTGGTCGAAGAAGTTGAAGCGGCGAACCTTGTATGGGCAGTTGTTCTGGCAATAACGGGTTCCGACGCAGCGGTTGTAAACCTGCTCGTTCAGTCCTTCATTATTATGCACGGTCGCGAGCACCGGACAGACCGTCTCACAAGGAGCGTTGTCGCAGTGCTGGCAGAGCATCGGCTGGAAAACGACGTTCGGATTCTCCGGAGTGCCCGAGTAGTAGCGGTCGAGGCGCAGCCAGTGCATCTCGCGCGACTTCCGCACGTTGTCCCGGCCGACGACCGGAATATTGTTCTCGGCCTGGCAGCCGATGATGCAGGAGCCGCAGCCCGTGCAGGCGTTCAGGTCGATCGCCATTCCCCACTTGTGGCCAGGGTATTTAAATTTCGGCCACATGGTCGGCACCGGCTCGAGCCGCATATGCGGATCGCTGTGGTTTGCCATTTTCGGGTCGTTCTTGAATTCGTCGAGGGTCAGATCGTTCACGATCGGACGATTCTCGGTCGCGCTATGCCACTGCGTGATCGCGATCTGGTAACGTTTACCGGTTTTCCGGAGCGTGACGACGTTCCCCGAGAAGACGAGATCGCCGGCCGGGAGGGTTCCGCTCGAAACGCTCGGGCTTGAGACGAAATCTTTCACGTCCCGGCCTACGCCGGTTCCGACTTTACCCGCGGCCGTGCGGCCGTAACCGATGGCGGCGGCCACCGTTCCGGCGTGTAGGCCCGGCTGGATGTTTACCGGGAGTTCAATTTTCGTCGACGAAGCGGAGATCTCGACGACGTCGTCCTGCTTGATCCCGAGTTCTTTCGCTGTGGCCGGCGAGATATTCAGATAGTTATCCCAGGTCGCCGTCGTGATCGGATCCGGCATTTCCTGGAGCCATGGATTGTTCGCGCGATTTCCATCGCCGATCGCGCCCTTGGTATAGAGAGCGAGCGACAGACCGGTCGGAGCCGCGGCGAACGCCGGGACCGAAGAAAGTGCGGCCGCGCGGAAGGCACGCGAGCTACCCGTGCGAGGCGTAGATTTCAGTACGCCGTCCCGAAGGGAATTTTCCCAGAACGAATCGAAGTTTCCGGTCTTGCCGTACGTCTCTTTCCAGTTCGCCTTCAGGTACTCGTGCCAGCCGCCTTTTTCGGCGCGGACATTCGTCGCCGCGAGACCGCGGACGGAAAGCGCGCCCTGCTTCGACCAGGCGAGGAAGGAATCCTGGAACGCGCGCGTCGAGTGGATCGGCGCGAGCATGGGTTGCTGGACGCTGACCACTCCGCCGCGCGGCTGGGCATCGCCCCAGTTCTCGAGGAAGTGGTGGTCCGGAGTCAGATAGTCCGAATAAAGCGCCGTTTCGTCGAGGCGGTCGGCCATCGAGATGATCAGCGGCACTTTGCCCATCGCCTGCGCGAAGCCGAACGCTTTCGGAAGGGAGTAAACCGGGTTCGCACCGACCAAGATCAGCGCATCGACGCGGCCATCGGCCATGTCGGAAACCAGGGTGCGCAGGCGGGCCGGGCCGTCGCCGACTTTCGTCGAGGCCTGGCCGTTTCCGTCCACCGTCGAACCGTCGTTGCCGAGGGTCGAGTTCAGGAAGTTCGCGACGACCTGGAGGGCGATCGAGTATTCGTTCTTCGAAGAGAGGCCGCCGGCGACGACGAGCGACTTGCCCGCGCCCGCATCGATCAGCGCTTTCGCGGCTTCGGTGATTTTCTTCGGATCGATGCCGACGTCGTTCGCGACGGTCGTGATCGCGTAGCTCGAAAGCGCGGCCGGAACCGAGACTCCTTTCGCGCGCGCGACTTCCGCGGCGATCGCGGCGCCGACTTTCAGCACGCCGTCCGGACGGACCGGCATGCGCACGTCGGCGTTCGCACCGGTCGTCGAGAGCATCGTCTCGACGACGAAGAGCTTCGACATCGTGGCGTTTTTCGCGTTTTGGGAATTCGGAATCCGGTTCTTCACCCAGTCGGCGGAGAACTCTTCGGCCGGGCCGAAGGTTCCGAGGAAATCCGCGCCGAGCGAGAGCACGGCTTGCGCGCGATCGAAACGATAATGCGGCATCACGGCCGTGCCGTAGCTCGCTTCCTGGCCGGCGACGACGTCCGCACAGACGAAATCGTCGAACTGGATATGCGCGCCGCCCGCGAAGGCGCCGAGAAATTCTTTCACGAGACGTTCGGAGGAATCCCCGAGCATGCGTCCGGAGAGGACGCGAACGCGGCCGGCGCCGGCGGCGATCTGTTTCAGCTTACCGACGATTTCTCCGTCGATCTCTTCCCACTTGGCGGCCTTGCCGCCTTTACCGCGGGAAACGCGCATCGGTTCTTTCGCGCGGTCCATATCGTAGAGGTCCAGGATATGGGCCTGGCCGCGCGCGGAAAGCGCGCCGCGGGAAATCGGGTGTTCGGGATTTCCTTCGAGCTTGATCGGACGTCCTTCGCGAACTTTCGCGAGCATTCCGTACCCGGTCTCCGGGCAGGTGGTCGCGTAGTAGTTCGCGATGCCGCCGGTGACTTCTTCGGGCTTCACGACGTACGGGATGATCTTATGGACCGGGCGGCGCGCGCAAGCGAACGAGGCCATGGCCATCGACGCGCCCATCAGAGTGAGGAAATCGCGGCGTTTCATGCCCTTCGAGTCGAGCTTCTCGATCATCTCGAGGGTTTCGATCGGTTTGTCGTAGAACTCCTGTCCGCGCTTTTCGCGAACGGCGGCGTTCGACCAATAATCGGGACTCAGCTCTTCGGTGCCGATCCAGTGCCTGGGCAAGTCCTGGGGGACTTGGGGCTGGCGAGGGAGCTCTTGCGGGGTGCCTGGTGAGTTTTTCTGGCTCATTTGTTTCTCGGGGTAGTTGGAAATTTAGTTGTGGCAGGTCGTGCACTGGATCGGAGCGACGAGGCCCTCACCGTGCGGATTACCCTTGGCTTCGATGCCCGCGATCACGTCCGACGGGGTCGAACGTCCCTTGTGACATTCCATGCACCAGCCCATCGTGAGGGCGCCGTACTGATAAACTTTGTCCATCGTCTGGATCTCGCCGTGGCAGGTCTGGCAGGAAACGCCGGCGGCGACGTGACGTTTGTGAGGGAAGTAAACGAAGTCCGGAAGCTCGTGGATGCGGACCCACTCGATCGCGCGTCCTTCTTTCCAGGCCTGCGCGACTTGCTGGATGTACGGGCTGTCGGTCTTCACGGCGTTGTGACAGTTCATGCAGACGCCGGTGGATGGAATCGAAGCGTGCTTCGATTTTTCGACATCGGAATGGCAGTACGTGCAGGGGATTTTATTATCACCCGAGTGAATCTTATGGCTGAACGGGATCGGCTGCGTTGGCGCGTATCCTTGGTTCGATGTCCGCGGCACGATCGATGCGAGAGAAACTCCCACGATGATCAAAGCCATCCCACCCACGACGAGACTGATACCCTTAGACATGCTGGCGACCTGTGTGTTTCGACCTCTCAGGGCTCAGGGACACCCGCGTGACAATCACGCGGAGTCGCTGGTCCGTGCGCGGTTTAATTAAGGATTTAGGTTTCCATGGTATCTGACAAAGTTTCACGGCTGTTGGCAAGTAAAACCACGGACGTTGAGGACTTTACTCTGCGCAGCAAATTACTGAGATCATGTCCCATTCCTTCGCGCGAAAGTTTAGGAACGGTGCGAAAAAAAAAGGCCGAGCTAGGGCTTCATCGCGACCAATGTCGCGACCGCCTGCTTTCCATCATTCGTCTCGGCGTAGTGGAGAATCTTGAATTCGGAGAACAACTCTTTCAGCTCTCCGACTTTCAACAAATAGTCCCGGCGAAGGCCGGCCGAGTCCGGAAGCTTGAGCTGATCGACGGTCTGATTCTCAAAAACAACCACGCCGCCCCGCTTCAACCCACGCTTGATCTGAGGAATGAGGGAGCGCTGGAGATACTGAATGTTCAGGATCACTTCGTAGGCTTCCGGCTTGATCTGATAATGATTCAGGTCCGCGGCGGTCGTCGTGATTTCGACCTTATTTTCTTTGGCGAGCCGTTTCGCCTTCCGGATGGCCACCTCGGAGATATCCACCCCTTCGACGACAAAGCCCTTTTTCGCGAGAAAAACGGCATTTCTCCCCTCTCCCATCGCGATGTCGAGCGCCCGGCCGACCGGTAGAATGTCGACATGCTCCTGGAGCAGGGCCGCCGGTTCTTTACCGAAGACGTACCCTTGCCGGTCGAAAACCTGGTCCCACTGGGAACGGTCGGAATCGGCGTCGTCTCCGGTCACCTTCTGGTAGGCGCTCGTCCCTTTCGAAGCGGTATCGGAGTTCGACGGGGAGCACTGGCACCCCGACAGAACGAGCAGCCCGATTAAAACTCCGAGAACCGGTCCGGAGAAGATGCCGGAAATTGACCCCCCCGATCGACTTTGGTAGCTTGTACGGATGTTTGGACTCTCCGGCGAACATATCGTCATCGTACTTATTATTTTGCTCATCTTCGGTCCCCGCAAGCTTCCTGAATTAGGAAACACGTTGGGCAAGGCGATCAAGAACTTCAAGGACTCCGTCCAGGGAGTTCAGGAAGCGAAGTTTCGCAATCTCGACGATACCGAGCCGCCTCCGACCGTGACGCAAACCGAAGCGGAAAAAGAAACCGAAAAGACCACCAAGAAGAGCTAGGCGGAACGGCACTCATGATTCTCGATCAGAAGAATTTTACCAAGTACCTGAATCGCCACGAGATCGATGTCGCCGTCCGTGGCGTGGCGGAAAAACTGAATCGAGATTACGCGGGCAAGAAGGTCGTGCTCGTTTGCGTGCTGAAAGGCGCTTTCGTATTTTGCGCGGATCTCATGCGTCAGCTCGATCTCGACGTGGATGTGGAATTCGTCCGGCTTTCGAGCTACGGCCGCGCGCTTCGCTCCAGCGGGACCGTGACCATCTTAAAGGACATCAGCGCGGACATTCGCGACAAACACGTCCTCATCGTCGAAGAGATTATCGACAGCGGTCGCACCCTGCGATTCCTCTACGATCGATTGAAAGCTTCGAATCCCGCTTCGGTCGAAATCGTCACGCTTCTCGATAAGAAGGCGAAACGCGTGACCGACGTACCCGTGAAGTACGTCGGCCGCGAGATCGATGACCAGTTTCTTGTCGGCTACGGTCTGGACCTCGAAGAGAAGTCCCGAAACCTGCCGGACGTCTATTATCTGAAATACCCGAACTGATTCCCGAGCGTTTTACCGGCGAGATCGTTCCTCTTTCAGAATCTTGCGGAACGTTTTCGCGCAGAGGGAGGGGGCATTTCGCGTGGAAAAATACGCGGGCGGCGCGATCAGCGCGAGATCGACGTTCAGATTCGGGCAAAGCATCACCCAGCGACCAAAACACTGGACCTTTTCCTTCGTCGTATAGCCCGGCTCGCAGGACTGGAGACCCTCGAAGGCCTTCCGTAAAGTCGCGTCCGAATCCTGGAACATTCGTCGCGTTCCGCAACGCTCGAGGACTTCTTCGGGATGACTCAGGTAGAGGGTGCGCAGTTTATCCATCGTACCCGCGGAAAACCGATCGGAGCCCCGATATCGCGTCGCCATCCGATCCGCCGACATCTGCAGCAATCCGAAGTTCAGCTGTCGATCCCATTTTATGCCTTTCGTGGCGTAGAGGACCTCGATTCCCTCGACCGACGAATACAGCGGCGACGGAGCCCGGCGGCCCGGGTTTTCGACGTCGTAAAAGCGCCGGAACGTCGCCCGAGAGCCGTTCGCCTTCATATCGCTGACGGCCACCGTCGCGCCGCCCGATTCGCGCGGCGCCATGCCGAGCACTTTCGCGTAGCGGGCGATTTCAGGCTCGCCGACGTGGGCGCTCCCCTTCACGTCGATCGCATGGCGGAAGTTTTCATAAAAGAGTTCGCGGAGGTTCTTCGGAAGTTTCTTCGTGCAGGATGGATCATCGTTCGCTTCGACGATCGGTTCCCGCTCGATCGTGCGGAATTCGCGGGCGACGGTCGTTTCCGAAACGGAAAAGGAACCGGCATCGTCACTGACGATCTCTTCCGCGATGCGTTTTCCTCCCGACGTTTCAGCGGAAACGTTTTCAGGCGCGCAGGCGAGCGTCGCTACCGCCGCGAACAGCGCGACGGAAACTTCGGTCGACGCACGGACGAGGCACGAATACGGAATGCGTGATTGGATCAGTTTCATAAATCTCCCCCCAGAGTTGCGGGAGGGAGTTTGCAAGACTGAGCCTAGCGCGCAGCGCTAACTGAGCCTATCTCAGAGTAAAAAACTCTACCATTCAAGCAGTCATCCGAGATGAAAGGGATTTTAGACGCTTATCTTTTCCTAAAATCGAACTCGCCCATTTCCGCGGAGATGTCGGAAGCCGGGGGGCGCTGCATCAAAGCGCGTAAAACGTCTCTCGCCGGCCTATCTCCCCGAATTAACTCGGATACGCCTTGCGTTATAGGCATCGCGATTTTTCGCTCCGTCGCAAAAGCTGAGATAATCTGCGTAGTTCGCACTCCCTCTGCCACTGCGCCCAACGAATCGAGAATGCCCTGGAGTGGCACTCCTTCGGCCAATTTTCGGCCTACCTGGTAGTTCCGTGACAGCGGAGAGGAGCAAGTGGCGAAAAGATCCCCGACGCCCGCCAGCCCCAGAAAGGTTGCCTCCTTCGCGCCCATCGCGGTCCCGAAGCGGACCATTTCCGCCAGTCCGCGGGTGATGAGCAGCGCCCGGGTATTCCATCCGAACTGGAGCGCGTCGAGCGCGCCGGACGCGATCGCGTAGATGTTTTTGAGGGTCCCCGCCCACTCGATCCCGATCACGTCATCGGCCGCATAAACCCGGAAGCGGGGGGTATTCAACCAGGCGACCCCGGCGTCGACCGCTTCGGAAAACTCGCTCGCCACGACGGTTGCCGCGGGTTCGTCCCTCGCGATTTCACCCGCGAGATTTGGTCCGGAGATCACGCCGATGCGGGAAACCGGAAGCTCCTCCGCCAGCATCTGCGAAACCCGTTTCATCGTTCCCTCCTCGATCCCCTTGGTCGCGTGCAGAACGATTTCGTCCCCCCGGAAAAGCGGCGCGAACCGTTTCGCCTGCTCCCGACAGGCCTTCGAGGGCAGCGCCCAGATCACGCCCTGGACGCCGTTTTCGAAGACGCGCTCGATGTCCGTGAAAGTGCGCACATTTCCGGGCAGCACCATTTCTTTTACATAGTCCGGGTTCGAGCGCGTGGAGTTCATCGCGCGTGCTTGCTCCTCGTCGCGGACCCAGATGCGAACGTCGCCGCAGTTCTCGGCCGCGAGTTTCGCGAGGACCGTACCCCAGCTGCCGCCGCCGATCACGGCGACGGTCGATTTAGACCAAAAATCCTTTTTCATCGTAAGCTCCCGGCACGCGCCGTCGCGGATCGGCCAACCGACTAAGCCCATAACCCGCGAGTCGGTTGCGATAATAGTAAAGTAAGTTCATGTCTTCGGTGTGAATCGTCCCTTCGCCCCGCTTAAGAACCGCGTTGCCGTGGAAGAGGCCGAGATTCCGAATCCCGTCCTTTACCCACGACTTCGTATCGCCCGTTCGGAGTTCCGGCGTAACGTGGAACAGACCGCGATCCGCGCTTTCGAGGATCCGGCGATGGGCGATCCCCGCCTCGCGCAGGAATTCGTCCCAGGGAATCGTCCGCTGGGAAAGACTCATCCGGATGAAACGATACAGATCGAAGTCGGGATATCGCTCGCGGAGCGACTCGAAGAACGCGAACGCCACGAGGTGCGAGGTCAGAATCGTATTCTCCGCGTGATAACGTTCGACGATGCGGTTACCGAGAATGCGGGTGTACTCGCGGTCCCGTTGCGGGGAAGGGGCGAGCTTTCCGTAACTCGAGAGCCAGCGCGCCGGATCGATCGTCGTCCCGTTCGGTCCGATCGAGTTACCATCGGCATCCACGAAATTTCCGAATACATCGAGCGGTTTTCCCACTCGTACCGTCATTCCGGACTGGGCCTTGAAGAGCTGCCAGAAGAAATTCAGAACCTTCGAAAACTGCGATGACTCGTCGTCCGTAATGATGAATCGGTGCTTCCCGGCTTCGGCAAGATGGTCGTCGATCAGCGTCGAGGCTTCGAGGACGAAATGGTAACTCGTCGTCATCGGAACGATGAAGACCTTCGGATTCGGATTCCCTTCCTGGAGGTTTTCGATCTGCGCCTGGAGAGCGGTGCCGAGGAGCCCGAGCTTGAGCTTGCTTTCGATGGCTCCGCTCCGCACGCGCCCTCCCGCGGGAAAGAAGATCGAGTGGATTCCCTCTTTTAGGATCTTCGTCGAGTAGTGCTTCAGAAGATTCCGGTAAATCCCGTTCGTCTTCTGACGATCGACGGTATACGCGCCGAGATTCGACATGAAAAAACTCAGCACCGGATTCGAAAACAAGTTCAGTCCCGCGCCATAGGCGAAGGGCGGGAGGCCCATCAGGTAAATCACATAGCCGATGAGGATGCTGTCGATGTTGCTCTGGTGGGTCGGCACGAGCAGGATCGTGCCTTTACTCGCCAGATGCTTCAGATGTTCGACTTCGCCCTCGACCTTCAGCCGGCTCCGCACGTCTTCCGTCATGCCCCAGGGCAAGATGCTTTTCACGCTCGCCGCGTTCAGGAGCCAGTTAAAACCGTAGGGTAGGATTTTCGTCGTGAACTTGTAAACTTTGGGGTCGAATCGGCCCGCGATCTCATCGGCGAAACGAGAGGCCACATCCCGCAGAAGGGCGCTTCGATCGGAAACGGCCGCGGGCTCGAGAAGCGCGGCCTGGATTCCGTTCCAGAGGGCGCGGTCGCCGCCGAGGCGCCTTTTCGTAAAAAGATTCCCACGATCACGCGAGAGACGCTGCCGCTCGAGATAAAGCGCGGCGGTGAGTTCGTTCTCGATTTTTATCGCCGGGATTTCCTGGACCGTGCGATTCACCACGTCGTCGATGACGCGGGGTCGGATCGTCGAGAAATCGGTGAGCGGACTGGAGACGTCGATTTCCAAATTTCAGATTCCTTATGCCGGGAAGAAAACCGCGATGCGGCCGCTTCGTAAGCCGACCTCGATCTCGCGAGCCCGGATCTCATTACTCAGCCCTTGTGACGATAGGGAAAGTATCCCATTCAGGACGGGAAACCGCAAACCGCGCAGCCGCACCCCGCGCGCGGGAGCGCCCACGGGGAAGAGACTCGCGACGCGACGAAGTCGATCCGTGGATTTAGCATTCGCCGAGCGTTTGGTTTTTGGCGCGCCGGCGAGCCGTAAAGCGTCGATGTTTTTCCGATCGAGTTTCAGGGGCGAATGACGGGCGGAGACGTAGAACGCGACCCCCTTCTCCCCGATCGAGACGACCCGCGAAATCTTTCGGCTCGCTTCGGAAAGATCCAGATGAACCGCGAAGTCATGGTCGGCGCGGTGTCCCTGGAAGCCGAATGCGTACACGAACCTCGCGCGTCGCTCGATGCAGAACTCGAGCGCGATCGAAAGATCGCTGCGCTCCTTCTCGCGTTTTAAGAGAATGACCGGTACATCGTCCGGACCCTTCAGTTTTCGCGGATCGAGGATTCCGTCCATGTCGCCGATACCCAGCGTCGGTGGCAAACCCGATTCTAAAAGTTTTTCGAAACCTCGATCCACGCCGATGAAAGCGACCGCGGCCGACTTCCGAAATTCGCCGTGGGCCCACTCCGAGAGCCGGATCGGATCCGCGAACGGGCCGACGAGAACGTAAAGGGGCGAATGGACGGCATCGGAGCTGGAACGGGCGGTTTTTTTCGACATGCGCCCAATGTGACATAAACGGCTAAGGGGCGGAATCCGCAAACTCGCGAAGTCGTCGATACGTCCGAGCGAAGGATTCCATCCCATAAAAAACGAGCCGGCCTTCGGAATCGCGTTCCGGCTCGCGACTCTCCTCGAAAAGCCCCGAAGCGAGGATTTTCTCCGGATCGAACGGGCGGACGACCCAGCGGCCGAGCTTCCATTTCGTCAGCGCGACGAAGGATCCGCAAAGGGCGGCGCCGAAAGCCCGGGGCCGGCCGGACTGCTCGAGAAAACCATACTCGAAAACGACCCAGAGAAGTTTTTCGAGCTGCCGGGCTCGCTCGTATCGGGCGGCTGCGATGAGTTCGACGTGGATTCCCGCGCAGAGCTGATAAAACCGCGAGACTTCCGGATCGACGAGCGGCGCGATATGACCGACCGCCTCGTGCCAGAAATCGGGCTGGCTCCCACAAAGAACTTCGTCGACCGGCCGAAGCCGAGAGATGCAGGGAAATTTTTTGGCGGCCAGCAGCGAGAAATAAGCGTCGGCCGAAAGCTCCCCCCTGGCCGGAAGAACCTCCCAGCCGGTCTGCAGGCGGACGCTCTCCCGAAATTCCTCGAACTTCGGAATCGAATACCCCGCTAATCCGAGGGCGTCGATCCCGCGAGAATGGGCGTCGGTCGCGAAGCTCTGAGTCAGGGGTAAGGTAAATTCCTGGAGCAGTCGCCAGGAACCTCGGGTGGAGAGGAAGGGAGTTCCGGATTGGAAACGTTCGGCCCAGGCTCGCTGGTGCGAGAGTCGAGGACGAACGACCCGACGGCTCTCGAGCTGGCCCAGTACCTCGTCTTCGTCCGCGATTCCGAAGAGGCGCCGCACCGACCGGAAAAGAGTGGACGCCACGGATACCGATGTTTTCGTGGCGTCCATCATGGGATTAAATGCCGAAACGGCCCCAGGTCGTGTGGCGGGTCATTCGGCTTTTCAGGACATGGATCATTTTTTTCATATCGTTCTCCTTGTGATCGGAAAACTAAGCGACGCGATCCGATTCGTAAAATCATCTGAACGATGAGCTTCGATATCGATTCGGTTATGTTAGGAAGCTTCCGAACGGCGAAGCGACGTCACTACGGACGCGTTCGCTCAAGGGCACTTCGCGAAGCGTTTCAGCTGCGCCTGCGCCTCGTGATAGGCCTCCGCCGAGGCGCCGTCGAGACTGCGCGGCAAGCTCGGAATCGATTCGAAGAAACGCTTCGCCTCCGCGTCGCCGCCGAGCACGGCGTCGAATACCGGCCAAATCTCCATCTCGTCGAACGCGTAGTTTTCGTCCCGCTTGCGCGCGGAATTCACCTTTTCACGGATTGCCTTCACTTCGCTGCGAACGACTTCGCCACGCGCGAGCGACTTGCGATCCAGCACGCATACGGGCTCGCTCCGCGCGCACTTTCCGTCCCGACATTCGACCGTGGAGCGAAAACCCTCGCGCCAGCCGCCCCGATAGTAAAACAGCTCGTCGAGCACGAGCTTCCCCCCGGATTCGTACACATAATAGTTGTCGAGCGCAGCGGCCGTCAGCAGCGAGCCCGACGCTTTCCCTTCCGCATCGAGATGGACGACATCGAACTCCGACATCTGGAGCTTCGGCGACTTGAATTCCGCGGCTCGATCCCCGCCGCAGACGATCAGCTTGCCTCCCCCTGGGACCGACATCGCGAATTTCGGGTGGGAGCCAGCGGCCGCCATTCCGGCGGGGCAAATCCCCGGAACCGCGGGACTTAGGAGCTTCACGCTCTCCGCTTCGCTTTCGGAGCGGGTCGATTCTTCCTTTTTCGTACAGCCGGAGATCGCGATCGATCCCGCCACCCAAAACGCCAGAGTCGATCCGAGCATCCGCATTTAAGCCCCCAGTTTTTTCAGCGCCGCCTCGAATCCGGCCAGTTTTTCGCGAAAGGCCTCGGCCTCGGCGCGCGTCTTTTCGATCAGCTCTTTCGGAGCTTTCGCCACGAAACTTTCCTTACCGAGCTTTCCTTCCACATGCGCAAGGTTGACCTTAATTTTCTCGATTTCTTTCAGCACCCGCTTGCGCTCGCCTTCGACGTCCACCAGGCCTTCCAGCGCGATCCGCAGGTCCGCCGATGGGTTCGTGAGCTGGATCACCGCCTCGAATTTCGAGGCGGACTGACCGGCGGCGAGGCCGGCGATTTTACTGACGCGCGCAAGCTGGAGCACATCATTTCCATACTTTTCGAAGAACTCCTTGGCGGCGGAGTCTTTCGCGTACACATGCAGAACGAAATCCTTCTTCGGCGAGAGTTTATTCTCCCCCCGGAAATTCCGGATCGCTTCGACGACCGACTTCAACCGGCCCATCTCGAGCTCCGCCGAGGCGTCGCGAAAGGCGGCGTTCGGCTGCGGAAAGGCGTGGAACGCGAGCGCTTCCACCGCGGGCTTGCCGTCGCGAATTCGCGTGGGAGAGTTCGCCGGTTTCTTCCAAGGGAGCGAAGACCAGAGCTCTTCCGTCACGAAAGGCATGATCGGGTGGAGAAGTTTAAGCACGGTCTCGAGCACATAATGGAGCGTGATCAAGCTCTCTTCTCGCTCTTTCCCCCCCCGACGGAAGGGCAGCTTCGAAAATTCGATATACCAGTCGCAGAACTCGAGCCACGCGAACTCGTAGATCGCCATCGTGGACTTATCGATTTCCCAGTCCGCAAAGCCCGCCTCGACGGTTTCGGCCGTGGACTGGAGTCGCGAAAGGATCCAGCGATTCGCAGGGGTCAATTTCGAAAAATTCTGTAGGAGCCAGGCTTCGGCTCCGCCCCCTGGCTCGGCGAGCGGTCCGGCGTTCGGAACCTCCACCACAGGCTCTCCGGGTGCGCCGGTGGGGATGCCGAGCTGGAGGTGCAGGAATTTCGTCGCATTCCAAAGCTTATTCGCGAACGCACGGTAACCTTCCACGCGGTCCACCGACAGACGGATATCCCGCCCCTGGCCGGACATCGAAGCGAGGGTGAAACGAAGCGGATCGGCGCCGTGCTCGTCGATGAGAACGAGCGGATCGATGACGTTGCCCTTCGACTTCGACATCTTCTCGCCCTTTTCGTCGCGCACCATCGCATGCATGTAAACCTTGCGGAAAGGCACGTCGCCGACGAAGTGGATCCCCATCATGATCATTCGGGCAACCCAGAAGAAAATGATGTCGAAACCGGTCTCGAGAACCGTCGTCGGATA
>CAZIAL010000039.1:0-29275 GCA_964536965.1 uncultured Bacteriovoracaceae bacterium
GCTCGGGTGGTGGAATTGGTAGACACGCACGTTTGAGGGGCGTGTGCCGAGAGGCGTGCTGGTTCGAGTCCAGTCCCGAGCACCATTTTCATCCCAGGGACCCTGATTATCCCTTGCGGTCAATGTAACGCGGCGTCTCCGTTTTTCGTTTGTCTTAAGGCAAGCCTTTGCGCACCACTATGACCGTATCGTTTGGCACCACTCACTAGTTTAAGTTTGTCGAGAGCCGATATAACTCCGCTCGCTTGGCATATCGATTGCTCTACCGATGCCGAACGAAGAAAAACTTCAACCTATCGGAGATTCCATGTCACGCACCCACGCTTCTCTCGTCCTCAGTTTGATACTTTTGCCTCTAGCATCTTACGCGAATCCATCCTGCCCACCGACAGGGATCTGCGTCGAGCAAGGTAAAAACGAAAGCTGGTCGGACTATCAATCTCGTTTAAAGGTAGTCAAAGAAACCGGCATCGCCATTAAACCTCAGTCGGAAAACGAGTCGTGGTCTGATTATCAAAACCGCGTGAAAGAGAGCAAAGCTTCTGGGGTTGCGATCGATCCACAATCTTCGAGTGAATCGTGGTCCGATTACCAGAACCGCGTGAAAGAGAGCAAAGCTTCTGGGCTTGCGATTAGCGCTCAGTCCTCGAGTGAATCGTGGTCTGATTATCAAAACCGCGTGAAAGAGAGCAAAGAATCTGGCGTCGCGATTGTCGCTCAGTCCTCAAGCGAGTCGTGGTCCGATTACCAAAACCGTGTAAAAGAGAGCAAAGAATCCGGCGTCGCGATTGTCGCTCAGTCGCCGAGCGAATCCTGGTCCGACTACCAAAACCGTGTGCGAGAAAGCAAAGCTTCTGGCGTCGCGATTGACGCTCAGTCGCCGAGCGAATCGTGGTCTGATTACCAAAACCGCGTGAAGCTGAGCAAAGAATCTGGCGTGGCTATTCCAGCACAGGGCGCTGAAGAGTCTTGGTCCGACTACCAAAACAGAATCAAGTCTGTGCGGAAGAAAGATTAGGCAAAACGGCCAGAACCTGGAAGAAAGAAGCGGCCCCGAGCAGGAAACTGCGGCGGGGCTCCCACTAAACGCCTCAACATCCAAGCGGTCTCTGATCGCAAAACTTTATGAAATCGAAACGGGCTTGCTGGAGAAATCCCGCGGCCCGTTATTCATTGGCGATTACGCTAATGGGGCCACAAGCCGCATCCCCGAAATCGCGGCTGCATGCCTAAGTGTCGTTAATGACGAGGCAATTCGGACTCGGCTCTAAAAGCCGAAATGAATTGACTCATCGCGTTAAAAATAAGAAAAACCGCATCACGCTTTTTTCCCCAGCTCTTCCCTTCGAAAGGAAAGTCTTATGAAGTTTTCAAAATCGTTTCCCCTTTTCATCCTGATCGCGATTGCGTCCGCCGGCCAGGCTTCGGCTGATTATCTCGAGTGTGAGTCGGAGCATCCCCAGGGCTGGGACCGAGCCGACGCTTCTTTCCACATGATGATCGACAATCCCGACAACGGGAGCTCCCTGTACTTCGTCGCCGATGGCTGGGAAGATGCCGGCATCACGGGCATCCCGCTCTTTAAGTTGGAAAAAGAGTGGGACACGGAAGTGTATCCTCGCATCGCAACGAAGGGGTTCGGAACCGTTTACGAAGTGAAGAGTAAAACCTCCGACGAATTTTCGGCGATGATTACCTGTAAGTCCGACCTGGATTGCTCGGGCGATGTTTCCTTAAACTATGGAAAGATCGAAAAAACGTATCGGGTATACTGTTTTATCGGGGAAGGCGAATTCTACGACAATTAAGCCCGAGTTCGGTGGACTTCAGTTGCCGGCTCGGTACCCCGACGTCTAAAACAAAAGGGCGCCCGGAGATTCCGGGTGCCGGCAATTGTTGCCTATCCGATCTCGCGGCTTCCTCGGGTATGCTCGAGGGATGGGCCTCCGCCTTCGACTCGCTCCATTTCTTTTTCTGATCCTAGGGCTCTCGCTCGATGCGAGCGCGAAACCTCCCTGTTTTAGCCTACTCCAAGAGAATTACGGCGGTAGCACCCTCAAGATCATTTCGGTTTCCGACATCCCCCTTCATCTAAAAGACGGCGTCTACCACTTCAATTCGACTTCCATCTTTCCGAACACTTCCGAAGTTCTGCTCGGAATTCAGCACGATGGGCACGCCTTCCTGACGGTGGGCGACGTTCGTTATGATGGCGACATCTCGCCCCTGCTGGGCAAAGTGAGGACGACGAATGGATGGCACCAGATTTCGACGCTCATTCGTTTCAAGGGAATGTCCATCACCAGTCAGCGCACTCTCTACAACCATCTCCGCGGCCTATCCGGAAATGCTCTCTATTCCACCTCGTGTTTTCACGGCGTTTGTCAGCGCCTCCAACACGTCGGCGTCCAGCTGGCGACGGCGCAGGGCAACCAGCTCCCTCAGCGAGCGTCGGATATTCTCTCGGCGATCCTGACCCGGGGATTCGTCGACGGGAATCGAAGCCCGGTTTCGGTCGAAATCTATCGTACGAACACGACCCGGCTCGACGAGATTTACGGGCGCGTCTACCGGAAGGAAGAAGTGATTCGGCACCGCCTGGGCCGCAATCCCGCGAGCGACCCGTACCAGCCCGCCACTCTCTATACGTTTGCGGCGGGAAGCGATGTCTACTGGGTCTGGACCCCGGAGACACCCACCCCGTAACGAGGCTTGACAGGTCGTGACCATCCGCGTTAAAGACGCCGGATGCGGCTCCTTCCCCTCGTTTTAATGGTAATTTCGACCCTATCGCTTTCGGCCCGCGCAGCCGATGTCGAAGGCCTCGTGGACCTCTTCGAGCAGGAGTACGTCAGCGGGTATGACGACGGCAGGTGCCAATACAACATCCGTTATTTCACGGCTAAAGCGCGCGCCCAGGGGATCGACCTGAGCGGAGCCATCTACCTGACCGTCCTCGGCTACGGCAACCTCTGGTACTACCACGGACGAAGCCGTCCGGGACAGGCGCCCACTTCGGGAGTCTGGTTCCATCACTATGTCCTCGCGATTCCGACCGACGGATCGAAAGGCGCGAAATTCTCGCCCGACCGAAACTACGCGGTCCTCGACTTCGACTTCGGAAATACGCCGAAGCTCGTCGATCTGCGAACCTTTCTCCGCGAGATGTTCATGCCGCTCTCGGCGCGCAAGGACGAAAGCCGCATCGACAGTACCTTCGAACTCGGTCTGATCACGCTCACCGGCCATTCGGTGACCGCGCTCGTCGACCAGCTCGATTCGAGCGGCGAGTTTCCTTCCGGATCCGAATCGCGGGCACTCTTATTCAAGGACGCGAAGTTTCGCGATTTCTTTTTCTCCCTCCCGCAAATCGAACTCCCGGTGCAGTAAAAAGCGAAAAACCTATCCTTCACCCGGTTTACAATCGGGAAGGACGGTGGATATCCTTCGGGCATGAACTCATTTTCACGCCTCGTTGCCCTGTGCCTGCTCCCGCTCGCAGTTTCCGTTTCCGCCTCCGCGGAAGGCATGGCTCCGCACTGGGCGGAAGCCATCGAAACCCAACGACAGCTCGAAGCACGCTCTCTCGGCGCGCGCGCGGATGCCAAGCCGTACTGGCCTTCCTATAGCTTCGGACACTTGGACTCCGATTATCTCTTCCTGCACATCGCCGACGACGAGAGTTCGCGCGATCCGCTCGAAGCGACGAAGTTCTACGACGAAATGGCGGTGACGACCCGCCGCACGAATCTCGACGGCCGGATCTACGATATCCGGGATTTCTCCTTCATCGGTGACTCGGTGATGTCCATTACCTGCTTTCGACCCGTCGATCACAGTTACACCCATCGGTTCTGCAGCATCTACCTGAGCGAAGGGACTTATTCGAAATACGAGCGCATCTCCCCGGCTTCGCAGACGGCACGGGCAACCTACCGACGAGAAACGGCACGTTCACTCGTGACGAAATTTATCCCGAACCACGGCGAGGGCTTCCACTGGATATCGAGCGATGACCGCACGACGATCAGCGCGCGCGCCCGGCGCTTTAAAATCCGAATTCGCCGGCCATAGCCATAAACGGACGACCCACTCGACGGTAACCGGCCGTAGCAGGGACCTCCCGTCCCGGCGAGGCGAAACGTCCCATCGTCTACGGCATGTGAATTGTACTTCATGAAGCGGCAGCCCTACCGAGGAAACCGCCCATGTCTCAGCCCGAACCCCATTCCGCTGACCGCAAACTCTCCGTCGCGACGACGGGCGGCAATCTGCCCGCGAGAAGCGCGCTGCCCTAGGGAACGATGCGCGCCTCCTCCCGGATCGTCCTCATTCTCGCATGTAGCTTAGCCATCCCGGGATGGGCGGAGGAAAAGAGCGCCAAACTTAAGGTCCAGGGACGCCTGGGTCTCGGCGCGGAATCGACCGCTCTCCAGGGGAAAGTCGAAAATCTTTTCGAAACACGCATCGGGATCAAAACCAAGAAGATCGAGAATACTCGGGCCTACCTCGAGGTTCGCGCCGACGAGGGCTCCCGCGACGTCTCCATCCAGGATTTGTTTTTCGATTATCGTTCCGACGATCAGCGGTCGAGAGTTCGGGCCGGCCAAGGAAAGAAAATCATCGGCTGGGAATACGACCTTTCAAACTCCGAACGTCTTTCTCTCCGTCGCTCGCTCACTTATCAGTACCTCGAAGACCGCTCGGTCGTGGGCCGGGATTATTTCCTCCAGTACCAGTGGAGAAACTCCGATCTCGAGACCGAATCGGAAACGACCGCCGATTCAGACCTCGACACGGCGGTCGTCGACCGAAATGCGCTGATCGATCCGGCGGAGAAGGTCCGGCTCGCGCTGGCCTTCCACTCGACGGAATCGAAAGACATGGCGCTGATCGCAAGCGCCATCGCCACCCTCACCGACCGGTTCCGACTCGGAGCCTGGGCCGCCGTCCACGGTGCACGAAACTCCTTCCACCGCACCGACCACCCGCAATTCGCTCTCTCCGCGCTCTTCCAGAGCGGCATCCATCGCGGCGCCGCCGAAGCCTTTATGGGCGGCGACCCCCAGCGAACGGAGATGGAGCGCTTTTACGGAGGCGGTCGCCGCGTTCGATACGCCGCCCTCAAAGGGGAATACGCTCTGATGATCCTTCGCCAATGGAGCCCCTACTGGGTCCACACGACGCTTTATCGCGACCTGGGGCAGGGAGGAGACCGGTCGCAGGAAGATGTTTTAGGGCTGCGCCTTTACGTCGGCAACTACCTCCAAATCGCGGGCGAGTTCCGGAGAAACGAAAATCGTTCGGAAACCGACCCCGCGTCGGTCCCCCATCGCTACGATACGGCCGGCGTACTGGCCCGTTACTACTTTTAGGAAACGAAATGCGAATCCCTCCCATTCTTCATCCGCTTTTTTCGACCTTTGCCGTCCTCGTCGTGGCGGCATTGCTCGGCACCGGGTGCAAGACCCGAGCGAATTTCGATTCGCACGGGCTAAAGAAGCTCGAGATTCGGATGAAACCCGAATACGTCGGCGCCCTCTACGGCTCCGCGACGGCCGGCGAAGAATACCCCGCCACGCTTTTCATCGACGGGGAGGAGCACGAGATTAAAATCTCGGCCGCGGGGAATTCGAGCATCCGGGCTCCGAAGAAAAGCTTCAACCTCAAGCTAAAAGACGGCAGATACCGGGGCGCCCAGGAGTTTCGCCTGACGACGGCGATCAACGACCGGAGCTTGATGCGACCACTCCTCTCGCTCGAGGTATTTCGCGCCGCCGGACTTCCCGCCTCCTGGGCCGAACCCTGCTTCGCGTATCTGAATGATACCGTTCTCGGTCTCTATCTCGCCATCGAGAAGGTGGACGCGGACTTCTACCAGAACCGCGACATCCTCTGGGACCGCACCTACGAGGCGAAAGGAAACGCGGACTTCGGCCCGACGTTCGAAGCGCGGATCGACGTGGCGATCGCTTCGCGTCCAAAACCCGAAGATCCCACCGCGATGATCGCCATTGTCCGCACGATGGCCGTGGCGGACGACGACGCATTCATGTCCGCGCTGTTTCGAATCCTGGACCGCGAGAGCGTTATCGACTACATGGCGGCAAGCCAGCTCGCCGCTCGCTGGGACGGTTTTAACAAGAACCTCTTTTATTATCGCAATCCTCATTCCGGGCGAATCTTCCTCGTCCCCTGGGACTTCGATCTCGACTGGGGCCCAGACTGGGCACTGGCCCCCGAAGCTTGGTCACTGAATCGGCTTTACTCGCGACTCGGCAAGATCCCCTCCTTCCGTGCGGAGGTCGACCAAAGGCTTGACGAATTACTGGCGGGCGACGCGTCCGAGGCGATTTTGACGGCTAAACTCGGCGAATGGAAAACGCTGATCGCCGACGGATTCGCCCACGATCCATGGCTCGGCCGAGCGGGGCTTTCGCTCGAGGCCGAATTCGTCCGCCTCGAGACCATCGTCCGAAATCGGATCGCCTTTCTCCAGACTCGATAACGCGGGCTTTGCGCTTGTTTCGACCTGTTTTGGCCGTTAACCTAAACTCGTTAAATCGCCATGTACGTAGAACAGATCCCAAAATCCATTCGATATTTCGGAGCGGTCGGCGCGAGCGCGGTCTGCCTCCTGATTCAGTACCAATTCCAGGCCCTGCACCAGATCACGGGCCTCGGTTTCTTCTATCCCATTCCCTTTCTCTGCGCCTGGTACTGGGGCTTCGGTTCGGCGATGCTGGCCGCGTTCCTCTGTGCCGCCGGAACGCTCTACCTGAGCTTCGGCACTTCGTTTTCATTCTATGCCAGTGATCCCGACGTCTACATCCGCCTATTCGTCTTCGTCGGCATGTCGGCGCTCATGGCGGGCATCATTCGCCGGGGTAAAAAATCGGAACGGAAGTTTCGCGAAACCTTCCAGCGCCTGCGCTTGATCACCGACCGGCTGCCTTCGTTCGTCAGCTACATCGACGCCGAAGGGAAGTATCAGTTCGTGAACCAAGCCTACGAAAAATGGTTCGGGATGAAGGCGCGCGATCTTCTCGGTAAAACGCGGGGGGAGTTCGCGACCGCCGAAACGACCCTCGTCGCCGAGCCGAACCAGGCACGCGCGCTTCGCGGTGAATTCGTCCGCTACGAAAATCTCCTGGAGAAACCGGACGGCGAGAAGAAACATCTGGAGGTCGAACTCATTCCGGACCGAGATCCACGCACCGGAACGATTCGCGGCGCGGTGATCTTCGGGCATGACGTGACGGAGCGGCGCGAGTCCCTGCGAATCGCCGAAGATTCCCGCCAAAGCATCCAGAACCTTTTCATGGAAATGCCGATCGGGATCGCGACCTTCGACGGTCCGGACCAGATCTGCACGTTGGCGAATCCGACCTTCCTCGAAACTCTTTTCGCCCGACCCCGAGACTTCATCGGACTTTCCCTCCGGCGAAGCTTTCCCGAGGGGGCCGAGCAGGGCTTCTCCGAGATTCTGGAAAGGGTCTATCGCACCGGCGAGTCCGCCACCGGCGTCGAGGCCCCGGTTCTCATCCGCGAGACCGACGGATCGGAACGGACGATCTACATCAACTTCGCGTACCAGCCGCGCCGAGACGCGACGGGTAAGATCGACGGCGTCCTCGTCGTGCTTTACGACGTAACCGCCCAGTACTTCGCCAAACGCGACATCGAGAAGGCCGTCCGCGTCCGCGACGAATTCCTTTCCATCGCTTCGCACGAACTGCGAACCCCCGTCACCGGGATGAAGCTACAGACGCAGATGATGCAGCGGGCGCTTGCCAAAGGCGATGAGAGCGTTTTCAATCCCGAGCGAGTCACGAAGCTGGTGCATCAGTTCGATCACGGACTCGACCGCATCAACCGTCTCGTCGGGGATATGCTGGATATTTCCCGCATCCAGAACGGAAAACTCACGCTGGACCGGGAACGTACTGACCTTTGCCTGGTCATCCGAGAAATTCTGGACCGCTTTTCCGCCCAGCTGACCGCCGCCAAGGTGACGATCCAGTTCACGGCGCCGCCTACGCTTCCTTTCGCGCTCGACCGATTTCGCTTCGAACAGGTCTTCACTAATCTCATCACGAACGCCATTCGGTACGCCCCCGGAGGGCCGGTGCGAATCGAGCTCCGCCCGCTGGCCGGGCATACCGAAATCATCTTCCAGGACAGTGGCCCCGGAATCGCGGATGCGGATCGCGAGCGCATTTTCCAGAGGTTCGAGCGTCTCGTTTCGGCCGACGTCATCAGCGGACTTGGCATCGGCCTCTACATCGTGCGCGAAATCGTCCAGAGCCACGGAGGGGCGATCCACGTCGAAGGCGAGCCCGGGCAGGGCGCTCGCTTCGTCATTCGTCTGCCGGACGCGGAAGTCCAGCGAAGTCCGGAGGTGACCGCGTGATGAAGAACCCGATCATCATCGTCGAAGATGACACCGCGATCCGAGAAAGTCTCGAGGAGCTGCTGAGCTCGGAAGGCTACTCCGTCCGAACGGCTACGCACGGTGGCGAAGGGCTCGCGCTCATCGAGGAGCTCCGCGGACAGTGCCTCGTCCTGCTCGATCTCCAGATGCCCGTGATGAACGGCGAACAGCTTCTGGAGGCGCTTTCCCTCCATGCCAATCCGGAAGTGACGAAAACTCCCGTCATCGTCCTCACCGCGCGCGGAGAACCGCTTCGACGCACGGTCGCGGGCTTCATCCGCAAGCCTCTGAACGTCGACGAACTCCTCCAGACGATCGCGTTCGTGGGGATGTCGAAATCCGACGCCTAAAGGCCGATTCCGGCCTCGAAGCTTGCCAGAACTTCGGGGAAATTCCGGCGCCCGAGTCCCAGCCGGAAAAACTTCTCATCGGTATCGAAATACTTTCCCGAGATCAGCATGAGCTCTCGTTCCGTCAGGAGCTTCCGGGCGAGCGGCTCCATGCTCTTTCCGTCGCGACGCCAGGCGAACCCCATCGTCCCTCCTTGGGGCGGGACCCAGTCGAATAGATCACCGCGGCGGGCGAGAAAACTCTCGAAGCTACGGATGTTCGCCCCGAGGATCTCGCGGTTCCGCGTCAGCAGCTTCTCCCCATTTCGCAGAGCCAGCGCGGCGAGCCACTCCGTGATGCCCGGATTGCAGATCGTCGTGTAATCCTTCTGCTTCGCCATGGCGTGCAGAACCTCGGGATTCCGGGTCGCCACCCAGCCGACGCGTAGGCCGGCGAGACCGTACGCCTTCGACATCACGCCGAGCGAAATCCCATTTTCGTAGGCGTCCGCGCCCGTCGGCAGGCGATCCGCATCGTCGAGCTCGAGACCGCGATAGACCTCGTCGGAAAGCAGGAGAATTCCCCGTTCGCGTAACAAAGCGATCAGTTCCGCGAAGTCGGACTTCGGCATGATCCGTCCGGTCGGATTGTGCGGACAGTTCAGCACGACGAGTTTCGTTTCCGGTCGGATCAGGCCTCGAAGTTCATCGAGATCCAGAAGCCACTCGTTCGATTCGCGCGCCGACCACGGCGACAGCTCGCATCCGAGCGCGCGCGGAATCGAAAATCCCGACTGATATCCCGGGAAATGCGTGATCACATGATCTCCCGGAGACAGTACGGACATGAATAGATTGAGGATCGGCTCCTGCGCCCCGGTGTGGGCGAGGACTTGGTCGGGAGAAATCGAAGCGTAGAGTCCCGCGATCTCGCGACGAAGCTCGGGAAGCCCCTGCGAGTCGGAGTACCCAAGCCAGCGCTCTTCGAGCGCCTCCCGGCTCCCTGGCTCGAAATCCAGCAGCTCGCGCAGACGGATCGACTCCGCATCGGAACATGAAAGCAGATGTTTCGCCGAGAACTCATGGGCGGCGAAGTAACGCTCGAGTTTGAAATCTTCGAATTTTTTCATCAGCGTCTCACCGTCACCCGAATCTCGTCCCGTAGTTCCCCCGTCCCCGAACGCCATTGCATCGCGTATTCGCCCGGACTCGGAATCGAAAAACGGCAAGTCCCCCGGTCGGGCACGCAACTTTCCTCACCCCACGTCACCCGGCCGACGTCGGAGTCGCTCCCTTCGACGACCACGCGGAGTTTCTGATTCGCTTCCGGAATTTCGGGGTCCCGGGCGATCCATTCGCCGTCCAACGGAGCGACGATTTTCGAGAATCGAATCCGACGTCGATCCACGGGTAGCGCCGGACCCGGCGGCAACGGATATTTTGTTACCCACGCCGGCACCTGCGATTTTCGGCTCCGATTCAGATAGCGCATGATCTCCGCCCAGGCGGGCGCCGAGCCGGTGACGCCGGTCACGTCCTGCATCGAACTTCCGCCCAGATTTCCCACCCACACGCCGACCACATACCTGTCGTCGAATCCCACGCACCAGTTATCGCGCATGTCTTTACTCGTTCCCGTCTTGGCGGCCGCCCAGAAGGACTGGGAAAGCGGATTATCCAGGCCGAAAGTTCGGCCACGCTCGCCCCGGTCCGCGAGGATGCGCGCGGTCCAAGCCGCCGCTCGTTCGGTGAAAACTCGTCGCTGAACCGGCGTTCGGCCCGGGCGATCCGAAAGAAAACGCAAGTTCCCGCCCGTGGCGATCGCGCCGTAGGCCGTCACCAGATCGTAAAGCGTCAGATCGACGGCCCCGAGCGCGATCGAAGGGCCATACTCCTCCGCCGGACGGAGCGCGGCGAAGCCCAGCTCGAGAAGGAGCGCGTGCGCGCGGTCGGTTCCGAGAAAATCGACGACGCGGACCGCAGGAATATTCAGGCTCGAAGCGAGCGCGTCCGAGGCCCGAACCCAACCTCGAAATATTCCGTCGTGGTTCGACGGCTGGTAGATTCCGCCCGAAACCGCGACGCCAAGCGGCCGATCCTCGAGCCAGCTTCCCGGCGTCAGCAGTTTCCGATCGAATGCCGAGGTGTAGAAAAATGGCTTCAGCGTCGAACCCGCCTGCCTTCGACCGCGCACGCCGTCGACGAACGGCGCGGACGAGGTTTTTCCGACGCCGCCGACGTAAGCGAGAATTTCTCCCGTCCGATGATCGGCGACCAGCGCCGCCGCGTCCCGGACACCGCGATCGCGAATCGTCGCCAGCTGATTCCGAAGGATCTCGTTCACGCGAATTTGCGCTCCCGCGTCGAGCGAACTCCGAAACGTTTCCGCGCGATTCGCCCGGAGGTTCCGCGCGAAATGGGGTGCGTGGTCCCGCGGGGAGGGATCGAATCGCCGGGCGGAAAAGTAGAGATCGGAAGTCGGGGCGAGCTCCGCGCACGGACGATTCGCTCCGGCGGAAAGGATCTCACAGGCCCGGCGTTCGATTCGTTCGCGCGGGGCCGAGGGCTCGCGGATCGAAGCGGCGAGGAGGGCCGACTCCTCGTGCCCGAGCGCCAGCGGCGACTTCCCGAAGTAAAGTCGAGCGGCGGCGCCGATGCCTCGCGTCTCTCCCCGAAAATCGACGCTGTTCAGATAGACTTCGAGAATCTGATCCTTCGTCCAGACGCTTTCGAGTTCACGCGCATCCCTCACCTGCTCGATTTTCTCGATCCAATTCCTTCTCCCCCGCCGGCGGGTGGGCGAGAGGGAGAAGACCCAAGTCGCGACCTGCATACTGATCGTACTGGCACCGCGTTTCTTATCGCCGAAGACGGAGCCGACGCCCGCTCGCGCCAGCGCGAGCCAGTCGACTCCTCCATGCTCCCCGAACCGCCGGTCCTCGGCGAAAAGGACGGCGCTCCGGAGCGCCGGACTCACCTCGTCGATCCGCGTCCACGCCAGTTGCCTTCGCGTTGGATCGATCCGGAGCTCCTGGAGGAGAATTCCGCGCCGGTCCGTCACCGTCAGTTCCGATCCACGAAGCCTTTTCAGGTAATCTTCGAAACGGGGAACGGTCGCGGAGGCGGGAAATGACCCCGCGACGGATAGCACGAGTCCCCCCGCGAGCAGAAATCCGATGCGCGGAAGATTCATCCGCCGGAGGGCGAGGCTCATTCCGCCCGCCCTTCAATTTCCCAGACGGGGTTGGGCGTTTCGCCGAATATTTCCGGCTGGTACATCGCTTCGGCCCGGGTCGGCGGGAATACGAATCTCCCCGACTGATTCAGCCGCAAGGTGTACTCCACGGAGTGCTTTCCGTTCGGGAGGTATTCATAGTAGGCGCGGTAGGTATCGGCTCCCGCTTCGACATAGCTCGGACTGCCCGAATACCATCCTTCCGACGTCTTCTCGGTCGCCGTCAGGAGCGAGGTCTGATTCCCGAGTCCGCTTCCGAGCACCGTCGCCCCCGGCGGAATCGGATCGGAAATCGCGACCCAAGCGGCCTGGGACTGGAGGTCGAATTCGAGCCGCACGCGAACGACTCCGCCGTTATTCCATTTCTCCACCCCGGCCCCACTCTTGCCGTTCGCGTCGACGGCCGTCACGGTTTTCCGAAGACGGATTCCGCTGTCGAGCGGTTGGGTCAGCGGAATCGCGGCGAGGGACTGGACGACCGCCCACGGCGCGCCACCTCCGCGATGATTGATTTCGAGCGTACCCTTGCGTCCGCCCCAGAAAGTCGTGTCCATCGCAACGGGAGGTTTTGCCCAGGCGAGCATTCTCGACTCGCTGGCCGAAGTGCTGGCCGAAGGACCCGCGGAAGGGACCGTGATCTGCGTCTTGCCATCGACCGCTTCTTTTTCGAAACGGGCGACGAATTTCCGAACAGCGAGCGCCCCCCAGGCGTTCGCGATCGTCGTATCCCAGTGCCCCTTTCGATGTCGCGCGAGGGCGCCACGGAGGGTCTTGCCCAACTCCTTTTCGGCGAAGAAAGGCCCCGACTTCGAATCGGCCCTCGCGATCGCGTAAAGCATCAGCTGGGCCCCGTTCGTATCCGGACCACGCATGAGCCACCAAAGAGTATCCTGGGCCTCGGTATGGAAGCCGAGCGCGGTCCCGCGATAAGTCAGCCGGGAGCGGAGCTGGGTCTCCGCCGCTTGCTTCCAGAGCGTGGCGCCCTTCCAACTCGGGTGGCGTTCGAGGATCCAGAGCCAGTCGAGCAAAGCCGACGTCGGCCAGCGTTCGGGCGCGATCGTGAGCGTCACCGCGAAGCTCTCGGGAATGGGCGCGAAGCGCGAGAAGGCTTCGGCCGCCGAAAGTCTCCGCAGCGCGAGATCGACGGTTTGCACCCGGCTGACTGGCTTGATTTTGCCGTCGATGAATCCGCGAAGTCCTTCGAGCAGGCGCGACTTCACATTCTCGGGAAGCGGGACGTTCATCTCCTGGAAAAGGTCGACGACCTGGACCGTGAGTGAATCCGAACCCCAGGGCCAGCTGGAAGTCGGAAAGTACATCAGTAGTCCGTCGCCCGCGATATACGCGGGAAGCTTTCGGCCGATCGCGGCCAGTGACTTCGCGTCGCCGAGCCCCACCGCGCGCGAAACTTGCTGCTCGAGACAGGTATGCGGATATCCGTGGAAGTATCGCTCCACTCCGGCGAGGCTCACGGCGACCGATGGAGAAACCTCGACGCGAAACCCACTCCGCTCCTTGGATGCGTCGGCCGGAGTTTCCACGGGGAGGGAGAACCGGGGCGAGACGCGCTCGAGGGTGGCCTGGATCACTCGGGTCGGAATCGTGGGAAGGATTCTCTGGTTCTGGATGACTCGATCCCGAAGCTTCGGATCATCGGGCGAGGTCGCGGTGAATTCGTACTCGAGGGTCTCGATTTTCTCCGGTACGGGCACGGTCCAGACGACGCTCTTCGACTCGCCCGGCTTCAGGGCGAAACTCGTTTCGAACTCCGGTTTTCCCACGGATGGCCGCCGCTCGAGCGTCCGGGCCGCCACCTGGATTTTCCGGGCATCGGTGGGTTCGCCCGCGATACCCGCCATGCGACGGACCCTGATTTCCAACTTCTGGAGGTCTCCGTGACGAGCCACCTGCGCGACCGTCGACTGCAGGATCAGCGGTTGCACCGAACGGATATTCGATTCGCTAAACCCGAACTTCGATTCCCCTTCAACGACCACGGCGGCGATCCGAAACGAGGTGAGCGAATCATTCAGAGGGAACGAGACTTCCGCCTCTCCGTTCGCGTCGAGCGTCACCGACGGATTCCAGTAGACGAGCGTATCGAAGAGCTCGCGAGCGAACTCTCCGCCGGCTCCCCCGCCCGCGGGCAAGGACTTCAGTCCGAAATGCCGCTTCCCGATCACCCAGGTATTGTTCGTCGACGTTTTCACCCGCAGCGGTCGAGGCTGGATCAGCGTATCGCGGATCTTCCATGAAAGATTCGGCTGGATCAGGAGTAGTCCCTCATCCACGACCGCGACCATCGCGGTCGCTCCGGACGCGGGTTTTCCATCCGGCAGCTTCGCCACGATCTTCGCTTTCACGGTTTCCCGAACCCGCGCGCTCTCGGACGAAGGGGTTATCGAAACGCCCAGCGTGAAGGGCTTTTTCCCGACGTCGATTTCGGCGATTCCCAGTCGAAACGCGGGTCGGCCGAGATCGACGATCGCGGTCGGCGCCGGATCGCCGACGCGTCCGCGGACGGCGAGCGCCGAAACAAAGACGTTCGGCGCGTAACGCGCCTCGATCGGAACCTCGACGATGGAGTCCGATCCGGAGAGTTTCACCACTCGCGCGTCCATCACTCCTTCCCGCTCGACGGTAAGGAGTACGCGCGCTTCGCGGAACGGCATGCGGACCTGGAACTTCGCTTTCGCGCCCGGCTCGACTTCGCGGGCGATCGGGACGAGATCCATCCGATCCGAGTTATCGGGCTCGTAGTACCAACCACCCTCCTCCGACGGAATCCAGAGCGAAGTAAAGGTGGTGGTCTCCCTCCCTTTCGCATCCTCGGCCGTCGCGACGAGATAAAGGTTTCCGCTCTCGGGGGGATTCGCAAGGCATTCGACCATTCCCGAGTCATCGGTCTTTCCGCTGCATGCTTTTCCGATTCGTTTCAGCGTCACTTCGTTCTCGTAGGCATAGAAGCCGCCGACGATCCGCTTCCGGTAGGAATAGACCTCGCGTTTCCACCAGTCGACTTGGATTTTCCTCCCGGCGAGCGGCTCCCCGGCGAGATCCACGACGGCGGCCTGAAAGCTCACGTCTTTTTTTTCAGCGACCCAGGACTGGGTGCGCAGTCCGACGACCGCTTCGCTCGCGTAGAGCTCCACCCGGTTCGACGTCGTCTGCACCTCGCCGTTCGGATCGCGATATTCGAGATCGATCACGAGTTCGCGCGGCGAATCGGCGGATTTTCCCGGCGCGACCTGCGAAACGTCGAACGAAGCCTCGGCGAAACCCTGGGCGTCGAGCTTCACCGTCTGCTTTGGAATGGCCGCGGCCGGAGCGTCGCCGGACGAGCTCTCCTCCGATTCTTCCCAGGGCGAACTCTTGGGCGGCGTTCCCTGACCGAACGAGAAATCGCGGAAGCGAGGCGGCGCCGGAAAATAACGGTCCCGGACCTGATGCCGGAGCGTGACCGAGGCCCCCGCGGGAGCTCCGCCGTTGAGATATTCGACCTGCACCGTCGCTTCGACTTTCTCACGCGCGACACTTCGCGCTTCCTTCGGCAAGACCTTCCCGCGCGCGAGCGGAACCTTGAATTCTTTCACCGAAAACTGGCCGGCCGAAATCCAATCGCTATAACCGTCCCCTTTGGTCTTCGGGCGCCGATAGGCGATCGCGTAGGTTCCCTGGGCCGCCTCCTTGGGCACCGTCCATTCCTGGACCATGGAACCGTCGGGCTTGAAGGCGGCGTCGAAGAGATATTCCTGACCACTCCCCTCGTGCTGAAACCGAATTTTTTCCGGGAGATCGGCGGCTTTCGGAAATCCGAGACCGTGATCGATCTCTTCCCGAACCCAGTGGCGAGCCTGGAGCTTCTCCCCGGCCCGCAACAAGCTCCGCGCGAGCACGGACCCGCCTAGGATATGCGAAGTTACACCTGCGTAATCGCTCGCGTAGTGGCCGAACCGGTACGGCTCGATTCCCTGGCTCCAGCTCGTGTGGGTGAAGGCGTAGTCCTCGCCCAGCTCGGCGGAAGCGTAATACCCGGACATCGGGAACCGATCCTCCTGGCCATCGTATACTCCGATGCTCGTACTGCCTGGACAGATCCCCTTCGGGGGAAACGGTTTCTCGATTCGCCAGAGTCCATCCGCATCCGTCTTCGACTCGAACAAGACCGCTCCTCCGCAATCCCGGATGGCGACCTTCGCGCCCGAGACGGGCAACCCCGTGTCGAGCGCCGTCACCCAGACGACCGAAGAGCGGAGGCCCTGTTTCAGGTGCACGGCAAGATTCGTCACCAGCACGGTGGTCGAGACGAACATCGGCTTTCCGGAAGGAACCAACGAGGCGCCGAGTCTGGGACTCTCGATCTCCACGACATAGAATCCCGGTTCTTTCAGAGGAATGCCGACGACCTCGAACGCCTTACCGCCTCCCGGAAGCGGAAGATCGAACTTTTCCGCCTTCATGCCCGCGAGCCGGTCCTTATCCTCGCGAAAGACCGACCGAGCGCGCAGATCGTCTCCCGGGGCGGCGGCATAAAATCGATCCTGGTGGCGGTCGACTTCCTTCGTCCAATAACGAAGTCCGTCCATCGGCGGCTTCTTCACGCGAAGCGCCCGACTCGCCAGCGAACCCACGTTCACGGGCACGGTCCCCTCGATCGCGCGCACGGTGACCGGGAGGACGGCCTCGGGTTTCCACTCGAGGATCCCGAAATTCTTTGGAAACTTCACCATCGGCGGAGCCTCCTCCGTCCGCACCGCAAGCGGGAAACTCGAAGCGTTCGCCAGACTCCCGCCCATGGAATCGACGATCGTCTTTTTTCCCAGGACGAGTTCGAATTCGGTCGCGGGCGGAAACGGAGCGTCGAATCGCAGCGCGGTGACGTTCGGATTTTTCGAAACCTTCAGCTCCTCCGGCCGTCGCGGAAAAATCTTCTTCCCTTTCGCGAAGCCTTTTTGGGGACCGCGGACGACCCGCAGATGCGCGCCCGCCAGCTCCGACCACGCGACGTCGCGATTCAGTCCGAGCGTCATTCCCGAGATCGGAAGGCACCCCTTTTCTTCCCGCTCGCGCTCGCAGGAAAAGGTCGCGCGAAACGCTTCGCGCACGTTGTAGACGAACGTCTGCTCGCTTAAATTTTCAAGCCCCGACTCGCCCTGCATCCCTCGCGGAAGCGTCAGCTTCACCTTTTTCCCGGCCGGAAACTTACGCGGGCTGCGAATCAGCGCGTAATACCACGTCTTTCCCTCGGGAGCCCAGCGCCGCAGACCCGACCGCTTCAGGACTCTTTCCAAATCGCCCGCGGGCATCACCTCGACGGGGAGTCGTTCGCCGATGCCGTCGATCTGAAAATAGGCTTTCTTCCACTCCGAAGACGCCATCGGACTGTCGAGGCGAAGCGCGAAAGCCTGGTCTTCGTCGATCCCTCCCCCTTCCGAAGGATCGATCGCCCCCACGAAGGGACCGCCCGTGTGAAACGTAAAACTCGACGTCGCCGACGGGCCCGTGCCGAAGGGCGCCCCTTCGGTCGAGGCCACCGTGCAGCGAAGACCGCCGGGAAGCTCGCGCTCGAAGTCATAGACCCAGAGCCGTTCGTCGATCCATTTCGCGGAACCTTTCGTTTCCGGCGCGCTCTTTTCGCCGAGCTTGCATTCGACCCGGAAGAGATCGGCCTTCGCACGCAGATCGCCGAACGTCACTTTCGGTTTCGCGAACTGGACCCGCACTTGTCGCACGCGTTTGGCAAGCCCCTGCGGACCGTAACTCTGAATCGGGACGGACGCGACGGCGCCTCCCATGGATAGAAGGATCGTGAGAAGGAGTCCTAAACCCGTCCCGAAGAGTCGCAAATGATTCATTCCCGGAAGCGTAAACGGGCCGTCCGCTCTGCGAAAGCAAGAACGTAGGCGGAATCGTCCGGGATTTAAGCGGCGGCGAGTGCTTCGGCCAGGGCCGGATCGTGGAGTTTGACCAGGCGAGTCGCCTCGTCGCCCAGCCCGTATTTCTGCAGGGACTCGACGGCGTAAGTCAGGAAAACCTCTTTTCGCGAACCCACGGCCAGGGAGCGTTCGAACGCCTGGACGGCTTCGTCGGTTTTTCCCGTCATGAGCAGGAATCGACCCAGGATTCCCAGGGCGGCGGAGACATGCTTCTGGAGTTCTTCCGGCTTTTCCACCTGGCCTTCGTAGACTTCGAACCAGGTGAGAATGTCGAAAAAGTTCCCCGTTTTCACCGCCATTCGGATCGCCAGCTGCAAACGATCGACATGATCGGGAAACACTCCGACCAGGCGTCGCAGGACTTCGTAACTTTCGTCGATCTTCTGCTGCTTATAGAGGATATCGAACATCGACTTCAGGCATTTGCAGTGGATCTGGTTCAGCAGAATCCCCTGCATGAACTCCTGGCGCGATTCTTCGAGAAGCTGGCGCATCAGCTTCACCTGGCCGGCGTAGAAATGGGCCGACGAGGGCGCGGGACCGAGGTCCTTCGCCTTTTCGAAAAGTTTTTCGGCCTGATCGAGATCCCCTTCGTAAAGCCGGGACTTGCCGAGGTTCACGACTTTGCGGAACTCGTCCGGTTGGACCTTCTCGGTAAAGGCCTGCAGGAAGTCCTGCTTGAATTCTTCGCTCGCGAAAGGCTTCAGCGCGAAACCGTCCACGTCGGATTCGACCGCCCGACCCACTCCGGCCTGCGACGAATTTGCGCTGAGTAAAAAGACGAAAACGGATTCGGACGGGACGCCGGCGAGGCTATCCTGGATCGATTCCAGCGCGCGGGTTCCCAGCGAATCATCGTAGAGGATCGTCGTGATGCCTTCGCTTTGCACCAGCGCGACCGCTTCGCTGGCGTCCTTCGCGACGAAGATCTTTCGCGTATCGCAGCCGAGATCCGACATGATGCGGAGGAGGAACGCGCGGTGGACCGGGTCGAGATCGGCGATCATGAGCTTGCGCTCCCGAAGCAGCGCTTTCGGATCGATCGCCTCCATCGCTCTTTTTGAGGGATCACGCGCCCTTTGCATACTTGAAGAAGTCCTTTAGGTCTCGGAATCGTTTGGCCACCATTTTCATGGCGGCTTCGATTCGGCTTCGATTTCCCGGATCGAACTGCACGGTCATCAGCCCCACGCCGGCTTCGCCCACCACGATCGCTTCGATCCGGAGAAGGAACGCATCGCCGCCCTGGACGATTTCGGCCTCGATGGAGACGTGATCGCCCGGCTCCCATTGCTCGGACGGACATTCGAAGGTCGCACAGCGGTCGTCGACTTCCATCGCATGGATCGGGTAGGTTTTTTCAAGCGGCACGCCGTTTCTCGCGACCGCTTTAAAGGAGAGGCGAACTTTGTCGAAGGCGGCTTTTCCCGGACGAATCGCGGGATGCGCGAACTTTTCGGCGCCGAAAATCGAGGTGACCTTCGGGTCGGGAGTGAGCGCATCGCGATCGCCGAGTCGCTGCGCCTTCTCCAGCGCGCGATCGAAGAGCGCCTTATCATGCGCCCCCTTCACGAGCAGGAGGTCGACCTTCTCGTCGTTCGGAGCCACGATTCGGTTCGGCCATTTCACCGAAAACACTTCGCCGATCCGGCGCTGGAATTCGTCGCCGCGGAACGGGCGAAAGATCACTCCGTCGATTCGCGCCGATGCCGCGAACTGGACGAAGTCGGAACCCTGCCCCTCGGTCACGGCGAAAATGAAAAAACCGATCGAGCCGAATTTTCGGACCAAAGTCGCATGCAGCTCCCGGAAGGAGGCGGTACCGAGGGATTCGTCGATCACGAAGATCGAAACCTGCTTCTTCTCCACGAAATCGATGGCGCGGGTCGCGTCCGCGGCATGTTGGATCTGGGTGCGCGAAAATCCGACGGCTTCCAGATGGTTCGCGAGCGCGAGAAAACGGACCGGGTCGGCATCCGCGACCACCACCGTTTCTTTCTCGATCCACTCTTTCGGCAACCTCTCCATCACGCGCCTTTCGCAACGAGGAAAAAATCTTTCAGTTCCAGCTGCCGTTGCTCGGCGAACCGGAGAATCTCGTGGAGCTCGTCCAGACCCCCACCCACGAACGCCCCGAGGGCGAGCACCCCCTGGGCACCGTCGATCTGCTGGATGGCTTCCACCGCCCACTCGAGGTCGAACTTCTTTTCGACATCCCCGAGTCGAAACTCGACCTGAAAAAGAAATCGGTCCTGATTTACCGCCCCGGTATGCGGAAATTCGAAGGAGGCGCGCGCCGCCGTCAGTTCGATGACGCGCAGGACGGAGGGATCGGCGAAAGGGACGCCGTTTCGCTGCCGGATACGGACATCGATCACCATCTGATCGAAGCTCTTCGTTCCGGTCGCAAGTCCGGACTGCCGGATCTCGGCCATCCCGATTTTCCCGCCGATCGTCTCGTCCGCGGAAAGCGCGTTTCGGCGCTTATGTTTGGCCTTGTCCATCGCCACGCGGAGATCGGTCGCCTTGAAACCGAAACCCACGGACTCCTCGTGATTGTTCCACTCGCCCGCCGGTGCGTCGGGACTCAAATCACCGACCGAGAAGGAGCCCTTGTTCTGGAAGGCCGGCTCCATCCCCATGCCTCCCGGAGAAAAATCACCCTTCACCTCTTCTCCGCCGTCGCCCTTGGAAAGCTTCAGCGACGCTTCGAGCGACGCTTGAATTTTCGGGAGATAGGCGCGCGAGACTTCGGAGTTTTCGTGCACCTTCAGTTTTCCGGTGGCCGGCGAATCCACGCGCACCAACGTCGGGTCCTTTTCTCCCGCGGCGTAGAACGCGAGGTACGGCATTTTCGCGACGAACGCCCAGAGATTCTTCTGCCAAATGAACTCGGGCTGACGGCCGAAAAAAAGCCACCTGCCCGGCACGGGCTGAAAGGTCGTATCGGTCGCGACCCGCGGCTTCCACTCCCAGCCGCGCTCTCCGTTGCGATCGTAGCTGGTTTCTTCCCAGAATCCCGCCGCGGGTCCGGGTCCGAGGATATCGAGCAGCCAGCGGCCCATGACATTGCGCAAGTTTTTCGCGCTCGGAATCCACCAGATGTCCGACGCATGCTCGACCGGCTTGTCCCACTGGACTTCGTTCGTGGAATCGTTCCGGTTTTGCCGGGCGGCCGCCTTCGCGTCCGAGCCCAGAACCGTGGACGCCCGCAGCTTCTGGTTGTGCAATCTTTGGAAGGCTTGCGTGACGACGAGGAAGGAGTTTTTAATCTTGTGGTTGAGGGCCTTGATGTTCGAATTGAAGTCGATGATTTCGACGACGCCCTTTGACTTGAGCAGGGCGAGGACCCGGGGATGGTTCATGCCGTTCAGAACCATCGCGCGCAGCAGGCCCGTCTGGATGCGGTCCTGCACCGCCGTGAGGACGTTCAGAACCTCGACGAGCTCTTCCTTCTCGTGCAGGGTCAGGATGAGCACGGTCATATTCGTTTTTTTGATCGAAAGGATCGTTTCGTCCGCCTGCTTCGTCACCTCGTACTCCAGGCGTGCCTTCTGCGACTCGAGCTGCTGGATGAGCGCCGCCATCACCGGCGGCTGGGCCCGGCTACGGGTATAAACGACCATTTTTACGCGATCGAGATTGGCGGAGGTGGGGGCGGTGGCAGAATCCATCACCTGTATTTCGGCAAACCCAAAGGGTTCCTAAAGACTATTAGGAATCACTCCGCAAATCTAAATGGGTCTAAACTCCCCTCACTCCGAGCGTCAACCGTTCGACGCTCACTCCGAGCCGAACCGGTCGATCGGATGCGGGCGCGCCTTACGCCGGCCCGTGCCGAAATCGTCGAGCGGGTCGGGACGAGCTTCGACTCCGTTCATCCGATCGACGATCTGGGGAATCGTCACCGGCGAATAACGGGCGGGATCCTGCTTAATGAAGGCCAGAATTCGATCGATCGCGGCCGCGGTCTGCCTCTTCGTATCGTGGAAGAGCACCACGCCGCGCGTGATTTTTCGGAGTTGCTCGATCGTATCGGCGGCGAGTTCTTCCGGATCCGGAGTCGCCCAGTCGTTGGTATCGACGCTCCAGTAGACGTGGACGAGATTCCGGCTCGCCAGGTACTTGCGCACGGTGGAATCGGAGTGCCCTTCCCCATAAGGCAGACGAAAGAATCTCGGTCGCTCTCCGAGCACCGCTTCGAAGCGCTCGAGCGCCTCGTCGACTTCATAGCGGAGGCTCGGTCGAGAATGGACGAAGCGAGGATGAGTGAAAGAATGCGACGCCATGGCATGACCCTCGTCGCGCGCCCGGCGCGCGGCCGCGATCTTCCGCGCGGAAAGCGGGCTCCGATGATCTACGATCGCTTTCGATAGAAGGAAAAAGGTCGCCGGGACTTGATGCTGCTTCAGCGCATCGAGAACCTGGTTCGTCGTCGTCCCGTCCGGACCGTCGTCGAACGTGAGCGCGAGCGCACCGGCGGGAAAGTTCCGGCCGATGATATTGCCTTTCGCGCCGGCGCTCGGCTTGAAAACATCGCCCCATTCGCTCTGGGGATCGCGCGAGCCCGCAGTCGCTCTCCATTCATCGCCGATGCGTTTTCCCTGGTTGCGAACCCATTCGCCGACGGAGATGCCGACTCCGTCGCGCGGAGCGAGGTTCGGGACGGGACGGGAATCACGGCGGATACTCCGCGAGGCCGCGAGCACGAGCCCGAAATCCGCTCGGATCGTCCTTTCCGCCTCGACCGAGGCGGGATCGCAATCGGTCGCGAGTGCCTGGAATCGAAAGAGCTCCTCGCGAAGTTCCGCGAGCGCGAGCGTGCTGTAACGTGGATCCTGCGTGCGGGAATCCAATGCGGCGCGCGCATCCGCGATAAAGTCTTCGACGACCCTGCGGACGAGCGCGGCTCCGACGGGACGCGGCCCCCCCGCCACCCGCTGGAAAGCGTTTCGATCGTCGCGCGCGGCGGCGGTCATCGCGGCCCGTAGCCGAATGCCGAACTCCCCGAGCGTGAGGCCGATTAAATCTTCTTTCAGCAGTCGGAGCGCCTGCAGCTCGGCGTAGGTATTCGAACGCGCGATCATCTGCGGGAGCACAAATCCTCGGCGGACCCAGGAGTTGTACTCTCCCACCAGGCGCCTCGCCTGGACGGTCGCATCCCCGAGCGCGACCGCCAGCGCCGCCGTCCTTTCGGCGGAAGTCAGCTGACGGAAATCATCGGCCCAGGCCGCCGTGATCGTGCCCGCGGCGACTTGTTCGCGGAGCCACCCTGCGAGGTCGATCGCCGTCTCGCCCACTCCCGCTTCGTCCAGGATTCCCGACTGCAGCGTACAGCTCACTCCAAGCGAAGCTGCCTCCGAAGCGAGCGTGCGCGCCGGAGAAGGAGAAGTCGTTGCGCATCCGGACGCTCCCACAACGAGGAACAGACCCAGAGCGAGCGCCACGAGGTCGGCGGACGACTCGCCCACGCGCGACCGGATGTTCGGATTCGGAAACCACACCATTTCTCGATCTCTCCCTCTCTTCATCTATTTTGCCCTAACTTGGCGCCGGGACGCGCAGACATTCGAGGTAAGAGATTTTTCATCGCGGAGCGTCCTGAATTCGGCTTGTAATTCCGTCAAATATTCGCCACGTTGGGGGCATTCAAACTTCCTAAGGAGATGACTGAATGTTCGCTAGAAAAAATTCGACCGCGTTTCTCGTAATCGTTGGCACCGCTCTGACGAGTTCCTCGGCATTCGCCGCGGGATTTGAAAAATCCCTGATGTGGTCCGCCGAATCGGCCGGACAAGCCGGAGCCGTGATCAGCACGACCGAAGGCGCGGAATCCCTCTACTTTAACCCCGCAGGTCTGGCGAACTCGACGGCCGCCGGCGAAGTATCGCTGAACTTTTCCCCGACCTTCTCGAAATTTTCGGGCGCGAACCCTTTCCAGAACAACACCACCGACAGCACCCCGGGTGCGGTCGACGGAAAACAGGGATTCTCCCCGATCATGGGGGCACTCGTTTCTTTCAAGCCAACCTCCCAGCTTGGGATCGGTGCCGGCTATTATGTTTCCGGCGGCACGAAATCCAAGTACGAAGGGCTGAACTACACGAACGTTTCGGCCGCCAACGACTATCAGCTTTCGCCGACGGTCGAAACGGACCTCGCGATCACCGAGGTGGCTCTCGGAGCCGGCTACGAAGTGATGCCGGGACTGCGCTTCGGTGCCGCGCTTCGGATGATCATGGTCGATGCGGACTTCTCGACCGCGGGCGTGGTCGCCGCTGCGGGGAACAATCCGGCCACCGCGATTTCGAACGTCACGATCAGCGACATTAAGGCGACGCGCTACAACGCTTACAAACTGGGCTTCCAGTATGACAACCCAGAGCATACCTGGGGCGTCGGCGCGAACTACCGTTCGGGGGTGAAATTCATCGCAAACGGCACCACGAGCGGAAACTTCGAGCAAGCGACCGGTGCACCGACGGCCATGACCGGCGGAACGGCCGACCTGGAAAACACCTTTCCGCAGCAGTTCGTGATCGGCGGATATTCGAAAGTGACTCCGATGCTCCGGATCTCTCCGGAATACAGCTACACGAACTATTCCAAGAACAAGGTTCTCGCGATTCGCGGAACGGTGAACGGAACCGCGCTTTCCAACATCACCCAGAACTGGAAGAACCAGCATATCGGTCGCCTCGGGTTCGAATACGGCGGCGCGAATGCGATGCCGATTCGTTTCGGCTACGCCTACACCTCGCAGGTCACGCCTTCCGACCGCGTGCGTAGCACGTTCGCGAGCCCAGGCTCCGGACATGCGATCGCGGCCGGAACGGGCATGATGCTCGGCGGAAACATCGACGTCGATGTCGCCGGCGAATACTCCTTCGCGAAGGGCAAAGGCACGAACTCCCCGGAAGTCGCTTCCGAATACGAGTTCAAGAGCCGCGCATTCGCCGCTCACCTGAGCGCGAAGTATAAGTTCTAAGGAATTCGGATCGAAGGGGCTCCGCGGAGCTCCCTTCGAAAGAGAACTCAGGGCCTGGCGGGAATTTCCCGCCGGGCCCTTTCTTTTTTCCGAGGATTCCACCTCCAGCCCCCCACATGAAATGGAAAAGCCGGGCCATCCAGCGTAAGCTCAGCCCGAATGCCGCGTCCGCTGGATCCCCTCACTCGCGCTCTACTCGTCACGGTCGGCGGCGTTTCGCTCTTACTCGGAGTGGCGGGGATATTCCTTCCGCTCCTGCCCACGACGCCTTTCGTCCTGCTCACGGCCGCTTGCTTCGCGCGTTCATCGCCGCGATTCCACCTCTGGCTGACCGAACACGAGCACTTCGGACCCATGATTCGCGATTGGAACGAACGCGGCGCGATTCCCCGTTTTGCGAAAACCGTCGCCTTGGTCGGCATCGTTTTCTCGCTCTGGAGCGTCTGGACGAAGTTTCCGTCCCTCGCGGGACAGATCGCGGCGACCGTCATTCTGGTCGCCGCGCTTACCTATGTGCTGACGCGGCCGAACGCCTAGCTCGGGCGCGGGTCTATCGGGTGCCGGCCGCGAGTTTCGAGTTCTTGTAACCGTAGAGGAAATAAATCGCGAGGCCGACCGCGAGCCAGATTCCGAAACGGACCCAGTTCACCCAGCCCAGCTCCGTCATCAGGTAGCCCGTCGAAGCGGCGCCGAGCACGGGAACGAGCGAGTAATTCTTCCGGAATCCGATTCCGACGAGCGCGGCCATCGCTCCGAGGTATCCGAGCAGCGGGATTCGATGCTTGAAGACATCCCATCCTCTTTCGTCCGGATATGCGGGATCGACGCCCTGGAAAACGGCCGTGAAAAAGTGACGAATCGAGTCCGGACTCATCACCTGGATGGTGGCGAGCGCCGCGAGCAGGAGCGCGGGAAAGATCCACTTCGCGTTGTAATACGGAATTCGGAACTGGCCGGGAATCTTCGGGCGATGCGGATCCATCTGGAGCACCCCGATGCAGACGAGAAAGAAAGCGGCGAGCGTTCCGATCGAGGTCAGGTCCGTGACTTCGGTCAGGTTCATGAAGAGACAAGGGATCCCGACGAGGAAGCCCGTCACGATCGTCGAAAACGAAGGCGTCCGGAACCTTGGATGGACCTTCGAGAAGACCTTCGGCAGGAGGCCATCGCGGCTCATCGCCATCCAGATCCGGGGCTGGCCGAGCTGGAACACGAGCAGGACCGTAAAGAGCGCGATCACCGCGGAAATCGCGATGACTCCCGAGATCCAGTTCACTCCCGCGCCTTCCGGCCCGAAAACGTAGGCGAGCGGATCGCCGACGCCGAGTGTGGAAAATGGCACCATCCCGGTCAGCACGAGCGCGACCATGATGTAGAGGACTGTGCAGATGATGAGCGAGTAGATCATCGCTCGCGGCAGATCGCGCTGGGGATTCTTGCACTCCTCGGCCGTCGTCGAGATCGCATCGAAACCGATATAGGCGAAGAACACCCCCGATACGCCCTTCATGACGCCGGAAATCCCATTCGGCATGAAGGGATTCCAGTTCTCGGGCTTGATGAAAAACGCACCCACGCCGATGACGAGGGCGAGGACGAGGAGCTTCAGGAGCACCATGAAGTTCGAAACGCGCTTGGACTCCTGGATTCCGATGTAAACGACGGTCGTCACAAGGACGACGGAAAGGAGCGCCGGAAGATCGGCGATCATCGGCATGCCGAAGAGCTGGGGCGCGGTCGTGAAAGCGGTGTACCCGTCGAGCTGACTTCCCGAAATCCCGCGCGTCGTCACGTCGGCGAGCGCGACGCCTTCGGAGAGGAGGGTCGACACGGCCGCGTGCGCGCGCGAGGCCGAGAGGTAATCCATCGAAAAATGGAGCGGGAACTGGATCCCGTAACCGGAGAGCATGCTTGTGAAGTAATCGCTCCAGGAAATCGCGACGGCGATATTTCCGATCGCGTATTCCATCAGGAGATCCCAGCCGATGATCCAGGCGAGGAGTTCGCCGAGCGTCGCGTAAGCGTAAGTATAGGCCGAGCCGGAGACCGGCAGCTGGGATGCGAATTCGGCGTAACAGTAGGCGGAGAAGCCGCAGGCGATGGCGGTGAAGATAAAGAGAAAGACGACTCCCGGGCCCCCGTTCGCGGCCGCGGTTCCGATCGTCGAGAAAATACCCGCGCCGATGATGGCGGCGATTCCGAGCGAAGTAAGATCGAGGACGCCTAAACTGCGCCGAAGCCCCGTGCCACTTCCATCGACGGGGAGATGCCCTTCGGGATGGACCTGCGAGTCACGAACGATATCCGTGATCGACTTCCTGCGAAAAAGGGAACTGAGCAAGCCGGGCGAGCCAGAATTCGAAGCGGTATTGGACGACATTAATTGACACCCCTATTCATCCAAAATAGACATGAATCTAAACGATTAAAACGAAAAACTCAGGAAAGGGACCCCATGAGTCTTTTTATCAGGAAAGATCTCGATCGGCTGATCGCCGATGCGAACGATCCGAAACTCGCCGAAGGCGGACATGCCGGCGCGAAACTCCAGCGCCATCTTTCCGCATGGAATCTCGCGATGCTCGGAATCGGCGCCATCATCGGAGCCGGAATTTTTTCCCTCACGGGGATGGCGGCGGCGAACTACGCGGGTCCCGCGATCGTCTACAGCTTTGCGATCGGCGGCATTCTCTGCGCGTTCGCCGGACTCTGCTACGCGGAGATGGCCTCGATGGTCCCCGTCGCGGGCTCGGCTTACGCCTACTCCTACGCGACGATGGGCGAATTCATCGCCTGGATCATCGGCTGGGATCTGATTCTCGAGTACGCATTCGGTGCGGTGACGGTCTCCGCGGCGTGGTCCGGATACTTCGTCTCGCTGCTGACGAAGACGCTCGGCATGGAAGCTTCCGACACCGCGCTCCGGCTGACCAAGGGACCTTGGGAAACCGTGACGCTTCTCGACGGCTCGGTCGTTTCCGGCATGTGGAACTTACCTGCGAGCTTCATCGCCCTTTTCACGTCCTGGGTTTTGTTCCGCGGGATCAAAGAGTCGGCGACGATGAACAACATCATCGTTTTCGTGAAGGTCTTCATCATCCTCGCTTTCATCGTCCTCGGGTGGGGCGTCGTCGATTCGATGAACTGGGTGGCGAATCCCGAAGCGTCGGGACTTTCGAAACTCGTGCCGCCCGTCTCGATGGTTACGCGCCATGGACAGGAATACTCGAGCTTCGGCTGGCCCGGAGTCCTCACGGGCGCCGGCGTCGTCTTCTTCGCCTACATCGGTTTCGACGCGGTCTCCACGACGGCGCAGGAAGCCAAGAATCCCCAGCGCGATCTTCCGATCGGGATTCTCTCTTCGCTCGTCATCTGCACGGTCATCTATATCCTGATGTCCCTCGTGATGACCGGGGTCGTGAACTATAAGGACCTTGCGGTGCCGGATCCGGTCGCCGTCGGAGTTGACCGCATCATCGCCCTTCGGGGCTGGAGCGAAGGCGCCGGCAAATCCCTCGCGTTCTTCGTGAAATTCGGAGCGCTCGCGGGTCTCACTTCGGTCATCCTCGTGATGATGCTCGGTCAAACGCGCGTCTTCTACGCGATGGCGAAAGACGGGCTCCTGCCTTGGTTCGACCGCGTCCACCCGAAACACGGAACGCCTGGCTCCGCCACGATCATCACCGGAATCTTCGTCGCGCTCTGCGGCGGGGTGATGCCGATGGCGCTCGTCGGGGAACTCGTTTCGATCGGAACGCTCCTCGCGTTCGTGCTCGTCTGCCTGGCGATTCCTATCCTTCGCATCCGCGAACCGAATCGTCATCGTCCGTTCCGCGTGCCGGCCTTCTGGTTCGTCTCGCTGGCCGGCGCGGGCGCATGTCTCTGGGTCATGACGGGACTACCGCTGGATACCTGGCTGCGACTGGCCGTATGGCTGGCGATCGGATTCGCCATCTATTTCCTTTACGGAAAAAAACACAGCAAGCTGCAGAAGTCCGTCGGGAACTAACCCGCGTCTACAGCCCAACTTTTCGACCCCGTCCGGAGAGATTCTTCGGGCGGGGTTTTTCGTTTGGGTCGTCGTTTCAAGCGCTTGAAACGCAAACCGAGCGCAATCACCGCGCGAAGAAGGGAGAGTAATCCGCGACACGCTCCCAAAACGCCCGCGGCGATTCCGTGAATCCAGACGAAAAGAATCGATGCAGAAAAATCACGGCGCCCTCCCCAGCGTTCGAGCGCGCACCGGAGATTGCGATCCATCGGGGTGCGGGGAAATTTACACGCCTCCCGAGTTGGGAGGCCAGGATGGCCGATTTCAAGGGTCCCAGTGCGCAGGATGCGCAGCGAGCGGAG
>CAZIAL010000040.1:0-29128 GCA_964536965.1 uncultured Bacteriovoracaceae bacterium
TGTTCGCGGCATCGACGATTTCGCCCGCGAGGCGCTCCATCATCGAGTGCTCTGGACGACCGCGAGCCGCTTCGATCAACCAGCGGGACGCCAGGGACTGGCGGCGAGCCGGCTTCACTTCGACCGGCACCTGGTAGGTGGCGCCGCCGACGCGGCGGGATTTCACTTCGAGAAGTGGCTTACAGTTTTCGAGGGCTTTCTTGAAAACCTTTACGCCTTCGTCTCCGCCCTTTTCCTGAGCGATTTCGATCGCGCCGTACATGATCTTCTCAGCGACGGAGCGCTTTCCCTGAACGAGCAGCGAGTTGATGAATTTCGCGACGACGACGTCGTGGAATTTCGGATCCGGCAGGATCTCCCGCTTACGAATAAATTTTTTACGACCCATGATTCACCTCTATATGTTTGTCGCGGCGTCTGTCCGTAGACAGCGACGCGATTCAAGTTTCGGATGCGAGCGGCGCGAATTACTTCGCGGCAGCTGCCGAAGCCTTTTTCGTGCCGTATTTCGAACGGCTCTGTTTACGATTCGCCACGCCTTGCGTATCGAGCGTGCCGCGTACCGTGTGGTAGCGAACGCCCGGAAGGTCCTTAACCCGGCCACCGCGGATCAGTACGATCGAGTGTTCCTGGAGGTTATGGCCGACGCCTGGAATGTAGGAGGTGACTTCGAATCCGTTGGTCAAACGAACGCGGCAAACCTTGCGGAGCGCGGAGTTCGGTTTCTTAGGAGTCGTGGTGTAAACGCGGGTGCAGACACCACGGCGTTGTGGGCAGCTCTCGAGGGCTGGAGATTTCGTCTTCCAAGCCTTGTTCGAGCGTCCCTGACGGATCAATTGATTGATCGTTGGCATGAGATGCGGTTTTACCTTTCGAGTAAGATCCCGGCAGACAATTCGTGCAAAACCATTCCGCACGAACTCCTGACGGCCTGTATTACCGGCGAACGGAAAGTGCGGCTTGAAAAAGCCGCCTCTCCGACGTCTGCGCGGGAGTTGGGCTCTCTCGCAAACGGTCGGCTCCAATCGTGGATTGGGCAGGGAGCGAGCAAATTAGTCGCGGCGGGCCAGTCCGGTCAAGGGAGATCTGGCCGGAAATCGAAGCGAATAACTCGCGGACCAAGGCGGCCTAATCCCGGCCTGGAGGGCGGCGCAGGGTGGGATTGCCCCCAGCTCCCGGACGGAGATCAGGCCCTGCGCCGCTAAGTAAAGTTACTTAGTTTACCTCCATCACCCAGGTGCTTTCCCCTTCCCAATTTAGACGCAACGCATTATAAGCGTCCCTGTGAAGACTCGGGGGAATTCCACAGCTTGGGCTCGTCTGCTTCTCGGCGCCTTCCTGGCGGCCGGCCTGAGTGCGTGCGGGGGATTCCTCAGCCATGGTGACTACGACGATCCCCAGCGCGGAGCCGACGGGCACGGACCTTCCCTCATCCGCTGGGATATCCTCGAAATTACGTTTCCAGTCGTCGGAGGCACGACGAAATTTTATAACGACTGGCACGCATCCCGCGCGGGCGGCGCGCGGGCGCATCTCGGTACGGACGTCATGGCGAAGAAAATGACTCCCGTCGTGGCCGTCGCCGCGGGCGTCGTCGCCTGGGTCCGCGCGAAGAAAGGCGGCGAATGCTGCTACCTCGCGATCGATCACGAATCGCAAGGTCGTCGTTTCCAGTCACGCTATCTGCACCTCAACAACGACACGCCCGGGACCGACGACGGAAAGAAAATCGGAATCGCCAAGGGAATCCGCAAAGGCGTGAAAGTTCAAGCCGGGCAGCTGATCGGGTGGGTCGGCGATAGCGGGAACGCCGAGGGCACCGCCCCCCATTTGCACTTCGAACTGCGAGACGAATACTACCGCGCGGTGAATCCGTACCTCCTGCTGAAGCGCGCACGGAGAATACCGCGCGCGATTTCCGTCACCACTCGCACGGCGGAAGAGCAGGATGATTTCGAAACCCGCTAGCGACGACTAATTCTCCGCCGGCTTAGGGGCCGCCAGTCGCTTCCCCATTCGATCGGCGAGGTCGGTCAGTTTCCGGCGATAGGCCGAAAAATTTCTCGTCAAATCTTCGTCCGTCAGTTCATGCGGCACGTCGGGTTCCACTCCGGCGTTCTCGATCGGAGCGCCGCGCGCGCGCGTGACTTCGGCCATCGAAAGGCGGTGCAGCCAGACCTTCAATGGATTCACGGCCGGCGGGGCTCGACTGATCACATAGGCGCCGAGGCCAGGGGCCTTCGTGCCGAAAATGACCGCACGTCCGATGTCCTGCATCACGGCGGGAGCCATATCCGCGGCCGAAAACGACCACTCGTTCTGCAAAAGGATGATCGGCTTCGCGTACGGACGGCCCTTCGGAACGATCTTATCGATCATCAGCAACGGCATGGGCCGCGACACTCGAAGCTTCGAACGGTCGATGTCTTCGAGCACGTTGCTTGCCTCCCGATAGGCGCCGCGGGCGACTTCGAGAGTAACCGGATAGCCAGCGACCGTGTCGCCGAGTACTTTGCGCGCTTGTTCGTCGGTGGAAACGTCGCGCAGAGACTCTTCGAGGTCTTTCCAGCTTTTTCCCAAATGGAAATTCATCGGCTGGAGGCTCCATCGCCAATGCAGAGGGCTGCGCACCGGCTGGCGGATCATGCGGGAGAGAAGCTCGTAGAAATAGAGAACCGACCCGCCTCCGTTGTTGGTCTGGTCGTAAATCAGGACGTCCGTATCGGCCTGCATTCGCGCCATCAGTCCTTCGAACTCGGCGACGGCGGCGGCCGGATTCCGGGGATAGTAACTCGGGACGCGGACGAAGCCGACGCGAGTCCCCCGCTCCGTCACGCCGATCTCCGCGAAAAACTGGGCGCGATCGTCGGAACGCCATTTCGTCCTGCCGATCGCCGGCACAAACGGATCGCGATAGCCGACGGTGTTGATCACGTCGACGTCTTCGACGTAAGTCCGGCGGGCCGCGACCTCGTCCATCAGGACGCGCGGATCGACGAGCGGGCGATCGAGCGCCGCGGAAAAAGCCACGGCGTTAGGAACCATCCGCCACTTCCACTCGATGCGGAACACCCTGCGGTCCGCCTTACGGCGGAATACGAGCGTGATATCCCCTTTCGGGAGGCCCCAACCCTGGTAGCCGGGCCGTTTCGTGAGAAAGCGGTCCGCATCGGTACGATCGGTGATGACCGCGTTCAGCGGTCGAGGGATGAGGCGATTCAAAGCCTCTTTCACGGGCATGCCGTCGAATTCGACGAGCTCGTCGCCTATCGCCGCCGGGAAGCGGTCCTTCGGAGCGAGGCTGCGATTCACCTGGGTGACATAGGCGCGGCCATCGACGGTGCGAACGCCGAAAGGAAGTTCGGCCGATGCGATATCGGTCTGATAAAAAATGTCGGAGTGGTAATCGCGGGTGCGGCGGAAAAAGGTCTTAAAGAGCCGCTGCGCGGCGGGAGGGCTGAATCGCTTTCCAAGATCAACGAGGTGGGAATAGAGGAGGTCGAGCTCCTTCTCGCGCCGCCATTTGAATCGACGGTACTTATAGTCCTCGAGCGCATAGATCGTTTCGAAGTCCGAAGCCACGTTCTCAAACAGCGGCTCCCAATCGGCCGCGACCGCGGGGGCCGGCAGCACTTCGGCGCGAACCGGAAAATTCGCGAACACCACGAAAGAAACGAAACCCACCGCTAGAATTCGGAAAGTCGTCATGCCTTATCCGTCTCCCAAGTTTTGGGGTCGGGCAAGGAAGGTTTTGCGGGCGGTTCGTCGAAGTTCCTGACGCGGACGCGAAAAAGCCGGGAGAAGCGAAACGCTGCCCCCGGCCCTTCAGAATGTTCAGATTTGATTAGTGCTTCACGGCGCCCGAGCGGGCGACCTTTTTATCCGTCGGGATAAAGGCCACTGGATCGGGCATCGAATTATCCGGGCGGACGAGAAAGGTCTCCGGATTCGGCACCGCAAGCGCGAGACGCAGGACCTGATCAGCATGCTCGACCGGGATAATCTGCATGCCTTTGGTGATGTCCTTCGAAATCTTCTTCAGATCCGGAACGTTCGCCTTTGGAATGAGCACCGTCTTGATGCCGCCGATTCGAGCCGCGAGAAGCTTCTCCTTCAAGCCGCCGATCGGAAGCACGCGGCCCCGAAGCGTGATCTCGCCGGTCATCGCCACGTCGCGTTTCACCGGAATTTTAGTGAGCGCACTCGTGATCGCAGTCGCCATCGTGATCCCCGCGGAAGGCCCATCCTTCGGCACGGCGCCTTCCGGCACATGCAAGTGGATGTCGACGTTCGTGTGGAAATCCTTGTCGATACCGAGAGCGTCCACGCGCGAGCGCACGTAACTCATGGCCGTCGAGGCGGATTCCTGCATGACGTCGCCGAGCTTGCCCGTGATCTTGATGTTGCCTTTGCCCGGGACGACCGAAACTTCGATCTGAAGCATGTCGCCGCCGGCTTCGGTGTAGGCGAGCCCGTTCGTCAGACCGATCTCGTTTTTCTCTTCCGCCATCTGGGCCTGGTATTTCGGAGGTCCCAGCAGCTCTTCGAGGTCTTCCGGCTCGATCGTGATGGTGATCTTCGGATGTTTGGCTTCCGTCTTCTCGTCCGTCTTCTTCGACTTCTTCCCTTCGGAAGCGCCGAGAAGCTCGGCACGCTGATCGACGATTTTTTTCGCCGCTTTACGGCAAACCGTCGCGACCGTGCGCTCGAGGTTACGAACTCCGGCTTCGCGGGTATAGGAACGAATCAGTTCCCGAACCGCTTCGTCGGTGATGACGAGATCGCCCTCTTTCAGACCATGGAGTTCCATCTGCTTGGTCACCAGGTAGCGGCGGACGATGTGATACTTCTCGTCTTCCGTGTAACCGGAGATGTTGATGACTTCCATGCGGTCCAGCAGCGGGCGCGGAATGTTGTGCAGGTTGTTCGCGGTCAGCACGAACATCACTTTCGAGATGTCATAGTCGACCTCGAGGTAATGATCGCCGAACGTGCTGTTCTGCTCCGGATCGAGTACTTCGAGGAGAGCCGAGCTCGGGTCGCCGCGGAAATCCATCGACATCTTGTCGACTTCGTCGAGCAAGAAGACCGGATTCGAACTCTCGGCCTTTTTCAGGGACTGGATGACTTTACCCGGCAGCGCACCGACGTAAGTTCGGCGGTGACCGCGAATTTCGGCCTCGTCGCGCACCCCGCCCATCGAAGCGCGCACGAATTTCTTGTTCAAAGCGCGGGCGATGGATTTCGCAAGCGAGGTCTTTCCCACGCCCGGAGGTCCGGCGAAGCAAAGAATCTGGCCCTTCGACGCGTCGGTCAGCGACCGAACGGCCAGGTATTCCAGGATCCGTTCCTTCACTTCCTCAAGTCCGTAGTGATCTTCCTCGAGCACGTCGTGCGCGAGTTTTAGATCGTAAGTATCGTCGGTATAGGTGCCCCACGGGAGCGTGATCAGCCAGTCCAGGTAATTGCGAACGACGGTCGCTTCCGCGGACATCGGCGACATCATCTTCAGCTTCTTCAGCTCTTTGGTCGCTTTGTCTTTCGCCTCTTTCGGCATGATCTTGGTCTTGATCTGCTTTTCGATTTGCTGGATCTCGATCTTGAACTCGTCTTTTTCCCCGAGTTCTTTCTGGATCGCCTGCATCTGCTCGTTCAGATAGTATTCCTTCTGCGAGCGCTCCATCTGCTTCTTCACGCGGGAACGAATCCGGCGCTCGACCTGGAGAATCTCGATCTCCCCTTGCATGAGCTGGAGGAGCCGCTCGAGACGCTTCGAAGGATCGAAGACTTCCAGAATCGCCTGCTTATCTTCGAGCTTCAGGTTCAGGTGGGCCACGATCAGATCGGCCAGACGCGCCGGCTCGTCGATCGTGCTCACGCTCATAAGCATTTCCGGCGGAATGCGCTTGTTCAACTTCACATAGTTTTCGAAAGTCGCTTTCACCGAGCGAACGAGGGCTTCCAGCTCGACCCCGTCTTCGACGACTTCTTCGATCGGCTCGACCATCGCTTCGATCATGCGATCGGACTCGAGGTAGCTCTTGATCCGCGCGCGGCGTTTGCCTTCGACGAGGACCTTCACGGTATTGTCCGGCAGGCGCAGGATCTGGAGGATCGTCCCGAGCGTGCCGATTTGGAAGATATCCTTCTCACCCGGATTCGTCGTCGTCGCCTGGGTCTGTGCGACCAGGAAAAGATCGAGTTTTTTCGTCACGCATTCTTCCAGCGCGTTGATCGATTTTTCGCGACCGACGAAGAGTGGCACCACCATCTGGGGGAAAATGATCACATCCCGCAGCGGAAGCAGGGGGACGCGAATCGCGCCGTTCGAAGACTCTTTTTTCGACTTTTCTTTCATCCGTGAATACTCGCCTGCCAGTCCGGATGGAGGGCGGGCGAGCCTCCTTCATATAAGTAGACCAGTTTTCACAAACCAGGAGCAAGTGGGTTAGCCCCGGAATGAGAAATATATTTTGTCGTCACGGGGACTTGCTTTTCGGGAGCGTGCCCCTGGGACGCGCCTGATCGCCGCTTGCGATCGGTTAGAGGCAAACTTTGCAGACCTCGCGCCAAAAAAAAAGCCCCGGGTTACCCCGGGGCTGAAGTGATTTTAATGACGCCCCGGAAGAAATGACCGGGTCGTTCCCTAGGCCGACTCCGCCTTCGGTTTTACGTCCGACTTCGCATCATACTTTTTGGGGGTGCCGTCCGCGAGCATGAGAACCGGACGCTCCCCTTTCGTGACCGAGTTTTTCGTCACGATACATTTTTTCACGTCCGACTGGGCCGGGAGATCGTACATCACCTCGAGCATGGACTGCTCCATGATCGAACGGAGTCCGCGGGCGCCGGTCTGGCGCTTGATCGCTTCCTTCGCGATTTCGTTGATCGCGTCGGGTTCGAATTCGAGCTGGATGCCATCGTACTCGAAAAGCTTCTGGAACTGTTTCACGAGCGCGTTCTTCGGCTGGGTCAGGATCTCGATCAGCGCGGCTTCGTCCAGCTCGTCGAGCGTCGCGATGACCGGGAGACGGCCGATGAATTCCGGAATCAGGCCGAACTTCACCAGATCCTCCGGTTCCACCTGAGCGAGGAGCTCGGAAACGGTCTCGGTTTTTTTCGTGGAGACATTCGCATGCATCCCCATCGCGCGCTTCCCTTTGCGGAGCGCGATGATCTTATCGACGCCGACGAATGCCCCCCCGCAGATGAAGAGGATGTTCGAAGTATTCACCTGAACGAACTCTTGCTGCGGGTGTTTGCGTCCGCCCTTCGGCGGAACGTTGGCCACGGTGCCCTCGATCAGCTTAAGCAGCGCCTGCTGAACGCCTTCGCCCGACACATCGCGGGTAATCGAAGGGTTTTCGCCCTTGCGGGAAATCTTATCGACTTCGTCGACGTAAACGATCCCCTTCTGGGCGCGTTCGACGTTGTTATCGCAGGACTGCAGAAGATTCAGAATGATGTTCTCGACGTCTTCACCGACGTAACCCGCTTCGGTCAGCGTCGTGGCATCGGCCATCGCGAATGGAACGTTCAGGAACTTGGCCAGGGTCTGCGCAAGCAGCGTCTTCCCCGTACCCGTCGGACCGATGACGAGAATGTTCGACTTCGTCAGCTCGACTCCGTCCTTCTTCTTGTCGTTCTGGTGCTGGATCCGCTTATAGTGGTTGTAAACGGCGACTGAGAAGACGCGCTTCGCGCGTTCCTGGCCGATGATGTACTCGTCGAGGTGGGCCTTGATCTCGGCCGGCTTCGGCAACCGATCGGCCGGCTTCGCGGTCTGATCCTTCTGGCCCTCTTCCGCGATGATGTCGTTGCAGAGCTCGATGCACTCATCGCAGATATAAACCGTCGGCCCTGCGATCAGCTTTTTCACTTCACGCTGATTCTTTCCGCAGAACGAGCAGCAGAGATTTCCGAAACCATCGCCGTATTTTTTAGAATCCATCTGTCATCCTCGAAACAATCTACTCGAAACCGTACTAAGCCTGGCTGCTCTTCTTCACGACCTTATCGATCAGTCCGTACTCGATCGCCTCTTCGGCCGAAAGGTAACGATCCCGGTCGGTAGCCTTCTCGATGAAATCGAGCGACTTGCCGGTATGCTCAACGAGCATCTGGTTGAGCTTCTTTTTCAAATAAAGGATTTCGTTCGCCATGATCTCGATATCGGTCGCCTGACCGCGAGCACCGCCGAGCGGCTGGTGAATCATGATCCGCGCGTTCGGGAGCGCGTAACGGTTGCCCTTCGATCCCGCGGTGAGCAGGAACGCGCCCATGCTCGCGGCAAGGCCGGTGCAGTAGGTGTTCACTTCGGGCTTCACGTATTGCATGACATCGTAAATACCGAGGCCGGCGTAGATCGAGCCGCCGGGAGAGTTGATATAGAAGTGAATCGGCTTATCCGGGTCCGAACTCTCCAGGAAGAAGAGCTGGGCCACCAGCAAGTTCGCGACGATATCGTTTACTTCGGTTCCCAAGAAGATAATGCGGTCGAGAAGCAGGCGCGAATAGATATCGTACTGGCGCTCTCCGCGCGGGGTCTGCTCGATCACGATCGGGTTGGGGATGTAAGCACTCGGCGAGGCGGAAGCGCGCGGCTCCGAAAAACCCACGACATCGGGCTGGACGAGATGATCGGGAACGAAATTTCCGGCGGTACGGATCAGCATGGGAAGAAACCTTTCACGGCCAACGCCTTGCGAAGCGAGGGCCCACTTCGGCGAGAGCCTATAGACTAACCTGATACTAAACCGATACTAACCGCTTGTCGGCATTTTGCGTGACGTCACAGGAGAAAAAAATCCGACAAAACCCAGGGAATGGGTCAAGTAGTGCGAAAATCATGTCGTCAAAAAACCGACGCGTTCAGTGCGAGATATCGGTCGGAACGGAAAGGCGATCGAGTAAATCGAGATCGGCTTCTTCCTGGGCGTTCATTTCACGATTCATCTCTTCCAGATACTCGAGCATCGACGCCCGGAGTTCTTCCAGAGTGAGCTGTTCGGGAGTATGACCGGACTTCTTCACGATCTGAGTCAATTCGGATTGCACCCAGTCGACGGGCAATCCCGTCAGACTGGCCACTTCAGTGAGAAGCTCTGAGTCGGCCTCTGGAGCTACTTGCGGATCTTTCTTCGTTTTGGAGACGTCCATGTACTCCCCCTGTTCCTCCCTGAAGTATAGGAACCCCATTTTAAAGACCGCAAGCGTTCTTTTTGGGAGCGGGATAGATTTCACGCAGAGCGAGATAAGCGATCCCCAACAAGATTAAAACCGCCCCGAACGCGCGATCGGCCGTCAAACTCTCCCCGAGGAGCAAATATCCGACGAACGCGCCGGCGATCGGCTGGATAAAAAGGGTCACCGCCATACTGGCGATGGTCACGGATCGCGCGATCATCGCCCAGATGAGATAGGTCGCCGTCGATCCAAGCGGACCGAGCCAGAGCGCCGCACCGATCTGGCGAGAATCCATCGCGAGAATATCGGGAAAGCGGTCGAAGCAGAGAACGAAGAGCGAGAGGAGCGTCGTCCCGATCGCCATCGCGGTCCCGAGCACCGCTTTCGGTTCGTAAACCCGGACCAGTTTTCGACTGAACACGGAATAGGCCCCCTCCCCGAACTGAGCGAAAACGAGAAGCATCATTCCGGCCGAAAAGCTCATCGCCGCGGGGGAATACAGACCCTGGAGCAGGCCCGAAAAAAAACCGAATCCAAGCACGGAGATCCCCATCGAAATCCAGTGGTGGCGATTCATCCGTTCCCCGAGCACGGCCCAGGCGAGCAGGACGGTGATCAGGGGTTCGGTCGCGATCAGAATCGAATTATCCATGGCCTGCGTGGTCTCAAGCCCGACGAACTGAAGGATCGGCGTGAGGGCGAACGGGCCTATCCCTAGAATGAGGAGCTCGAGGGCCGTGCGGAAATCCTTCGGAAAAATGAAGTACTCACGCAACCGGCGCCCGCGCAGAAGGACCATGGCGAGCGCGACCAGCATGAACGCGAGGAAACCGCCGGCATAACGAATCCAGGCGACCTGGACACCGGAATACGCGCCGACCAATGACTTCCCCATCACGGAGTTGAACGTCCAGATCAGATTGCAGAGAATCAGGAGTCCGAGCGCCGCTTTCCGCATGCGCGGAGAATAGCCGTTCTTGCCCCGCTAAAAAAGCTGGGAGATGATCGAAGGAATGAAAAACCGCGCCCCGAACTCCGCCCCGTCCGAAGCCAAACTGCCGGCCAAGTCCGTCGCCGAATCCCAGATCATCATGACGGAAATGGTACTTCCTTCGGATACGAACGCGCTCGGTACGATCTTCGGGGGCAAGGTCGTCTCGCTGATCGATATCGCCGCGGCGATGGCCGCGGGCAAACACGCTCGATCCGTCGTCGTCACGGCTTCGATCGATGCCCTTCATTTCGTCGCCCCCGTGAAACTCGGGGAATACGTCCACATCAAAGCTTCGGTGAACTACGCAGGCCGAACTTCGATGGAGGTCGGCGTCCGGGTGGATAAGGAGAATCCGCTGACGGGCGAAATGAAACATACCGCGACCGCTTATTTGACGTTTGTGGCCCTCGATTCGGATGGGAAACCAAAGCCCGTACCACCCGTCGCTCCGGCGACCGACCGCGAACGGCGACGTTACGAGGCCGCCAAAATCCGAAGACTCGCGCGGATTCGTCTCGCGGAAGAACTCAAGGCTTCCCCCTGATTCTCCGGGCAATTCTTTAGCCGAATTCAGAATTGAAATTTGCCGAATTTGGCAAACTCTATATCATCTATATTTAACAGCCGTTGTTTAATACGGCGGCTGCTATCCCCGCCGACCGATCTTGCCCGATCCTTGCCTCAAGCTGATGTCAGCGGACGTACTTCTATGACCGACCGGCCACCGAAGACCTTGATTGAAATTCGTATTACTTCCGCGCGCTGGAGCGAGATCTGGGGCATCGGACTCTATGCCGGGCAGCCGTTCATCATCACCGAAGATCAGATTCGACTCCCCGACCCGCAGTCTCCGCCGCGGAAGGTTTGCATGTTTTCCTACGAGCAAGAGCAACTGACCTGCACGATTATCGACCGCTCCCGCGAGGCGTACTTCAACATGGAAGCAAGGTCCGAAGCCGTTTGTCGCACGGGAGACCGGATCTTCATCGGCGAAACCACGCTCATCGAAATTCTGCAGGCGCCGCCGCCCAAAGGTTCCGCCGCCCTACCCGGCACTTTCGAAAACGGGCTCGAGCGAATTTTTCACTCACTCGAAGACGCCCTCACGATCCCCACGCCGCTCGAGGACGGAGCGAATCCACCCTCGGCGAGCGGCCCCCAAAGGCCCGTGTTCGTCGATCATCGAAATCTCGAGGTTCCCGAGCCTACCGTCGTCTTGCCTCCGCCGACGGCGGCTTCCGGACCCGCGGCACTTCGCGCCCGCTCTTTCGCGGACCTTCAGCCCGTACCGCTTGCCGCCCATCGGCCGGACCCCTTTCTGCGACCGAAGGGATCGCAGGCACCCTCGCGCCAGACGAGACCGCATCACCGCGGGGCTCAGCGCGCGCCGAGAAGGAAGAATCGCGTCTCGATCCTACTCCTGATTCTACTCGGGATCACGCTCGCGCTTTTCGTTTCCGAGCGCTAGTCGGCGAGTTCGCCGACGTCGGACTCCGCGTGGGGAATCAGGTAACGCGAGTACTCCTCGATGAAGCTAATCGGCGATTTACCCGGAGCGTAGCGGATTCGATCGATGAACAACGTCCCGGCGAGGTGATCGAGCTCATGCTGGAAAACGGTGGCGAGAAATCCCTCCGCGACGAGGTCGCGCGGCCTTCCGTTACGATCGAGGTAATCGACGCGGATCTTTCGCGGCCGGTAGACGAGTCCCCGAATTTCGGGAACCGATAGGCATCCCTCCCAGAATCCTTGTTCGGTCTCGTCGAGCACGGTGATCCTCGGGTTAATGAATACGGACAGGGGCATTTCATGGGCCACGTCGCCATCCGCGGCGACGTCCTCTTCGTCCGTTTCCTGGTCGGCGTAACGCGAGGTTCCTTCCTCGTAGTCGACGATCGCGACCGAGAGCGATTCGTGAATCTGGGGCGCGGCCAGGCCAATCCCCCCGTATTCACGCATCGTATCGATCATGTCCTGGAGCAACCGAGCAAAGGCTTCCGATCGGATTTCATCGGCCGTGATTTCACGGACGGGAGCGCGGAGAACCGGATTGCCCATGCGAGCGATTTTTCGAATAGCCATGGCGACATCCTATAGAATGGAGACATGAAAAGCACGTTGCGGATTTACGCTTTCCGGCACGGACAAACAGACTGGAACAAGGAAGGCCGAATCCAAGGGCATCGCGACGTGCCTCTCAACGAGCAAGGGCGCGCCGACGCGATTCGGCTCGCGCTCGCCTTTCGCCGACTTCAGGTGGGGATGATCCTGACCTCGGATCTTTCGCGCGCCAGAGATACGGCGCGAATTGCGCTCGCCGAAGCGTGCCGCGCGGGCTGGCATTCCGAAGTCCCGATCATCGACGATCCCCGGCTACGCGAGGTCGATCTCGGCGCCCTCCAAGGCCTCACCCACGCGGAGATTCATGAAAAATTCGGAAAGGCCCTTTCGTCGAAACTCGGGAGCGAGATTCTGACCGACGAGGAGCTCCGAGACCTGGGATCCGAGCGCGCGGAAGATCTCTATGCGCGGGTGCTCAGTTCGATTCACGATGCCTCCGCTTCCGAAGCACTTCGCGAAGGAAACGCCCTCGCGCTTTCCACGCACGGCGGTGTCCTGCGGCGGCTCCTCCACTCGGCGGGCGGGATCAGCAACATCGGATTCTCGATTCCGAACGCGATGTTCTTTCCTTTCGAGTACGACCTTTTGGAGCGAAAGCTCCTCTTCGTTCGCGAAACTCGCTTTCCTAGCGAGCCGTAAATCGATCGACGACACTCCAGAACCGGGCGAGATCGTCGCGACCGTTATAGAAATGCGGAGAAACCCGGATTCCACAGTTCGGCCGATAATCGACGAGCACGTTTTCCGATGCGAGATATTCGGTCGCGGATTTCGCGCCCGGAAAGTCGATACAGACCATTCCGGACCGAGCGAACGGATCGGAGGGCGACTTCACCGCGAACTTGCGAGCCTCGGCTTCGACGACGAGGGACTTCGTCAGCGCGATGGAATGGGCGCGGATCTTTTCCATTCCGACTTCGGCGACCGTCGAGATTCCTTCGTAGGCCGCGTAGAGCGCGGGAATCGCGGGCGTTCCGGCCATGAAACGCATGATCCCTTCCGCCGGCTTGAAACGCGTGGTCGGTTCGTATTCGAACGGATTCGAGATTCCGAACCATCCGGTGAATTTCGGGGCGAGCTTAGAAATGAGGTCCTCCCGCACATAGAGAAATCCGGCGCCGGCGCCACCACAGAGCCATTTATGCGAGCCGCCGACATAAAAATCGACTCCGAGGTCGCGGAGGTTCATCGGCACGATGCCGACGGCCTGGTAGCCATCCCCGATCACATAGGCTCCCACCTTGCGCGATTGCGCGACGACGGAGCGCAGATCCTGGATGGCTCCGCTGCGAAAATAGACGTGGCTCGTCGGCACGAGGAGAGTTTCGTCGTCGATCGCTTCGAGCAGCTTTTCGGTGGGCACGGTGATTCCATCGGGAGACTCGACTTGCACGACTCGAGCGCCGACCATCTCCGCCCACCCCTGCCAAAACGGATAACTCGTGATGAATTCGAGGGAAGTCAGGACGATTTTATTCCGAGGTTTTCCCGACGCAGTCTTCGTTCCCCAGTCGAGCGAGGAGGCGACCGCCGCGAAACCTCGCGTCACGTTCTCCATCGGCGCGATCGTACCGCGAGGGGCGTGCAAAATGTCGCCTACGAGATTCCCGAATTTAGAGAGCATTTTCCACCAGGGGCCGTCCCAGGCGAGAATCCCTTCGGTGGACCATTCCTCGAAGTACTTTCCGAGGGAAGCTTCCGTCGCGCGCGGAACCGCGCCGAGCGAGTGGCTCGCGAGGTAGGTCTTGCGCTCGAGGATCGGAAAACGGTCGCGAAAGTACATCCCTACTTCCTTTCGAGAAGACTGCGCACATCCCAGAGGAAGGGGAACGCTTTCTTCGCGGTCTGCGAACGAAGGTATTCCGCGCCGCTGGAACCGCCAGTGCCTTTCTTAAACCCGATGATTCGTTCGACGACGCGAACATGGTGCTCGCGCCAGAGCGCCATCCCCTGATCGAGGTCGACGAGCGATTCCGCCAGCAGGTAAAGCGGCAGATCCTTTTCGGGTTCCTGGTAAATTCCTTTCAATCCCTGGAGAATCGCCTCGCGACTTTCCGGCGTGTCTTTCGTCGGGACCGGGTATCCGAGCGCGGAGGCGAGTTCGAGGAAGCGCGACGAAAGATCGGGCCCATCGAAACGTTTGCGGAGCGCGGCGACGACCTCGGGACGATTCTGGAAAAACTGGAAATAGCGTTCTTCTTTCATCCCGCACATAAACTCGATTTCCCGATGCTGGAGGGACTGGAAGCCGCTGGCCGGCATCAGGTTTTCGCGGAACTGGAGGAATTCCACCGGAGTCATCGTCTCGAGGATATGGATCTGCGAGACGAGCACCTTCTGGATTTCCACCACCCGCTTTACGAAGTGGTGCGCCCGCAGCACCTCGCGTTTCGCCATGAATTCCATCGCGCTTTCGAGCTCGTGAATGATGAGCTTGAACCAGAGCTCATAGGCCTGGTGGATGATGATGAATAAGAGCTCATCGTGATGGGCCGGACTTGAGAGCGGCATCTGGAGCGCCGTCAGCTCGCGCACCTTCAAATAATCGTTATACGTCAGATCCGACTTTCCGTAGACGTTGGGCGTTTTGGTCATGGTTCCTAATCGCTACCCCGGCGCGGGCCGGGTGGAAACAGGGTTTTCGCCGGGACCGGAATCCTTAACGACCCGAGTTATCGCTCCGACGATATTGGAAACGCCCGGGGGACCTGTTAGAAAATTCGCATGGCAAATGCACCGACTTCGACGGCAGGCTTCCGGATGGAACGTGACACTTTCGGCGATATCGCCGTTCCGAACGATCGCCTCTGGGGCGCCCAAACCCAGCGTTCCCTGCATCACTTCGCGATCTCGACCGAGAAGCAATCCCCCGAACTGATCGAATCCCTCGCGCTGGTGAAGAAATCCTGCGCTACGGTGAACGCGGAAATGGGGGCGATCCCGAAGGAGAAAGCGAACGCGATCGTTCAAGCCGCGGACGAAATTCTCGCCGGAAAACATGTGCAGGAATTTCCGCTCAGCGTCTGGCAGACGGGCAGCGGCACCCAGACGAATATGAATCTGAACGAGGTCCTCGCGAACCGTGCGAGCGAAATCCTCGGTGGCAGCCGCGGGGAGGATCGCCTCGTCCATCCGAACGACGACGTGAATCGCGGCCAGAGCTCGAACGACGTTTTCCCGGCGGCGATGAATGTAGCTGCATCGCGGGCGGTCGAGGGCTTAATTCCCGTCCTGAAGACTTTGCGCGATTCGCTGGCGAAGAAGAGCGACGAATTCAAGTCGATCGTAAAAATCGGCCGCACCCATCTCATGGACGCGACTCCGCTCACCCTCGGCCAGGAGTTTTCGGGCTACGTCGCGCAGCTCGATCAGTCGATGAAACATATCGAAAGCACGCGGGCTCACCTCTTCGAAGTCGCCCTCGGCGCGACGGCGGTGGGCACCGGATTGAACTCGCCGGCGGGTTACGCCGAAAAAGTCGCGGGCGAGCTCGCGAAGCTCACCCGGCTTCCGTTCGTCACCGCTCCGAATAAGTTCGAGTCGATCGCGGCCCACGATGCGGTCGTGCAGGCGCATGGCGCCGTGAAGGGCCTCGCCGCCTCGCTGATGAAAATCGCGAACGACTTGCGCTGGCTCGCCTCGGGTCCGCGCTGCGGATTCGGCGAGATTAGCCTACCGGAGAACGAACCCGGCTCATCGATCATGCCGGGCAAGGTCAACCCGACCCAGTGCGAGGCGATGACCATGCTTTGCGCGCAAATCTTCGGAAACGACGTGGCGATCACGGTCGGGGGCGCGAGCGGGAACTTCGAGCTGAACGTTTTCAAGCCGGTCATGATCCATAACTTCTTGCAGTCGGTGCGGCTGCTGAAGGACGGCTGCGCGAGCTTCGAGGAATTCTGCGTTCGGGGGATCAAGGCGAATCCGACGCGCATCCAAGAACTCCTGGAAGACTCGCTCATGCTCGTGACGGCGCTGAATCCGCATATCGGCTATGACAAGGCCGCAAAAATCGCGAAGAAGGCGCATGCGGAAGGCACCACCCTGAAACAGGCGGCACTCGCGCTTGGTTTCGTCACGGAAACCCAGTTCGACCAGTGGGTCCGTCCGGAGCAGATGATCGGAAATAAATAGGCGCGAACCTGGAACTCGACTACTGGGTCAGAGTGCAGTCGAAGTTCGAAGACCAGTACCCGTCTTCGGTGCCGCGGATCTGCATCTCTCCGGATTCCGAGCCCATCGTCATTTTTTCTTCGATCACCACTTGCCGAGCGTTGCCGTCTTCCTCGCCCAGGTAACGCAGCTTTTTCGAGGGGCTCGGGCGCGGTTTGTACTTCGGATCGAATTCTGCGCTGAAAGTCGCGCCTAAGTCTCCGTAGCTGGAATCGAGGTTGGTCACGACCACCTCGGACTCCGTCACCGCGACTTTTTTATCTCCGTTGTTGTTATCGCTACAGACACATCGATATTCAAACGTATCGGCGAAGGCGACGGAGCTATTCAGAACGAGAGCGAGGGCGAGAAACTTTTTCATCGGGGGATCTCCAATTTTTCACTTTCTGTAATGCATCGCACGACAAAACTCAACTCTACGCGTTATAGGTTTGGCTAAAGTTAAAAAGCCTTGATTTGACAAGGAAATATGGAAGGACAACTCTCTGAGAGATTATGGGAACTCCCAACTCCGAAATCTTCGTCGAAAAGGAAACCATCCGACTCACGCGCGACGGAGTCTTCCTTTCCGACCGTGACGGGGCGGGGCCCGAAGAAATTCTCCATGCGCGCACCGTGGATGCCTTCCACCGTTTCCTGGGAAAGGACGAAGAAGGATACTTCGTCCGGATTGGCCGCGAATTCAAACGAATCGAAGTCGAGGATACGCCCCGCTTCGTTACGGCGATCCGGTTCGAAGGGACGGGAGACGGAGAACGCTGTTTTCTCAAACTCTACGGAGGGTTCGAGACGGAGCTCGATCCGACGACGCTGAATTACGACGGCGGCTCGCGGCTCATTTGCCAGGTTCCCGCCTACGGAAATCTTCCGGCGGCCGAAGCCCGCTTTCTCCGTGCGCCTTATTTAGAACTGCTCTTACGCGCGGAAGAAAACCAGGTCGGGTACGCGCTCCGAATCGGGGGCAAGGAGATCTTGCTCGCGGTCACGCGCATGTAAGTCCGCTAACCGTGACCGCCCATGAGGAACTCTTCCTGGAGGAAATTCAGGTCCCGCTTCGAGACCGATGCTTCGAAGAAAGCGAGCGCCTCCTGCCAAAGCTGGGCGCCTTCGGAAATCGTGAAAACCTTCTTCCGGAACTCACCCGATCCCGGAAATCCGGCGGAATACCAGGCAAGAAATTTGCGGGCGTGGACCATCGCCGAACGCGGATCGGAGTAGGTCTCCTCGAGAAGTTTCCGCTGCGCCGTGATCATTCCGAGGTAATCCTCCGCGCAGGGGATCGCGTAAGGCTCTCCCCGGAGCTTCTTCGCGGCTTGATCGAAGATAAACGGATTTCGCAGAGCTCCTCGACCGATGAGGACGGCATCGACGCCATAGGTTCGATAACGTTCGACCGCTTTGTCGGGCGTCGTAAGGTCACCGTTACCAATCACGGGGATCGGCGACTTCGCTTTTACGTTACCGATGAACTCCCAATCCGCTTCGCCGCTATAACCCTGAGCGCGCGTGCGACCGTGGATCGCGACCCAGGCGACGCCGGCATCGCCGGCGACCCGCGCGACTTCCACCGCATTTCGGGTTTCCGCATCCCAGCCGGTTCGAATCTTAATGGTCACGGGAAGCTTCGTCGACTCCACCATCGCGCGCAGGGTCTTCGAAAGCTCGGGTAGATCGCGGCACATCGCGGCGCCGCCGCCCCTTTTCACGACTTTCGGGACGGGACAGCCCATATTCAGGTCGATGAAATCCGCGCCGAGCCCTTCGATATATCGACAAGCTTTCACGAGATGCTCGCGCTCATCGCCGAAGATCTGCAGGCCGATCGTCCGCTCCTCTTCGTGAAAGCGCAGAAGATCGAAGGTCTTCTGGCTCGCGTACTCGATACCGGTGGCCGAGACCAGCTCGCTGACGACGATGGATGAGCTCATTCGGCGCATCAGCCGACGAAACGGCGAATTCGTGATTCCCGCCATCGGCGCGAGAATGAACGGATGTTCGATTTCGAAAGGACCTAACTTCACGGGTACTGCTCTAACTTCCTGGCGCGGATCAGGCGCGCGGTTACTTCTTCAGGGCTTCGATTTCTTCTCGGGTCTTCGGTACGCCCGAGGTCATAACATCGCAACCGCTCGGGGTGATCACGACGTCGTCCTCGATTCGGATCCCGATGCCGCGATACTCCGCGGGAGCGTCCATATCGTTCGGCTGGATGTAAAAACCGGGTTCGATCGTGAACATCATTCCGGGTTCGAGCTTGCGCGGCTCCGTCCCCGCACCCGCCGGAAGCTGGTAGAGTCCGATATCGTGCACATCCATTCCGAGCCAGTGGCCGGTCCCGTGCGGATAGAATCGTTTCACCTGGCCCGAGGCAATGATCTCCTCGGTTTTCCCCTTCATCAGACCCAAGGAAAGCGCGCCTTCGACGAGGACTTCGGAGGCGTGCCGATGGATCTGCGCTTGGGTCGCGCCGGGTTTCGCCATCGCGATGCACTCCGTCTGCGCTTTCAGGACGAGTTCGTAAATCGCGGTTTGTGGTTTCGAGAACGATTTCCCCACGGGAAAAGTGCGCGTGATATCCGAGGTGTAATAGTTGTACTCGGCGCCGGCATCGACGAGGAGAAGATCCCCGTCGCGGAGAACTTCGTTATTCGCGCGATAATGGAGGCAGCAGGCGTTTTTCCCGCCCGCCACGATCGATCCGTAACCTACGCGCTGCGCGCCCTGCTTTCGGAACTGGTAGTCGATGAACGCTTCAATTTCGAACTCGTTCACCCCCGGCTTCGCTTCCTGCATCGCCGCCTTATGGGCCGCCGCCGTGATCGCGCAGGCTTTCTTCATGAATTCGATCTCTTCCGGCGCCTTAAACACCCGCATCGACGCGAGGAGCGTGTCCGGATCGGCGATCGGGAGCAGAGGGCGACCGCTGCGACCGTGCGAGCGGCGATGCGATTCGAGCGCTTTCATGACGATGCGGTCTTCTTCCTCGTCCCGATGGGCGCGGTAATAGACTTTCTCGACGCCCTTCAGAAGCTCGGGAAGTTTTCGCTCGAATTCCTCGGTCAGGTACGCTTCGTCAGCGCCGAAGATCTTCAGCGCGCCTTCGGTCCCGTAGCGCTCTCCTTCCCAGATTTCCATGACCGGATCGCGGCGACGAACGAAAAAAATCGTCTTGTGCCCCGCACCTTTGGTCACCGCGGCCGGGAGAAGCACGAGCCATGCCTCGGGTTCCTCGAATCCCGTCAGATAATAAAAGTTCGATTCCTGGCGAAAAGGGAAAGAGACATCCGGATTTCTCAGCATTTCCCGTGCCGCCGGCAGGATGAACGCGGCGCCTTCCGCCTCCGCTTTTTTCATCAGAGTTTCACGGCGCGTTTTAAAAAAAGTCGGGAGGGAGGTCAGCAGCATAGGCGATTTCCTTCGAGTTCCCACCTTAACGCGGAGAGAGAGGTCAGCTCAAGCCTGGGTTTTCGGACGACTTCTAAAGCGTTATATTCGATCCGGGCCCGGTCAGGCGGTCAGCTTCCGAAAGCGCCGATCGCCTCTTCCGCGGCGGATTCCGAGGTACAAGTGGCCCGGCAGTCCCCGATTCGATTCGCGGGACTTTCACCCTCGCACCCGAACCGAGTCGCGTATTCCGGGTTCTCGGAGATCAGAAGTTCATACCCCATCCGCTCGACCTCGAGCTCACGGTAGAACTTTTCGAGTTTCACCCACTCTTCGAGTCCATGGGTGTCCCAGGCGAGATCGAATGCCGCCTGGCCCATCGGGTTCAGGTCTTGGCGCATCGTTCTCAACGCCATGACGAGATCGGGGACTTCGAGTTCCACGTCGGTCATCTCCATTCTCGCGGCGAGCGGAGTCGCCGTGAACCGGCAGCGCAGGCGATCCGCGCTCCGTCCCGCCGTTTCGATCGCGCCGAGGAATTTCGCCAGGGGAAGGTTTCCTAAGTACGGATCGATCGATCGAAAGAACGAAATCAGAACCGGGCCCAGTGCGAAGACATTGCAGGCATCGAGTCCGGCGGTCCCGTCGCGATATCGGATCACGCAATTTTCAGCGCCAAAATTCGAAGCGAGCATTTCCGCGGTCGGCGGCAGGGTATAGGCCTCGCCAAACGGCGAGCCTTCCGCCTCGATCTGGGTCCTTTCTCGGCGATAAAACTCGCAAAGCTTTCGCTCGTTTGCGGTGATGCGTGGATAAGGCGGAGCGAAGACATGGCAGAGCTCCGAGGCCTCGCTCTGTAGTTTTCCGAGGTAAAACTCGGAAAATGGCCGGCGCATCGAGCGAATCGGCGAACCGTCGCGCGGGAAGGTCAGCGAAGGACGGACGCTCGGATCCGTGAAATCAATCACGGTGGAATCACTCGCATAGCTCGCCACGAGGTCCGGAAACGACTCGTAAAACAAATACGAAGGCTCGAGCGCATTCGCCGCAGGCCCGAGCTTTCCTTCGAGCAGCAACCAGTGAGTCAGCTCGTGGGCGTAAATTTTTTCCGGGAAGACCTCGGCTCGATAGTCCGAAAAAACCGACAGGCGTACCCGATCATCCGTTCCGGACATCAACGGCCCGGCCGGATGCGCACGGAGCTGGAGGTGGACTCCGAATCCGAAGAGCCGCGCAGGCGACATCCCGAAAAGCTCAGCGACGCGCTGATGGAGGGTTTTTAGACGCAGAAGCGTCTCCCGCACCGGTCCGGGCACGCGATTCGGCGGAGACTGGCAGTAGTCCGCATTCGCGGGTAAATCGAAAATTCCCCGTCCGACTCCGAATTCCGCGACATGGGCTTCGCGACAGAGGCCATTGGCTCGCAACACGCGCGTCGAGGCGCCGCGATTCTGCTCGAGGGAAAGGGACGAGGTTCGGGAACCGACGTGGGAGCGGCTAAAGAATGGATCGGCGATCGGCGAGCGCACGCGCGGAAGGCGAACATCCGCCAAGGCAGCCGGCGCGCCTCCCAGAAGGATCGCCGCCAGGATACCGAAATAGGCTCCGGATACTCCGGACCGGGTAAAAGTCATGGAGGAGATATCCCATGCCTAATGCGCTGCGTCAATCTTACGCTAAGTCACTGTTCTTGCTTGAGTTAATGCCTTAGCGGACTTAGGCTTTCAGCACTCCGCGTTTAATCTGGTCGCGCTCGATCGCCTCGAAAAGCGCCCGAAAATTTCCCTCGCCGAACCCACGGTTGCCCTTGCGCTGGATGTACTCGAAGAAGAACGGGCCGACCGACTCTTCGGCGAAGATCTGCAGAAGATATCCGGTCTGATCGCCATCCAGAAGAATGCCGAGCTTTTCGAGTTCGTCGAGACTTTCGGTCACGCCCGGAACACGCGTCGGCACGGCTTCGTAATAGGTGTGGGGAACCGTGAGAAATTTGAAACCCGTATCCCGCAAAGTCGGGAGGGTCTTCATGATTCCGGTCGTCAGGAGCGCGAGATGCTGTACCCCCGAACCTTTCATGCGGTCGCAGAATTCCTGGACCTGGGACTCCGGCTCGGTCGCTTCGTTGATCGGCACCTTCACGCGTCCGCATTTCGACTCGACCACATAGGAGTTCAGCCCCGTGCGCCCCGTCTTGATGTGGAAGTGGCGGGTGGTACCGAAACCGAAAACGTCGGCGTACCACTTCACCCAGTGATCCATCTCGCCGATGTTCACGTTGTTCGTCAGGTGATCGATCGAATGGAGTCCGTTCGGCATCGGAGATTCGAAACGGGATACGGCCAGACCTTCGTCGAAGAGTCCTTTTCCCTTGAACCCGTTCGGATAAGAGCGACTCATGAACGCATAACGGACCTTGCCCGGAGTCCAGATCTCCGCGCGCGTAACTTTCCCGTCGGCGGTTTCGAAAGTCTTCGGCGACATCGCCGATTTTCCGCCGCGGGCGACCGCGGCTTCGTATTCGAGCTTCGCATCTTCGACTTCGATCGCCAGGACGCAGATCCCCTCCGCCTGATTTCGCAGAAACTGGACGGCCGGATCCTTTTCCGCCACGGGCGTTCCGTCCGACTGGGTCAGCAGCACGCGGATGAATCCTTGCTGCCAGAGCACGGAGCGCGTTCCGCGATCGCGAAGCGTCCGCTCGCCCACCTTTTCGAAGCCCATCTTGCGATAGAAGTCCGAGTACTTTTCGGTATCGTTCAGGATGAATTCGACGTGATCAAATCCGGTGTTCAGAAGTTTCATCGCTGCTCTCCGTCTGCTTTGGCGTGCGAATTAATTCAGGAGTCCCGACCGACTCTCGCCGTCGAGTCCCTGCTGGTCATTCCCCTGGGTTCCGTCTTTCGAAGCCGTCTGCGAATGCGCATGCATCGTCGGCTGGCTCTCGTTGATGTCCACATAGGTATAGCCATGCAGGACCTTCTCGTAGAAGTTCTGGAGATCGACCCCTTCGCGCGGCTTCAGATGTCCCTCGCGAACGCGCGCTTCGATCTGCTCTTTCACGCGCTTTTCGAGATCGGTCGCCGAGTACTGGATCCAGGAAAGAACGCTCGCGATGTTGTTTCCGCGAATGACTTCTTCGATGTAGTAGCCGCCCGGCTCCGTCTCGTCGAGAAATACATGCACTTCGTTCACGCGGCCGAAAAGGTTGTGGAGATCCCCCATGATGTCCTGGTAGGCGCCCATCAGGAACATGCCGAGATAATAGTGCTCGGTCGATTTCAGCGGATGCAGCGGAAGCGTGTCTTTAATGTCGCGCAGGTCGATGAACTTGTTCACCTTCCCGTCGGAATCGCAGGTGATGTCCACGAGCGTCGCCTGGCGCGTCGGCTCTTCGTCGAGGCGGTGGATCGGCACGATCGGGAAAAGATGCTGGATCGCCCAGTGATCGGGCATCGACTGGAAGACGGAGAAATTACAGAGATACTGGTCGGCGAGCGTCTTGTTCAGCGCCTCGACCTCGTCCGGAACGTATTTCAGGCCGGAGGAGTTCTTGTAGATCACTTTGCAGATCTGCCAGAACAGATGCTCGACCTTGGCCTTGTCTTCGAGAGATAGGAAGCCGAGTTTGAACATGGAAAGCGCTTCTTCTTTCCGCGCGACGGCGTCATGGAAGTGCTCGAGCACGTTTTTGGCCGTGAGGTTCTGCATGAGGAATCGCATTTCCTTCACGACGTCATCCTCTTCCGGAGACTCGTCCATCGTGATCGGCGTCGCGCCGACTTCGATGTTCCCGAAGACGTTTACGACGAGGACCGAGTGGTGCGCGACGATCGCGCGGCCCGACTCCGAGACGATGTTCGGCTCGGGAACTTCTTCGGCCTGGCAAACTTCCTGGATCGAGTACACGACGTCCGAAACGTATTCGTTCAGCGAGTAGTTAATCGACGATTCGAAGCTCGTGCGCGAGCCGTCGTAATCGACTCCGAGACCGCCGCCCACGTCGAGGTAATCCAGCTTCAAGCCCATTTTCGTGAGCTTCGCGTAGATTCGGGTCGCCTCCTTCGTCGCGTCCTTCACGGTGCGAATGTTCGTGATCTGCGATCCGATATGGAAATGCAGGAGCTTGAAGCAATCTTCCATGCCCTGGGAACGCAGGACTTCCACGGCGTGCAGGAGTTCCGGAGTGGTCAGTCCGAACTTGGCGCTTTCGCCGCCGCTCGATTCCCACTTGCCCGAGCCCTTCGAATAGAGCTTCACGCGGATCCCGATGTAAGGAACGACGCCCATCTCTTTCGAAAGCTGGAGGATCTGGAAAAGTTCGGTGAGTTTTTCGACGACGATGATGACGTTCTTGCCGAGCTTGCGGCCCATGAGCGCCATTTTAATGTAGCCGTAGTCTTTATAGCCGTTGCAGATGATCAGGGAATCCGGCGAGAGATTCGCGGCGGAGACGATCGTGAGTTCGGCTTTCGAGCCGGCTTCGAGGCCGTAGTCGTACGGGCGTCCGGCGTCGACGATCTCTTCGACGACTTCGCGCATCTGGTTCACCTTGATCGGATAGACGCCCTTGTAGCGGCCTTTGTATCCGAACTCGGTGATGGACTTTTTAAACGCGTCGTTCAGGGCGATCACGCGGTGGCGGATGATGTCCTGGAAACGAATGAGCACCGGCAGCGCGACGCCCTGGGCTTTCACTTCGTCGATGACGCTCATCAGGTCGATCCCCGGGCCTTCGCCGCGACGAGGATGGACGGTCATGTTTCCGCTCGGGTTGATCGAGAAGTACTGGTCTCCCCAGTTTTCGATATTATACGTCTTTAACGAATCCGAAGCGCCCCAAGTTCTCATAGACGCTTCGGTTATCAAGGATTAGCCCCCCCTAAAAGCAGGAAATGAGGGCGGCGCGGCGGGCCTGAAAATTCCCGCGAGACGACCGGCGGTTGGGGGCTTAACGCTTCTTTTCGCAGGTGACGGCGCAACGATACGAATCGAGGTTATAGACGTCTCCGCACCCGTGTTCACGGCTATAATAGGTATTGCGCGACTTCACGAAGAGCTGGGCGAACCCGGCCAATGCCTCGGCTCGGTAGAGTCGATCGAGGTCGACCATTTTATCCATCCCGTGCTCTCGCCAAGCGCGGTCGAACGCGGATTGCTGGGCCGCATCGAGAGACTCCCGAAGTGCGATGAAAGCTCCGAGGATCGGGCGGATTTTCACCTCCGCCTTCGCTCCCCCGAGGGTCGCGGTCCCCCGCGAGAAGCCACACTCGTAGACGGCCGTTCGGTCGGCCCCGGCACGAAGTTCGGCCATGAGGGCCGCGAGTCGGTGCTGGCCCGTCAGTTCCTTCAGCCGAAAGAAAAAGGAAATGAGCGGTCCGCCGAAGCGATGGGTATCGCAGTTATCGAAATAGACTAGCCCCGTCCGGGTCACCACGCGGCAGTCGGCCGCGGCGAACGGCTCGAGTAGGCTTTCTTCGTCATAGTTCTTCCGCTCGAGGCGATTATTCAGCGTAAAGGTCTCGATATCGGCCATCGCCGTGGGTTTTCCTTCCACCATCGAACGGCAAAAGACCCGGGTAAACTCCGACTCGTTCGCGAAATTCAGCTTCGCGCAGGCTCCTGCCAGCTGGTCCATCTCGCGTAAATTATAAAAATCGCCGAAGGGAGCGTTCAGGGACTGGACGGGCGTGCCGTCCCGCAAATCGCGCAAACTCGCGGGCAACTCCCGCTCGCCGAGCCGAAATTTCGGCACGTCCAGGACGACGGCCGAGATGAGATCCGGCAGCGACTCCATCAGAAACGGATGATCGTGGAGACCGGAAAGCGCGTCACCCACCGGTCCGGGCGAGTAGGCCAGGAGATGAATGACCTCATGGGCATAGATACTGTCGGCGAAATCAGCCACCTCCCAGTTCGGAAGAATCTGGAGCATGACTCCGATCCCGCTTTCGCCATTATTCCACTGGAGCGAGCCGGCCTCCGACGAGACCGAGCCGAGCAATATTTTGCCGGCGGGGACGAATGCAGAGAGCTGGACTTCGATCCCGTGCTGAAAAACTTCCGCGACGGGCCACCCCAGGGCGGCCGCGATCTTTCCATGGAGTTCACCGATCCGTTCGATGACGGCGAGCGCCTCCGCCGGAATCGAATGCAACCCGGCGTCGCAGTAGTTCACATGATTCTTCAGCGTCGGATGCGCGACGTCGCGAAACTCGAGACGTGAAAGATAGGCCTTTTTACAGACCTCGCTCGCCGGAGCCGCGAATCGGTCGAAGATCGACGCATTCACATCGGGAGTCGATACGACCGTTCCCGTGCGCATCCCCGTGCGATCGACGAAACTCTGTCCGGTTCGCACCGTGATCGAGGCCGAAGCCAGCGGAATGGAGACCATCGCCCAGGCGAGGACGAGGACTCGACTGAGCAAGGTCGCCTTCTGATTCCGGGATATGGATCGAACTCGGTTCATACGCATGACCAGCTCGTTCTACGGGAAATGACTTACTGCGTCAACAACGGCTTCTAACGGATTAAATCCAATGTTTTCAAACGATTAGTCCGCAGATGGTCTCGTTACTCGTCGGTCCGGCGCGGCCCGGATTTATCGGTCATGCACTTTCCGGTAAACGCGTGCTTTTCCGCCCGGACGCGGGGGGCCTTTTCGAGGAATCGGCGAAGTCCGGGGACGTTCCCGCGGATCATCTCGTCGATCGCATCCTGGCCGGGCGAATGCGTGGTTCCCATTTCGAAAAGAAGCGACCAAACGCCATGTTTCCACATGGCGTAGTCCTCGAAACAACCGTCGGCGGGATACAGCGCATCGGCGGAATTCCCGACTGGATACCGGCTGTCGAGGGCCGCCGCCTCGGAGAGCTCGATGTAAAGCGCGTCGTATTCGGTCTTCAGGTCATGGGTGCTGAAACCCCAAGGATACAGCACATAGGGCGAGTGCGTGTGCAGGGTTACCGAACTGACGATATTCGCGGCCGCGATAAAATCCGCGAGCGCCTTCGTCGATTTCAGCCGGTAAGGTCCGTCGGTCCCGCACGGCCCCGGATAGTCGCGATTCGGGTCGTGACCGAGTTCGCGGCGTTCACGTTTGTCATAGCCCGACACGTTCAGCACGGGAATAACGTGCACCGTCTGACCGATGATCGGGTCGGCGGCGATCGCCCGGGCGAACGCGAGCGCCACCTCCGTCGAACCATATTCGTTTCCGTGGTGCGTCCCGACGACCAGGGTGGAGATCGGTCCGTTCCCGACGCGCAGGCCCTGGATTTCCTGGCCTGTGTCGTTTTTTCCGATCGAAAACACCTCGACCTGATTCGCGCGCGGGCTTCGTTTCGCGAGTTGGGCCAGCTCGCTCTGGATATCGACATATTTCCGGGAGAATGGGTCGCCGACTTTCCGCGGAAACGGAATCTTGCCGAGCGCATGGGCTGGTAGTGGAGCGACCAGGGGAAGCGCGGAGCACAGGACGAAGAGAAGCGAAGCGAGTCGCAAAGACGAATTCATGGTAGATGGCCTTCCCATTCAGGCTTGCAAGCGGGATCAAGGAACGTTCTCATTTAAAGCATCATGGCGCAGGTCCCGTGTCAAAGGCGTACACTCCCGGGGTTGAGCGTTTGGAGCGGGGGGCCTTGCAGTTTCATGGGCGATCTTCTTAGATGTCGCCATGAAACTCGGACTGTTCGCGAAAGCATGTTTTTCGGTGGGTCTCCTGGCTCTCATCCTCGCGGTCCCCGCCCGCGCAGCGGAGATCGCGAAAATCCTCCTGGGCGATGTGACTCTGGAAGCGAAAATCGAGGGCCCGCGCGGCGAAGGCCCCTACCCGATGATTATTTTCGCTCCCGGAAAAGACACGCGATCGAATGAGCGTCTATTCGAGAAGCTCGCCCGCGCGGCGAATCGGCAGGGATTCATGACGATCCGTTTCGATTGGCTTTTCACGGGGGCGACCCAGTCGCCGCCTGCGAAAGGTAAAAAAACGGAAAAACCGGTCGCGCGCGAACCGAGCGCGGGCCTCGCCGACGAAGCGGAGCAGCTTTCGATCCTGCTGAACGAACTCACCGCTTCGCGCATGATGAAGCAGTATTCGATCGATCCCGAAAAGGTCGTACTGATTTCGAAAGGATTCGGTTCGCGCGTCGCCATGCTTCCGGACGCCGGCGGGACTGGGGCGAAAGTGAAAGCGAGCGTTCTGCTCGCCCCAGAATGCGACGGAGAGAATCGGTTTAAAAAGGTCTACGCCCCATGGATCGCGACGAAGATCCCGCGCCTCCTGGTCCAGGCTCGCGCGGACACGGGCTGCGACCTCGCGCAAATTTACGAAGCGGCGCCTGAATTCGGGGCGAACGTCGCCATTTTCACCCCGAGCGGCAATCGGGAGTTCCTCGGCGAATCTCCGAAGGACTTCGCGACCCAGGACACCGTCGTCGCGACGACGCTCACCTGGCTGAAAGATCTCGGTTGGACCAAGGGCCTCGCACCGATTGCAAAGCGGAAGAAGAAGAAGAAAGCCCCCTCGCCCGCCGATCACAAGCATGAAGGGCATTCGCAAGGCGCGCATCCCCACTGATCGAGGACCGATCGGCAACGAATCTCGAAGCTTCGCTTCGTTCGCGGACTAGTCCGTCTTCTGACAAGGAGTCGCCGGCTTACCCGCGTCGACCCACGCTTGATACTCGGTTTTTTCCGACTCCGTCAGTCCTTCGATCGCCATCGTGCAAATCTCGTCTTTTTTCGGCGAACCTTTGCACCCGTTCTGCCAGGTCAGCTCCCCGGGAATCGCCTGGTCCCAGCACCGTCCGGCATCGAACGGAATCTTGTCCGGAGCCGCGGCCACCTTTTCGGCCGTGGAAGGACCCACCCGTTCCGAACAAGCCGTGAACGCCAATGCACCCAAAGCCACCACGAGAGCGATTCGAATCGAAGTCTTCATCCGAAAAATCTAATCCGACCTCGGCCGAAATACCACCGAGCCGAAATTAAACTTCCGTCATCCGCGTCCCCGAACCCGTCTCCAGCCCTTGGCCCCCATCCACGCCACCCACGGAGTACGAAAATGTTTTCAGACAAAATTATTTTCGCAGGACTGTAAGCCGGGTTTTGTCTTCGCCGAATCCAAAGATCCAGCGGAGGCGACCATTCCTCTAGACATACGATTGCTCGTACATTCAAGCAGCCTTACCCGGAGGCGTGTTGGTCGAGCCGACCTAGCCTCCCTATTTGGCCTTGCTCCAGGTAGGGTTTGCCGTGCCACTTTCATCG
>CAZIAL010000041.1:0-28194 GCA_964536965.1 uncultured Bacteriovoracaceae bacterium
GGAAGGCTACCGCGTCGTAACGATGGATTACGCCAAAGACAAAGCGGATATCTTCGTGACGGCGACGGGAAATTTCCACGTCATCAACCACGAACATATGAAGTCGATGAAAGACCAGGCGATCGTCTGCAACATCGGACACTTCGATAACGAAATCGACGTCGCTTCGCTCGAGAAGTACCAGTGGGAAGAGATCAAGCCGCAGGTCGACCACGTGATTTTCCCCGACAACAAGCGGATCATCCTGCTCGCCAAGGGCCGTCTCGTGAACTTGGGCTGCGGCACCGGGCATCCAAGCTATGTGATGTCCTCGTCTTTCGCGAACCAGACCATCGCGCAGATCGAGCTTTTCACGCAGGCTTCGAAATACCCGCTCGGCGTCTATACGCTGCCTAAGCACCTCGACGAGAAGGTCGCGCGCCTCCAGCTGAAGAAGTTGAACGCGCAGCTGACCGTCCTGACCGAGACGCAGGCGAAGTATATCCACGTTCCGATGGAAGGCCCTTACAAGCCAGACACGTATCGATACTAAGCGCTTCGGGCGGTAGAAATGAGAATACCGGGCACTCGCGTTCCGCGAATGCCCGGTATTTTTTTTCATCTCGCCACAAGCACCGCCGTCTTTCGGCGGCTAGAATCAGTGCGGGCGGTGCCAAGGATCGTTTTCACCTCGGCGACGAGCGGCTTCCGGATCGGAACGAAGTTGATCGAACGAATCGCTGCAGACGATGTCGGTCCGCTCGATTTCGACGCTATCCAGGCGGCAACCCCTGTCTTCGTTCGGGATGCAACCGGCGCCACCCGAAAGCGTGGAGCGTTTTTTCACAATCGCCCAGCTCGCGCGGCCGCGTGAATCCGTGCCGCGAACCAGGGCGACCGAATCGCTGACCTGTCCGGAAGAATTCGACGAAATGACTTCTTCTTCGCCCCAGTAAAATTCCGAAGGTGAACTTTCGTAGACCGCAAAGGTTTCCTTCCGTGCCGCGCTCGTCATCGCCCAGCGGCTGATTTCGACCGAGTCGAGCTGTTTCGGCTTCCGAAGGCTCATCCGGATTTCGTTAATTCCGTTCACCGGCTCTTCTTCCGGGTGGATGGAGCATTCAATCACTCGCTCCTGGGCCGAGGCGGACGACATCGCGATGGCCAGCAGTCCGAAGGCAAAGAGCGAAAGTTTCAGCAAAGAATGACCGATAGTATTCATGGTCGGCTCCTTTAGTTCCGCGAGGACTTCGCGCGGAGGCGAGTCCGGGTTGCGCTGATCTTCTTTTTCCGGTGCGTGGTTTTCCTGTTCGCGACCGGAAGATTTTCGCGATAACGGCCCTGAACGCTCGAAAGCCGGTTCAGGTCGCTATCGAAAGAAAGGTCAGCCTGGCGCTTCGCCCGGATTTCCGAGACGTCGAGCGTAGGAGCCATAGAACCATCCACGCTTCCGCGGCTCGGGAGATTGGCAAAGGCGCCCATGGAGAGGGCCGTAATCATACCGACGATAAAGAGCTTCTTCATAAATATTTCCTCATCACACACACGCCGAAAGTCGAGGCGTCGCCGCGAACAAAGCAGTCTTCATGCCAGAAAAGCGACCCGCCGATCCCGGGTATTCAGCCTAGATTTCCAGTAGTTAACCAGCGCCGCCCCGGACGGTTTTAGGCGAAACTGTCTATGCTATCGACACCTGTATCGAGGTTGCATAGACTCGGTTCCCTCCCATGGACCTTTCGACGCCCGAACCTGCCCTCCCTGCCCCGCCCGCGAAGACCGGTATCGCCAAGCGTCCGATCCGCCTCGTGGGCGTTCGCCAGAACAACTTAAAGAGCATCAACGTCGAATTCCCCGCTCGCCAGATCTCGGTCGTGACCGGTCTGTCCGGATCGGGCAAAAGCTCGCTCGTCTTCGACACCCTCTATGCCGAGGGTCAGCGCCGATACGTCGAATCGCTTTCGACCTATACCCGTCAGTTCCTCGAAAAAATGCCCAAACCCGAGGTCGACCGAGTGGAAAACATCCCGCCGGCGATCGCGCTCGAGCAGAAAAACCATATCGTGAACTCCCGTTCCACAGTGGGAACCCAGACCGAGATCGTGGACTATCTCCGCGTTCTGTTCGCGAAGGTCGGGCGCACTTACTGTGTCGACTGCCAGTCGGAGGTGAAACGACTGGACTCCGGCGTCATCCTCGACTGGGCCCGCGAATGGCTACCCGGACGCAAGGCGCTGATCCTCGCGCCGATCTCTTTCGCGCCGACTCCCGACGCCGCGGCCAAGCGAAAGAAGACCAAGAAGATCCAGAAGACGAAGAAACCCGCCCAAGCTCCCGGATTCGATCCGCAGACTCTCCTCCAGATCATCAAGGAACAAGGCTACTCCCGAATCTACGCGCTTCCTGACGCCGAAGTGATCAACCTCGAGGATCTCACGCCCGAGCTCGCGGCCAAGCGGAAACTCTTCTCCCAAGAACTCTATGTCGTCGTGGACCGGATCAAAGCTTCGCATGCGGATCTCGCGGAAGAAAACGACGGCTCCGCCCGCGCGCGCGTCCTCGACGCCATCGAACAGGGACTGGCGATCGGAAAAAACCGCGTGGCTTTCGCCGACCTCGACGAGAAGAAGGCGTGGCGTCTCTTCGACGTTCGATTCGCCTGCGTGAGCTGCGGGCGCGAACACCGAGTTCCCGAGCCGAATCTTTTCTCCTTCAACAGCCCCATCGGCGCCTGCCCCGGCTGCAGTGGTTTCGGTCATAATCTCGAACTCGACGAGGTGCTCGTCGTGCCGGACCCGACCAAGACCCTCAAGGGAGGTGCGGTCGACCCCTTCACGAAGCCCTCCTTCTCCGAGTGGCAAAAGGATCTCTTTCGTTTCTGCGAACGCCAGGGCATCTCGATCGGCAAACGTTATTCGGAACTCACTCCCGCCCAGCGAACCGCTATCTGGGAGGGGCTGCCGGGTGATACGAGTTTCCCGGGGATCCGCGGAGCGTTCGCCGATCTCGCGCGCTACAAGTACAAGCTCCACGTCCGCGTCTTCATCCGCCGTTACCAGAACCAGACGACCTGCCTCGTCTGCAAGGGCGCGCGGCTGACGCCGGATGCGCTCGCGGTGAAAATCGGTGCCGCGAAAAAGGACCAGAAGAACATCTCCGAAGTGCTGGCGATGCCGATTGAAGACGCGCTTCCATGGATGCAGGCCCTGGAGCTGACTCCGCGCGAGGCGAAAATCGCCGCCGACGTTCGGCATCAGATCGAAAGACGATTCGCCTTTCTCGACGAAGTCGGCGTCGGTTACCTGACCCTCTCCCGGCTCGCGAAAAGCCTGTCCGGCGGGGAATTCCAGCGGATCAACCTCGCCACCCAGCTCGGAAACGGACTCTGCGGAACTCTCTATATCCTGGACGAACCTTCCATCGGCCTGCACGCCTCCGATACCCAGCGACTGATCACCGTTCTGAAACGCCTCCGCGACCAAGGGAATACCGTGGTCGTCGTCGAGCATGACCTCGACGTCATGAAATCCGCCGACTGGCTCGTCGAGCTCGGGCCGCTCGCGGGGAGAAACGGCGGGAATCTGGTCGCCCAGGGCACCGCCGCTACGCTCGGCGCGCATCCGACGAGCGTCACCGGCAAATACCTCACGGGCGAAAAGCGAATCGAGCGCGTTCGCCCCGCGCGAGCCGATCCGAAACGTTGGCTGAAATTCACCGGCTGCCGCGAAAACAACCTCCAGGAAATCGACGTCGACATTCCGCTCGATCGGCTCGTCGTGGTCACCGGCGTCTCCGGTTCGGGAAAATCGACCCTCGTCCATAAGACGATCCACAACGCTCTGGCGAAGCTTTTCTACCACGCGACCGATCCGGTCGGTAAGTTCGACCGCTTGTACGGAGCGGATCAGATCCAAGGCGTCGTACTCCTCGACCAAAGTCCGATCGGCCGCTCCTCGCGCTCGAATCCAGCGACTTACCTGAAAGCCTGGGACGAAGTCCGCCGAATTTTCGCGAACCAGTCCCTCTCGCTCCGTCGTGGATACACCACGCAGCACTTCTCTTTTAACGTCGACGGAGGTCGCTGTCCGGTCTGCAAAGGTGAAGGCGAGGTCACGCTCGACATGCACTTTATGGCCGAAGTCCGGCTGCCTTGCGAAGAATGCGGCGGCCGGCGGTTCAAGAAATCCGTACTCGACGTGACCTACCGCGGGAAGGACGTCTTCGGCCTGCTTTCGACGACGATCGACGAGGCTTACGAACTCTTCCGCGACAATCCGACGCTAGCGCGAAAATTCGGAATCCTGCGCGACGTCGGGCTCGGCTATCTCCAGGTCGGCCAGAGTGGAACGACGTTATCGGGCGGGGAATCCCAGCGGCTGAAAATCGCGGCGACGCTCGAGGAGCGCGGCAATGACAACCTCCTCTATATTTTCGACGAACCGACGACGGGACTCCACCTCGACGACATTCGCCGGCTGATTTCCGTCGTCCAGGATCTCATCGACTCGCGGCAGTCCGTGATCATGATCGAGCACCAGCTCGACGTCATCGCGCAGGCCGACTGGATCCTCGATCTCGGACCCGGCGGAGGTGCCCGCGGCGGCAAGCTGCTCGCAGCAGGTAGACCCGAACAGATCCTCGATCTTCCGGGCTCGATCACGGGCGAAACCCTCCGTCGCAGCGGATACGAATCGATGCTCTCGCACGCCCCCCGAAACTAGTCCAGGCGGCCGAGATTTAGACCGTAAGTTTGGCGTTGTTCGCCTGCTTCAGACGTCTGGCGAGCGTCGTGAGCAAGGTCTTCGACCAAGCGGGCCGGCGATACAGGACGCGCTCGAGTGTTCCGACGGGCACTTCGATCAGCTCGCAAGGCATGAGCGCATCGACGTTCGCGGTCCGTGGCTCCCCGTTGATATAAGCCATCTCTCCGACGAATTCGCCGCGTTCGACGTTGCCGAGGACCACTTCTCGTCCCTCGATCATTCGGAATGCGCGCAGCCGCCCTTCTTTCACGATGAAGACGGATTCCGCGTGTTCGCCTTCGGAGATCAGCCGCTCCCCTTCGGCGAGAAACCGCATCCGATATTCAGTATTCTTCCGATGAAAAGCGAAGTTCAAAGCCCGGGTCACGCACGCCGCGAGTTCCTTCTCGTCCTCGCTCGTCGCGTAATACTGGAGCCGGCCGGTGACGAATTCGTCGAGATAAGCCGCTTCTTTCGGCAGCTGACCGATTACGACGATGGCGGAACCCAGCAGCTTCGGCTCCTGGAAGACCTGCCCCATCAGCTGCGCGCCACTCAGTTTCGGCAGGTCGACTTCGGTGATCAGCACATGGGGCGGTACGTTCGAAGCTTTCGCCCAGGCGCTCGACCCATCTTCGGCTTCGTAAATGGTCACGTTTTCGACCTGATTCTCGATCAAGGCGCGGTAGAACGCCCGGCGACCTTCGTCGCCGGACACTACCAGAAAAATGCGCTTGGCGGCTTCCGAGGACATGGGGATTACCTGCGCTGGAGAGCAGGCGGGACGGGATCGTCCGCCGGATCGAGGTAGACTTCGATGCGAAGTTTACCCGTACGAGATTCCCAGGCCGTGTACCGCGCCGTCGCGACGACCGAGATTTCGCGGCCGCTGTACTTCTTCCACTGCGCGGCCGGCGCCTCGATTCGATAGAAAGGCTCATGTCGGCGGGATGCGCTGGCCAAATACGGGTGCTTGCGGAGGTTGATCTCGAGATACGGATCGTTCGCGATGATGTTCACGATCCCGGTCAGTACATATTTTTCGCCGGGGGCGAGTTCGACGCGCGTATCACCCGACAGACCGCGCGGTGTTTCGCCTCCCCTCAGCGCCCACTGTTCGCAGTCCTTCTTCATGTTGGTCATGCAGGACTTGAATCGATCGTTAAAATCGTATTCCTGGGAATTCGCGATGGCGGAGGTTCCGGACATCGACACCCAAGCGGCTAGCAGAATCGCGAATCCACGGCGGCTGAAAAACTCTCTCATACATCCCCCTTTTTCGACTGCGCACTTCCTCCGATGAAGTGAACTTTCAATCCCGGAGCAAGGCGATAGCCTTCCTTCCAGTTCAACAGATATTTCGGATGCCGCATATCCGGCTCGATCAGTTTCCGAAGTCGGTTGATATTGTAATACAGCTTGTTGTCATGCGCTTCTGGCCGGTACTTTTCGTTCCAGACGCGCTCGATAATCTCTCCTTTGGAGAGACCCCGCTCCGCATCCGCCGCATTCCGGTGGTGGGCATCGGTCAGCGCCTCCAGGATGCCGAGAAGAACATATTGTTTCCCGAGCGTCAGGTCCTTTTTTTCGCGCGTCCTGACTTCACACTGACGCGAATCGATCAGAAGATCGACGGCATCATCTGCCAGACGCGCGCGCTCCGTCGCGACGATGCTTTCCAGGTTGCCGAAGTCAGGACCGTTCGCCGCATGGGCGATCAAATCGAGGTACCAATAAGCCTGGGGGAAATTCCGGAGATGGCGCTCGATGCGGGCGTATGCGTAGAGAATGTAGAGGTGGAAGTACCAGTGGCGAGCGGCCAGGATCGACGCATGGGCCTTCTGGTACCAGCTCCGCGCGGTTTCATACTGGCGAGCCCGTTCGAAACCGACCCCTTTATTAATATAAAAACTGGCGAGTTCCGCGTGATGGGGTGAATTGGCGAATTTCCGAATCAGCGCGTCACCCGTGAACATCGAACGGCGCGAAAGCTCGCGGTCCATGAGGGTCGCGGAAATGGCTCCCCAGATTTTCATGTAAAGCCGGGTCTCGGGCGGGGAAAGCGACTCGAGCGCGTGGCCCGCGCGGAAAGCGCGAAGAGCGCGGTAAAGGAAGGTCTGGGCGAGCCGGTACTTTTTTCCAAGGGTCGCGACGACCGAACGATTATGCCACGCCAAGGCGGTCGCGTAGGCGGAGGCTCCCGGCAGGGCCGCTTCCAGTTCCGAATCCCAGCGGAGAATCGCCTCGTCGTCCTGGGCCTCTGCCGCGAGGCGCAGAAGCGCGGCGATGGCTTCGGTCACGCCCTCACGATCGTCGGCGAGTTTTGCCGTCTCGAACGCCTCGAGGAACGTGGCCCTCGCCAGAGGAAATTCGCACTTCTCCAGAAAGAGCTGGCCCCGTTGCAGGAGCGCGCGAATCGGCGTTTCGGGAGTGTGGGCGGGCAACTGCATATTTGTGGAAGTGGCTCGGAAAATGAGGGAAAGTTGGCTTGGATTAAATCTTTGAAAGTCTTAGGTCAAGCATGATTCTCCATAGTTTTCGCTACCCTCGCGACATCCCTTCTCCTGACCTGCCTCGCGCGAATAACGCGTCGCGTCCGCATCTGATTTTTCTCCATGGCATGGGTGGAAACGGTTCCCTCTGGCGCCCGATCGCGGCGGGTCTGGAGGAGAAGGCGGATCTGCTCTGTCCCGATCAGCGCGGGCATGGCGAAAGCATTCTTCCGCGCGCGGAGACGGCCTATGGTCCACTCGACTACGCACAGGACCTCGTCGATACGACCGCCGCCCTCGGTTTTTCCTCCTCCACTTCGCCGGCCTGGGTGATCGGGCACTCCATGGGGGTCCGGACCGCCTGTGGATATGCGAAGTTAGATCCACAGGCGATCGCCGGAATGGTTCTCGTCGATCTCGGATTTTCCGGAGTGGCGGGCGGCGGAATCGGCGAAGCCCTGTCGACCTTCCTCCACGATCTTCCGCCCGAGTTTCCGGATCGCGCTTCGGCGCGCGCCTTTCTCGCCGAAAGATGTCCCGACCCTTCGATCGCCCAGTATTTGCTCGCGGTCGCGCGCACGCAAGCGGGCGGCACCCATCTGCGTTTCCCTTTCGACAAGGACGCGCTCCTGAAAACGATCGAAGCTTCCCGCGGAAGCGAGACGGGCCCATGGATGGAAACCTACGCGAAGATGACCGGACGCCGCGTGTATGTTCTTCGCGGCGACGAAAGCGGGGTTTACTCGAAAACTGAATTCGAAGCGGACCGCGCGCGGTATGCGCATTTATCGAACGTCGCATTTCTGGAAATGGCGGGGGCCGGTCATGGGCTGCCGTTTGAAAAACGCCCGGAATTCGTGTCGCTGATCGAGAGCTGGATCGCGGTGGCTTCGCGTGCAATCGCCGATCCTTCTCCTCCTCGTTAGCGCAAAGAAATCCACGCTTCGAAAATCACTTGCAGGCGCTCCCGCCCGAGCTCCCGAGCGACTTCCGGGACTTCGGCCTCGATCGATTCGATCGCCATGCGTATCCGTTCCGCGCGACTCACGGAAACATCCAACAGCTCGACGGGAATCGCGCGCGTATCGCGGATCGACGCCAACCAGACCAGGACGTCTTCGGGTTCGATTTTGTTCGATGAATCGACCCTCGGAAGCTCCGTCGGTTTGCGCGGATTTTGCCACGACAACTCGCGCATCCTGCGGGTCCAGGTTTGGAGCGTATGGGCTTCGGTTTCCATCCCGTTCCTTACCAAGAGTTGGCGATACTTCGCTTCTCGCAGAAAGCCGTTTGGCGCGCTTGCAGAAATACCTTCGCGAACCCAAGGAAGACCGGGACCCAGCTCGAGCGGTCTCGAGGACTGGGCGGGAACGGAAAGAAACTCTTCGTCTACGAGCTTTTTGAAAAGATCGGCGGACATGGGCGTTTTCAGCAGACCTTGTTTTTTCAGCACGGGCAATAGCGACTCGTGACGGCCGAGGAGGCTGGAGATATCGATCCCGGGGTACATCCAGCTTCCAGGGATATATACCCGCAGCGTGTTCGAGAAATTTTCGACCGTAACCGGCGGAAGTCTGCGGCCGAGTCTTTCCAACACCATTCGCGCCTGCTCTACGCTCAGCGGATTATAGAAACCCGGCTGGAACTTCGGATTCAAATAACCTTGATAAGGCCTAGGTTCCGAAATCACGGCAAAGAAACGCTGGAGATGGGTCGCATCCAAATCGGTTCCGAGGCCGAGGAGTTCGATCGCTTCCAGAAATCGAGTCTCTCTTTCGGCGAACTCCGCGTAACCGCGGGGAATGACGAAATGTTTGCTTTGGATCTCTTTCGGAATCCGATGACCCGAAAATGTCGAGTACATAGGCGAACCATAGTCCTGGAGGGCCCTGGCGCGATAACCGAGATATAGATTGAGAAGTTTATCCGTCGATCGGGATTCCGGAAGTCGTCCTGGACTTAACTCGATCAGACGCGCAAACGACCACTGAGGATTCCGGGAGGCGATTCCAAAAAGTGCGGTGAGGTCTGTTTCGTCCCAAACCTTGCGCTCCGCAATCCGGAGGAAGATCTCCGGCGCCGCACTTGCCTGGGCGAAGGCTGCCAGATCGGGAGGCGAAAGCGTCGCATCGGCCCCGACCGCGAACGGTTGGACGACCCGCCCACTTCCGAGCTTGCCCCCTTCTGGTTTTAGCAGCGGAGGACAGTTGGGATCAGCCACGCCTCCCACGCTCCAGAGCGGAAACGCTAAACTCGCCAAAATTACGGCGACGATGTTCCGGATTCGACGGGCCATACTCGCTTCTCGGAGCGACGCTCGAGGAAACTGAGCCAAATTTGAAGGAGGTCGTATGCCCCACCGTGCGCGTGACCGATGGTCTCGGCGCCACGGCGAACTCCACGGTCACCCACTAAGAACCGACCCGACTTACGCGGCTTCCGGAGCGGTCTCGCCGACGACGGCCGGGTTCGAGACGATCTTCGAGTTTTCCTGGAGTTTCTTTAGTACCTCACCCATGAGTTCGCGCTCCTTGCGGGCGCGAATCTGGAGCTGAGTTTCCTTCTTTTCGGCTTCGAACTTCGAGAGATCGGCCTTCTTCGCGCTCGTCACATAAACGACCGTGATCCGCGTTGGACTTTCGTAGACTTTCGATTTTCCGACCGTCAACTTGTCGCCGAAAAGATCTCCGGTCAGCTCCGGATGATCTTGGGCTCCCGGGACCATGCCGGAAGCGGCGGACGTTTCACCCGAATCGCGCACCGTCACGTTGAACGGTTTCAGAACCGCATTTACGGCCGCATCGGACTTCTTATCGCCCGAGATCAGCGCCGCGACTTTTTCGGCGGCCGCTTTCGGCGTCAGGTCGCCAGCCTTGGGCGCGTCGACCGGGATGGAAACGAACTTAAAAGAGCGGGTATTTTTCGAAGCCAGGTATTCGTCCTTCACTTCGGTTTCCGAAACGCGGACCTGGGTCGAGAAGCTCTTGGACCACTCTTCGACGGCGAGCTGCTCGCGAATCATCTTCTCGAACATCGCGGTCGAATAATTGTTCGCCGCCAGCGTCGCGCGATACTGGGCGGGATCGAACTTCCCGTCCTTCTGGAAATAAGGGAGGTTGATGATTTCTTGGCGAACCGCTTCGTCGCTCGGCTGACGGCCGCTCTTCAGCGCCGCCTGGGCCATGAGCTTCCGCTGCACGATTTCCTGGAAGACGCTGTCGCGGACGCGGAACATCTTCATCTGTTCTTCGGTCACCGTACCGCCCGTGATCCCCTTCAGGAACTCCAGCTTTCGCTCGAGCTCCCGGTTGTATTCACTGATCGAAACCGATTCGCCGTTGATGGTTCCGGCGACCGCCCCTTCGTGCAATCCGTTGGTGGCACTCGGACGAAAGACTCCCTCAAAAGCGAAAACGAGGGCGATGAAGCCGATGATGATCATGACGATCCATCCACCGACTTTTCCGCGCATTTGGCTGATCATAAGCGTTGAAATTCCTTTCGGTCTCAGTGACGATACTGACGTAGCGATACTATGATTAAATACCTGAAAGAATACCGCTTTTACATCACTCTCTTTCTCTTTCTTTTAATCCCGGTGATCGCTCTCGACACCACGTCTCGCGCGCCGCGTGATTACCGCTTTTACGATCGCGTCATATTGACGATCACGGCGCCGATCCAGACCGCGATTTCCTGGACCCTGGAACAGGCCATCGATGTCTATCAGGGTTATGTTTATCTTTGGAACGTGAAGAGCCAAAACGCGCGGCTTTTCGAAGAAAATCGAAAACTACTCGGTCAGATCGCCAGCCTGAAGGAAGCGCAAAATGAAAACGGCCGGTTGCGGGAACTCCTCGATTTTCGAGAGAAGATGAAACTCGAGACCGTCGTCGCGCGGGTGATCGCGAAAGATGTTTCGACTGAATTTCGCGCGGTTCGGCTGAATCGCGGCGAGAACGCCGGAATCAAAAAGGGCATGGCCGTCGTGACTTACGAAGGCGTCGTGGGCCGCGTCCTACGAACGACCGCGAGCACCGCCGACGTCGTCACGATCCTCGATCTGCTCTCCGCGGTGGATACCGTCATCGAACGTTCGCGTTCGCGCGGCGTCGTGGAAGGTTTGACCGACGAACTCTGCCAGCTGAAATTCACGCTTCGTACCGATGACATTCAGGTCGGCGACCTTCTCCTCTCTTCCGGCCTCGGCGGCGTTTACCCTCGCGGAGTCGCGGTGGGAACGGTCTCCCGCGTGAACAAAAAGAAGTTCGGGATCACTCAAGATGTCGAAGTGAAACCGACGGTCGATTTCACGAAGCTCGAGGAGGTCCTCGTCGTGCGCGACCAGCGCGTCGAGGTTCTGGAACGCGAGAAAGCTGCCGCGGCGAAGGCCGCCGCGGACAAAGCGGCCGCCGAAAAGGCCGCCGCCGAAGCCCCCGCACCCGGAGCCTCCCCGAAACCTAGACCCTCGCCCGGAGCACGCGAGTGAGGAGCATCATCCTCCGCTTCTTGAACGCCCCCTTTTTCGTCCTGCTCGTCGCGATCGCCGTCGCGGTCCAGAGCACCCTCTTTAATTCCTATCCCCTTTGGTATTTCCAGCCCGACCTGGTGCTGATCGCCGTGATCTGGTGCGCGCTTCGGCGGACGTTCACCGAAGGCGGCATCCTCGTCCTGATTTTTTCGTCCATCGTCGAAACCCATTCGGGAGCTCCGGCGGGTTTCTTCATGTGCGTCTACATGGCGATCTTCCTTGGACTTCGGGCCTTCTCACGCTTCTTCGTGATTTCTCAGTTCGCCTCGCTTCTGATCGTCACGATCGGAGCCGCCCTGATCTGGAAAACGCTGGTGCTCGTCTTCCTTGCCCCGCTCGGTCTCGCGGGCGCGCAGTTCTTTCATTCCATCATCACCGCCCTGCCCTTCGCGGGAATGGAAGGCCTGATGGGTTACTGGGCGTACCGAGCCTTGGATGATTTCGACCGCGCGACGACGAAATCGGAACGCTCGCGGCAGCTGATCGAGGATGAGCTCCTCGTGGAAGAGGGAATCTAGGATGTCGTTCCTCGGCCAAGAAGAGCAAATCCGAGAACTCCAAGACCGTTTTCGAGTCCTCTATATCGGGGTCGCGATCGGACTGACTTTGCTCTTTTCCCGGCTGGTCTATCTCCAGATCTTCAACGGCGATAAAATGCGACAGTATTCCGAGGAGAACCGAATTAAGCGCGTGAAGATCGCGGCTCCGCGCGGGATGGTATTCGACCGCAACGGCACCCTCCTGCTGGACAACCGGCCGGCCTTCGACCTCGAAGTGATTCCGCAGTATCTGCGGGAATCGAAACGATCGGCCGAGACCTTGGATCTGCTCGCGGGGCTGATCGGCCTGAAAGAAAAGGACATCCGCGCCACGCTGGAAAAGATGAAGGGCCAGCCCTCCTTTATTCCCGTGAAGATCAAGGAAGACCTCTCGCGAGAAGAAGTCGCGCTGATCGAAGCGTGGAAGATCGACATGCCCGGAGTCCAGATCCAGCAGGAGATCAAGCGCACGAACCTCTACGGCGACGTCGCCGCGCACCTCCTCGGTTACATCGGCGAAGTGAGCCCGACCGAAATTCCCGCACTGAACAAGGCCGGAGAGTCCTATAAACTGGGCGATTCGGTCGGTAAATTCGGCATCGAACAGAAGCTCGAGGACGTCCTGCGCGGTGAAGACGGAGAAAAACTCGTCGAAGTGGACGCGCTCGGAAGGATCAAACTCGATCGCGGCCGGGACCGCGGCCGCGTGCTGGCCGCCGAACTGGAAAAACCCGCCACTCCCGGAAAGAATCTCGTCCTCTCGATCGATCAGGATCTCCAGATGGCGGCGGTAAAAGCCTTCGGCGATATCGCCGGAGCGGCGGTCGCCATCGATCCTTCCACCGGAGAAATCCTGTCCATGATTTCCCGCCCCGCATTCGATCCCACGACGTTTTCGCGCGGAATCCCCGCTTCGATCTGGAATCAGCTCGTGAATAACGAGCGACGCCCGCTTCGCGACAAGACGATCCAGGATCACTACCCCCCGGGCTCCGTCTTTAAGATCATCACCGCCGTGGCCGGCATGGAAGAAGGCGCGATCGACGACCGCACGGTTTTCCATTGTACGGGGAAACTCCAGGTCGGTTCACGCGCCTTCCACTGCTGGAAAAAAGCGGGGCATGGCAACGTCAACGTGCGCGAGGCCATCACGAAGTCCTGCGACGTCTTTTTCTACAAGACCGCCCAGCGACTGAAATCCGTCGACGACATCGCGAAATGGGCCTTCTTCCTGGGCCTGGGGCGGAGGACCGGAATTCCCCTCCCGCGCGAAGTTCCCGGCCTCATTCCCACCGAGGAGTGGAAGCAGAAGCGGCTGAACCAGCAGTGGAATCCGGGAGAGACGCTCTCGGTCGCCATCGGGCAGGGTTATGTCCTGACGACGATCCTGCAGCTCGCGAATACCTATGCCTCCATCGCGAACGGCGGTACGCAATACCGTCCCTATTTCGTGAAACGGATCGAATCGATCGACGGACAAATGATCTCCGAATCGAAACCCGAAGTGCTCGACCAGCATCGACTGAAGCCCGCGACGGCGAAAGCGATCCGCGACGGCCTCTACGAGGTCGTGAACGATCCGAACGGAACCGCGTTCGCGCAGAGACTTCCCGGCATGGATTTCGTCGGGAAAACGGGGACTGCGCAGGTGATCAACCTGACGAAAGACCGCGTTTACTCGAAGTGCGAAAACATGAAGTATCGCGAGCGCCACCACGGTTTATTCGCGGGCTACGCTCCCGCCGACGATCCAAAAATCGCGGTCGCGGTCATCGCCGAACACGCCTGCCACGGGGCCAGCGGCGCGGCTCCGGTGGCGAAGGCGATCATCGATGCGTACCTGCGGAAAATCGATCCCGTAAAGTTCAGCGCCGAGGCCATCGCCGCGCGGGAAGCCGAAGATAAGGAAAAGCGAAGGAAAGCTTGGGTCGCGAAAGTGAAGCGACAGCAAGCGGAGGCCGCGGCCGCCGCCGAAAGCCGCGAACAGGACGTGATCCAGAGCGATAGTACGATGCTCCCGGGAGCGGTCGCCCCGACCGAGTGACGAGAAATTTATGAGTTATACCTATTCCGAAAGCCAGACCAGCCAGGACCCGCAGCACCGATATGGCTTCTACGAAGAAGAGCTGAAAAAATTCAACTGGAACATGCTCATTCTCCAGTTCATCCTTTTCGGGATCGGCATCTGGAATCTGATCTCGGCCACCGCGGTGGACGACAAGTCGCAGGGACTCTTCCGGAACCAGCTCATCTGGTTCGGGATCGGGATGGTGATCACGGCCGTGATCCTCATGATTCACTACTCGTTCCTTTCGCGAGTCGCCTACATCGTCTATTTCGCGAACATCCTTCTCCTGGTCGCCGTGCTCGTGATCGGCAAGGCGAGCCTCGGCGCGCGTCGATGGATCGGCTTCGGCGGATTCACGATCCAGCCCTCCGAGTTCATGAAAGTCTCCATGGTCCTCTGCCTGGCGAAATACTTCGAAACGGACCGCACGGTCGGAGGCTACGGGTTGAAAGAGCTCGCCCTTCCGAGTCTACTGGTCGCGGTTCCCGCTTTCCTCATCATGCTGCAACCCGATCTGGGCACGGCGATGATCGTCCTGCTCACCTATGGTTCGATGCTGCTTTTTCTGAAGATCAAGCCGCGGACGATCGTGACCCTTCTGCTTTCGCTCGCGGTCATTCTCCCGGTGGCCTATAAGTTCGGCCTGAAACCCTATCAGAGACAGCGGATCCTGACGTTCATCGACCCGATGAGCGATCCCAAGGGCTCGGGGTATAATTCCATCCAGTCGATGATCGCCGTCGGATCGGGTCAGCTCTTCGGGAAGGGTTATAAAAAGGGCACGCAATCCCAGCTGAACTTTCTACCCGAGCACCATACCGACTTCATCTTCTCGGTTTTCAGCGAGGAACACGGCTTCGTCGGCTGCGTGATACTGCTGCTGCTCTACCTGATTTTCCTCATGAACGGGCTCCAGGTGGCCTTCCAGTCGCACGATAAATTCGCGCTGCTCTTAGTCGTGGGGCTTTTATCGATCTTTTTTTGGCACATCTTCGTGAACATGGGCATGGTCATGGGCATCCTCCCCATCGTCGGGGTTCCGCTCCCGTTTCTGAGCTATGGCGGGTCGGCGCTCATCACGGCCACCGTCGGCGTGGCGGTGATCACGAACGTCGCCAATAAGAAATTCATGTTTTAATTCGAGCGTTTAACCCCTAAACTGAAAAGACCGCAGTTTCATCTAGGAGATCGTATGAACTCGAAAAAGAATTTCGCGCGCCTCGCCTTAGCTCTGGTCGCCTGCTCAACGATGGCTTTCACGCTGCCCGGCTGTCCGGATACCGAAGCGCTGAATGCGCAGATCACCGCCCTGGAAAAGAAATCCGCCGATAACGCCCGGCAGATGAAAGAGATGTCGGACAAACTCGTGATTCTGAACGACGAACACAACGCGGTGAAGTCCCTGGTTTCGCAGATCAGTTCGACGGTGCTTGAGCAAAAAGACGCGCTCGAAAAGCTCGAAACCACCGTGCGCGAGGCCGCCGCTCGGCGTCCCGCTCCCGCCCCGGCGAAAAAAGCTCCCGCGAAGAAACGCCGCTGAGTGATCGGGTAGTCCATGCGAAGTATCCCGGCGACCGGAATCAACCTCTTTCAGCTCATTTACATCCTGCTGCGCGAGTACGAGGAAAAGGCCGGACGTCCGGCGCTGAATCTTTCGCTCGGCAATCCGGATCTGATCCCGCCCGCGGAAGTGCTTTCGCGAAAGGCTAGGTTCGCGGAACTTCCCGACTACGACCTGCATACTTACGCCGAGGACAAGAACCTTCGCCGATTCGTCGAAGGTTTCGTGGAAGTCTGCTCCGGAGTGAAACTCGAAAAGTACGATCATCTACGGGGAACGCCGATCGCCGGGATCAAAACCGCGACCGCGATCCTCCCCCTCGCCTGCGGCCTCCATCTAAAGGGTCGCGAGAAGTTCCGGGTGATGACGAATCTCCCCGCTTACGACGTCATGGGCACCTGGTCGACGAGCTATTTCGGTTCTCACCGCATCGTCTGGCCGCTCCTTTCTTCCGACGGGATGAAGATGCGGGTCGATCGCATTCCCAAGGATGAAAAACCCGATCTCGTCTTCGTGATTAGGCCAGGAAATCCGGCTTCGGCCGGAGCCACCGCCACCGAATGGCGGGAGCTGATTTCCTACTGCGTCGCCCAGCGCGCACGGCTGGTGAACGACGGCGCTTACGCGACCCTTACAGATGGAAAATCCCACGTTTCGCTCGCGTCGGTCGCGAAAGACTATCCGGAGCTCGAATGGGCCGAGATGTATTCGGTCTCGAAATCTTTCTCCGACCCCGGCCAGCGCCTGGGCGCGCTCGTCGGATCGAAGGACTTCGTCGAGGATTTCGTCCTGATCAAGGGCAATACCGACAGCGGCCCGGTTCCCACGGGGATGGCGGCTTACGGCGATCTTTTCTCCGAGCCCGCGCTTGCGCGCCGCCTGCTCGACGAAACGTATGCGATTTACCGGAAGCGCCTCGATACCCTGGTCCCGAAACTGAAAGGCATCGGACTTCGCCCCGCTTGCGAGACGACGAGCGGCTTCTTCACTCTCTGGCTCGTCCCCGACTTCGCGTTCGGAGTCGATCTAGCCGCCGAAGCCGCGAGCCGCGGAATACCCAAAGCCGAACTTTTCAACCGGCTGACGATCGAGAAAACCGGAATCGTCGGCGTCCATTTTACCGGACCGAAGGTCGGATCGTTTCCCGGAGAGTCGTTCATCCGCTATGCCGTTTGTACCGATGTGACCTCGCCGGAATTCACTTCGCGCTTCGACGCCGAGATCGCCAAGATCCAGCCGAAATATTCGAAATAAGGCCGCCGACATGAGCTTCGCTCTTCTCATCGCCCTCGCCGCCCTCGTCTTCGGTTCGCACCCCATCGCCGTTACGACCGCCCAGGCCGCGAACGCGGCCGTGAAACGGACCTCCTCCCCCCCTATGACAAATCCAGAAGCCCAGTCCGATCTAAGAGGCCCTATGAGTCGCGCGGAGCTCGAGCGCTACGGCTTCCCTTGGATGAACCAAGGAGTTCCCGCGGGCCGCGTGAAGAATTCGAAAGACTCCGCATCGGTGAAAACGGTCGCCGCGTCCCTGCCCGGAACCGACCTCGAGATTTACTTCGGCAGCTGGTGCAGCGACAGCCACGATCATCTCCCCACCTTTCTCGCGCTCCTCGACGCCGCGAAGGAATTCGGCGCATCTCCGAAAAGCCTGAAACTCGTCGCCCTCGACCGGAAAAAGACCTACGACGGTTATGTGAACTCGCGCGCCATCGAGAAGCTTCCGACTTTCGTCTTTCTGAGGGACGGCCAGGAAATCGGGAGAATCATCGAGACCCCGGAAGTTTCCATCGCGGCGGATTCGGCGCGAATCCTGAAAAAATAGGCCCTGGAAACGGCGAACGCCCCGGAACTCGTCCGAGGCGTTCACGCTTTCTAGAATGACATGGACGGAGACGATCCGCTTTCGATCCCCGTCTCGCGATTACTCGCCAATCTCGATCGTAGCGCCGGCTTCTTCGTTCGCCGGAGTCGCGCCGGAAGAAACCTGCGCCGTCGGGGCCGCGAGCGTTCCGGTTTTCTTCGCCTTGATGCGGTCGCCGAAGAAATCGGACTCCTTCATCTCGTAGCTCGACTGGGTCTCGAGAGGCTGGAGCCGGAAATCCGCGTCGCTCGATCCGATGCGCGTCTGCGAGGCGGTCAGCAAGAAGGTTTCCTGTTCAGAGCCCTGGAGTTTCGCGGCCTTGCGGAAGACGAGCTTCACGCGGCGGTTTTCGAAATGGGTCGCCGTGCCGTAGCGCACACACTCGCGAACCTGGTGATAGCAGGAACGCATGCGCTGCACGGGATAACTTTCGAGGCGACGATGCCACTGCACGCAGCGCGCGCCGCCACGCGGAGTATTCCGCCAAGCGACGCAATAGGAGTACCAGCGCCGTTCGTAATAGGTGTCGTAACCGCAGGAAGGGTCCCGACCGAAAACTTCGCGGTAAGCGTATTCTTCGCAAACGCGCTCACCCATCGGAACTTTCATTTCGATTTTCACAACCTTCGGGGAGTCGGCGGTACGCACGAGGGTCGCGGTATCCGCTTCGATCGAGATATTCTTCTGGTTCAGAATCACGTCGCCGGCGTCGAGGGCCATCGCGGCGACGGGGAACAACGACAGAGCGAGAACGAAGGAACGAAGAAATAGATTCATGGGAACTCCTCTATAAGTATCGATGTGCCGTCCGAAGAACGGGCACGAACATTAGGTTGGGGACCTAGCTGTCTGGATGGGGCGACCTTCGAACAAAGGCACCCCCCTGTCAACCTAGGCTGAGGAAGCTAAATCGATGGCGAGCGAAGCCGCGCCCGTAGGACGCGGCGCATCCATTGCGGCCGCTCACCCGGACTGATTTTCTCCGGGAGACTGGGGCCTCAGACCGGTCCCGAGACCGCTTCGGTCGCGCGGGCCACCCCCAGCGCTTTGCCCTGGTAGCTTCCGCGTGCGCGCATGATGGCGAGGATACGGTTATAGGGCTCCCAGTGCGTCTTGGCCCAGTCCGGCGCGATCAGCTCCTTGAGATGGCTCGCCTTCGCCTGGAGTCGCTCGACATAGATCTTCGGATCCAGATGTTCGAGGAATTCGATCACGCGCTCGGCGTATTCCTCGACGGTGAGAATCTTAAACGGCTCCGTCGCGAACATCTCGGCGAGCTTCGTATGCTGGAGCACCATCATCTGATGGAGTTTCACTCCGCGCACTCCCGAAGCATTCATCTCGAGCGCGGCATCGCGCGGGGCCGTCGGTGAATCCGTCGGCGCGCCGAAAATGAAATGCGCGCAGGTATGGACGTGCGGAGCGCGCTCACGCATCTTGCGAAGCGCTTCTCGCGAGCAATCCCCGTCATGTCCGCGGATGAACCATTCGAGCGTCGGCACCTCGAAGCTTTGGACTCCGAGCTCGAGCGAAACATAATGTTTCTGCGCGAGTTCCTCGAGAAGTTCGATCACCGAGTCGGGAAGGCAATCCGGGCGCGTACCGATCGCGAGCCCCGCGATCTCCGGATGCGCTAGCGCCTCGGTGTAAATCCCGCGCAAGTACTCGGCGTCGGAGTAGGTATTGGTATAGCTCTGGAAATAAGCGATATGCTTCTCCGAACCGAAACGCGCGCGCGTTCCCGGCAGCCGGAGGTTGATCTGGTCCGTGATTTCCCCGCCCCGCCCCTGCTTTCCGAAGAAGCTGGAGCTCCCGCGAACGTCGCAGAAAGTGCAGCCGCCCTTCGTGATCGTCCCGTCGCGAGTCGGACAAGTGAGGCCGGAGTTCACGACAACCTTATAGGTCTTGCCGCCGAAGGTTTCCCGCAGATAGCGCGAGTAATGGTAATAGAGCGAATGGTCCTCGGTCGCGGAGACCTTTTTCGCGGGAATGGTTCCGGCCGAGACGACCGAGGGAGCGGCAGCCACTCCGAACGCCGAGCTCACGCCGGATTCTCCGCTGCCGGCGCAGCGGCGGAAACCGCGGCGTTCGCGACGGGCAGGCCCGCCGGAATCGCGGCTTGCACCGCGTCCGGAAGCTCTTTCCAGTCCTTATGGCGATCGGTTCCACGCGCGGTTCCGAAAATCGAGCGAAGCTGGCCGCAGGCCGCGAGGATGTCGCGGCCGCGCGAGATGCGAACGGTGGCGGTGAGGTTCCGGTCCACGAGGTAGCGCTGGAATTCCTTCACGCGCTCGTCGGTCGGGCGTTTAAATTCCGCGCCGGAGTGCTCGTTGAAAGGGATCAGGTTGATCTTCGAAGGAATTCCGCGCGTGAGCTTCACGAGTCGCGCGGCATCTTCCATCGAGTCGTTGAAATCCTTCAGCATGACGTATTCGAAGGTGATCCGGCGATGCGGCCCGAGCGGGTAGTTGCGGCAGGTCTCGAGAAGTTTCGCGATATTCCACTTCTTGTTCACGGGCATGATCGCCGAGCGCTGCTCGTCGGTCGTCGCGTTCAGCGAAATCGCGAGCGAGACGTCGACGCGGCGGCCGAGTTCTTCGATCGCGGGGACGAGCCCGGAGGTCGAAACCGTGACTTTGCGCTTCGAGAAACCGAGGCCGTCCTGATCAAGCAGGATCTGGCAAGCTTTCGAAACGGAGTCGAGGTTATGGAGGGGCTCCCCCATTCCCATGAAAACGATGTTCGTGATCGGAGCGTGCCGGCGAAGTTCGTGCACCTGTGTGACGATCTCGTGGGTCTGGAGCGAACGATCCAGTCCCTGAATCCCCGTCAGGCAGAATTTACACGCCATCGCGCAGCCGACCTGGGAAGAAATACAGGCCGTAAGCCGGCGCCAGTTTCCGGAGTCGACTTTCGCGTTGGTCTTCGCCCCGGCGAACCGTTTGCCGGCTTGCATGAGTTCTTCTTCGTCCTCATCGTCTCCGTGCTCGCCACCCGGGTCTTGGCCGGTCAGACGCGAGATCGCGGCGCTGCCGGATTTTTCCTGGAGCGCGGCCGGGATAATCACGGACTCGATCGTCTTTTTGTCGACGAGGTCCCAGAGAAATTTATGGGTACCGTCGAGCGCCTGCTGCGCGACGCGCTGGTCGAGACGATAGACGACCATGTTCTCTTTCAGCCAGGCGCGAAGCTCTTTCGAAAGATCCGACATCTGCTCCCAGTCGTCGACGAAGCGCTGGTAAACCCAGTGGAAGACCTGCTGCGCGCGGTAGGCCGCCTGCTTCTTCGCCTTCTTCTCGATTTCTTCGTCCGACAGACCGCGCCCCTTCACCCGCGAGAGCGGAAGCAAGAGATCGGCGAGTTCGGCTTTCGTCAGGGACTGGAAATAGATCATGGCAGTCCGTAGGAGCTAACACGCCGCGGCTTTCGCCTCAAGCTCGACTATCGGTGTCCCGGGGAATCTTCGTTTCGGATAATTACCGAGTGATTCCAATTATTTAGAATGTCTTCCGGACTCGTGCGACGCGGTCACGAGGCTACTCCCGCAGCGAACAGCGGACCGTGTTGCCGTCCATTTCCATGATCGTAAGGTCAAAGCTCGCCATATCGTCGAAGGTCGTAATCCTGATCTTCGCCGTCGCATACCTGCCTTCCTGAATTTCGGTCGTCTCCGTATGGTAATCCGAACCCGTTTCGTGAGTCTGCTTGAACAACCCGCGCGCAGGAATCTCGGCCGAAGCGCGAACCTCGCCCCGGAAATCGCGAATGGCTAGAATAAAACTTTCGCCGGCGGTTTCGGTCTCGAACGAAAGCGTACAGACCGGATTCGGTTTCCGGAGGTGGATCGTGCCCGAAAGCTCCTCTGCGAGCTCGACGAGTTCGGTCAGATGGCGGCGATACTGGGAAGAATTCACCGATTCCTCCGAGGCGAACGCCGCGGCGGTGAAAACGAACGAAATGGCGACGACATGCACGAAGGCGGAAAACATAGGCGAAACCTCGCTAAGATGAGTTCTGAATGGAAAGGGTTAACGCCCGCCCCGAATCGTCACAAGTCATTTCTTCCTATCCTCCGCCGGAATCCCGCCTTAGAATCTTTTCATGCAATCCTCACTGAATACGACGTCCCTCCAGCCGAAACAGTTCGCGCAAAAGATCACGCTAATCTGGGGCGCGATTCTCGCCTCTTCTTTCGTGCTGACCGGAGTGGCGATGTTCCAGCTCGCGGCGGATCCCGAGTCGTCGCGGATGTTTCCCTCGGCGGAAACGGCGATCGAAATACCGCTCGCGGGCATGGCCGTTCTCATGTTCCTCGTTTCTTTCGCCCTTCCGAAGTTCTTGCTCGGCCGAATCCCGACCTACGTCGCCCTCCGGAATGATCCGACGAGCGCCGAAACGACGATCTGGACCCAGTACTTCCTGGCCAAAATCATCGGCTTCGCCCTGGCCGAGTCCTGCGTTCTTTACGGCGTCGCGCTGACGGCGAGCATTCGCTCCGACCGCATCGTGCTTCCATTTTTCGCGCTGACCCTGATCTCGCTGCTCGCGAACCGACCGCAGACCTCCGAAGTCACGGAGATCTCGCGAAAATGCGGCCTCGGACCTCAGTCATTCGGTTAGTTGCGCCGGAATTTCATCAGGGCGACATAAACCGCGCCCGAGACGAAGAATCCGATGAACCAGGCATAATGGTACAGGCCCACAAGCGGACCGAACGCGCCGTCCTTTTCCATCAGTCCCGTCTCCGCTAAGAAGCCCGGGATATTCGGGAGGACGCCGAGAACAAGGGCGGCGATCGCACAGAGATTCCATCCGCTTCTAAACCAGTACTCGCTCCCCGCGCGGTAAAGCGCCGCCACGTCCAGCTTCTGCCGGCGAACGATGTAATAGTCGGCGATCATGATCCCGCCGACCGGCCCGAGCAGGCTCGAGTAAGCGATCAGCCACTTGAAGATATAGCCCTGCGGGTCGGCGATCAGCTTCCACGGAAAGATCAGAATCCCGATCACGCCCGTGATGTAGCCACCGAGTTTAAAGTCAATTTTGCTCGGCATCAGGTTCGAGAAGTCGTTCGCCGGACTCACGATATTCGCCGCGATGTTGGTCGCGAGCGTGGAAACGGCGATCGCAAGCATAGCGAAGGTGACGAGGAGGCGCGATTCGAACTTACCCGCCAGGACCACGGGATCCCAGATGGTTTCGCCGAAGATGATGACCGTCGCGCTGGTGACGACCACGCCGACGAACGCGAAAAGAGTCATCGACGGAGGTAAGCCGATCGCCTGCCCAACGATCTGCGCGCGCTGGGATCTCGCGTACCGCGTGAAGTCCGGAATATTCAGCGAAAGCGTCGCCCAAAATCCGACCATCCCGGTAAGCGCCGGAAAAAAGTAAGCGAAGAACTCGGAGGAACTCGTGAACTTCGAGGGCTGATCCAGGATCGGTCCGAGGCCGTTGCTCGCGGAAATCGCCCAGACGAGCAGGAGAAGCGTGGCGACCGGCAGGAAAATCGCCTTGAAGACGAGAAGCTTTCGGATGCTATCGACTCCGAAATACACCACCGCCATGTTCACGAACCAAAACGCGAGAAACGTCATCGCCGGCACGGTCTCGAGCCCCCACGACGCCGGGAAGATCGAACCCATTTCACCCGCCGCGGGCCACCAGACGCGGATCATCTGATAGAGCGCGTAGCCGCCGATCCAGGTCTGGATCCCGAACCATCCGCATGCGACGATCGCGCGCAAGAGCGCCGGCACGTTCGCGCCGAGAATGCCGAAACTCGAGCGCGCGAAAACCGGGAACGGAATCCCGTACCGAGCGCCCGCATGGCCGTTCAGCACGATCGGAATGAGCACGATCGTATTGCCGAGAAAGATCGTGAGGATGGCCTGCCACCAGTTCATTCCGCCGTCGATGAGCGAACTCGCGAGCATATACGTCGGAATGCAAAGGCTCATGCTCACCCAGAGCGCGGCGTAGTTCCACGTCCCCCAAGTGCGGTTTTCGGGCGTCGTCGCCGCGAGGTCTTCGTTGGTGTAGGAATTTTCGGACTGGGCGGCTTTCATTGGCTTCCTCAGTTGCGGCTTGCAGCCTACTGGCTGGGAGTTACAGCTTGCAGCCTACTTACTGCGGCTCATTTCCCGACCATGGGGTTGTTCGGATGCTGGGTCCACGGCAGGTACGGGAGACCTCGCTTCTGATCGACCATGGAGATGCAGCTGACCGGGCAGACGAGCGCGCAGAGGTTGCATCCCACGCACTCCTCCTCGATGATCTCGTAGCGAATCGGATCCCGACGCGTGACCCCCGCGATTTTTCGCACCGACTGGTGGGAAGTGTCCTCGCAGGCGACGTAACACAGACCGCAGTTCACGCACTGATCCTGGTTGATGTTCGCGATCGTTTTGTAGTTCAGGTCGAGCTGGTTCCAGTTCACGACGTTCGGCACGGCTTTGCCGACGAAGTCGGAAAGTTTTCGGTAACCCGACTGGTCCATCCAGTTCGAAAGACCGTCGTTCATGTCTTGCACGATCTTAAATCCGTAGTGCATCGCCGCGGTGCAAACCTGGACGGATCCCGAACCGAGGGCCATGAACTCCGCGGCGTCGCGCCAGGTGGAGATTCCGCCGATGCCCGAGATGGGAAGCCCGCGGGTTGCCGGATCGCGCGCGATTTCGGCCACCATGTTCAGCGCGATCGGCTTCACGGCCGGTCCGCAGTAACCGCCATGCGTGCCTTTGCCGCCGACCACGGGAGTCGGAGCCATCAGGTCGAGATCGACCGTGACGATCGAATTAATGGTGTTGATCAGCGAAACGGCGTCCGCGCCGCCGTTTTTCGCCGCCCGCGCGGGCACGCGGACATCGGAAATATTCGGAGTCAGCTTCACGAAGACCGGCATCCGCGTATGGGCCTTACACCAGCGGGTCACCATCTCGACGTATTCCGGAACCTGGCCGACGGCCGAGCCCATCCCCCGCTCGCTCATCCCGTGCGGGCAGCCGAAATTCAGTTCGACGGCATCCGCACCCGTCGCTTCGACCTTCTTCAGAATGCGTTTCCAGCTCTCCTCTTCGCAGGGAACCATGAGGGAAACGATGAGCGCGCGGTCTGGCCACTCGCGTTTCGTCTCCGTGATCTCCCGAAGATTCACCTCGAGCGGCCGATCGGTGATGAGCTCGATGTTATTCAGTCCCGCGATTTTAAATCCGTTCACGTCGATCGCCCCGTAGCGGGACGAGACGTTCACGACCGGTGGATCTTCGCCGAGCGTCTTCCACACGACGCCACCCCATCCCGCCTTATAGGCGCGGACGACATTGTACTTCTTATCGGTCGGCGGCGCGGACGCGAGCCAAAACGGGTTCGGAGACTTCACTCCAGCGATGTTGCAGCTCAGATCAGCCATGGGCATGGACCCCCTTCGTTTCGGAATGTGACGTCGGATGTCCCGCGACGCGGGTCGTGCCGTCGTCCTGCGGATTCGGCGAAGGAGTCAGGAACGGAACTGGCAACGATGGGAAGTGGCTCCGGAAAATCGCGCGCGCCGCGAGCTTGCCGTGCTGGACGGAAGTGACCGTCAGGTCTTCGCCGATCGCCACGCAGTCGCCGCCCGCGTACACGCCGGGCAGAGTCGTCTGGAAGTTTTCGTCGACCTTGAGTTTCCCGCTTTCGAGCGCGAGGCCCGCCGGAGGGACGAGCTTCTGGCCGATCGCTTTAAAAACTTGGTCGGCTTTCAGCACGAAGGTTTTCCCCGTACCGACGAGTTTTCCCGCCGAATTCAGTTCCGTGTATTCAAACTCCATCTCGGTGACCCCTGCCGCCGTGCCGCGAATTTCCTTCGGCATCGCCCACGTCTTCAGAAGCACGCCATTGTTTTGCGCGATCTCCTGCTCGTGTCCGGTGGCACCCATCTCCGCGGTTCCGCGACGGTAGACGAGGGTCACGAACTCCGCGCCCAAACGCTTCATCTGGACCGCGATATCGACCGCGGTGTTTCCGCCCCCGATCACGATCACGTCGCGACCGACGGCGACCTTGGCGAGGTCTTTCGCCTGCCGGATCTCTTCGATCTTCTTCGTCGCGTCCTGCACGCCCGGAAGGTTTTCCCCCGAAACGCCGAGCGCGTTGTTTCCGCCCAAGCCCACGCCCAGGAAAACGGAGTCGTAGTCCTTTTTCAGGCCTTCGAGCGTGATCTCTCGGCCGAGCGATTTTCCGTACTCGATGCGGATCCCACCGAGACTCAGCACGAACTCGACCTCGCGCTGGGCGAAATCGTCGGTGAGTTTATAAGGTGCGATTCCGTATTCGTTCAGTCCGCCCGCTTTCGCTTTCGCTTCGAAGATGACGACCTCGTAACCGAAGCGCGAAAGCAGATGCGCCGCCGACAGTCCAGCCGGACCAGCGCCAATCACGGCGACTTTCTTGCCGTTCGAGGGTTCCCGCGTAAAATGCTGCTCGCCCGACTTAAAGTATTCGTCGGTGGCGTAACGCTGGAGCTGACCGATCGCGACCGGCACGCCGTCGACCTTATCCCGGACGCAGGCCTCCTGGCAGAGCGTCTCCACCGGACAAACGCGCGCACAGGTACCGCCGAGGATGTTCGCATCGAGAATGTCTTTGGCCGCTCCGCGGACGTTTCCGTTTCCGATCTTTCGGATAAAGCTCGGAATATCGATCTCGGAAGGGCAGGACCGGATGCAGGGCGCATCGTAGCAGTAATAGCAGCGGGAGGATTCGACTTCGGCGTCTGTCTTCCCAAGGGGCGGGAGAAGATCGCAGAAAACCTTGCCGTACATGGAGGGAGCGAGGCGGCTCCCTTTCACTCCCGGGCTCGAATCGAGAACTTTAAATTCACCGACCTTGCCGCCTCCCAGTCCAAGATTCGCCTTACTCATCAGGTGGCAACCTTTCCAAAGGCTTTTTCGACGGCGGCGAAAGACTGTTCCATCGTCTCGAGCATGAACGTAACGTCCTCGCGAGTGATATTCATCGGGGGCGCGATTCGCACGACATTCCCCATTAGTCCGCCTTTGCCGAGCAGAAGTCCGCGGTCCTTGCACTCGTCCATGAAGCGCACGCACTCGTCGGTGGCGTAAGCTTTGGTGGTGCGGTCTTTCACGAGCTCCATTCCGAGCAGAAGTCCGCGTCCGCGAACGTCGCCGATCAGTCCGAAGGTCTTCGCAAGCTCCTTCATCCCGTCCATCAGGAGTTTTCCCATATTGCGCGAGTTTTCGATCAGCTTCTCATCGCGAATGATGTCCATGGTCTCCGCGACCTGGATCATCTGGAGAGGATCGGCGCCGAAGGTGTTGAAATAGAGCCGCCCGGTCATCTTTTCTGCCGTATCGGACTTCATCAGTACCGCGCCCGCCGCCGCTCCGTTGCCAAATCCCTTGGCCATCGTGACCATATCGGCCTCGATCCCGAGTTCGGTCGTAAGCAGGAACTTTCCTCCGCAGCGTCCGGCGCCCGTCTGGACCTCGTCCGAGATATACTTGCCGCCGTAGTTCTTCACGATCTTTGTCACGACCGGAAAATATTCGTCCGGCGGCGTGATGAATCCACCGACCCCCATCACGGGTTCGGCGATGAATGCCGCGATCCGCCCGTTTGTGCTCGTCTGGATCGCGCGCTCTACGTCCTTTGCGCACTCGAGCGCGCAGGAATCCTTCGTCTTCTGGTAAGGACAGCGATAACAGTTCGGCTCGGTCGCGGCGACCGTGTTCAGCGCCGGCTGCGCGCGGAAACGCCAGGTATGGTGCCCACAGTTCGCGAGCGTGCCCGATGTTCCGCCATGGTACGAGTGCCGGAGATTCACGACGGCAGTCTCGCCCGTCGCATGGCGAGCGGCCATGATCGCGAGCTCGTTCGCCTCCGAACCGGAGTTCGTGAACGCGACGCGGTCCACGCCCGCAGGCGCTTCGGCCACGATTCGTTCCGCCGCCTCGATCGCGGGCTCCGAGAGATAGAGCGTGCTGGTGTGCTGGATCTGGTCGCGTTCGATCGCCGCCTGGAGCGCCTGCTTGATCCGGGGATGATTATGCCCGGCCGAGATGCAGACGATGCCGCCGATGGAATCGAGGAACCGTTTTCCGGTCGCGTCCCAGACATACTGGCCTTGGGCTTTCGTCAGGTGGAGCGGTTCTTTATGGTAGAGGCTCGCCGTCGGAAGGAAGTGACTCTTCCGGAACGCGATCATTTCCTCGTTCGTGCGGGACTTCTTCTCGGTGGGCTTCATACTTACATCGTCTCCAGAGTCGAGAGCGGCAGATAGGTTTCCGGACGGCGGTCGCGGTAAAACTGCCAGAGATCTCGAACTTCGCGGATCTCGTCGAAATTCAGGTCGGCGATGAGAAGTTCGTCCTGATCTTTGGAAGCTTGCGCGACGATCTTTCCTTTCGGAGAGACGAAGTAGC
>CAZIAL010000042.1:0-27867 GCA_964536965.1 uncultured Bacteriovoracaceae bacterium
GAGATCCACGGAAATGTCTCCGTCCTTCGTCAGTCGCAGCACGCCGATCGGTTCGAAGGAGCTCTCCAGGTGGGTCATGATCAGATCGTCGAGGAAAAAGACGTAAACACCCAGCTCGCTCGGCGCGAGGAAGACGCCCGGCAGCGACTTCGGAAGGCGGATCCAGCGATCGCCCTTAAAAAGAATCGCGCACTGAAGATTCTCCAGGTCGATGAACTCGCCGAATTTATACGGCGCGGGAACGGGAAGCCCGGGTAGGATCTGTTCCTGAAAAACTTTCTCGCCGGCGATAAAGGCGGGGTCGCCTTCGGCGGGATCCCGCACGATCTGGATGCCGACGTTCTCGAGTTCAAAGCCCAGGCTTTCGAGCGTATCGGCCTGGCGCCCCGTGAACTGGGCGACCGTTTCGAGCACGCTGTCACGGACTTCGGCCGTGCGCTCGGCTTTCACCTGGTTGGTCTTCTGGAGCAGGGCGATGGATCGCGCGAGCGACGCGAAGCGAATCATGAAGAACTCGTCGAGATTCGACTGGGAGATCGCCAGGAACTTCACGCGTTCGAGCAGCGGATTCGAGAGATCGCGGGCTTCGTTCAGGACGCGCTCGTTGAATTGGAGCCAGGAAAGATCCCGATGAATGTACGGTGATCCTGGCTCGACGAGGAGAGAAGGCAGCGTGGGGAGAAAGCCCAACGTTTTGGCCATAGCGATTATTTTATCATGCCCACCGGAGACTTCGTTTGTCAGGATTTCGTATGGTCATGGCTGTCGCGAGGAGAAACTCATGCCCCGGCATCGGTCGCCGAGCGTATTCGCCGCCGAGCCGGCCGATGCAGGCGCGCGGTTCGCTCCGTTCGTGCGCTTGCGAACGTTTTCGCAGGCGACGCGGTTCAGCTCCTCGTACTCGCGCATGAGCGCAACCGGATAGGGCGCGCTGCCCGTCGCGGAGTAAAGCTCGGGTTCCTTGGCGGACAGGAGGGGAAAACGATCCTTCTCGGCGCCCAAGCGCGAGCGGACATAGGTCTCCCACCGCCCGACGCGGTAGAAGTCGTGCTGGATCTTGTTTCGCTCGACGGCCAACGCGCCTTCGCGCGTGACCACGAGATAGCGGTCGCAACGCGTGGAACGGAGATCGAGCTCGCGTTTAAAGTCGACCGCGACTTCGCATTCGGCCAGGACCGCGTCCACTTCCCCGCCCGTCGCTTCGAGGGCGGCGTGCATGTATCGGCCGGCGGTGAGTTTCGGATCATACGGATCCCAGGTTGGCGGAGTCGTGGCATGTACGAGCTCGTGGGCCAGGTCCATCGCGACGTCGAGGAGCGGCTGGTCCTTGCGCAGGATGACGGTCACGAAACGTTCGCGCACTTCGGCGCCGGTGTCGGGATGATAGTGCCGGGTCAGGACCGCGTCGGTACGCGAAACGGGACCGTAGGCCAGATGGCGCAGCAGTCCCTCGTCGTCGGGCTCGTTCCAGAAGGCGCGCGCGCGGAGGAGAATCTGTTTTCCGGAAGGAATCCGGTCGAGGAGCGCGATCGCATCGCGAGCGACGCGGGCGGATTCGGTTTTCGAAGCCGCCGCCGCGGAATGGGAGACCAGGGAAGCCTGGAGAGAGAGCAGAGCTACGAAGAGATAGAGGGACCCACCGCGCATACCCTTCGTATCGGTAAACGGTGGAGGAAGCTGAGAGCTCTTCGGTCGGCGTACGGGGGGTGTCCCGGTCGCTTCGCCTCCCACCCCGAACCCTGTGTCTTCCTCTTCACGTGTCTAAACTTTCGACAGTTCGCGCCTTCCGAACTCGGCGTAGAGGCTTGAAAAGAGGGCCTTTTTTCCGGCGTTCGAGGATTGGCGCTTCGGCATATGCCTTGCTCTTAAGACTACCAGAACCCCTACCCGGTTGGTCCCGGGATTAAGCCGAGGGGTCCCCAAAAGAGGTTCTTGTGAAGTACCGCCGCTCCAGCCAAAACAGTGTCTCCTTCCATTCACGCCGTCATTTCGTCGCCGCCCTCTCGGCTATCGCCGTGCTGAGTTTCGGCGCCCTGGGCGGAACGTCGAAACTGAAAAAAGCGGTCGAAGAGTTTAAACTTTCGAGCTTTAAGAATTGGGGCATCGCCAATGCCCGCGCCCAGTCCCATGTCGACGCCCTCGGCGCGTGGAAGCTGGAAAAAGGTTCCAAGAGCGTGATCGTTGCCGTGATCGACACGGGAATCGACGCGAACCATCCGGATCTGAAGCCGAACGTCTTCAAAAGCGCGACCGGTGGATACGGTTACGACTTTGTGAAGAACTCCCCGACCCCGACCGATGACCATGGCCATGGAACGCATGTGGCCGGCATCGTCGGCGCGCTTGCGAATCCGAAGGCGGGAGTCTCCGGCGTCGCCCAGAACGTCTCGATCATGGCGGTGAAGTACTACGCCGAAGGCAACTCCGGCACCGTGAACCTGAAGAACACCGTGAAGGCGATCGAATGGGCCGTGAGCAACGGCGCGAAGATCATCAACTACTCCGGCGGCGGCCCCGAGTTCGCCGAGGAAGAATACCTGGCGCTGAAGAAAGCCGAAGCGAAAGGCGTTCTCGTCGTCGCCGCGGCGGGTAACGAACGCTCGGATACCGATCTTCCGGAAAACTACTACTACCCATCGGCTTACCGGCTGACGAACATCATCTCGGTGGCCGCGACCGACATCAACAACAAGCTCATCCGCTCCTCGAACTGGGGCAAGACGAAAGTCGACGTCACGGCGCCGGGCGAGAACATCTTTTCCACGCTGCCGAACGGCCGCTACGGATTCATGACCGGCACGTCCCAGGCGACGGCGTTCGTGACCGGCATCGCGGCGCTCCTTCTCTCGAAGGACCCGACTCTTTCCCCGGCTCGAATCAAAGAAATCATCCGCGGCTCCGTGGACGAGTACGCCGACCTGAAGACGAAAGTCGCGGCCGGTGGACGCGTGAACGCGAAGAAGGCGCTGCTCGCCCTCGGAATTAAACTCCCGGCGGCGAAGGAAAACAACGTCATCCGCTCGATCGCTCGCGGTCCTTCGGCTCTGCTCGAAGCACTGACGGCGGAGTGATCCCTCCGAACGAGTATTCAGATGCGGAACCGTCTCAGCCTCTTATCCATCTCAGGCGCGATGTCGCTGCTCTTGCTCTTGGTGAACGGACAGGCGAACCCGAGACGGGAAGCCTCGCCCGGCGAACCCCCACCCCTGAAATCCGTCTGCGGTCGCTCGCACCAGTACGCTTTGGAGTTACTTTCCGCTCCGTTCGGCGACCTCTATTCCCCCATGATTACCTCTTACTTTGCGATGGGGATCGGGAATGCATCCGGAAGCTGGAACACTGGACTGTGCTGGTGGCATTCCCGCTTCCAACGGGCGGCCGTATACTTGGTCGACTTCGCACCAGATTTACCGCGGCCTACGCCGGCCGAGGCGAAATTGCTTTTTCGCCAAATCACGAACTTCATGCCGATTTCGGTACCCGGATTCGCTACCCTCCCCGCTTTTACCAGCTCCTACCCCCAAGAGCTCGAGGATGTGCTGAGCGAATGGCAGCGCCGCACGACCTTCGGCGATCCGGGGCATGTGTTCGGAACCTGGCTCACTAAAACCCTGACTTCGGACACGGAAACGGAACGAATGCGCCGGCGTTCGTTGGGAAGACTCCTCGATACGCTAGACGCTTTTCCCCACCCGGTCTTTCTCATGCTCCCAAATCGCACTGGAATCCATTCCGTTTTGGTCCTGGGCTACACCGCGACCGGCTCCGGAAAGTCGCAGTCCATCACTCTGACCACTTTAGATAGCAACCGGCCGTCTGAAGTCGTTCAGTGGCCGATTTTTGTCCAGGGCGAGTTCAACCTGGGCTCCATCGTTCAGTTCCACGTTCAGTTCGGAGACGACCTCGTCGAAATCGAACGGGGACTGCGCACCCGATGCGGCGCGGACTATAAAATTCCACGACGCTGAAAAGATCGAGAACGGACCGGCACAAGCCAGGACCCTTGAGTTCCCCTCCCCGTTCAGCCATGATGGGAGCGGAATCACCCGTGAATCGTCCCACGAATAGCCCCGCACCGCGCCGTACCTGGCTTCCCGATCGCCGGATTCTCCTCTCGGCTTTCTTTCTGTTCCTGACATTCGAGCCTTTGGGACTCTGGGGCTTCGCGACGATCGCCCTCGTGCCGTGGTTTTCCGTCCTGGCCACGGCCAGAACGAAACGCGAAGCGGTCCAGCAAAGTTTCTGGCTCGGGATTCTGATGAGCCTGCTCGCTTTTTATTGGGTCGCTTACGTCATTCACCAATTCGGCGGAGTGCCTTGGGTCCTCGCGATCATCGGACTCGGACTCTTCTCTTTCATCGGACAGCCCCAGTTTGCGATCGGCGCGCTCGGAATTCGAGGTCTTCTCTTTCGCATCCAGAACGAGCAGCGGGGTTTCGCCGTCCTAGGCCTGGGCCTCGTGGGGGCCCTCTTTTACGCGGGACTCGACTGGATTCTGCCGAAACTTTTCGTCGATACGCTGGGGCATGCGCTGATTCACGCGCCGACCTTGCGTCAGGCGGCCGATATCGGCGGGCCCGCCTTCCTCACTTTCCTCCTCCTCACCGCGAACTTCGCGATCTACGCGCTCTGGAATCGGTTCCGGACGCGCGACGAACCCGCGATCTGGGGCGCGATCCGGGCGGCCGCTCCGCTCGCCGTCGTCTCCGTCGTCGCGCTCGTCGCGGCCGACCGTTACGGCCGCTACCGGATCGCCCAGGTCGCCGAACGTCTCGCGGCTCCGAAGCGTACGCTCCAGGCGGCCGCGATCCAGGCGAATATCGGCGATCTCGAAAAACTCGCCTCGGAGAGCGGCTATCGCCAGGCGTCGGAGCGGGTGATGCGCGCTTATTATGACCTCTCCGACGACGCGCTGAAACTTTCGCCCAAGCCCGAAGTCCTCCTCTGGCCCGAGACCGCTTACCCTTCGACCTTTCGCAGTCCGGAAACGTCCGACGATTTCGGTCGCGATAAATCGATGGAAGACTTCGTCGCGTCCCGAAAGGTCCCGATCGCGTTCGGCGGATACGATCGCGACATGAAAGGACTGAGTTACAACGCCGTTTTCTATCTCAATCCGGACGGGACCGATTCGCGGTACACCAAGACGATCCTCATTATGTTCGGCGAATATATTCCGGGCGTGGATTTTTTCCCCGCCCTGCGCCAGCTCTTCCCGATGGTCGGCTTTTTCGGTCGCGGCCCCGGTTCGGTCATCCGGGAGGTCGCGGGAGTGAAAACCCAGCCGGTGATCTGCTACGAGGTGCTCTTTCCGAACTTCGTGCGCGACGCCGTCGTCCAGGGTGCGGAAGTCATCTTCAATTTCACGAACGATTCCTGGTTCGGCCCCGTGGGCGTGCCCTACTACCATCTCCAGCTCGCCGCGTTCCGGAGCATCGAATCGCGCACCCCGCAGTTTCGCGCGACCAACACCGGCTTTTCCGCGCTGATTCTTCCTGACGGAGCGATCACGCAACGCTCGAAACTTTACGAGCCGGAAATCATCAACGCGACGATTCCGATTATCGAGCCGATCCCGACGCTGATGCTGGCCTGGGGCGACTGGTTCGGGAAATCAGCATTCGCGCTCGCTTTCCTCGTGATGGGCATCCTCGCCTATAGGCAGCGGCGCTAAAGCCTTTTTCGGCTCTTCCTGTGTCTTTTCGGACACTCGCAACGCAATTGCCCCCTGTTCGGATTCTAGACAGTTCGCCCGGCGCGTACGCCAAACCAGGCGGAAAGAAGCGCTTATTTCGGTTGGCATCCGATCTGCAATTACCTGGGTAACAACAAATTTGAGCGGGGGCTCACCAGATGAAAAAACAAATCACGAACCCAGTCCAGACTCTCCTGATCCAAACCTTCCTGAAGTTCGCCACCCTCGGCATGATCGCCTTCGGGATCACCGGATGCGGCGGACACCTCCTCGCCGAAGGCGGCGCCAATTCCGAAGGCGGCGGTAACTTCGGATACTACCAGTCGGATGCAAACGGCGACTTCACCTGTTCCACCGACCCGAACGTGATGCCACCCGACGACCAGGTGAAAGACGGAACCCAGCGCTACTTCGCCTGCCCGCATAGCACGAGCTTCACCAAGATCCTGGTCCGCGGCTATTCCTCGACCGATCGTTATGTCTGCGCCTTTCCCGTCCAGTATCTCGACGAAGAGAGCTTCGTCTATAAACTGGACCAGTTCGGCGCTCCGCTCTACACCTGCTACGACGCCTGGGCGAATAATTCGGTCGAAGTGAATTTCAACTTCACGAACTACAACGGCGTTCTCATGGTCGACAAGACTCTCCGCTCGCAGATGAGCTCCTGCCTGGTCTCCGGACAGAACTGCCCGATGCACGCGATCGGCCGCTTCCGCTAATCTGGCGGCCCCGGCTCAGTGAATCGTGCGGTTCCCGACGGCTTCTTCGTCCTCGACCACGAGCTCCTGCCGTCCTTTGCGGAACGCCTCGAGGAGTTTCACATTCCGGGTCGGGATCTGTTCCACGACTTCGAGAGATTCCGACTGCTCGGACTCCTGGGCGACGACCACATAGTGGATGGGACCGCCTTCCTCGTCGGGGAAGAGCTTGATGAAGTGGTACTTGTCCGGCTCGCCGTCGTCGCGGGATTCGAGGATCCAGAGCTCGTCCGGAGACTCGAGAGTTTTCTCGAGCAGGCCCTCGTAAAGTCCGTATTCTTCCGCCGGAATATCGTTCGCTTCGCGCGTCTTATGGATCTCGGCGCGAATCGTCTCGCTCTGCGACCAGCCGTCCTCGGCAAGACCGTCGGAGCGTTCGCCTTCGGCCTCCTGAGCATCGCCGCCCGCCGTGCCCTTTTCCCATTCCACGCGCTCTCCCTTTCGGAAACGAGCGACGAGCGCCTTGCTCCGGGTCGGAAACGCCATATAGAGGAACGACGGTTCACCGCGCAGGAAAAGGCAAACGCAGACGCACCACACGGACTTCGCGCCCGGTTTAAACTGCGAAATGAGCGTATACCGCGAATCGCCTGTTTTCAGCTTCTCCTGATAAATCTCGTCGGGCTCCTGGATCGTGATCCACCGCAGATGCGCGAATTGCTCGCGCTCTTCCGGAGTCAGATCGTCCTTCGGCCGATGCTTGAAATACTCTTTTTCAATCTGGTCGATCTCGGGTTGGAAATGCACCGTGATGCACTCCTCCGAGCAGAAGATCCGGCCGACTTCTTCTTCGACGAAAAGGGCGCGGTCCTCTCCCTGCAGCCCTTTGCCGCAAGCGGTGCAATGCTCCGCCGAGATGGAAAGGGCGCTCTGGTCGCGGAGATCGGAGATTTTCCGGCGCCCACGCGCGGGCGCGGATTTCTCGGCGCCGGATTCGCCGGACTTATCGGTGCCCTTCGCGGACAACGCAGCACGCGATGCGGGCTTCTTCGCCCGACGGGGGTGCTTGCGGCGCTCTACTGAGCTTTTATCGGTGCCCTTCTTGGTACCTTTTTTCATACCCAGGAATATTGTCCGGGTTTGCCCCCCCGGAAGTCAAACTCTGCGTTCGGTTCCGGCAACTAAATGACGATCGCGCGCCGGGGTGCGAGGACCGAAACCTTGCCACTTCGCGGAATCACCCTTAACCTAAAGACTGGGGTGAGCTCTCAAGGATGAGGTCCCGCTCCAGCACCGCCGTTGCGGAAAAAGACACGATTGCAGCATCCCATGGAAGGGAGCCTCTCTTGATTTACATCACGGAAGAACAAGCGGCCCAGGTGAAGTACCTGCTCGAGCAGGCGATCCAGGGGAACCACATCCTCTTCGAAGCTTCGACGCTGAAGCGCATCCTCGAAAGCCCCGCGCCGATCGCGGAAGAAGGCTATTCGGTCGAACCCCATGTCGAGAAGCTCATGAGTCTGAAAGGCCTCGCGGAAAAGCGGGCCTATCTCGAACGGCTCGATGCCCCGACTTTCGCTGGCGTCGTAAGGACCTATCTGAACATCGTTGAAAATACGCTTTTCGAGGCGAAAGGAACGATCCACTAGATGGACGTCGACTCTTCCACCAACCGCATCTCGCGAGCCCAAAGCACGGCGGCCAAAGCCGAGCGTGAAGCCGCGGAGCGCGTGACGGAGGCGCAGAAGCGCATTCGCGAAGCGACTCGGGAAGAGGAAAAACAGATCGAGGTCGTCCGGGATCAGTATGAGAAGCGCACGGAAGTCGAGCGCGCGCGCGGCGAAAACTACATCGAATCCGTGCGGAATCGAAACTACGAGAACCTGTCGGAGATGCGCCGGGACATCGAAAAAGAACAGCACCGCGTTTCCCGCACCGCGGAAAAGGAAATCAAGGATCTCCAGAATCACTACGAACAGGCCGAGCACGAAGCCCGCAAACGCGGTGAAACCGAGCTAAAGTCGACGACGGTCAAGAACTACAACGAGCAGCTCCGGGCACGGGCCCAGGGCGAGTCCGAGATCGACGAAGTAAAGAACTCCTACGCGATCCAGAAGCAGCAGATCGAGTTCGAGAAACAGAACTCCACCGCCGCTTTCGCGAAGTCGAGTCAGGAAACGCGCGAACAACTCGAGCAGAAGACGCGGACGGCGGTCGAAGAATCGAATGACCACTATCAGAAGGTCTACGAGGGCGCGGTAAAGCAGAATCGCGACGCGAATATGGATCTGAACTGGCGCGCGAACCAGGAGATCGAGACGCTGAAACGCGAAACCGCGATGAAGCTCGACGCCTACTCCACCCAGAAACAGGACCCCTTTTACCGTCTCGTGAACGTCGACGGACGACTGACCGAAAACGACGAGCAGTTTGTTTTCACGGCGAAGATCCCGAAACACGAGCAGGACCGGATCAACATCAACATCCGCGGCAGCGAACTCGTCATCTCGGGGAAACGCCGGAGCGAAGAAGCGATCGAGGTCGAACCCGGCCGCACCCAGCGCACGAGCTCGTACCAAAGCTTCTCGGAGACTTTTCCGCTCGGCTGGCCGGTGAACCCGAAGAACATGACGCGTGAATGGGACGGCGATACGCTCGTCGTCCGCATCCCGAAGCGCGCGACCTACGAGGCGCCGCGAACGAAACCGACGCCGGAACGGGCAACGCTCCAGCGACCGAAATTCCCGAAGAACCTCCCGACCGAGCAAACGCTCGTCGCGATGAACGATCGCCCGAACTCGACGATCGACGTTCCGGGCTCCGAAAACGCGAAAACCCCGCCTTCCAAACGGAAGCCGAGGTCCACGCCCGCTTAATCATTCAAGCGGAGCCCAGGGATCAGTGAGCAGGCTCCTGGCTACGCCCGGGTGGCGCCAAGGAGCCGTAACTTTTACTCGGTCGTCAGCTCTTCGATTTCTTTCAGCATGAAGCGCAAGCGCTCATGGAGGCTCTGGAGCTGGCGAAGATTGTCGCGAAGGCCATCGATCGCCTGGCGGCGGGTCGGGTCCACCTTACCCGAGCGTACGGCGCCTGTATTCAGGCCCAGACGCTTGCCCAGAAGACTCGGTGGCTCGTGGCGGGTCACGCGAAGTCCGACCGGCGCTTGGCCATGGAGGACGGCGTTCATGTCTTCGGCCTTGATGATTTTTCCGGCGACGATGCCGGCAGTTTCGGCGGTCGGCGCTACGGTCGGCGCTACGGTCGGCGCGATTTTCGTTTCCGGCGCAGGGACTTCGGCGGCCTTCGCGGCGGTCTTTCCCTTTTGGTAAAGCTGATAAAGGTTGGAATAGACAAACGTATGCTTCTGGGATGGATCACGGGTAGCGGACATCTCGAACTCCTTCACTCCACGGCAACTTTCGGAAGGCCCTCGCATCGAACCGGGACGACCTTCCCAGGATTCGAGCTTTGGCTTCATTCCGTCTCACACCCCTATAGAGAGCAATGGGAGTGCCAGCGCCGGCCCCTTTCGGAAGAAGAATTAATGCAATAATTTCAAGCATCTAGCTCTCCGGAGCTTCCCGGGAACTGTCGATACTTTAGACGCATGTCGGATCCGCGTGTCAGCGACGATACAGGAGGCGGGTCTCGCAAGCATACTCGCTCCCCGCTTCCTCACAGATCGGGACGGTCGCGGAGAGGACCTGATCGGAGTTGATCTCACTCCGGAGACTTCCATCGCGGAGCTGCTCGGAGGCTTTCTCGGAGGCATCCTCTACGCTTACGGCGAGAACCTTAAATCGATAAGCGGCGGGCTCGCGCGTATTCGCGATCGTGGAAGAAATTCCCACGCCGACCATCATTCCTGCGATTAACCAAAAAATCTTCTTCAACATGGCTCTACTCCAGCTTCGCGCTCCGGCGATTCACACAGCGACTTCGCTCCCGGATCACCGAGAACGCAACAACGACTGCCGTCGGCCTATGTGCGATGAGTGTGCCAAACGGAAAGGCGGTGAACATCGTCCGAGCAACGCTTTAACAATGGCTCGCCGAACCCGTGAAATCGCAGAGCGTTCACGATCCAACACCTGTCAACAAGATGGGCAGCCCGAAGTGTCCGCAGTCCCGGTCGCGATCGGATTTACGCGTAAAGGCTGAAATTCCCTCTCCTCTCCTCACCGCCCCCCCAACAACTCTTCCCAATCCCCCTGAGCAATTGTGCGTTTTGGATCCGCCTTCACAGAGTACCGACATCCGCGCCACGATTCTTTAAACCGGCGTCCTTCCTTGATTTCGAGATGAATACTCATCCGAGACCAAAGCGCACAATTGCTCAGGGTTTTATGGATGCCTTGGGGGGTGGCCGAAAACGAGCCGACGACCCGCGTTGAATGTAGACGCCTCTCTGGCTTCTGCTTAAGCTAGGCAGATGAACACTATCCGCATGAACGAAGGCGATCCCACGACCCCATCCGCGCCGTCCGGCCAAACGCAGGCCTTCACGCCGATCGACCAGCATCTTTTCGAATCCCGCGTGATCTTCATCAGCGGCGAAGTGAACTCCGAGATGGCCGTGAAAGTGAATCGCCAGCTCCTCGCCATGGAACGCGCGAATCCAACCGCGCCGATCGGCCTCTGGGTCGACTGTCCGGGCGGCGAAATCCACTCCGGTTTTTCGATCTACGATACCGCTCGATTCATCCAGCCGAAAATATTCACCATCGTCTCGGGTCTGGCCGCGAGCATGGGCTCGGTCATTTCCCTCTGTGCGGAAAAAGAAAACCGCGTCTGCCTCCCGAACGCGAAATTCCTGATCCACCAACCTCTCATCTCGGGCGTCATGCGCGGACAGGCGTCCGATCTCGTGATCCACGCCCAGGACATCGTCGAGACGAAGAAAAAGCTCCACCGCCTCTACGCGGAACGTACGGGAACCGCCGTGGAAAAGTTCGTCGAGCTGATGGAGCGCGATCGCTGGGTTTCCCCTAAAGAAGCGATCGAATTCGGCATGATTTCGAAGGTCATCGAGAACCGCAAGGAACTCGAAGCCCTGATGAAACGCTGATTAAGTCGCCGAATCCTTTTTCGGATTGACCTTGATCTTCACCGTCAGCTCGATGTCGTTCTTGCGAAGGACTTCGGTGACGAGTTCCACCGGATCGATCTTCGACTGAATCTTCTCGAGGATTTCCTGCGAGAACTTGCCGAGAAATTCCGAACGGGTCGAATTCGCCTGCGCGAGGAGATTCGTCACGAGCTCTTTCGGGAGCTTCAGCTCGCCCACGAGCGCGCGGATGCTTTCCTCGGTGAGAAAAGCGGCACCGATGCCGACGGTGATCGCCTTTTTCAGGAGATCCGCCGCTTTCGACCCCGTCTTGTGGTGCTCGTCGCGCGAGTCCTTTTCGGAAGATTCGTCGAAATCACTCATCGCCGGCTCCTTACTTCTTCGCCTGTTTCTCGTATTCGCTCAGCAGGAGCGGAAGCGAGGTCGCGGTCAGACCCTTCAGCACCGGGCCCGGGATCCAGATCTTAAACTCGATCTCGATCGAATAAGTAACTTCCGTTTTGCCTTCGCCCGCATCCTTCAGCGTCCACGTCCCCGAATCGACCTTCAGCAGATCGGACTCGACGAGCTTCCAAGTGACGACTCCCTGGGCGGCGTCTTCCGTATGCTCGAGCAGATACCAAAGGTCCTTGCCCATGATGTTGGCGAAGTACTTCACGCGCGCCTGGCCGGGCGCCTTGCGCTCGACTTCGACTTTCTTGCAGCCGGTCACGAACTGCGGATAGTCTTCGTAGCGGGTGACGGCGGCGAACATCTTGTCGCGGGAAACATCGAGCGTCTTGGTCAGCGAAGCGGTAGCCATCGGCGGATCTCCAGTCTAAATTCCGTAATTCGGTTTCGTCTCGAAGCGGTGCTCGGCTTCGACGTGACGGATGGTTCCGGTCTCGGAGCGCATCACGATCGAATGCGTGTGCGCGCCGCCCTTAAAGAAGCGCACGCCATTCAGGAACGGTCCCTGCGTGACCCCGGTCGCGCAGAACATGACGTTTCCTTTGGCGAGATCACCGATGCCGTAGATCCGGTCGAAATCTTTAATCCCCATGGCGGTCGCGCGGGTTTTTTCTTCTTCCTTGCGAAAAATCAGCCGCCCCTGGAAATCGCCGCCGAGGCAGCGTAGTGCGGCCGCGGCGATCACGCCTTCCGGCGCTCCGCCCGAGCCCATCAGCACGTCGACGCCGCTGTCCGGGCGGGCGGTCGCGATGGCCGCGGACACGTCGCCGTCGCCGATCAGCCAGATTCGCGCGCCCGTCGCGCGGACTTCGGAGATGAGCTCCGCGTGGCGCGGTCGATCGAGGATGATCACCGTCAGATTCTCGATCGCGACTTTCTTCGCCTTCGCGATCTCGCGCAGGTTTTCCGTCGGAGTACGGGTCAGGTCGATCGCGCCCTTGGCGTCCGGACCCACCGCGATTTTCCACATATAGGTATCCGGCGCGTGGAGGAAGTTACCTTGCTCGGCGATCGCGATCACCGAGAGCGCGTTATTGCCGCCGTTCGCGCAGATCGTGGTGCCCTCAAGCGGATCGAGCGCGAGATCGAGCTTCGCCCCCGTCCCTTTCCCGACTTTCTCGCCGATGTAAAGCATCGGAGCCTCGTCTCGCTCGCCCTCGCCGATGACCACGCGACCGTCGAACTCGATCGTATTCATCGCCGCTCGCATCGCTTCCACCGCGACGTGATCGGCGGCCTTTTCGTCACCCCGACCCATCATGCGGGCGGACGCCAGGGCGGCGGCTTCGGTGACGCGAACAAACTCTAAAGCATAGTTTCGATTCATCGGATGTGACCCTCGATGCGGCCCATCCGGGCCCGTTTATGCCGAGGCGCCTTCTAGGTGCCGCGCGCAGAATTTCTTCAGCTCTTCAGAGAGGTTAGAACTCGAAATCATCGCCTTCGCAAGGTTCAACTTCTGGGGGTCGATCGCCCGATCTTCGTCGAAAAGCAGGGTTTCCATGCGGGTCACGCCGTTCACGAAGCTCTGCTCGTAAGAGTTCGTCACGGTCCCCGTGCGGAGCCCCGATTTCGCATCCCAGATCACCAGCGTACCAAGCATCATTACGGTGACGCGCTGGAAATTCCCGGCACCGATCTGACCGAACAGGACTTCCGTCCCGCTCGACGCCGCGAATAGAATGGAGCCGTCTTCCGTCGGAACTGGACGCAGGTCCGCTCCGAGAGTCGCCGGATCCAGAAGCCTCGCCAAAGCGTGTTCGATGCTGGAAGGCAGCGTCTCAAACTCGAGCCCTACGAGCTCGCGGCCGAGATGACGAACCCGCGCCTGGATCGGAAATTTCTCCCGGCGGAGATTCAAGGTGCCGCGCACCTCGGCGCCGACGCTGAAGGAAAAGAAGTCGTCCCGATCGGCGATGCGAATGGCCATCCCCTTCATCGAGAGATCGGCGACGGCAAAGAGTTTACCGTTTTCGTCGAGACGAAAAACCTCGTGGGAAACCGTCAGCCGCGGAAGAAGGCGTTTTTCGCTACCCGAGTTCATTCGAAAATCCTAGCCGGAGTCGATTCGCAGGCCAAGGCGGTAAATCGAGACCCCGGGTTTAAACTCGATTTCATCCAGCGGCTGGAATCCACATCGGAGGTAAAATTCTCGCGGTTTTGGCCCGCAGTAGAGATGGATCCCCGGCACTCCGCGTTCGCCGAGCGCGGCGCGGTAAGCATCCACCAACTGACGACCGATCCCCTTCCCGCGCGCTTCAGGCAGGAGATTCATATGCAGATGGGCCGGATATCTTTCGAGGATTTTCGAGTGCGCCAGTGCCCCGTGGCGCAGCCGGAACATCGTTTCGGGTCCCGGGTTGCGAGGGGGCCGTCGAAATGAACCTTCGAAGCGGGAAAGAAAACGCTCGGTATCGGAAGACGGCGGGAACCCGCCGAGGCGGATTCGAAGATCGAGTGGAAGGTCGAAGATCCAGCATTTCTCCCGATCGAAACGGCGCGTATCCGGGCATCCCGTGAGATAGCCCAGACGCCGCATCCCCTCTCCGGCTCCCTCTTCCGCGATCAGCGTCCATTCCGGGCGTAATTTCTCGTACGGACCGACCCACTGCTCACCGAAAAACTTCCACCGCGCGCGGTCCGCGAGCGGCTCGCCCGCGTCTCCCGTACGGCAGCAGACTTCGCGAACGAACTCCCAGTCCGCGCGATCGAGCCCCGTGCGTATCCGGATCACTCGGGCGACTGATGCACGCATGAATCAGGGCCGGGCGCTTCCACCAAGGAAACGGTCAGCGGCTGCAGATGCCTGATCCCGTGGGCCGCCAAATAGGTGGAATAGCCCTTTTTACCGATATAAAGATCGATCCGGTCGTGGAGAATGGCGCTCCCCGTATCTTCGGCGCGCCAGAGGCCGTCGTGGATCGTTCCATCGGGCAGCCTCATCCCCACCGTTTCCTCGACTCGAACCACGGCTCCCGCGGCGATCTGCGCGGGATCGGCCGCAAGCGTGCGAAAGGGTTTGAGCGCGCAGTTTCCGCTTCCCCGGCCCCATGCGAAGCGCGTGATATGGAAACGGCTTTTTCCATCGACCCGCCCCGCCCAGTTCACGACCCGGCCATCGCGAAGCTTTCCGCTTCCTTCCATGAGCAGATCCCTTTCGAACCGAGGGGAAACTTTCGCCAGCTCCCGACCACTCATCGTACGGATCGACTGGGTGCGAGGCTCATTCGGGTACTCGGACTCGAAGACCATGTAATAGTAAGTGTTGCGGAACTCCCCGAGCGGATAGTCGTCGCGCGCTTCTGGCGCCAGGGAACCGACTGCAGCGAAGCTTGAAGCACTCCAGAAAAGGAGCGCGGAGAAGAAGAGGGCCATCCATAACCTCCGGGTAAATCGGAATCATTCCGATCTGACTTCCATGACTGCTTTCCTTAAGATTAAGGCCATTCTCGGATCACCACCAAGCGAATTGCGGTGGACAGGGGCAGCCGGCACCTCGTAGCCTGAATATCCAGATGTCCCCTAATGATCCCGCAACCGACGATTCGACTGACACTCCGCAACGAGACGATCTCGATTTCGCGACCACGCCGAATATGCTGACGACCGGCCGGGTGGTCCTCGTTCCCGCGGTCATCGCCCTTCTCCTCCAGCGGGATCCCACCTGGGATCTCGTCGCTTCGCTCGTTTTCGGACTCGCCGCCATTACGGATTATTTCGACGGCTACATCGCACGGAAACAGAAAAGCGAAAGTGTTTTCGGAAAACTGATGGATCCGCTCGCGGATAAGTTTCTCGTCGTCTCTTCGCTCTGCATGCTGCAGGATATGGAGCGCATCCACCCGATCGTCGTGATTCTCCTGATCTCGCGCGAGATGGCGATCACCGGCCTACGCGCCCTGGCTTCGTCCGAGGGACTCATCATCGGGGCTTCGGCTTCCGCGAAATGGAAAACCGCGACCCAGATGGTGGCGATCCCTTTCCTGATGGTTCGCCAAGGCGTCTTCGGGCTTCCGATTTTCCAGATCGGCCAGGTCCTGATCTATCTTTCGCTGGCGATCAGCCTCTGGAGCGCGAAGGACTACGTCGTCGATTTCTTCCGCGAGATTCGCGCGAAACGGAAACGCAAGAAGGAACTCCGCCGCGAGCGCCGGCTGGCTCGCAAGGGCGCCGTCGAAACTTAGTCCGCCGTTTCCTTCGCGACCCCGTTACTTCGAATGCCAGATCTGGTCGTCGGTCTTCGCCAGATGATTGGCGTAGCGAGAAGCGACGAAGAGAAAGTCGCTCAACCGATTCATATACTGCATGACCACGGGACGCTGCGATTCCGCGCGATTCAGAACCACGATCTCGCGCTCCGCGCGCCGGCAGATCGTGCGCGCGAGATGAAGGTGCGCGGCCGCGGGCGTGCCGCCCGGAAGGATGAAATTCTTCAGCGGCGCCAGAACCTTTTCCATCTGGTCGATTTCGTTTTCGAGGAGTTTCACTTCCGCGTCTTCGATCAGCGCGATTCCCACATTCTTTCCCCGCGGGGTCGCTAGCTCCGCGCCGAGCTGAAAGAGCTCGCCCTGGATGCGTCGAATCCAGTCCGCCCAAGGCGCGGTGGGCTCCATCGCGATGGCTAGACCAGCCGCGGCATTCAACTCATCCAACGTTCCATAGGAACGAATCCGGAGGTGATCCTTCGATACCCGATCGCCGCCTAGCAGGCCCGTCTCGCCCTGATCGCCGTGTTTCGTGTAAATTTTCATTTTCCCAAAATGCCTTGACCGACCGGGAGAGTCCAGCTATCAAAAGATCCTCTGTAAAGCCAAAGGATGCGGGAATAGCTCAGTTGGCTAGAGCGCCACGTTGCCAACGTGGAGGTCGAGGGTTCGAGCCCCTTTTCCCGCTCCACTTTATTTCTCCGCTTTCTATCTCTGCGCCCCGATACGCAGAGTCATTCGACACCACCCGAATTCCGCCCCACCCCTTCCCAACTCCCCCCACGGAGACTAACCTCCCACCCATGACCCGCGTCGATGCCATCCACCATTATTGGTTCCGCGACCTCGCCGAAACCCACGCTTACTTCGCTGAACGTAATGCCCTCTGGTTCGGCGGCACGCCCGAGATCGATCGAGAAATCGAAGAAAAATTCGGCGGCGATCTACGTGCCGCGGTGACGGGATCGCCCTCCGCCGGCGGCGAAATCTCCCCGTCCCATCTCGAATGGGCGAAAACTCCGCGCGGACTCGTCGCACTCGTCGTCCTTCTCGACCAGTTCGCCCTCAACGTCTACCGGGAGAAGCCGGATTCGTATGCGTGCTCTTCACTCGTACTCCCCGTCGTGAAATCGGCGATCGCGCGAGGATGGGACGCCGATCTTACGGTCGCCGAACGGAAATTCCTCTACCTCCCTTTCGAACACGCCGAAAACATTCCGGATCAGGAGCGCTCCGTCGCCCTTTACGAAAAGCTCCTCGCGGATGCGAAACAGTCGAATAACGCCGCCGCGATCGCCGACGCCGAAGGCGCCCTCGAATATGCCGTCCGCCACCACCGCGTGGTCGCGCGCTTCGGACGATTTCCCGACCGAAACGACGTCTTCGGGCGCATGGACACGCCCGAAGAAAAGATCTTCAACGCATCGGACGAAGCTCCGTTCTAATGAATCCCTTTTCAGCCCGCTTTCATCCCGTCTTAGGGTGAATGCGGTAGGGTGATCCTTAGAAGACGTTCTCGAAAGGAACGACTTCGATTAGGACCAAAAACAGATCGTTCAGAAAGTGCGTCGTTTTCAAGCGCATGTTCCCCGCGCGGCCTCGTTTGCCCTATTTCCCGGCCACCGCTCCCCAATCGGAACTCCGCTTCCGTCAGGATTCAGTTAGGACTTCAGTTCCCCGCCGAGGCGGTCCATTCTAAAGACGTCCATGGAAGTCGAACGCGATGGCCGTCTCCGCATTTGTGAATTCAACGTCGAAAACCTTTTCGTATCGATGGAATATTACGACGGGTCGGATCTGACGGCGCTCTCGGAAGAACGCTGGGCAAACGCCGCCCTCCCGCAACTGAAGGATCGGCAGAAACCGCTGAAGCGTCTCCTCGGTCTCGCGGATGCGATCGACGACATCGATCCCGACGTTCTGATGCTCGTTGAGATCGGAGGACAGACCTCGCTTGAGAATTTCAACCGCCACTTCCTCGCGGATCGCTACGAGACGCACTTCGTCGACGGAAACGCCCGTCGCGGAATCGACCTCGGCTTCCTCGTCCGGAAAGGCCTCGACCTTCGCGCGACGACGGGTTCGAATCGCGATTTTCCCGTCGAGGTCATGGCCTGGCAGGGAAAACAAATTACGCAATTTTCTCGCGACGTCGCCGAGCTCCGGCTCCGGAATCACGACGGAGAGCTCGTGCTGATCCTTCTCCTGACCCATCTGAAATCGCAGCTGAGTACCGAAAACGACGTCCGCGGGAAGGACGTGCGGACGGCCGAAGCGTTCGCACTCGCCGAGCTCTACCGCAGACGCCGGAAGGAGTTTCCCGGCTCGGCGATCGTGGTCGGTGGGGATCTGAACGCGGAACTCGGGAGTCTCGATCTCGAACCGCTTCGCCATACCGATCTCGCGGATTTTCAGGATCTCCTCGAAACGCCTCGCCACGAACGCACGACCCTGGTCCACTTCGACTACTCCGGCGCGCCCGACGAGCTCGTCTTCGATTATCTTCTCGTTTCCCCCGCACTCTCGTCGCGAATCGTGGAAGAAGAATCGGGGGTCTATCGTTATCGAAATTTTTACGGCGAAGCGGATCCCCTGCCGAAAACGCGACCGGAGAGATGGCTCCTGCCTTCGGACCACTTTCCGCTGGTCCTGACCTTGCGATTTCCTGCGATTACCGAGATAGAGGACGCTCCGAAATGAAACTCACCGAAACGAAGCTCACCGAACTTCCCTGGACCCATCGCTTCGTCGACGCTCTCCCCGGCGATCCCGAGCCGAACAACTTCGTCCGCCAGGTTCGCGAAATCGCCCACTCCCCCGTCCATCCGACGCCGGTGCGCGCGCCCACGCTTTTAGGCTGGTCCTCCGTGCTCGCGCGCGAACTCGGGGGAATCGAGCGCCCGCTTCCGAATTCGCCCGAACTCGAAATCCTTTCCGGGAATCGCGTGCTCTCCGCGATGATCCCGTACGCCGCCCGATACGGCGGACACCAGTTCGGACACTGGGCTCGTCAGCTCGGCGACGGGCGCGCGATCACGCTCGGCGAAGCCGCGGTGGGACCGCAGGGAAAAACCGAATTCCAGCTGAAGGGCGCCGGTCCCACTCCGTACTCGCGAAGCGCGGATGGTCGCGCCGTGCTTCGGTCCTCGGTTCGTGAATTTCTGTGCAGCGAGGCGATGCATTTCCTCGGAATCCCGACGACCCGCGCGCTTTCCCTCGTCACGACGGGCGAACGCGTCGTCCGCGACATGTTTTATGACGGAAACCCTCGCGAAGAACCCGGCGCCATCGTCTGCCGGACCGCTCCCTCATTTTTGCGTTTCGGAAACTTCGAGATTCTCGCCCGCAGCGGAGAAAACGAACTTCTGAAAAAACTCGCCGACTTCCTGATCGCGGAACACTACCCCGCGATTTTTTTGGAAACGGCCGACCCTTACGGGAAACTCCTCGACGAGATCGCGCGCCGAACCGCGACGACCGTCGCCCACTGGATGCGCGTCGGCTTCGTCCACGGCGTGATGAACACCGACAACATGTCCGCCCTCGGTCTGACAATCGACTATGGTCCCTACGGATGGCTCGAACCCTTCGATCCGAATTGGACGCCGAATACGACCGATGCGAACACGCATCGTTATGCTTACGGTCGCCAGCCCGAGATCGCCCTCTGGAATTTCGTCCGACTTTGCGAAGCTTTTTCGCCCCTCGTTCCGGACGAGGCGCGACTCCACGAATCGATCCAAATCTTCCAGACCACCTACGGCGAAGCCTACGGCGCGATCCTCGCGGCGAAACTCGGTGTCTCGTCGCTCACGACGGAAGACGAGCCGATGATCGAAGCACTTTTCGACCACCTCCAGTCGGCGGAGACGGACTTCGTCCTCTTCTTTCGGAATCTCTCTCAATGGATTCCGGGATCGGCCCTCGTGGAGGCCGTCGCGCCCGCGTTCTACACGGACCCATCGCTCGCGCTCCGCGAAAAATGGGATTCATGGTCGAAGATCTACTCGGCGAAGATCTTACGCGACGGCGGCGATCCCGAAATCCGTATCCGATCGATGGACCGGACGAATCCGCTCTACGTCCTCCGAAACTCCCTCGCCCAGGGCGCGATCGACCTCGCGGAGCAGGGGGACGCTTCGGGGATCGAGCGCCTCCTTCGCGTTCTGGAAAATCCCTACGACGAAAATGCCGAAAACTCCGACCTCGCGCAGAAGCGACCGGAATGGGCTCGATCGAAACCCGGCTGTTCGGCGCTTTCCTGCTCGTCTTGAGTCTCCGTCCAACCCGCGGCACCGGACCTCGCCTCGACCCGCCCGATCTAGGCCGCCTTTTGTTTCTGATACAGATTCATGAACGGCAGGGCCGAAACACCGTGGAGAAAAATCGAGGTGAAGACGACAAGGAGCGTGAGATTCGCCAGCCGCTCGGCGAGATCGCCCGAAACACCTTTGCCGAACGCGTAAGCCAGGTAGTAGACGGATCCGATTCCGCGAATGCCGAACCAGGCGGTGAGCGCCTTCTCGTTTCTTTCCATCGGCTCGCCGATCAGGCCGATGTAAACGGCGACCGGACGCACGACGAGAAAGATCGCGGGCACCAGAAGCAGATCCCGATTCCACGGGACGTCGAGATTCACCATCGACCCGAGAAAAATCACCGTCACGACCTCGCCGGCGCGTTCCATCTGCTCGGTGAAATCCAGGACGGCGCGGGAGTTCTTCTCGCCGCCTTCTTCGATTTTGCGCATGGCGAGGCCAGCGGCAAAAACCGCGAGAAACCCGTAGGCGTGGAGGACATGCGCGATTCCGTAGGCGAGCGCGATCAGTCCGATGCCTAGAAAATCGTCGAGGATGACGGAATCGGCGTGCTTCTTTCGCACATAGAGCACGAGCATCGAGATCCCCTGCCCGCAGAGCCACCCGACCCCGAGGCCCGCGACCACTGCCCATACGACGTCGATCCCGAGCCAGCGTATTCCGGACCCTCCGATTTCATGGAAGCCGAGCAGAACGCCGGCTCCCCAGGGCAAATCCAGCACGAAGAAAACGAACGCGGCGATCAGTCCGACGGTGATCGCCATCGAAAGCGTCGCCAGCCGGAGCGGCGGGATCCACCTGCGATCGGTAAAGGGGACCCGCAGCTTTAACCCTGCGACGAAGAGCGAGACGATGACTACGATTTCCGTCAGGTGTTCGAAGAGTTTCGCGTTTCGAAGGAGATCAAAGGATACGACCCCGAGACCATGTCGTCCGATCGCGAAACCGACGGCGAGATAAAGAATGCTGGTCGTCACCGGAAGTCGCTTCAGCAGCGAGCTCAGTAGCCCGATCGAGACGAGAACGAATCCGATCAGAAGATACCAAACGACTTCCGATCGAAGATGCTCGAGAATCATGACCCTTTCCGTAGCGAGGACCGGGCCAGGATTCGGAGTCGTTTCGCCACGAATGAAGCCGTGATTTTCACCCGAATGCCCCGTTCGAACGATGTTCCTCGCTTTGCACGTCCCGGGTCCTGGCCTATACTGCCCCTTATGAAGGACCTTTATCGCGACCTGGAATTCCGGGGGCTGGCCAAGCAAAGCACCTCTCCGGACCTGGGCACCGTCCTCGCCCAGAAGAAAATGACGGTCTACGTCGGATTCGATCCGACCGCCGACACCCTCCACGTCGGCAGCCTCCTCCCCCTCCAGACCCTTCGCCGTTTCCAGGACGCGGGCCACCGCGTGATCGCCCTCGTGGGGGGCGCCACCGGAATGATCGGCGATCCGACAGGGAAATCGCAGGAACGAAAATTTCTATCCGTCGAGGACCTGCGAAAGAACGTCGAGGGCATTCGCGGCGTGGTTTCGAAGTTCCTGCGCATGGACGGACCGAATCCGGCTCTCGTGGTCGACAATTATTCCTGGTTTGAAGGCATCTCTTATCTCCAGTTTCTTCGCGACGTCGGCAAACACTTCACCGTGAATCATATGATGGCGAAAGAATCCGTCCGCGCGCGCCTCGAAGATCGCGATCACGGAATTTCCTACACCGAATTCTCGTACATGCTTCTCCAGGCCTACGACTTCGTCGTCCTGAACGAGAAGCACGGCTGCAATCTCCAGATCGGCGGGAGCGACCAGTGGGGCAACATCACCGCCGGCGTCGAGCTGATCCGAAGAATTCGCGCGCATCGCGAAGGTTACGACCCCGACGCGAAGGATCTCGCCGACTCGGTCTACGGCCTTACCCAGCCGCTGGTGATGAAAGCGGATGGGACCAAATTCGGAAAATCCGAAAGCGGCACGATCTGGCTCTCCGAGGACCGCACCTCTCCTTACCAGCTCTATCAGTTCTTCGTGCAGACCGCGGATGCCGACGTCGGAAATTATCTTCGGTATTTTACGTTTCTGTCCGAGGAGGAAATTCGGCGTTTGGATGACACGGTAAAATCCGCGCCCGAAAAACGCGAAGCCCAGACCCGACTCGCGCAGGAACTCGTGAAGATCATCCATGGTGAATCCGCCTTGGCGCGCGCGACCCAGGCCTCGACCGCACTTTTCGGGACGGAGATTCGAAACCTTCCGAAGCCCGCGCTTCTCGAAGCCTTCGCCGGCGCACCAACCACCCAGAAACCGAAAACCGCGATCGCGGCCCCGGTTTCGGTCGTCGACCTCCTGGTCGAAAGCACGCTCTGCGGATCCAAGGGAGCCGCTCGGAAAGATATCCAAGGCGGCGGAATCTACCTGAACAACGAGCGCATCTCGGACCCCGCGACGACCGTTTCCGCCGACGATCTCCTGGCCGACTTCGCCCTCGTCCTTCGGAAGGGCAAGAAGAGTTACCATCTCTTTCGCTTCGACGCTTAGTCCTATGGAATCATAGCTGATTTCCAACGGGGTGGATTCCGCGTTTACAACATTAATGCGCTGAGTTATAAACCGCGAAATTCTGGTGTCGATGAAATACACGGAGACCCACCCGGCACTCCGCTAGGACTAAAGCCATGATATTCCGCCGCTCGCAAGGTCTCGCCGCGCTCTTCCTCGCCTCTCTCCTGGTCGGCCTCGCCGGCTGCGGCCGGACCGATCCGCCGGCGCCCCGCCTCGCCACGCATCTTCCGCGCGAAGAGGGCCTGGCCGTGATGAAACAATTCGACGCCCAGTTTCTGTACGATGAGGAGCTGAGCGATGCCGAAGTCGGCGCGCTCGGCTTCGATCTGCGAAAAATCAGCGGCCTCGAAATCGCGGGAATCGAAAACGACCGCAGCGCCCCCGTCCTAGTCGATGCCTACGCTAAAATCTTCGGCGATCCATCGGCGCACCCCTTCGATTTCCTTTTCGAGCGAATCAAGCTCATCGCCTCGTCGAAACAAAAGCTCGCGAACAACGAGCGGCCCGATCCGGAGACCGTCGCCCAGAACCTGAGCGTGGCCAGTTGGCTCGGCAGCATGATCGATCGCCGCGAAAAGGGCGAGGATCCAGGCTCGATCCCCGACCAGCAGGAGGGCACCCGCTCGATTCACATGAACTCGTCGCGGATCGGCTTCATCCAGCTCGGCGACCCCTATTCGAAGGTCGACGATTCGATCTTCCGCATCAGTACCCTCATCCACGAAGCGCGCCATTCGGATTGCCCGGACGGAATCTCCGCGGCGCAGCTGGATAAACTCATCGCCGAGGGACGCGACATCTCCAGCGACCGCGTGTTGTCCATCATCGGAACCTGTGGTTTTCTCCACTTTGATTGCCCGTCCGGACATCCGCTCGCCGGCAAACCCGCCTGCGAAGACGGCAAGGGATGGGGCGCTTACTCCGTCATGATTCCGTTCAACCGCATGCTTTATCGCCAATGTACGAATTGTTCGGAAGCCGATCGACAGGCCGCGGCGGTGACGGCGAGCGAAGCGGCCACGCGAATTGTCCGGGTCGATGATCTCCTTGACGGCCGCCTCGGATCGCCGAATATGGTCCAGCGGGGCTACCAGAATTAGGGCCACTGCGACCGAGGAGCACCGATGGGAAAGATTCTCCGTTCATTCGTCGCCTTAGCGATCGCCATCGCCGCGCTGATCTACGTCCTGGGGCTGAAACAGGAAGACACCGCTCCCGCGCGCCCCTCCGCGATCGATGCGCCGGACGCGAGCGAGACGGGCGTCCCCGCCGAAATCTCCGACTCCCTTCTGACCAGCGATGCTCCTTCTCAGACTGCTTCTCCGCCTGATTCGCCGAAAGAGCGCGTGATCGATTTCGCGCCGAAGCGCGAGACTTACCTGAACGAGGTGGATCGCGATCCACATGGAACTCCGCCGTCCCTGCAGCACTTCGCCCGCCGGATGGCGGCAAAGATGGAAACGGGAATGCGCTCCGAGGTCGCGGCGCAGGCACTGATCCCGGAACTCCATGACTGCGCACTCCATTCCGAGGTCGAAAGTCCACGCGCCGTGTGCGTGATGAACGGCCGCCGGCTCGCACGAAAGTTCCCGAACCTCCAGCCGGCTTGGTCGGAGTTCGAGGCTAGCCTCCCCCAGGTGCTCCAGAAACGCGTCGAACAGCTGGAGCGGTTCTAAGCCACTGAACTAAAAGTCTTTTTCGGAAGGGTTTCCTGCTTTACGCGACGCAGAGAATCAGTTATGTTGCACCGCATTACGAGGGAATTCGCATGTCGCCGATCCGCAAAATTTCGCATCCTGCCCGACTTCTTCTCGCCCTCCTTTGCGGGCTCGTGCTGGCGAGCTCTTCCTTTGCCGCGACCCCGAATACGCTCCCGATGACCGATGCTTTCCCGAACCAGGCAGAGGCGAATCTCGCGGAAGTGAATTCCGTCCTCGACCCCGCGAACGAGCCGCTTCCTTCGGCGGTGGTCGACGGCGACAACGGACTTTCCTTCTGCCATACGCCCAAGTGGACCAGTTCGTGTCTGCTCGGACTATTCATCTATCGCTGCGGTCAGTACACTTTCCCGCTGACCCCTTACGGATGCACCGCCGCGGCCGGCAGCTTCATGGACCTTCTTGAACTGAAACGTATCGACGTGGTTCTCGAAGGCAATACCTACAATCTTCCGGTGATTTTCACCCAACGGCTCGAGCGCATGATCCAGCAGCCGGCGATCCAGAACGAAATGCAGAGTCTGCGAATCCTCCTCGATCACTACGGACGGAATCGCCGCGGATTCGACCTTCACGAATGGTTCCGCGCGATGTCGAATGGAAACCATGAAAAAACCCTCGAGAAACTCGCCGTCCTTCTCCAGGATACGAGCCCGGTCCAGATCCATATCCATTATCTCCGGCAGCTCGCGAAGACGAAGCGGTTTTCGGCGGCGACACTAAAGGCGATCGAAGACCTCGAAATGGTGAACTACTACCTTTCCTACCCGACGCTCGAAGAGACGCAGTGGAAAAGCTGGCTCAAGCTCTACCCACAGACGAAGAACATCGAAGCGGACACGACCCCGCTCGTTTATCACTTCTATCCGATGGCCTTCCTCACCTATAAACTTCGCGGTCACGGCGAACGCCTCGCGACTTTTCTGCCGTTTCTCTTCAACACCGAATATCTGCTGCAGGATCTCGATCCGCAGTCTTGGCCGCTCCACCACCCGGACCCGTTCAAGGTGAATACCGACGCCCTTCGCTGGAAAATGAAGGATATGTACGGCGGGCTCGCGGGGTCCCTCTGGGGAATTCGCCGCATCGAAAAGACTCCCGGACTCGCGGCCTTCCAGAAATCGTTTTCGAGCAACCCTTACGGGACGATGCGGACCCTGTTCTGGACGCTTCCTTAATGCGGTCTCTTCGCTAAAGAACTTTCCAGAGGAAGTTCATCGGCAGATTTCGCAGGCGCTGGCCGAGGAAAATCTGGGTCAGCAGCGCGATCATCACGCCTGGCCGTTCGACCTGCGGCGAATGTCCGGAGCCGAGCACGAGCACGCCGCCTCGCTGGACCTCCTTCGGCAGAAGACGGGTCCAGAGCTCGATCCATTTCGCCGGCGTCATCGTATCTTTTTCACCCCAGATGACGGTCGTCGCGGCGCGGACTTTCCCGATCCGATCGTTCAGCAGATGGCGATCCTCGAAAGAGGCGACGAAACTCCGCACCTCTTCGGCCTTCAGAAAGGACATGAACTCTTCCTGGAAAAAGGGCAGCCAGACGGGAGCCTTCGCGAAACAATGCGTGAGCATCTCGTCGACGTCGTCATCGACCGCCGCCGAAAAAATCCGGCGATAGGCGGCTTTATCCTCCTCGGATTCGACGACCCCGCCCGGATCGACGAGGATCAGTTCTTTCAGTCCGTCTCCGTGTTCGACCGCGAAATCCGCCGCCAACCATCCGCCCAGCGAATGGCCCACGAGAATTTCGGGGCGGAGCGACTGGACGACTTCGCGAAAGACGCGGAGGAGTTCGTCCATGGAGTCGAACGCGGCTTCGTCGTGCAGAAAGCCCGAATAACCGGGGAAATCGACGAGGACGATCTCGTCCACTTTCCGCCTCAGAATCGGCTTCATTCCCGCGAGAATCGTCCACCACGAAAGCGGGGTATCGCCGAACCCCGGCACGAAGACGAGCCGACGCACCGGTTTGCCGGCCTGCACTTTACGGAGAGGCCACCTGAGCAGCCCGATCCGGCTTTCTCCGAAATGACGGACCTCGAATCGGGAGCCGAGGCCTTCGAAAACCTTCAGTGCCGCGCGATGTCCGTAGGTGATCAGCGGCTTCGGCCCGAGGAAGGCGCGGAGCGGTGCCGGCATCGCCGGCAGGCGGGATTTAGCGCGCGGTTTCGCGTTCCGATCCGCCTCCGGATCCTTCGATTTCGGGGCGGTGCTCGCCGAAGCGATTTCCTTCTTCATTCATCTACCCTATCATCGAAGACCGTGATGACCGACCGGGCAAAACTTCCTCCGCGCCATTTCTCGAATCCGTTTGCGACGACGATCCGCTTGCTCCTCGCCATCGCGGGCCTGCTCCCGTCCCTTCTGCTTTTTATCTGGGTTGAACGCAATATGGCGCTCCCCTGGATCGGAACTTGGATTGGCTGGCCCTGGGTTTTCGTCGAGGGCGGGCTGGCATGGAGCCTGGCTTGGAACTTTTTCACGATCTTGGTCTTCGCGCTCACCCACTCGGGCTTGGCCGGCGGCCGCGTGCCGCGCCCCGTATATGTCGCGGTCGCCGGACTCGCTTCGCTCCTGATCCTCGCGACCTGGCAACCGACGGGAAAAATACTCTACCAACTGATTCCATCGGCAATCGGTGCATCGATCGTTTCGTTCGTCGTTTACTGGACGCTCCTCGGATTCGCTTTTCGCAGCATCACCCGCTTCGAATCGGCCGCGGTTTTCGTCGGCCTCGGCGAGGAAAAGCCTTCGGCGATCCTTTCGCGCGAGGGTGCCTATGGATGGGTTCGACACCCGGCCTATTTGCTCACTCTCGCCGCGTGGTTTCTCACCCCGATGCTCAGCCTGGATCGATTCGTTTTCGGACTCGGGATGACGATTTATCTCGCGGTGGGGATCCGTCTCGAAGAGCGCCGCCTGGTGGCGAAGTTCGGCGGATTTTACCGCGACTACCAACGAGCGGTCCCCATGCTCTTCCCCTGGCCGAGAAAATCTTCATAATTTTAACGACTTATCGGGAGCAGAAAAACGCGTCGTTGGATTGACGCATCGCGTTGCTTTTAGTATATGAGGGGGGTGTCTAAACTCCGTGCGGCTCTTTATCCCCTCTTTCTCACTCTGACTGGAATCGCCCTGCTCGGCTGGGCGGCC
>CAZIAL010000043.1:0-27785 GCA_964536965.1 uncultured Bacteriovoracaceae bacterium
CATACCCTTCGCAATATTAGGGATCGGAGGCTGTGAGAGGGAAAACAACCCCTCTCTAGAAAGGATGGGAATCGTATGAAAATGCAAATCATCATCGAATCCACAAAGGCGAATCAGGCAGTGAAGGCGAAAGCCGCCGCTGCAGCAAAGGCCGCTCCTTTCTACGCAGCTTACCGTCACTCTGCATCCGCTCTGTTCTGGTCTGTGTTTGGTCCCGCAGCCCGGTACTCGTTTCAAAACCCCGCATATCAGTATTACGCCGTGAAAAAGCGTAACTGAGATTCGGAAACCAGAAATCGAAAACCGCTCGTCGAAGTTGGACACCCAAAACACAGGCAAGGAATGCCGTCTTCTCTCATCGATTCAGGATAAGGAAAACCGCACTCGGAAATCATCCGGAAAACCGGAAAGAAACGGAAAAGGATTTTCCGTCTCGAAATCCGAGTGGTCGATAGAGAAATCAGAAGGAGCCCCCCATGAACCGCACCCCAGAGTTTCAAACCAAGTTTAAGACCCTATTCGAAACCGAAAAGAACCGTCTCTTGTTCAGCGGCAGCGTAGTGAATGAACAATTCACCGTGCAGTCCGACGATCTGATGGACGAAGCCGATTTCACCTCTTTCGAGATCGACAACCAGATGCGCATGCGTCTTCGCAACCGCGAAGCGATGTACCTCAAGAAGATCAACGAGGCGCTGGAACGGATCGAATCGGGTACGTTCGGCAGCTGCGAGAAGTGCGAAGAGGATATCGAGATGAAACGCCTCGAGGCCCGGCCGACCACCACGCTCTGCGTATCGTGTAAAGAGTCGGAAGAGCGAATCGAGAAGCTCCATATCGACGGCCACAAGCCGAAGAGTCTCGGACGCACCGTCAAGTTCGCTTAAGGATCGATCGCTCGAGTACGGGAGGACGGATTCTGTCCGTCCTCCCCACCGCTCAAGGTCTGTCCGTTAAGGATGACGGGTAGACCCACAAGGATGTGAAAAACTCCGCGTTCAAGGAAGGATTGAGGCGTCGATCATACGGATACTGCTCACAAAGGGGACGTTGGGGCAGAGTTTTATATGATCGCGAACATCGCTGCCGCGGTCGGCCTTCGGGCCGGCACTCACCGCAGGCGCGAGAAAAAAGAAGGCCCGAGCGTAAGGGACGACGCTCGGGCCTTCATATTTTCGAGGTTCGAAACGAAATCAGTTCATCGCTTCCTGCTTACCGTTCGGATTCGGGATACCGTTCCGGCTGATCTGCGGCCATTTCGAAGCCGGAGCGGCGGGATCGAAGAGCGTATACCAGCAAAGCGGGCGCACGCCGAGGACGGCTCCCTTTTCCTGCGCGCAGGCTCCGATCGTCGGATCGTTGTTCGTGAAGGCGACATCTTTCGAAGCCCCACAAACCGCGCCGGCGAAGTAGGTATCCAGTCGGCACTGGGCCTGCGGGTGCGAGCTCTTCGTATACTTCGCAATCTGCGGGTCAGGAGTTTCGAACGAAGAGGTCGGTAAATCGTTCATCGAGCCGAGGGTATTCGCCAGAGCGAGGCCCGCCATCGCGGAGCGTTTGCATAAGTTGATGTCTTCGCTCTTGTCGAAACCCTTCTGGCAGCGTTCAGTCACCACGGAAGGGACGTTCATTTTTTCGACGATGGCGGCATTGTCTTCGTCCTTCCAGACTTCCCGCGCGCATTTCGTCGTCGCGAAATAATCCGACTGGCCTTCGTTCGCCATCCACCGAGGAATACCGTAGCCGGCGATGTTGCCCAGCGTGCTCATCGGTGCGCCGGCGAGGTGGTGACCGGTTTCGTGACAAATCACGAGCATGAATCCGTCGATCGTCATCTTCTCGTGCTGGGCGAGTCCTCCGAACATCTGGACTTCCGCGACATCACCGATGCGACGAGCGAAGGCGTTTACGGTTTTGTCGTTCCACTTCGGAATGATCTCGAGCTTCTGTCCCTTCTTCGCGAAAACGGGAGTGTAAATTTTGCGGACCTTATCGATGGCAGCGAGGAACTGAGCTTCGGTGACGTCATTCACCGGGTCCTCGCTCACCGTAAGCGTTTGGTTCGCGCCGAGGATGAAACCTTCGCGGCCGTCGAGCGTGCAGGCCGAGGCGACGTTCCCGCCCAAAAAAACCAGCGGAAGAACCACCCAACCGGAAAGACTGGAAACAAGCTTGGACATGCGTAAACCCCCCGTTCGCTCTGCGAACAACGAATAATAATAGAGGGGGCAATACCACCGATTGGGCGATGCGTCAAAGCGTGTTCCTTGCGTTCGTACGAACCCGGTCGATGAGGGTGTCCCGCCCTGAAAAATCGGGGACTTAACGAGCGTCGGCACCAGTGAGGAAATGCAAAAGCTTCGAATTGAAGATTTCAGGAGCCTCGAAACTCGACAGATGACCTACCCGGGGGATGATCTCAAGCCGTGAACCCCGGATCGCCGATTGCATCTCTTGGGCAACTGAAACGGGAGTCACCGAGTCTCTTTCGCCGACGACGAGCAGCGTGGGAACGCTGATTCGCCCCAAAGTGTCGGATGAATCGGTCCGTGCGGCCATCGCGACGAGCCCATTGGCGATCGTCTTCGCCGAATTCTGCAAGATCATGCCCTGGAATTCAGGAAGTTTTTCCGGGTGATCGATGAGGGTCTCCGGCGTGAGCACGCCGTCGCTATAGGCTTCGACGAAGGCCAGGAGACCCTCGGTCCGGAGCTGCCGAATCTGTTTGGCGCGCTTTTCTTTGGCCGTGTTCGTATCGGCCTTGCTTGCGGTATCGCAGAGTATAAGCGACCGAAAACGGGTGGGGTAGCGTTCCACCGCCCGCAGGACGACGTATCCTCCCATCGACAAACCGCAAACATGCGCTCGCTCGACGTCTAAATGGTTCATCAGGGCGATCAAGTCATCGGCGAGGAAATCGATGAGCAACGGTCCGTCGTTTCCCGCGCTCGCGCCGAAGCCACGGAGATCGTAGGTCACGACTCGCAGGTGCTTGGAAAGCTCGGAAACCTGGGATTTCCAGAACTCATGCGTATGCGGAAAGCCGTGGACGAGGATCAAAGGTTCGGACGAATTCCCCACCGCGGGAAGATCCCGACCGCCTACGGCGGAATCGGTATAAAATTGCGGAAGACTATCGCTGATGAACTCCATACATTCTCCCGAAAAAAGAAGGGCCCATAACTACCGAGGCAGTTAGGGCCCTTAATGAACATTTCGAGACTTTTTAAAGGTCTCGTTGTTCGTGATCCAACCATACTTCCCGCCGATTAAAACGGCATGAAGTCAGATAGAAAAACCGTTAATTCTTTTAAGCCATCCGCTTCGAGAAGGTTTCGCCCATCGACTTATGGGCCAGTCCGGCCGCGGTATGGACCTCCCGGCGTTCCTGCTCCTCTTTACACGAAACACAGAGCGTAGCCGTGGGTCGAGCTTCGAGCCGCTTCAACCCGATGTCTTCCTCGCACGACTCGCACGCCCCGAACGTGCCGTCCTCGATTCGTCGGAGAGCTTCTTCAACCTTTTTCAGATAAAGCGTCTCGCGATTGCAGAGGCGCATTCGCATGGATTGCTCGACGTCCGTCGTCGCCTGGTCGATCTCATCGAACCGATCATCGGCGTTCACGCTGAAGTCTTCGCGAAGAATCTTATCATTGAAGAGCAACTTCCTTTTCTCCGCAATGAACATCTTCTTAAAGCGATTCATGGTTTCTTTTCTCATGGCTTTTCTCCCCCCTTGAGTTCTCGGATCACCCATTGGGTTACCGACTGTAGCGTTTCCATTACTCCGTCGCCCCGGCTGGCAACCGCTTCAAAAGACGGTTTACGGCCGGGGTTGAAGGTTTGTTCGAGCTCTTTCACCGGAAGCGCGCTCGGCAAATCCCGTTTGTTGTACTGAAATACAAGCGGGAGTTTGTTCGGGTCGTAACCCTGTCGTTCCAGATTCCGAGTCAAAATTTCGTAACTTTCGATATTCGCTTCCATACGTTCGGCCTGGCTGTCGACGACGAAGACGACGCCATCGACGGCTTTCAGGATGAACTGTTGCGAAATTTCGTAAAAGGTCTGGCCGGGAATCGTATAGAGATGAAATCGCGTTTTATATCCGCGGACATCACCCACTCCGAGCGGTAGAAAGTCGAAAAAAAGAGTCCGTTCATTTTCGGAATTTCCCGCGAAAAATTTCCCGCGCAGATCTTGGGCGGTCTGCTCGTAGATATATTGAACGTTCGTCGTCTTTCCGGAGAGTCCGGCGCCGACGTAGACGATCTTGCAGTTCACTTCCTTGGTGGAACGGTTGATGAAACTCACGGGTTAGCGCATCTCCATCCGGTTTTCGATCGCTTTTCCGATGGTCTGGCGGTCCGTGTATTCGAGTTGTCCGCCCATCGGAATTCCGTGGGCAAGCTGCGTGACTCGTACACCAAGCGGACGCAGGAGTCTCGTCAGATAGAGCGCGGTCGCATCCCCCTCGACGCTCGGGTTCATCGCGAGGATCACCTCGCGAATCGGCGAGGTCGCGGCACGCAAACGTTCCATCAACTCGCGGATTTTTAGTTCGTCCGGCCCCACTCCGTCGAGCGGGGAAAGGGCGCCATGCAGGACATGGTAAACGCCGCGGAAACTTCCCGTTCGTTCGATGGAATTCATATCCGCCGGACGCTCGATTACGCAGATAAAGGCGCGATCCCGCTGGGTATCGGCGCAGATCCGGCAGGGATCGGAATCGGTGAAGGTAAAGCAGGTGGAACAAAGCCCGACCTTTTGTTTCGCGGAGATGAGCGCTTCCGACAAGGCGACGGCATACGCAGCATCTTGTTTCAGGATGAAATAAGCCAGGCGAGTCGCGGTCTTCTCACCGATGCCGGGAAGCTTCGAGAGTTCGAAGATCAGCCGGGAAACCGGGTCGAGCGAACTCTTGGTCGATTCGGAACCGATCCCGGAGTGGGTCATTGGCGGTCTCCTTCGTTCGGGCCGTTCGAAGTGAATTCAATCGGTCCAAGCTCCCCGCCGAAAAGTGCGCGGGCTTCGGCGATGATGGGGTGATTGGCGACCGCATCCTTGGCCAGTTTCTCTCGATTGGCGAAATCTTTCTCGCGCTTCTCCGCGAGGCTAGTTTCGCCGGTCTCTTTCACTTCGACGAGGACGCGTTTCGCGACCCCAAAATATTCCTGGGTGAGGCGTTGGAGTTCCGCCATCGAAGCGATGCTGGAAAGCATGGCTTGGTAAAGGTTCGCTTCGCTGGGGGAAAAGCAGACGACGAAATCTTCCTCGCTGCCTGCCGGGAATTTGTCGCAAACGGCGTTCTCGAGCGCGTTCGCGATCGCGGGACGCGAGGTCCGGACATGTGCAATGAATCCTTCGAACGTCCTCGGGCCGCTCGGAGCGACGCTCGCACCCGTAGGCGCTGCGCCGACGAGCTTGCTGGCGATCTCCGCGACGGAGTTCTGCTTCATGGCGATCGGCGAGGACCCCGTGAAAAGGAGAGAAGCTTTCGGCAGGGCGCCCACGGATGTCGGAGCGGCGGTTTTCGTCGGAGCGACCGTGGCGTTTACGACTGGAGCCGGCGCTTTCGCCATCTGCGCAGAAGACGCGCTCGGCGCGGATTCCGTAGAGGGAGTTGGCGCGGCGAGTGCGGCGGGGCCGGTCGACGGGGTTCTCTGGCCCGCAGAGTTCGATGGGGTGGATTTCTTCGGCGATCCGCCGCCGCCCGAGGAACCCGCAGGGCCGCCGGCATTCACGGAGAACAGCGCCTCCGCCGTTGCGCACTTCACGATCAGAACTTCGAGGACGAGCTTCGGTTGTGGGGAACGGGCGATCCATTCGACTCCGTTTTGGAAAGCTTGGAAAAAGAGTTCGATTTCCTCGAGTTGCCGATGCTCGGCGATTTTCGCGAGCTCTTTCATTTCCTCCGGATCGAGCTCCAGCCCGGTCGAATCGAGGCCGATCTTCGTCAGAATCGCGGCGTGAAGATATTCGAGGATATTTTTCGTCAGGAGTTTGAGGTCGTGACCGGCCCGATAGGCTTCGTTCACGCGTTCGATGGCCGCTTTTGGATCGCGCGCGAAGATTCCGCGCAGGATTCCGAGGAGAGTCGGCCCTTCGATGAGTCCGACGCTCTCGCGAACGGCAGTGGCCGAGATCTTCTTCCCCGCGAAGGCGATGACCTGGTCGAGAAGCGAAAGCGCATCACGCATTGAACCGTCGGCGGCGCGGGCGAGCAGGGAAAGGGCGCCCGTTTCAATCTCGAGTGATTCTCCGCGGGCCACTTCCTCGAGGCGGGTCGCGACCTGCGCGACGGTGAAGCGCTTGAGATCGAAGCGCTGGCAGCGGGAAAGGATGGTACCCGGGATCTTATGCGGTTCGGTCGTCGCTAGGATAAAGACGACGTGTTCAGGCGGTTCTTCGAGGGTTTTCAGGAGCGCGTTGAACGCCGGCGTCGTTAGCATGTGGACTTCGTCGATGATGTAGATTTTTCGAGAACCCGACGAAGGCATGAACTTCGCGCTTTCGCGGATCTCGCGAACGGAATCGACGCCATTGTTCGAGGCCCCGTCGATTTCGATGACATCCACCGAATTGCCCGACGCGATCTCTCGACAGCTCGAGCACTCACCGCAGCTTTTCAGCCAGGTCCCGTCCCACTTCGCGTTCGGGCAGCGGACCGCTTTCGCGAAAATCCTGGCAATCGAAGTCTTGCCGATTCCGCGGGAACCGGTCAGGAGATACGCGTGGTGGATGCGTTCTGACTGGATCGCATTCATCATCGTCCGCACAACCGGGCCCTGGCCTCCGATGTCGGAGAACTGAGCGGGGCGCCACTTTCGAGCTAGAACGACGTATGATCCCATGTTTGAAGTGCGCGGAACTTACAGATCGAGAGTGGCTTAAGCAAGCGAAAATATTAAGGTTTTTCGCACCGAGTTGGCGTGGTCCGTTGTCACAACCAGCCATAAAGAAAAACTCAGATACCCGTTCGGAAAAGAAAGCGTTGTAATCCAAGACAAGATCGCTCAAATTTTCGGAAAAACATGGCGAACCGATTTCGAATCGAAAATACGATCCCTCGCGTAAAAACATTCGCGGAAGCCGACGCCACTTCGCGCGACGTGACGATCCACTTCGACTTCTACTGGAATGAAGCGGGGCGATTGAGCCGAATCGGCGTGAACGAAGAAACGATCGCCCCGATTCTGGCCGACGACGTCCAACCCCCTTATGGAGTCGCCGCTCTGCTGCGCGACCTGCAGGGCTATCTTCGCGACGGAGCGCCACTCCTGCCGTTGCACTGGGATTTGCTCGATGCGGCCCACCTGGCGGAATTCGCGCGTGGAGTTTATCAGGCGGCCCTGGCCATTCCGCACGGGGAAACGCGAACCTATTCTTGGGTCGCGAAGAAAATGGGTAGCCCGCTCGCCGCCCGCGCCGTGGGTCAGGCGCTGAAAAAAAATCCGTTTCCGATTCTGATCCCTTGCCACCGCGTCGTCTCCGATAAATCGATCGGCGGATTCATGGGTACCGATAACCCATCGGATTTGGAACTTCGCTTCAAGCTCTGGCTCCTGGATCTCGAGCGAAGTTATCGCAGCCCTTGTTTCCCTTTCCTCGATCCCTATCCGCGGATGCAGGCCCAAGCATGCGCTTACGCCTAGTCCAACTGCTATGGGCTCTCCTCGCGCTTGCACTCGGCTGGGCCGCCCTCCGCGGGTATCTCCGCGGCGGTCAGGACTTTCGCGTTTTTCATCATGCGGGGAAACTCGTCCTAGCGGGCCGTTGGGACCTTCTTTATACCGATGGGCCTGATCGTTACCTCTACGCGCCCGGATTCGCACTCCTGATCGCGCCGCTCTCGGCGCTTCCCGTTTCGGCCGCGCTCGGCCTTTGGCTGGCCGGAACACTGGCCGCGCTCGCGGGGATGTTTCGGCACCTTTCCCGACGCTACGGGGCGGTGGCCGTTCTGTTCGCCGGAATATTTTCTTTCCGCGCGCTCGCGATCGATTTGCGCTACGGACAGGTGAACCTATGGATTCTCGCCGCGGCCGTCTGGGCGATTTCGGAATGGTCCCATCGACACGAAGCTTCGCGCCGAAATGGGTTGCGGATAAGCTGGTTCCTTTTTTCGGTTGCCGCAGTGACGAAAATTTATCCGCTCGCCCTCTTTCTCTTTCCCGTGTGGGGACTGTGTCGTGGCGCCGAGGGGGATCGCCGGCCTTCCCTGGAAATCGCGGTCGCTTTTTTTCTCGGGGTCCTTTGCGTGCTGGGGCTTCCCTATCTTTTTCACGCCTATCCCCTCGGGGGCCTCGAACGGGAATGGTTCGCGGCCCTCTCGCGCAAAGGTTTGCCGACGGAAACCCATAACCAGTCGTTCATGGCATTTCTCGTGCGGTGGGTGGCGGCCGAGCCATTTCACTCTCTCCGACTCGGCGGTCAAACGCTCCAACTCGGGACGGGGAAATTTTACGCGGCGCCGGGGCTTGAAACGCTTTCGTTCCTGGCCTTCATTTTCTTCGTTGCGACTGCCGCCGGAGTTTTTCGTTTCGTTTGGAGAGGGTTTCGTTTTGGTCAATCCGGCGGCTTCGAAGCCGGCCTCTTTGTCCTCGCGCTCAGTTTCGTTCCGGCGCACCTGATCTGGAAATCCTATTTTGTCCTCGGTCTCCCGATGCTCGCGGCGGTTTTTGCACGAGTCCAGGCGCTCCCTGGCGCCGACGAACGAGCAAAGTGGGCGTCGATTTACGGCGTCCTGGGATTTTCGCTCGCGGGGGGAGGATTGCTCCCGCCTTTCGCATCGGCCTGGATGGAATCGGCGAGTCCGTTTCTTTGGATTCACCTCGCGATGGTCATTACGGGCGCGCGGTTGCTTTGGCGGCGGGCTTCTTCGGGCTGAGAGACGAAGTTCCGGCAGGGGCCGGCGAGGGAGGGGACCCGGGGCGAGTTTTCAGATCTCGCCAGCTCTTTCCTTCGCGCGCGCGCCGATCGAGCTGGAACTGAGCGACCGCTCGAGCGTGGTCTTCATAGGTCGGAGTAAAGACGTGGGTGCCGTCATTCCGCGAGACGAAATACAGATAATTATGGGACGCGGGGTAGAGCGTGGCGCGAATAGCGTCCGCGCCCGGGTTGGAAATGGGACCGATCGGCAGTCCGGGGATGTGGTAAGTGTTGTACGGATTCGCGTCGAGCAGATCGGACTTCCGAATGTTTCCGCGATAACGGCTCCAGATTCCGTAGATCGAAGTGGGATCGCTCTGGAGTTTCATCCGTTTCGCCAGACGGTTATGGAATACTCCCGCGATGATCGCGCGCTCTTCGGGCGCCCCCGTTTCTTTTTCGACGATGGAGGCGAGGGTCAGCACCTGATCACGGGTCATTTTCAGTTCACGAGCCCGATTCTCCTGATCCGCGCCCCAGGCGGATTGGAAACGTTTCACCATCGCGCGCAACGCCTCCGCGGAGGTCGTCTTGCGAGGGAGGAGGTAGGTGTCGGGGAAAAGAAAACCTTCCAGGGATTTCGGCGCCGGATCCAGACCGAGGCTCGCGATGAATTCGGGATCCCTCACGAGCTTGAGAAACTGCTCCCGGGACCCGAACCCTTTGGCTTCGATCGCCGCGGCGATCTCGTAGCTATTCTCCCCTTCGCGAATGAGGAAGGGCCGGGCGACGCTGATGCCCGAAGAAAGGATGTCGAAAATCTGGGAGGGGGTCATCGCCGGAGAAAGCTCGTATTCGCCCGCCTTTACCGAGGCCCAGCTGCCGCGGAGCTTTCCATAATAGAGAAAGATTTTCTGACTCCGGACGATCTGCATCGCTTCGAGCTGCCGGGCGATCGACGGGGGAGACTGCCCTTTGACGACTTCGATCAGGACGCTTTCAGTATTTCGCGGCTGATAGGCCTGGAGGGCCGTGCGAAAGAAAAAGCCGACTCCGACAAAAACGAGCGCGATCGCAATCAGAAGCGTGACGGCGATCGTAACCTTGGTCGAACTCGAAGCTGGGCTCATATTTCAGGATGTTAACTGGATTCATGGCCTGACTTGCCGAGTTAATCGCGGTAAAAACGACGTTTTTGGACCGGGACGGCCGAGAACTACCCGTTGAAACTTTCGACGAAGCGAGTAGGCTTAGGAAATCCGTAACTTCACTGGACCATCGGTCGGGCGCGCAATCCGTTCGCGCCGATCGAATTCCCCCAAACCTGCCTGCATTACCACTTAAACCACCCCAACTAAAAACCGTCCCGCCGTTCGCATTTTCCAGCAGAGGAACTCATGCACCTTCGAGAATTAAAAGAAAAGAAGATCAATGACCTCGTCGATATCGCTAAAGAACTGGGAATCGAGAACGCCGCCGGGCTGAGGAAGCAGGATCTCATCTTCGCGGTCCTCCAGAAGAAGGCCGAAAAAGACGAGCACATCTATGCCGACGGCGTGCTCGAATGCCTCCCGGACGGATTCGGCTTCCTTCGCGCGCCCGACTATAACTATCTTCCGGGCCCGGACGACGTCTATGTTTCCCCGTCGCAAATCCGTCGTTTCGGACTTCGGACCGGCGACACGGTGAGCGGTTCGGTCCGCGCGCCGAAAGAAGGGGAACGCTACTTCGCTCTCCTTAAGGTGGAGCAGGTAAATTTTCAGGCCCCGGAAGTGAACGCGGAAAAGGTCCTGTTCGATAACTTGACCCCGCTCTATCCTGACGAGCGCATCAAGCTCGAATATCAGCAGAACAACCACAGCACGCGGATCATCGACATGATGGTGCCGCTGGGCAAGGGTCAGCGATGTCTGATCGTCGCCCCTCCGCGCGCGGGTAAGACCGTGCTCATGCAGGATATCGCGAACGCCATCACGACCAATCATCCCGAGATCAAGCTCATCGTGCTGCTCATCGACGAGCGTCCTGAAGAAGTGACGGACATGCAGCGCTCGGTGAAGGGCGAGGTCGTCTCTTCGACGTTCGACGAACAAGCTTCCCGGCACGTCCAGGTCGCCGAAATGGTCATCGAGAAGGCGAAGCGCCTGGTCGAAAACAAATACGACGTCGTCATTCTCCTCGATTCGATCACGCGGCTTGCGCGTGCGTACAACGCGGTCGTACCGCCTTCCGGAAAGATTCTTTCCGGGGGTGTGGATTCGAACGCGCTCCATAAGCCGAAGCGATTCTTCGGAGCGGCCCGAAACGTCGAAGAGGGCGGATCGCTCACGATCATCGCGACGGCGCTCGTCGAAACCGGGTCCCGCATGGACGAAGTCATTTTCGAAGAGTTCAAGGGAACGGGCAACTCCGAGATCCATCTCGACCGCAAGCTCATGGAAAAGCGGATCTTCCCATGTCTCGACATCAACAAGTCGGCGACGCGGAAAGAAGAGCTGCTTTTGCCGAAAGACATTCTGAATCGTCTCTGGATCCTGCGCAAAGTTCTCCATCCGATGAATACGCTCGACGCCATGGAGTTCCTGCTCGAAAAGGTGCAGAACTCCAAGAGCAACGACGAGTTCATCAAAGGGATGAGCGGCTAAGCAGAAGCGAAGCGGAAGGTAGAGCGAAGTGTTCGATAAGCTCGAAGCAGTCGAAGCCAGGTACATGGAGGTCGAAGCGAGGCTCGGAGACCCGGCCCTCGCCGATCGTCCGGATGAATTTCGGAAGCTTTCGCGTGAACACGCGAGTTTGGGCGAAATTGTCGTCGAGTATCGTCGTTATCGGAGTCTGAAAGCGGAACTGGCCTCAAACAAGGAACTCATCTTCGATTCCGATGCCGAAATGTCGAGCATGGCGAAGGAAGAGATCAAACGGATCGAGCCCGAGCTCTCGGCGGTGACCGAAGGACTGCAACTTCTGCTTTTGCCGAAAGATCCCAACGATGAGAAAAACATTCTCCTCGAAGTCCGCGCCGGAGCAGGCGGCGACGAGGCGGCGCTGTTTGCGGGCGAAATTTATCGGATGTACGAACGTTTCGCCGCGAAGCAAGGCTGGCGCATGGAACTCATGTCGACGAGCGGCACCGGCGTCGGTGGATACAAAGAAGTGATCGCGATGGTAACGGGCCAGCGCGTCTATTCGCGCCTGAAATACGAGGCCGGAGTCCATCGCGTGCAGCGTGTCCCCGCGACGGAAACCCAGGGTCGCGTCCATACCTCGACCGTCACCGTCGCGATTTTACCCGAAGCCGAAGAAGTCGACGTCAGCATTAATCCCACCGACCTGCGGATCGACGTATTCCGTTCGGGCGGCGCGGGGGGGCAAGGAGTGAACACGACCGACTCGGCGGTACGGATCACGCATATCCCATCGGGTCTCGTCGTAGTCTGTCAGGACGAGCGATCCCAGCTGAAGAACAAAGCCAAAGCGATGAAGATTCTCCTCTCTCGCATGCTCGATCACGCCGAGGCGAAAGCGGCTAAAGAACATTCTGACATCCGGAAGAACATGGTCGGAACCGGCGACCGATCGGAACGCATCCGGACCTATAATTTTCCGCAAGGCCGTCTGACCGATCACCGGATCGGACTCACGATCCACCAACTTCCCGACTTCATGGAAGGCCGGATCGAAGAGGTCATCGACGCCCTCCAGCGCCACTACCAGATGGAAGCGCTGAAGGAAGCCGGTTACGGCGGCGGCGCATGAGTTCCCATCCGTTGCCGAGCACTTTCGACGACGCGCTGAAAATGTCCGCGGCGATCCTCGGCACCTCGCCCCGCATCGTCGAACGGGGAGCCGTGGAAACGGAATCCGAACAGCTCGTCATCGGCGCGTTTCGGAAAGCGACCGGACGTGGGAGAACTTTCGGGCGGAATGATCTCTATGTTCGGGTCATGGATTTTTTCCCTGAAGAAGCGGGGAAACTTCTCGTCGTCATGGCGAATCGGCGTGCCCATGGTGAGCCGCTCCAGTATCTGCTCGGTTATCAGTATTTTCTGAATCACGAGTACGAGGTGAATCCCTCGACTTTAATTCCGCGGCCCGAGACGGAGATCCTTGTCTACGAGGCGACGCAGACATTCAAGCGTCAGATCCAACAGCCGAAGCTCGGGATAGAAATCGGCGTCGGTTCGGGATGCGTGTCCATCGAACTCCTGAAGCTTTTTCCGACCCTGCTCATGATTGGGACCGACGCGGTCGAAGGGGCCCTCGAGCTTTCGGCGCGCAATGCCGAGAAAATTCTCGGAGCTGATTACGGGGACCGTCTCGATCTACGTCGCGCGACCGCGGGCACGGATATCTACGAACCGCTCGAAGACGCATCCTGGCTGAGAGGGGGTCGCGCCGATTTCATCATCAGCAATCCACCTTACTTGGCGAGTCCGGCCGAGGCGGACGACGACGTGCTCCAGCATGAACCGAAGAGCGCGCTCTTCGCGCCCGAAGGGGATCCGCTTTATTTTTACCGAAAAATCATCGAAGGGGCGGAGGCTTACTTGCGGCCCTCGGGATACGTGTTCTTGGAATGTCCTCATGAGCGAATCGATCGCATCGGCTCTCTCTTCGGAGCGAACTGGAAAGTAGATGGCTACCGTGATCTCACGGATCGGCCCCGCGTCTTGCGCGCGGAATGGAAAGGGATCTCGGTTTTAAACTAATGGATAAATTACGCATTCAAGGTGGCAAACGTCTCGAAGGAACCGTCCAGGTCAGCGGAGCGAAGAACGCGGCGCTGCCGATTCTGATTTCCGCGATCCTGGGAGGCGGAAAAAGCCGCTTTGAACGGGTGCCGGCCCTCCAGGACATCAAGACCACTGAGCTCGTGCTGAACCACCTCGGACTCGCCAGCACATTCGAGAAGGGAGTTCTCACGCTCGATGCTTCGAAGATCATGACGGTCGATGCCCCTTACGACCTTGTTCGGAAAATGCGGGCCTCGGTCCTGGTGCTCGGCCCGCTGCTTGCGCGCGAAGGAAGGGCGAAAGTCAGTCTTCCGGGCGGATGCGCGATCGGTGCGCGCCCGATCGACTTCCACCTGAAGGCTCTCGAAAAACTCGGCGCCAAGATTACGCTCGAAGGCGGGTATGTGATCGCGGAAGCGAAACGCCTGAAAGGAAATCGCGTGGCTTTCGAATTTCCGTCCGTCGGCGCGACCGAAAACGCGATGATGGCGGCGGTTCTCGCCGAGGGCGAGACCCTCCTGGAGAATTGCGCGAAAGAGCCGGAAATCGTCGATCTGGCGGTTTCGCTTCGTTCGATGGGTGCGAAGCTCGAAGGAGAAGGTACGGAAATGATCCGCATTCAGGGAGTGAACTCGCTGAGCGGCGCGAACCACAAAGTGGTCTGCGACCGGATCGAGGCGGGGACTTTCCTCGCCGCGGCCCTCGCGACGCGAGGAAAGGTTCGCGTCGAGGGCCTCCCACCGATGCACCTCGAGTCCGTCCTCCAGAAGTTCGAAGAGGCCGGCGCGAAAATTACGCGTGATCCGGAAGCCATTACGCTCGAAGCGACCCAAACCGGCAAGGGAACCGACGTAACGACCCAGCCTTTCCCGGGATTTCCTACCGATATGCAGGCCCAATTCATGGCCGCGATGTGCGTCGCCGACGGTCCGTCGCTCATCACCGAAACCATCTTCGAAAACCGTTTCATGCATGTTCCGGAGCTCGCTCGCCTCGGCGCCGATCTTACCGTGCGAGGAAACTCGGTGCTCGTGAAGGGAACCCGTCGGTTGATCGGCGCGCCCCTCATGGCAACCGATCTTCGGGCCAGCGCGAGCCTCGTCATGGGCGGGCTCTGTGCGGAAGGTGAAACGGTCGTCAGCCGGATTTACCACCTCGACCGTGGATACGAGAAAATGGAAGAGAAACTCCGCTCACTCGGGGCTCAGATCGAACGTATGAAGGAGTCCGACTGATGGACTGCCTGTTCTGTAAAATCGTCGACGGAAAGATCCCTTCGTCGCGCGTATTCGAAGACGAAAATACGATCATCATTCGGGATATCCAGCCGCAGGCGAAGGAGCATTTCCTCGTCATCCCGAAGAAGCATGTCGAGAATATCGCGGAAGCTTTCTCGGACGAAGAGGCGGGGAGGGAAGTGGCCGCGGACCTTTTTTCCGCCGCGAACCGCTTCGTTCGGGAGAACGGGATGTATCCCGCAGGCTTTCGCTCCGTACTGAACACGGGTGAACTTGGCGGACAGACCGTCTTCCATCTCCATCTCCATCTTCTGGGTGGAGAGAAGTTGCACGGCCGATTCGCGTAGAACGAAAGGTCCGAGCGATCAGCCGACTTTTTTGTCGAGCATCGACCCTTTAGGGAGGCGCGCGTTCTTCTTCTGCTCTTTCGCGCCGGTTTCATAAGACTGGACCGCGGACCCCGCGGACTTTTCGGCGCGGTGTGCAGCGAGATCGAGAATGACTTGGGTGAGTCCCGGTTGGAGGGGGAGTGAAGGCGAGAGTTCGGCTTTCTTTCCGGCGATGAGTTTTGGTTCGAGCGAATCGCCTTCCTCTATCTCTTCGAGCGAAGAGGCGGCAGGGTCCTCGGAATCACCTTGATGACCCGGAGGGCTATAGCCACCCTCCGAACTATCCGCCGACTTACTCAACGTAATAGATTGACCCGGACGCTCGATGGGCTTGATCGGCTCGAGAATTCGCGCAAGTGCGGAAGCGATCTTCGGAATCATATAAAACCTGTCTTTTCGGTCACTTAATTCGCACTGAGGCGCGAAGGGCAGTACCCACCGGTTACCGTATCGGAAAAAATTACAAGAACTTGAGAAGAAAAAGGTGTGGAAACTTTTACGCACAGTGGACTTAAACACTCGGAAACTGGGGATTTTCCTTTGACCCCCTGTTGCACAGAATGCTAATTCTGAAGATCGAGCCTTTACACCCAGATTGAAACTAACGAATCGCGTTAGGAGTCCATATGTCGTCTCCGATGAATCCGAACCAAGATCTCTTCACCAAATGCGCGACCTACGATGTCGCAAAGAAAATTCAGGCCGCGGGCCTCTATTGCTTCTTTCGTCCCATCGAAGAGACGACCGGCGGGAACGTCGTTACCCATGGCAAAAAACGGGTCATGATCGGTTCAAACAACTATCTCGGACTCACCCACGACCCACGCGTGATCGAAGCGGCAAAAGTGGCGATTGACCGATTCGGCACGGGATTCACCGGTTCGCGCTTTCTGAACGGAAATTCCGTGCTCCACGAAGAGCTCGAAGAGAAACTGGCCCGCTATACCCAGAAAGAAGCGGCGCTCGTTTTCGCGACTGGTTTCCAGTCGAATCAGGGCGCGCTTTCTTGCCTGGTCGGGAAGAAGGATGTGATCTTTTCGGACCAAGAAAATCACGCCTCCATTATCGAAGGAACCCGCTCGGCGGCCGGGGAAACGATCGTCTTCCGTCACAACGACCCGGCTGATCTCGAAGCCAAACTGAAGGAGCATCGCCATCGCTTTGAAGGTGCGCTCATTGTCGCGGACGGAGTTTTCTCGATGTCCGGCGATATTTTGAAACTTCCGGAAATCGTCGCCCTGGCGAAGAAATACAACTGCCGCACCTATGTCGACGACGCTCACGCGGTCGGCGTGCTCGGACCCAAGGGCCAGGGCACGGAATTCCATTTTGACGCTCCGAACAGCGCCGACATCGTCATGGGAACTTTCTCGAAGTCCTTCGCTTCGGTGGGCGGTTATGTCGCCGGAAGCAAGGATGTCATCGATTACATTAAGCACAACGCCCGTCACTTCATGTTCACGGCCGCGATGCCTCCGGCGGCGGCGGCCACGGTTCTCGAATGCATGCGCATCGTGCAGGAGGAACCGCATCATCTGGAGAATCTCCGCAAGAACGCGCTCAAGATGTCGAATGAACTGAATCGGATGGGGTACTACACCCTCGGTTCCCAGACCCCCATTATCCCGCTGCTGATCGGGGATGATATGACGGCGCTGGCATTCACCCAGAAGCTTTACGAAAACGGCGTATTCGCGACGCCGGTTGTTCGTCCGGCGGTGCCGGATGGATGCGCGTTGATTCGTACGAGCTATATGGCGACCCATACGGAAGCCGATCTCGATTACGCGCTGACCGTGCTTGAAAAGCTCGGCAAGGCTTTTGGAATTCTTGGTAACCCGGAACGCAAGGCGCAGATGGATTCGCTCGCCGAGAGACATTTCGGAAAGCGCGGATCCCGCGCGACCACTTCGGCGACGACGGCGATGTTCGCCTAGTCCAGGGCGAGTCCCGAGTCTTCGAGCATAGGATTTCTTGCTTAATTCGGCGGATTCGTCGAAGAAACAAGAATGATTCAAGTACGACGTGTAGAGACCAAATCCGATTGGGATCAGTTTATCGATTTGCCGTGGGCGATCTACAAGGGCGACCCCCTGTGGGTTCCGCCGCTCCGGATCGCCGTGAGAGACGTGCTCGACGTCGATAAGAATCCATTTTTCAAGCACGCGTACATGATGCCGCTGCTCGCATTCGACGGAAATAGACTCGTCGGCCGCGCAGTGGGTGTCATCGACGACCATCACAATAAACACCAGAACGAGCAGACGGTGTTCTTCGGATTCTACGAATCCTTTAACGATCAGAAGATCGCCGATGCCCTTCTGAATGAGATCGCGAAGTGGGGCAAGAGCCGCGGAATGAAGACGCTGCGCGGTCCCGTAAACCCATCGACGAATCATGAGTGCGGACTTCTGGTCGAGGGATACGAGGATTCTCCGGCCGTGATGACGACCTACAACCCCCCTTATTACGCGAAGCTTATCGAGGCATGGGGCCTGGCGAAGTCGAAGGATCTTCTGAGTTACATTGTCGATTCTCGCGGTAAGCCGTTTTCCGATCGATTGCTCGCCCATGCCGAGAAATTAAAAGAGGGCGGACAGGTGACTTTCCGACCGGCCCGCATGAGCGAGTTCGACAAAGAGATCGAGCGCGTTCTCGATATTTACAATGACGCCTGGGAGTCGAACTGGGGCTTCGTCCCGATGCAGCCGGATGAGTTTCGTCATATGGCAAAAGATATGAAGGCGATTCTCGATCCGAATCTCCTCATCATGGTCGAAGTTCGCGGAGAACCCGCCGCTTTCGGACTCGCGCTTCCCGATGTGAATCAGGTGTTTAAGAAGATTCCGGACGGTAAACTTCTTCCTTTCGGTCTCCTAAAGCTGCTTTGGAACCTGAAGGGCCCCGGAAAGAAGAAAACGGTCAACCGTTGCCGTGTCCTCACTCTCGGCATTAAAAAGAAGTACCAGCAGCTCGGACTCGGACCGGTGCTCTACATGGAATATCTCAAGCGTGGACCCGCGGCCGGATATCCCGCGGGAGAAGCGAGCTGGATTCTCGAAGATAACCTTCCGATGAACAAAGCGCTGGAGCTGATGTGCGGTAAACGCACGAAAGTTCACCGGATCTACGATAAGACGCTTTGAGTCGTACTGGCTTCGTGCTTAAATTGCCGTAAGCAATGTCGGCAGAATCGAAGGCGCGTTCGCCTCGAATCATTTCGAAGTACCGAATCCTAGGTGTGGATCCCGGTTCCCGACTCACGGGATATGGGATCGTCGACGTGACTGGAAATGAAATCCGGCACGTGACCCATGGCACGTTAAAAATCGCCTCGACGACCGGCCAGTCGACGATGCCGCTCGAGGATCGATTACTCGAAATTTTTCACGGCCTGACCCGAGTGATCGAATCGTTTCGCCCGACGACGCTCTCGATCGAAAAAGTTTTCTTCGCGAAGAATGCGGTGTCCGCCCTCAAGCTCGGTCAGGCTCGCGGTGCAGCGATTCTGACGGCGAAGATCCTCGGGCTGAACGTCGTCGAATATGCTCCGACGGAAGTGAAAGCCGCGATTGTCGGTCATGGGCGCGCGGACAAGGAACAGGTCGCGCGAGTTCTCGAAATGATCCTTGGTCAACAGGAGTTCGCGACTTCAGATGCGTCCGACGGACTCGCCTTGGCCGTGTGTCATGCGCGAATTCATGGATCTCATTCAGCTTTGGGCGGAGCACACCAAAATACTTTGACTCAGTCTAAGACGAAGAAGAGGATGGGCCTCGCTGAAAGTCTTGGTTTAACCGCGGAGCTGGTGGGAAATCGGAAACGCATCCCACGCGAGAGAGATTAAACGTGATCGGATATCTGAACGGAAAAATTCTCGAAATCCAGGACGGCCGGGCGGTGGTCATTCCGTCGGGCAGCGGCATTGGGTACTCCGTCGCCCTGCCCGCGAGCAACCGCTACTCCGAACTCCATGCGGGCGCGGATATCGCCCTGTACGTTCATTCACACATTCGTGAGGACGCGTTCGATCTTTACGGTTTCGTCACTCGCGACGAGAAAGAGATTTTCCTGACTCTGCTTACGGTGAACGGGATCGGCCCCAAGGGCGCGCTCGGAATTCTGTCGAAGGTCGAAATCGCGACGCTCGTGCGCGCGATCCTCGAGGAAGATCAGGCTGCCCTGACCGAAATTCCAGGAATCGGGAAGAAGACCGCCGAACGCGTGGTCGTCGAACTGAGGGATTCATTAAGGAAAAAGGCTGAGAATGGCCTTCTCCCGACGGAGTGGATGATGGCGGCGGCTTCGGTCGGCGCTTCGTCCGCGAAGCCCGGTTCCGCGGCGTTCGCGGCGGCCGCCTTCCGTGAAGCGAAAGACGCGCTGGTCGGCCTCGGTTATCGCGAAAATGAAATCGTCCAGACCTTGAAACGAATCCAGGATTCCGATAGTTCGGAAGCGGTTCGTACGGAACAAGTAGTAAAGCAGGCGTTGAAGGAACTTCGTTAGCAGTTCGACGAGGGTTGCAGTGATCATGTCGTGAAACGGGTTTAACCTCGGACGCGACCAGCTTTGGCGGAGAACGCATTGATGAACGAAACGGAACGCATGAATTCGGAAGGGTTGAATTCCGAACGAGTCGTGGGGATGGAAGCCCAGGCGATCGATACGGCGGAAGACCTGACGGGATCGCTGCGACCGACACTGCTTTCCGAATACGTGGGCCAGACTAAGGTGAAAGAAAATCTCTCTCTTTTCCTGCAGGCCGCCAAGGGACGCGGAGATGCCCTCGATCATTGTCTCCTTGCGGGACCTCCGGGCCTCGGCAAAACGACACTCGCGCATATCATCGCGCAGGAAATGGGTACCCAGCTCCATTCGATTACGGGGCCGAATATCGAAAAGAAGGGCGATCTGGCGGCGATCCTAACGAATCTCCAACCGGGCGACGTCCTGTTCATCGACGAGATTCATCGGCTGCAGAAGACGCTTGAAGAAGTGCTCTATAGCGCCATGGAAGATTTTAAACTCGATCTGATCATCGGCCAGGGCCCTGCCGCGAAAACGATCAGCATCGACTTGCCTAAATTCACTCTGGTCGGGGCGACGACGCGAACGGGACTGCTTTCCAGTCCCCTCCGCGATCGTTTCGGTGTCCAGCTGAGACTCGATTTTTATCCGGCGGACGAACTCGAACAGATCGTGAATCGTTCAGCGGGAATTCTCGGGATCTCGATGGTCGATACGGGCGCGAACGAAATCGCCTGCCGGTCCCGCGGTACGCCTCGTATCGCCAACCGCCTGCTCAAGCGCGTTCGGGACTATGCGGAAGTCCGTATGGGTCGAAATATGATCGATCGCGAAGTGGCGCGCGCCGCTTTGAAAATGTTTGAAGTCGATGAGCGTGGCCTCGATTACATGGATCGGAAGCTTCTCCTGACGATCATCGAGAAGTTCGATGGCGGACCGGTTGGAATCGATACCCTTTCCAGCGCAATCGGTGAAGAGCGCGAGACGCTCGAAGACGTTTATGAACCTTTTCTGATCCAGGAAGGGTTTCTCCAGCGGACTCCGCGCGGGCGTATGGCGAGTCGTATCGCGTTCGAGCACCTGGGAAAGCCGCTCCTCGAGAATGTTCGTCAGCTCCCACTCATCGAGATTCCCAAGGGTACGAGTTAGACCCTTCGGCTCCGGATAGCTGTTGCAAAAATCACACACTCCTTCCTTCTCGAACTGTGTTTCAAATCGCACAAAACCGCGGAGTGCCGTTCTTTCGTGCGGCGACAAAGGCTGGCTCTCGGCCCTAGCGCGGTGAGTTAAGTATTTGTATTTATTAATTAACCTAACGAATAAAAGATTTTTAACTATTTGTCTGATTTCTGGACTGAACCGGCATCGAACTTGCGTTAGTAGGGGATAAGTCGTTTGCAGTGTGCGGTGCAGCGGTGTCGGACAAAGGTAAATTTATGAACTCTCAGAAAACCATTCAGAAGGCCGTCACCCTCCGGGGAATCGGACTCCATCTTGGTAAAGAAGCCGTGGTGACGCTGAAGCCGGCCGCCGCCCACCAAGGAATTCTCTTTCAGCGTCTTGATCTCGCCGACTCGCTCCCGATCGAAGCGAACTTCCGTAACGTCATTAGCACTCAGATGGCGACGACGCTTGGAAAGGGTAGTGTCACGGTTTCCACCATCGAGCACTTGATGGCGGCTCTTCATGGATTCGGCATCGACAATCTTTTAATCGAAGTGAACGGTCCCGAAGTTCCGATTCTGGATGGGAGCTCAGCCCCTTTCTGCGAAGCGATTCGCTCGGTCGGAATTCGCGCGCAATCCGCGCCGCGCATGGCGCTCGCGATTAAACGTCGTGTGGAAGTGAAGCTCGCCGAGAAATGGGCGGTGGTCGAACCCTCTGATACGCTGGAAATTCATGCCTCGATCGACTGGGATCATCCGTCGATTGGCTACCAGGAGTTTCATTTCATCGAGGGCGAAACGACCTTCGACGAAATCGCGGCGGCGCGGACGTTCGGATTCCTACGCGACGTAGAGGCCCTTAAAAAAATGGGGCTCGTGCTGGGTGGTTCGCTCGAGAACGCCGTCGTCCTCGACAGTGCGCTCGTGCTGAATCCGGAAGGTCTGCGCTATCCTGATGAGTTCGTTCGTCATAAGGCACTCGACGCCCTCGGTGATTTCAAACTCGCCGGCATCCAGATCCTCGGCTCCTTTAAGCTCCATCGCGCCGGCCATGATCTTCACCGCTCGATTCTCGCCGAAGTCTTCAAGGACCCGGCGAACTACGAGATTGTGAACCCGGCCGTTCATGAGACTTCGGCGGCATCTGCGGCCGTCCCGTCGAAAGCAGTGGTCGCGACTCGCTTCGCGGTTTAATTCCGGCGCGGTTCAGTCCCGGTAAAATTCACGGCGGAGCTCGGCCTCGAGCTCGCGCAGTGCAATGTCGCGGATTCGGATAAATAGCTCTTCCTCACCGACGCGGTAAAGACCTGCTAAACGGCGAAGGGTACTCAGAGGGGGGGATGAAAGGCCTCGTTCCCAGTTGGAGACGAACTGTGAGGACTTATACCCGAGCGTCGTCGCCACTTCCTTCTGCGATAGGCCGGAGTCTCTCCGAATCTGCTTCAAGTAGTTAGCAAGTTCATGTCCGCGCAACATGCCGACAGTTTAGCTCTTTCGGACTCTCCGAGGCCATCCAAACCTTATTAAATTTACTTGATACTGCAGCGCAGCGAAAGCGTGTACTTGCTTCGCGGCGCAGGGATCGGGTAACGATTTTACATTCGTCCACGACGGTCGGGACGTAGCGCAGCCTGGCTAGCGCACTTGCATGGGGTGCAAGGGGTCGCTGGTTCGAATCCAGTCGTCCCGACCATTATTAAATAAAAGGCCTCTCCGTTTTTTCGGAGAGGCCTTTTATTTAATGAAGGGCAAGCACCTGGACGGCGCTCCGAGTCCTTAAGAGGTCTGAGCGGGTGACGTTTTCATCCTTTCGACAAAAAACGCCACCCGTTCGATCCGGCGCTTCTAGCTGTGGCTGTTGCGAGAGACGAGGGAGTGGCGCTCGCCGTTCGCTTCGGAGCCGTCCGGAATCATCGCCGCATCGAGAGCACGGATCTCGCCCGGTTTGAATCCCATGAAAGTCACCGTACGGTTCGGTTGGAGCAAAGAGAGGCGATAGAGTTCCTCGTACGCGGTCATGACCTTTTCGTCTTTACGAATCCGACTGTAAGCACGGCCGACCGCGAGCGGGTGCATCGCCCGAGCTTGCGCATTCAGCACGGAAATCTTCCGTTCGGTTTCCGCCTGGATCATCTGGACTTGAACGCGGCCTTCTTCTTCGATGCGGGCCTTTTCCATTTCGAGTTTGGCGGCGACCCGATCGAAGAACTGCTTCGCGATCTCGGGCAGGATACGCACATCCTGGATCCAAAGTTGTTCGATCTGAACCCCCCAGACTTCGGCCTCCGCCCGGATCGCCTCGACCATCTGGGACGTAATCGCTTCCCGATCGCGCACGACCGCATCGAGCTTCCGGTTCGACATGACGTCCGTGAGGGAGTGGAGGAGGAAGTTACGGACAGCGTCTTTCCAGGATTCGACGGCGAAGACGCTGCGACGAGCGTCGACCACGCGATACTCGATCCAGAGATCGATCCGCAGCGTGGTTCCGTCCCGATCCGTGACATGGAGATCCCGCAGGGTCTCGAAATCGAGCTGACGCGAGACCTCGATCTTTCGATAGCCCGGGATGAGGAGCGAGGGACGGAAATGAAGTCCTTCGTCCTTCAGTTCTTCGATGCACTTGCCAAAACGGAGGATCAAAACACTGTGGAACGGCAGCACCTGGACGGTCGAGCGGCCGAAGAGCCAGACGAGCGCGCCCAGGGCAACCAGCGTTCCTGCGAAATATGCGAAGACAATCATGTTATTCATCGGTGTATTCCTTTTAGATCTTTTAAATTAAGTGCTGAGATAGAGGGTTTTCGAAGCCGAGGCGGCCTCGTCCCGACGACGATTCACATAGGCATCGAGCGATCCGTCCTTGTGCAGTGACTTCACGGCCTCTCCGAGGATGTCGATTTCCTTCTCGGCGGCTTCGGCGTGCAGCTGTGCGATCTCGAGCCCGTGCTCAGCCGCGACGATCCGTTGATCGCATTCGGCTTGGACTCGGCTGATCATCGTCTCGTTCTGGGCGATCACCTTTTGCACGGAGTTGAGTGCCTCGGCGAGATCGGCGGGAGGGAGAATTTCGACCAAGTCCGCCGATCGGAAGTCGATCCCGTATTGGCGCTCGGTCTCATTGCCGCGCGCGCGCAGCCCGTCATGGAATCCTTTGCGGCTCTTGCGAATCGCGGCGTAGGAACCTTCCGCCGTGTCGTTCCCGAATCGTGCGATCTCATTTCCGACGACGGCACGATAGAACTCGCGCATATGGCGAATCGGACGGCTGATTCCGAAAACGAAACGCTCGGCGGCTTCGAGACGGAACGCGAAGCGAACGCGTGGATCGATTCGCAGGAGGGTCCCGTCACGAGCGAGAACTTCGACCTCGCGCGAGTCTTCGCGAATATCCATCACGCGTTCCATGACGGAGAATTCATGCGCCTTCTCCCAGGGCATACGCATATGAAGACCGGCACCAAATAAGACCGGTTTTCCGTTTTGGCGGCGTACCGCTCCGAAGGAGGAAAGGAGGGCGTGGTGACCTTCCTCGACCTTGAAAAAGGAGCGAGCCAGAGCGACCAAGCCGACCACTGCGAGTGCGATAACAATTCCGTAAGTGCTTTCCATGTTTGTTTCCTTTGCGATGAGATTAGAATCGGCGGCCTTTTTCGACTGCCGGAATTTTTACTTGGAGCCATTCGCCTTTGTAGGCTTCGACCAGACCGTGGTTCACCTCGACGACGTCGTCGTTGAAGTGCGTGTGCTGGGGAAGCGTCGGCGGAAGCGCCTGGGCCTTCTCCTGCGTATCGATGATCGAGCCCGGCGGGACGTGACGTCCTTCTGGTAGCTCCACCCCGACGACGATCGCGCCGATGCCGATGTTGCATCCGCGACCGACGACGGCGCTATGCACGACCGCCTTGAAGCCGATGAACGTCTCGTCACCGATGAAGCTCGGGCCGTGAATGAGCGCTTGGTGGGCCATCGAGCAGTTCTTCCCGATGTAGATCGCCCACTTGTCGCCGCCCACCTGGACCCACTGACGCTTGAGTGCATGGAGCACGACGCCGTCTTGGATGTTCGTGCCGTCGCCGATGTAGAAAGGCGTTCCTTCGTCCGCGCGCACCGCCGCTTCGGAAGCGACGTGCACGTGGGCGCCGAGAACGACGCGCCCGATGACCGACGCGTTCTCATGGACGAAAGCCGTAGGATGGATCAGCGGCTTATCGTCGACGTGCGCCTGCCAGTTCTCCTCGGGTTGGCGGAATACGGACGGCGCAGGCTTCACGAACGAGTCTTTGCGTGGAAGCGAGAGTCGAGCCCGCACTCCCGGCGGTAGATTGGGTTTCGGAGGTTCGGCCGCTTTCGCTTTCCGAGCCTCGAGCCAGTGCGAGAAGAGGGCGATCACGATGGCGACGATCAATCCCAGCATCAGATTTCCGCTCACCACGCCCGCAGCGGCCGCAACGAAAGCGAGCGCCTCTAGACGGTTCTCCTTCAGCAGGTGGAGGAAGGTTTTGATCTCCACCAGGCGATAGCCGACTAGGCAGAGCAAGCCGGCGAGGGCCGCGATCGGAATGACTCCGATCCAGTTCGCCGCCATGACCGGAGCGACGATGAGAACCGCGCCGTGGATGAGCGAGGAGACCCGGGTCTTTCCGCCGGAAAGGACGTTCACGCTCGAGCGCACAATCACGCCGGAGACGGGCATTCCGCCGAACAGTCCCGATCCGATGTTGGCCATGCCTTGTCCGAACACTTCGAGATTGGGTTCGTGCAGGCGTTTCGTTTGCGACATGCGATCGACCGCGCGCGCGGAGAGTAAACTCTCGGCGGCGGCGAGAATCGCGAGGGGAATGCAAGCGACCGCGAGTTCGACCCATTCCGCGCTATTCATCGACGGGAAGATCAACGACGGGAAGCTCGCCGGAATCTCGCCGACCCGGTGGATGTCCCAACCCAGATACTTCGAAACGGCGGTCGCCATCGCGAGGCCGATAATCGCCGCCGGAACTTTCGGGTATTTGGCGAAGCCGAGCATCATCATGATGACGGCCATTCCAGACACGACCGCGAGCCAGTGCACTTCCTTCAGCCAGACGGGATCGCCCAGGGTGGAGACGAGTGCGGTGACGGGCATATCCACATCGAGCAAATGAGGAATCTGCTGGTCGAGGAGTTTCACGCCGACACCCGTGGTAAATCCCGCGAGAACGGCTTCGGGTACCTTGCCCATCAAGGTCCCGGCCCGCGTGCTCGCGATCAGAATTTGCATGAGACCAACGACGAGCGCTCCGGCGGCCGCTCCGGTTGGGCCCCACTTCTGGACGAGAGCGAAAACGAGGGTCGCGAGAGCGGCCGCGGGACCCGTGACCTGGAGCATCGATCCGCCGAAAACTGCGGCGATCGCGCCGCCGACTCCGCCGGCGATCAAACCGACGGAGGCCGGCAGTCCGCAGGCGATGGCGAGGGCGACGTTGAGGGGCAGGGCGACTGCCGCGACCGTGACACCGGCCAAGATGTCGGCGATCCGGCGGTCGTTCTGGACGGTGATCTTCCAGTCTTCCAGCCAGTGGGTCGCCGATTCCCGGGCTCCGGCAAACGGAACTTTTTCCGCCGCTCGCTTAGGATTTCGCAGGTTCCAGTGCCGATGGAGGGGCAGGGTCTTGGGTGGACTATACGGAGTGGAGGAATCTGGACGGTTCACGTCCGATTGCCGCTTGAGTTCGCGCATGACAACAGTCTTTCTCGGTCGCAGGGGGACCGCGAGGTTCAGATTAAATGTGGATGGAGATGTGGAAGCGGGTTAGGCGCGCTTCGGCGGTCGAAAGAGATCGACGAGAGTGACTGGGAAAAGAGGAGAGGTCGGCAAAGCGACGTGTTTTTCCCAAAGGGAGGCGAGAAAAGGGGAGAACCCGGAATCGTGATCTCCGATGATTTCTTCCTGCATCGGAGTGAAAGTCGTTCCGCTATCGGACTCTTCCGGAGCTTCAGAAGTCGACGTCGATGTCGCGGAGTCGTTCGTCAGGGACGAATGATGGCCCCCCTGGATCACGTCGCCCATCGGCACGGCGATCGCGGGGAGCGATGCCGGAGGCATGAATAGAAGTGCGACAAGAAGGAGGCGAATCATAAAATGAGTTTCAATCATAAAGGATCGCCTAAACTCCGGCAATCCGTGTCTGTCTGCTTTTCGCAATTCAGCGAAGAAAGATTGAGGACTTAAATCGTTTTTAATTTCTTCGTCTATGTTTTGGCGATTGTGGAGTTCTGGTAATTGCGGATGTTTCGTAACGGTGTGGAAGAGAGGATTACGGTTTGTTCGGAAGAAAGTTTCATAAAAGTTTCATTCGATGATTCGGCCCATTTTTTAGGTTCGAAAAGGAAGGGAGCTGGGCGGCGGGCGCTTCAACACCTTTCATGTAAGAGGCGGCTTCGAAGCGAAGATGGGATTGTGTAGAATTTCAGATTGCCGCGGCGCCTTGTTTTTGGGTGCCTCCGTCGAGGGCTTTTCAAATCGAAGACTTATGTTGATGGTGCATCGCGCTGTACAAAAACCACAACCTATAGATTGACAGGACACACACACCCCCATATCTTGTATGTAGATGCAGTATGAATGAGCCGGCGTGATGGATCACGAAGAGGTACTGGGTAGAAAACCCGCAGCACCCCCGGGTCATAGAGCGATGAAAAAATGACATTCCGCCACCAACTTATCTGGGGGGGGGAATGTCACTGTGAGTCGACCTCTGAATTCGGGAGAGTCGAGCGTTTTCGCGTCTCTACTGTTCCAACGCATCTGCTCTGACAAAATCGGAGCCGTGATTTTTGAAAAGTGGAGTAGAGAAACAGACGCTCGTTCAGTATCAGCAATCAGTACCC
>CAZIAL010000044.1:0-27763 GCA_964536965.1 uncultured Bacteriovoracaceae bacterium
TGGGAACCATCTCCGCCACCGCCCGCGGCCGCTGCGGCCGCCGCCTGGCGCATGAGTTTGCGTTTATCGAGTCCGTACTTCTCGACCTTCATAATCAGACCGGCGCGGGAAATCCCGAGCTCTTTCGCGAGACGCGACTTGTTCCAGCCGGTCCGCTTCAGTCCCTCTTTGATCATGGTCAGTTCGAGTTCCTCGAGCGCGTCTTTCAGCTTGCCGGCGACACGGACGCCTTGGACCTTCGAGTTTTCGCCATGGTCGCGAATCCTCGCCGAGAGGAGTTCCGGGCCGACCATCTTGTCGTCTCCGGAGAGCACGATCACGCGCTCGACTTCGTTCTCGAGCTCGCGGATGTTGCCCGGCCATGGATAATCGTAAAACTTCTCAAGGGAACGTTTGGCGATCTGCTTGAGCGGAACGTCCTTTTCTTTGCAGCCGCGGGCCAGGAAATGGTCGATGAGGACCGGGATATCTTCCTTGCGGTCGCGTAGAGGCGGCACGACGAGGTTGATGACGTTGATCCGGTAGTAGAGATCTTCCCGGAACGTGCCGTCTTCGATCATCGCTTTCAGATCCTTGTTCGTCGCGGCCAGCACCCGAACGTCGACCTTCTTCTGGTCGGTGGAGCCGACCGGAGTCAGCGTCCCTTCCTGGAGGACGCGCAGGAGCTTCACCTGCATGGTCGGGCTCATATCCCCGATCTCATCGAGGAAGAGCGTTCCGCGATGCGCGACTTCGAAGAGCCCCTTCTTGTCGCGAACCGCGCCGGTGAAGGCGCCCTTCATATGACCGAAGAGCTCGCTATCGAGCAGATTCTCGTTGAACGCCGAACAGTTCACGGTCACGAACGGCATGTCTTTCCGAGACGAGTTGTAGTGGAGCGCCTTCGCGATCAGCTCTTTACCGGTACCGTTTTCCCCGTTGATGAGGACGGTCGATTCCGAGGACTTGATCTTGTCGAGCATCGCGTAGAGCTCTTGCATCGGCTTCGACTTACCGATCATGTTGCCGTAGCTGTAACGGCCGCCGATTTCGCTCGTGAGGGCATCGATGCGCTCCTGGCGTTTCGCGATTTCCGTATGGTAGGTCACGATCTCTTCGGCCACGAGGTCGACGAGTTCAGCCAGATATTTGCGCTCGCCGTCTCCGAGTACACGGAGTTTCGTGAAGGCCTGTTCGAAAGCCGGCCATTCCGCGCCCCACTCTTCGACGACTTGCTTCGCGCGAGCCTTCTCGGACGGGTCGACCTGGTGGTCGAGGTAGCAAAATGCGTATACGGTGCCGTGGAAGTCATTGCCACGCGCGATGCGCGATACGATGACTTGCTCGAAACCGGAAGGACCTTTCGCGACGAAGCCCTTCTTGTCGGACTTGAGGGCCTGCTCGTTCATTTCCGCGACGTGCTTAAAGAAGCGTTCGCGCGTCTTTTCACGCGTAAATTCTTTGGCGAGCGGGTTCGTCCATTCGCGGGAACGATCCGTCGGATCGAAGTTGCGGACCACGCCGCGTTCGTCGACGAAGAAGACTTCCGTGGAAAACCACTGGGTGAGAATCGTCTGCAGTTTCCGAATGACGTGAATGTGTTTCAGTTCTTCCCAATTAACCATGATCTCAGTCCTTCCGAAGTGGGCACGTCACTTACGACGTAACTAACTATTGTGGCGCTCTCGCAAACGGGTACAGGCCAGACACTTTTCCCTGTACTGTTTATCGGATGATTTTGATCAACTTTTAGACTCAAAGCGTAAATAAGTCAGACACACGAAATAATGACTAAAAAACGTACAGTTACGTTCTTAGGCAATTGTTAAGTCCGCCAATCGAAAACGATTCCGGGAGGTTGTCCGGAGAGTGCGGAGACTTTGGGCAGCGAAATTCGGGACTACTTCCCCGTCGGCATCGTGGCCGGCAGCGACTTCGTTCGACTGAGACTTTCGATGCCGTAAAGCGCCTGATCGCCCCAGCCGCCGCTCCACTCCTGAGGGCCAATCCACTTCGCGGTGATCTCGCCCTCGCGATTCAGGAGATAGGTTTCGGGGAACTGGTAACTCCCGTAACGATCCGAAATTTTCGCGTCCGCATCGATGACTGAGATGACGTTTTCGGTCAGCATCGACTCGGGAAGAATCCGATGCGCTTTTTCCCAATCCGGATCCTGCGTGATGAAAACCCAGTAAATGGGCTTCCCGTCCTGGTCTTTCGCGAGCTTCTTCGCCGCGCCGAGAATTTCCGGAATCTCCGGCAAACATGGCGGGCACCAGGCGGCCCAGAAATGCACGACCACGACATGATCCTTCAGCGACCGGAGGTCCAGTTCCTTTCCGTCGGCGCGCGGTAGTTTGAAAGTCGGCGCCTCGCGCAGACCATTCGACGCGCGCTCCCGGGGAACGAGGTTCGAGTACGCGGCGAATCCGAGAAGAGCCACGACTCCGATCCCAAGGCCCCATCGAACGAGGCGCGCGGAAGCAGGTTTGGATGGACCGGAAGAGAGTGATGTTTGCATGAGCATTCATCGTAACAGGTGCTTTCCCGCGGTCCCAATCGCCATGTTTTTGACGGCGAGAAACGGCCGCCCTCCTATAAACGAACCCAGGTTGGCCTAACCCGTTAAAACGCGGTTAAGCTCGGATTTGCTGTTTTTTATAGAATGCTTCTATAATTAAGACATGGGCCACGCCCTCGTGCTGAATGCGAGTTTCGAACCACTGCAGATCGTCACCTGGCAGCGAGCCATCCAACTCCTTTTCCAAGGAAAAGTCGAAGTCATCGAAGAATCCGATCTCGAAGTCCATTCGGTCCGAGTCACGATTCGCGTGCCGGCGGTCCTGCGTTTGCTCGAATATATTCCGCTGAAACGACGGAAACAGATCGTCCGTTTTTCGCGGGCGAATGTTTTCATCCGCGACCAGTACCGCTGCCAGTACTGCAACGAAACTTTCATGAAATCCCATCTCACGCTCGACCACGTCATGCCCGTAGTCCAAGGTGGCGGCAAGAGCTGGGAAAATATCGTGACTGCCTGCAAGCCGTGTAATCAGAAGAAGGGCGGGCGCACTCCACAACAGGCGAAGATGGCGCTGGTGCGGGTCCCCTATCGGCCGAATTGGCTGCCGGCAACGGCAATTCGAATGACCATTTCGAAAACTCCCGACCGATGGAAGATCTACATGAATCTGCTGCGCGAAGAGTCCAAGGACGACGGACTCGACTAAGGCTTGCTCGACTAAGGCTTGAGCGAACCCTCCCCCCCGGCTAGACTCGGAGAGTGCCAAACCCTTCGAATCCAGGCTCTCCACCCGCCGCCCAAGCGAAGAAAAAATCCGCGCGCAAATCGGGCGCAGATGAATGGATGAACCGCGTGGTCGCGACCTACGGAGACCTGCTCTACGACCTTTGCCAGAGCATGCTCTGGAGCCCGGCCGATGCGCCGTACGCATTTCGTTCGATCCTCCGCACGCTGAACCGTCGACGGCGCGAAGAGCGGTTCGAAAAGTACGAACGACCCTGGATCCTGCAGATCGCCTTTCGCGAGCTTCGCGGGATGCGCCAGAGGAGCTCGCGCTTCCTGACCCCCGCGGAGCAGGTCATGCTCGATTCCAACCCGGAGCCTCGGGCACGTCTTCGATTTTTCGACAGTTACTTCCACCGGCTTCCGATCGACTCGCAACTCCTGCTCGTCCTCCGGGATAAATACGGCATCCCCCTTTCCGAAGTCGCGGCGGTCCTCGAACTTCCCGAGGCCAGTGCGCGCCTCCAACGCCTGCAAGCCCTTCGTCTACTCGAATCCTGGATCTACGGAGGGGCCTATGGAACGGCCTGAATCCAGCGAGGGAACTTCGTTGAAGGTCGACTGCTTCGAAGTCCAGAACCGCATGACGGATGCGATCGACGGCTTGCTTTCGCCCCGAATCCGGCATGCCTTCGACGAACATCTTTCGGAGTGCGCGACGTGCGGGACGCAGTGCGAACACCTGCGCGAACTCTTGCGCGTGCTCCATCAGCAGTCACGCGCCGCCATGCCGGTAGAACTGCGCGAGGACCCGCTTGCCTTCCCGATCCGAAAACTGAAGCGTGTCCTCAACGAACCTAAATCGACCTGGAAACAACTTCCCGCGCCGGTACGGCTACTGATCGAAGGCGTCTCGATCGCGGCCGTGGTCGTGCTCGGCATTCGACTCGGCCCGATCGCACGCGAAATGTACGAAGAGCGAATGGAAAAGCAGCTCCAGACCATGATCGCCACCGAAGACCTCTCGAATCAGGAAGTTCCCCTCGGGCGCGGACGCAGTGACTCGGAAGACGCCGAACTGAGTGACGAAGTGGCGAACGAGTCGGAGGCGGAAAACTCGGCCGGAATCGATGTCGCCGCGGAAGTCCAAGTCGGCAAAGGCGAGATCTGGCGCTTCAACCTGAAGACCGACGCCCCTGCCCTGGTCCGCAGTCAGATTCTGAAAGCGCTCCGAGACAACGGCATTCCCGAAACGACGGCGGGTATCGGCGGGGTCGAGGCCCCCGGGGGCATCCAGTTCGACCTCCTGGTTCCCCAGAAGGCGATTCCCCCGTTAAAATCCCAGCTCGAGCGGCTCGCGGGAACTCCGAGCGAGAATCTGCCCTTCACCGAGACTTTTACCTGGTATAAAAACCGGTCGAAAAAACCCATCCCGAACGGAATGAGTCGCGTCGTGATCTGGCTCTCACAGATCTAAGCGCGCACTACTTCGAAAGCGCTTCGATGTCATCCATGAGCCGGTGGATATTGTACTTGATATAACGTGAGTTCTTAAGCTCGGGCGGTGGGACGACTTTCTCGTCATCCTTATAAGTGCGATACCCTGAGGGCTTACGGCCCGGCAAAGTGTCGATCGCGATTTCGCGCGAAGCGGAGCCATCCGTCGCGACGACCGGTTTTCCGTCCGGGCCAACTTTCGGCGTCTCGGTCGGGCTCGGAGATGGCTTCGCGGCCGGCTTACGTTCGGCTGACTTTTTTTCGTCATTCTTTAGATCGCCCGCGATTTGCGAGTTCAGAATGGAGCGAGCTTCCGTGAGCGCTTCATGACTGATGGTATCTTCCTTCGCGAGCTGCTTCGGCGAGTAAGGTTTCGCTTCGTCGGTATTGATCGTCACGTCCTTCGCGTAAGCTTCGATCTCGTCTTTCGAAGCCTCATAAACGCGCACTGAACGCGCGTCCGAGTCGACCCCGCCGTTCGGTCGCGCGTTTTCCATGAACAGCGAATAGCTGCTCTTCTCGGCCTCGTATGGATTTCCGTCGGCGGCCACTTTCTGGAACTCCAGATAACGCGCCTTCGGATTCGCGACGACGAGCTCCTGGCTCCATTTTCGGACGTCCGAAGCGGAAAACTTTCCCGCGCGGGGGCGGAGCTTGCCCTTCAGATACAGGTCTTCGAGCTCGGTCACCGTCGGCACTTCGGGAAGGTACTGACTCTTTTCGCCGGCACCTTCGAACGATACCCATTCGCCGTCGACCGTGCCGTCGAGCTTGCGGCCCGGAGTGAGCTTCGCAATCGTATCCTCGTTCCGACCGATCGCTTGCCGAATTTCGATCAGCGCCACGGATTGGAATTTTTTGTACCGCTTCTGACAGGCGGTCAGGCTTTCGCTTCCGGAGCTGCAAAATGCACCCAGCGTTTTTCGCGCTTCTTCCGAGCTGGAATCTTTCTTGATAGCGTCGTCGACCTTCTTCAGCTTCGTGACGAGGTACAGCGCCTGAAGAGTCAGGTTGTCATTCGCCCGGTGGTATCGGCAGGCCATTCCGCAGGTCGCGGTGGTTTCCTTGGTCCAATCTTTCGGAGCGGGCTTGCCCGCCGGCGGCACGCCCGATACGGTCCCCGTCGAACGATTTATCTTTCCTTCCGGTTCGGCGGCGCGCACCGAGTTCGCGCCGAAAACTCCCGAGAGAATCGCGGCGAAAAGTCCGAGCCGAAAATGGCGGAAGGGAAGACGAAGCACCATAGTCTCCTATCGGCAGGGAAAGGCCCGCGCTCGATACTCCATTTTATAGCAAGTGCGAGACCGCGCGAAGCCGCGGATTTCCAGCAGGATTTCGAGGACTTCGCGATCCCGAAGAAGTGCGAAGCGAAGAGGTTTTAGTCGGTTGAATGCCCCCAGCACAGGTCGCTCGAGACACAGGGGTCCCTCCGCGCTGCTACCGCCAAAAAAAAAGGGCCGACCTCGAATCTCGAGATCGGCCCGTATCTTTTAAGTAACGCGGATTAAGCGTCCTTTTTCGCCGTCTTCTTCGCGGCTGGCTTCTTTTCGGTCTTCGCTACTTTCGCAGCTTTTTCTGCCTTAGGAGCCTTTTCTTTCTTCGGCTTCTTCTCGCCGCCGGCAGCCTTCGTGCTCTTGCCGAACATTTTGCGGAAGCGCGCGAACGGGTCGGCCGCTACGGTAGGCGCGGCGGCGGTTTCGCCTTCGGCCTTCGGAGCTTTTGCCTTCTTTTTCTTATCGACGATCACGCCGTCCACAAGCTGAACCACGGCCATCTCGGCCGCGTCGCCCCAACGACGATCGGAGAGTTTCAGCACCCGGGTATAACCGCCCGCGCGGGTCTTGTACCGTGGAGCGAGTTCGGTGAAGAGCTTCTTCACGATCTCGTTGTCACGCGTACGGTCGAAAGCCAGACGGCGGGAAGCCGGCGTGCCTTTCTTCGCGAGGGTGATCAGACGATCGACGATCCGGCGGATCTCTTTGCCCTTTTCGAGGGTCGTGACGATCTGCTCGTTTTCGATGATCGAATTCGCCATGTTCTTGAACATCGCTTTTCGGTGGGAGGTGTTTCGGCCGAACTTACGGCCATCTACTGCATGTCTCATGGTATTTCGTCTTTCCTTAAGTCTGAGTCTTAGTCTTCGATATCGTCGTCAGAGTCGTCGAAGTCGTCTCCGGCTTCGCGGTCGCTCATGATGCGGCTCTCGTCCACATCCGAGTCAGCTGGCTTCGGAGGCTGGCTTGGCGCGACGAATCCGTCGAGCTTCATCCCGAGGCTCAGGCCCATTTCGGAGAGGATATCTTTGATTTCGTTCAGCGACTTCCGACCGAAGTTCTTCGTCTTCAGCATTTCGGCTTCGGTCTTCTGCACGAGTTCGTAGATGTACTTGATGTTGGCGTTCTGGAGGCAGTTCGCCGAACGGACGGACAGTTCGAGTTCTTCGACCGAACGGTAGAGGTTCGGGTTGAACTGCGGCTGACCCTTCACTTCTTCCATCAGAGTCGGCTCTTCTTCTTCTTCGAAGTTCAAGAAGATCGAGAGCTGGTCTTTCAGGATTTTCGAAGCGAGTCCGACGGAATCTTCCGGCTTCACGGAACCGTCCGACCAGACTTCCATCGTGAGCTTGTCGTAGTCGGTACGCTGACCGACGCGCGACTGGGTCACGGTGTAGTTCACGCGGCGGATCGGCGAGAAAAAGGAGTCGACCGCGATCCAGCCAACACCCATGTCGTCGGTCTTGTTGGATTCGGCAGCGACGTAGCCCCGTCCGCGTTTCACGCGAATTTCGGCTTTCACTTTTCCGCCTTTACCGATCGTCGCGATATGCTGTTCTGGATTCAGAACTTGGCAGTTGTCGCTGGTGACGATGTCCGAAGCTTTCACTTCGCAAGGACCCGTCATATCGATCGTGACGGTGGTCTCTTCGGTGTGGAGCTTGAACCGGACTTCTTTCAGGTTCAGGATGATTTCGGCGACGTCTTCGGTCACGTCAGGAACCGCGGTGAACTCGTGCAGAACGCCTTCCATTTTCACGGCCGTCACCGCCGCACCCTGGAGGGACGACAGGAGGACGCGACGGAGGGAGTTTCCGAGCGTCAGGCCGTAGCCGCGCTCGAGAGGCTTCGCGATGAACTTACCGTAGACATCCGACAGGGATTCTTTATCGACGTCGAGGGCCTTCGGCTTGATCAGATCGCGCCAGTTTTTTTCCAGATTTCCAATTCTCATTCGATTTGCCTTTTCTTTCCTTGCACCCCTCGCTGCAGACCTCGTGTCACAGCCATGCGGAGTATCTAGGTTAAAGCGACGGCCAGGAAAGCATCTTGCTCGCCTGGCCTCGCCAGATTGTTAAAAAACGGATTACTTCGAGTAAAGCTCGACCACCATGCGCTCTTGCATTGGGGCCGTAATATCGTCACGAGCTGGGAGATCCCGAACGCGCGAGCGGAAAGACGTCGCTTCAAGCTCGACCCATTGTGGAATCTCGCGACGCTTCACGCTCTCGAGAGCGCTGGCGATGCGAACCGTGCTCCGGCTCGACTCTTTCACTTCGAGAAGGTCGCCCTTGTCGATTTGGTAAGAAGGGATGTTCACGCGCTTGCCGTTCACGGTGAAGTGACCGTGGCGGACGAGCTGGCGAGCATCGGCGCGGGAGTTCGCGAAACCGGAACGATAAACGACGTTATCGAGGCGGCGTTCGAGCATCGACAGGAGGTGGTTACCCGTGATGCCTTTCATGGTGCTCGCTTTTTCGAACAAGCCGCGGAACTGGGATTCGCCCAGTCCGTACATGCGCTTGATCTTCTGCTTCTCGCGAAGCTGGAGACCGTATTCAGAGAACTTGATGCGTCCTTGTCCGTGCTGACCAGGTGGGTAGCCACGGCGTTCGAAAGCGCATTTTTCCGTCATGCAACGATCGCCCTTCAGGAAGAGCTTTTGGTTTTCACGACGGCAGAGACGACAAACAGATCCAGTATAACGTGCCATGATCAAATACCTTCTTAATTAAACGCGACGGCGCTTCGGAGGACGGCAGCCATTGTGTGGGATTGGAGTGACGTCTTCGATCGAGGTCACGCGGATGCCTGCGGACGAAATCGCGCGAAGTGCGGATTCACGGCCGGCTCCCGGACCCGAGACGAATACCGAGCAGGAACGCATGCCGGATTCCGCGGCTTTGCGAGCGGCGTCTTCGGCGGCGACCTGGGCGGCGAACGGGGTGTTCTTACGCGAGCCGCGGAAACCTTTTCCGCCGGCGCTTGCCCAGCAGATGGCGTTGCCCATCGGATCCGTGATCGTCACGATCGTATTGTTGAAGGAGGAGAGCACGTACACGTTACCCGTGACGGAGCCCTTCTTGCCCTTTTTGATTTTGGTTTTCACTTCCGTCGCGCTGCCTTCGGTTTTGGCGCCTTCGGTTTTCGTTTCAGTTTTTGCTTCAGACATTTTTCATTACTCCAGAATTAATTTAAGCGTTCGAAGCGTTACTTCATCGCCTTCACGGATTTTTTACCCGCGATCGCGACGGCAGGACCCTTACGGGTACGCGCGTTCGAGTGCGTGCGCTGACCGCGGACCGGGAGACCTTTGCGATGGCGATTGCCACGGTAGGTTCCGAGGTCGACGAGGCGCTTAATGCTCAGGGAAACTTCACGGCGAAGGTCGCCTTCGACGCGCATATCTTTCTCGAGATATTCCCGAATTTTTTGCATGTCGGTTTCGGAGAGGTCGTCGGTCTTCTTGTTGAAGTCGACGCCGGTTTCTACGCAGATCTTTTTGGCGGTCGAGCGACCGATTCCATAGATGTACGTCAGAGCGATTTCAGTGCGTTTGTTGCGAGGTAAGTCAACACCAGCGATACGTGCCATATTCTAAGATAACTCCTAATAAGCTTTTCGATTATCCCTGGCGCTGCTTATGGCGAGGGTTCGTGCAGATCACACGGACGACGCCAGCACGGCGGATGATTTTACATTTTTCACAGATTTTTTTTACGGATGCGCGGACTTTCATGGATTGGATCCATTCCTTTCTCGGATTCGCCACGGCTTCCAACCGGCTGACGAATCTTCAGATCTTTACACCCGCATGTTCAAAACCTTTCGGTCCGTTCTCAGCGCGAGCTTCATCGATCGTTAAACTTCCCGGCCGTCGCGGGCCGGAAGTCCCTATTTCACACGGCCGGGTAAACGGCCGTGACACTTCTTCATTGCGAAAAGTTTTTCGGTTCTAACCTTACCGAGGCCCGGAGTTCAACTCCCGATTTCGGGACGCGTAAGAAACCTGCAAAACCCCGATTGGGCTTAAACGGGGCCGAAAAAGGCCTACTCAAGCAGCGTTAATATCCGAGGGCCCGAGTCGGTGATCGCCACGGTATGCTCAAAATGGGCGGAGAGCGAGCGATCCTTCGTGACCGCGGTCCAGCCGTCCTCGAGGACCCGAACTTCGGGTTTGCCGGCGTTGATCATCGGCTCGATGGCGAGCACCATACCCGCCTTCAGGACCATCCCCTTGCCCTTAGGGCCGTAATTCGGGACCTGGGGGTCCTCGTGGAGGGCGCGTCCGATTCCGTGGCCCACAAACTCGCGGACGACGCTAAAACCGAACTCCTCGACATACCCCTGAACCGCAGCTCCGATATCGAAAACGCGGTTCCCTGGCTTCGCTTCCGCTATTCCGCGCATGAGCGACTCTCGGGTCGCGGCTAAAAGTTTCTCGGCCCCGGGGGAAACCTTGCCTACGGCGACGGAGCGCGCAGTATCCCCGAACCAGCCGTCTTGGATCACCCCGAAGTCGATTCCGACGATATCCCCCTCTTTCAGGAGTCGCTTTTTCGAGGGGATCCCGTGCACGACCTCGTCGTTCACCGAGATGCAGATGCACGCAGGAAAGCCGTGATAACCCTTAAAGGCGGGGATCACCCCGGCGGACTTGCACTCGCTTTCCGCGAATCTATCGAGATCCCAGGTTGAAACTCCAGGCACCACCATTCGACACATAGCGTCAAGAATTCGGGCCGTCGTCAGCCCCGCCTTTCGCATCAGTTCGATTTCGCGTTCGGTTTTAACCGTGACCATGACCTAAACTCGGGCCGCTTGGATTGCGTCCTTCAGATGGGAATAGACTTCTGCCATCGGGAGGCTCGCATCGAGCGAACGAAGCTTGCCCTGCTTCGAGTAAAACTCGACGAGCGGTGCCGTCTGGCGGTGATAAACCTTCAGCCGGTTCTGGATCACATCGACATGATCGTCATCCCGCTGGACCACGTTCCCGCCGCACTTGTCGCAGATGCCATCGACTTTCGTCGGCGCTCCGGTGATGTGAAACATCGAACCACATTTCGTGCAGGTTCGGCGTCCACTCAGTCTTCCGACGAGCTCGCCATCCGCGATCTGGAATTCGATCGCTCCGTCGACGTGGCGACCCTTAGCGGCCAGGAGCTTGTCGAGCGCTTCGGCTTGCGGAATGGTGCGCGGAAAACCGTCGAGGATGAATCCATCTTTCGAGTCGGGCTGCGTGATCCGGTCCTCGATCATTCCGATCACGACCTCGTCCGGAACCAGCTGTCCCAGATCCATGAGCTTCTTCGCTTCAATTCCGAGTGCCGTGCCGCGGGCAATATTCCCACGAAGCATGTCGCCCGTCGAAAGCTGGGGCCAGGACCGTTCGGCCGTCAGGCGCTTGGCCTGCGTGCCTTTTCCGGAGCCCGGCGGGCCCAAGAAAATCAGAATCATGTGAATGCCGTTCTACCTTTGAGACGCGTGTGCTTCATAAAGCCTTCGTAATTGCGGCTCAGAAGATGCGTTTCTACCTGCGCGACGGTATCCAGCGCGACGCCGACCAAGATCAGCACGCTCGTTCCACCGATAAAGAAAGGAACTTTCATCGTCTGGGTGACGACCGTCGGAAGGACGCAGATCGCGGCGATATAGACGGCGCCACCGAGAGTGATCCGACCCAGAACATAGTCGATGTACTGAGCGGTCGCCTCGCCCGGACGAATTCCCGGGACGAATCCGCCGTTCTTCTTCAGGTTCTCCGCGACGTCGTCGGTTTTGAAGACCACGGCCGTGTAGAAATAAGCGAAGAAAATAATCAGGGAAACGAAGAGAACTTCGTACATCATCCCGCCCGGCATGAGGTTGTCCGTGACCGACTTCAGCCAAGGCACGTTCGAGAATGCCGCGAAGGTTGCCGGGAACATGAGGAGCGAGGATGCGAAGATCGGCGGGATCACCCCGGAGACGTTCACTTTCAGCGGCAGAAAAGTATTCTGTCCGCCGTAAACCTTCTGGCCGATCACGCGCTTCGCGTACTGAATCGGAATGCGGCGAGCTCCGCGCTCGACGAAGATGATCGCGTAGAAGGTCACCAGAATGATCGCGAGGATCATCAGAATCTTAAAGAACGACAGCTCGCCGGAGCGGAAGAGAGAGAAAGCGTTTCCGATCCCGCCGGGAATTCCCGCGGCGATGCCCGCGTAAATCAGAACCGAGGTACCGTTGCCGATTCCGCGTTCGGAGAGTTGCTCGCCGATCCACATCAGGAAAAGGGTACCCGCGCAAAGGGTGATGACGGTCATCACGATGAAGCTCGTGCCTGGATTCAGAACCACCGAAGGATTTTGGTAGTTCTGGAGCTGGGTCGCGATTCCGGTTCCCTGGATGATCGAAAGCAGGACTGCGCCGTAGCGGGTGTACTGGGTGATTTTCTTCCGGCCCTGATCCCCTTCCTTCTGGAGTTCGGCGAAATAAGGAATCACGACGGTCAGAAGTTGGAAAATGATCGACGACGAGATGTAAGGCATGATCCCGAGGGCGAAGATCGAGAACCGCTCGAGCGCTCCACCCGAGAACATATTGAAGAATCCGAAGATCGTCCCCTGCATGCTTTCGAAGACTTGTTTCAGCGCTTCGCCATCCACTCCCGGAGTCGGGATGTGCACGCCGAGGCGGTAAACCGCCAACATGGCGAGCGTGAACAGAATTCTTTTACGAAGTTCTTCGATCTTGATGATCCCTGCGATGCCAGACATGCGCGAGTTCCTCGGGTGCTAGTAGGTAGCGGCTAGTGGGTAGCTATGACGAGACGAATAGGTACTACGGGACGCTAAAACAGAACTGGGCGATCTACCTGTTTGGGAGACCGCCCAGACTCACTTATATGACCTGAACTTAAACGAAGACGAAAGCGTTTTCTTGCCTCAGGCAGGTGCATTACTGAACCCGCCGGGTAAATGTAAAAGCGATGCCCCGGAGGGAGCATTACTTAGCCGCTTTATTCTTCTTCACTCGCTTCTTTCCCTCAGGAATTGGAAGCAGTTCGATCTTTCCGCCGGCCTTGGTGATCTTCTCAGCGGCAGCGCCGGAGACCCGGTGCGCGACGATGTTGTAGGCGGTCTTGATCTCGCCGGTCGCAAGGATCGTGAGGCGGTCGTGACGACCTTTCACGATACCCGCTTCGATCAGCGACGCCATATTCACTTCGGTGGAATTCCCAAGCTTCTCGAGCTCGGAGAGATTCACGACGACGTTCGATCGGCGGTGGATGTTCGTGAAGCCTTTTTTCGGAAGACGGCGATACATCGGGGTCTGTCCACCCTCGAATCCGTTACGGACATGTCCGCCGGTACGAGCCAGCTGACCTTTGTCCCCTTTACCCGCCGTTTGGCCGAGTCCGGAACCGGATCCGCGTCCGAGACGCTTGCGCTTCTGGGTGGCGCCTGGATGAGCTTTAATCGTATTGAGTCTTAACATCTTCATTCTCGCTTTCTTGCTAACGCTTCGGGCCTACTTCCCTCTCGGGAAATCGACCGTCACTCGCAATGGTTAGTGAACCGGTTTAATGGGAAAGTCGTATCTAACCGACTTAGCGCGTCTCGGCAACAATGTCGACGAGGTGGAGCACTTTACGGATCATTCCGCGAACGGCTGGGGTGTTTTCCAGCGTCACTTCCTGTTCCCGGCGCTTCAGGCCGAGTCCGTTGATGCATGCACGCTGGTTCGGAGGGCACGCGATCGTCCCCTTGGAGAGACGGATCGTGATCGTACGCTTCGCGCCGGCCGCTTTTTTCGGCTTAGCCGTGACTTGGGTCTTCTTTTTCGTTTCAGTCGCCATGACTTACTCCCTTATTCCATGATTTCAGCGACGGTCTTACCGCGGGCCGCGGCGATGTCGCTGAACTGACGAAGTTGCTTGAGAGCATCGAACGTCGCGCGGACCACGTTATGTGGGTTGTCGCGCTTGATCGACTTCGTGAGGATGTTTTGGATTCCGGCGACTTCGAGGATCGCACGGATCGAAGAACTGGCGATGATTCCCGTTCCTTCTGGAGCTGGCTTCATGAGAACGCGGCTGGCGCCCCACTGACCGGTGACTTCATGAGGAATGGAGAATCCGGTCATCGAGACCTTCATCAGGTTCTTCTTGGCTTGTTTCCCAGCTTTTTTGATCGCTTCTGGAACTTCACCGGCTTTACCAAGTCCTACTCCGACTTGGCCTTTCTTATCGCCCACGACCACGATCGCGGCGAAGCTGAAGCGGCGTCCGCCCTTCACAACTTTCGCGCAGCGATTGATGTGAATGACTTTGTCTTCAAACTCGGACTCTTCGCGGTTATCGCGGTTGTTTTGACGTTCAAATGCCATTTGAGAAAATCTCCTAGATTAGAATTTCAGTCCGCCTTCACGAGCGCCGTCGGCCAAAGCCTTGATACGTCCGTGATAGAGGTAACCGCTGCGGTCGAAGACGACCGCGTTGATGTTCTTGGCGCTCGCTTTTTTCGCGAGAAGAGCGCCGACTGCTTTGGCGCCTTCCGCTCCGCCCAGCGACTTGGCCGAAAGGCCTTCGTCCATGGTGGAGGCCGACACGAGGGTAACACCCTTCACGTCGTCGATCAGTTGAGCGTACATATTAGCATTCGAACGAAAAACGGCGAGACGAGGCTGGGTGCCCGTTCCTTCGATTTTCGCGCGAATCCGGGTCTTACGCTTGAACCGGATCTGCTGTTTTTCACTCGTCGTGCGACGGATTTTCGTAGCCATGTTAACCCCTTAATTACTTCGCGCCAGCAGCTTTACCCTGCTTACGGATAATGTGCTCGTTCGTGTATTTGATGCCTTTACCCTGGTAAGGCTCAGGCGGCTTGAAACCGCGGATCTTCGCGGCGACTTCGCCGACCATCATCTTGTCCGCACCGGAAATCGTCACATGGGTGTTCCCATCGACTTTTCCGGCGATTCCGGCCGGAAGGGCGAAATCGATCGGGTGCGAATATCCGACGTTCAGGCTGAGCGTCTGACCTTTCATCGCCGCGCGGTAACCGACGCCGACAATGTCGAGCTCTTTGCTGAAGCCGGTAGACACGCCGTGAACCATGTTCGCGACGAGAGTCCGGGTCAGTCCGAAGAGAGCATCGGCCTTGATCGAAAGCTCAGGCTGCTTTTCGACCAGGATGACATCCTTCTCGATTTTCAGCGTCACTCCGCGAGCCAGCTTGTGGGAAAGTTTGCCCTTCGGGCCTTCCACTTTCACAACGCCATCGGCGAACGCGACCTTTACCCCAGAAACCACTTTAATAGGCTGCTTACCAACGCGCGACATCTTACCAAACCTCGCAAAGAATCTCGCCGCCGATTTTAGCCTGCCGAGCTTTCGAACCCGTCATCACGCCTTTGGACGTGGAGACGATCGCGATGCCCGCGCCGCTAAGCGGACGAGGAAACGATTCATAACCGGAATAACGGCGGAGGCCCGGACGTGAGATACGGCGAATGCCTTGGATCACGGGGGAACCTTCGTCCGAGTACTTCAGGTACACTTTGATCACCGGGGTGCCTTCGTCGCGGGAGAGACGGAAGTTCTTAACGTAACCTTCCTCTTTCAACACGCGGACGACGTTGGCCTTCAGGCGCGAAGCCGGGATTTCCACTTTTTCGTGGCCTTCCGCGGTCGCGTTCCGGATTCTCGTCAACAGATCTGCAACTGGATCAGTCATGCTCATAGTCTAAAATCTCCGAATTACTTTCTGAACGGCATGCCCAGTTCGGCGAGAAGCGCGCGGGCGTGTTCGTTGTTGTTTGCCGTCGTCGTGATCGTGACCGTCATCCCGCGGACCTTGTCTACTTTGTCGTAGTTGATCTCTGGGAAGATGATCTGCTCGCGAAGGCCGAGCGAATAATTTCCGCGACCGTCGAACGATTTGTTGCTGACGCCCTTGAAGTCACGAACGCGTGGGAGCGCGACGTTCACAAGGCGGTCAAAGAATTCGTACATCCGCGCGCGCCGGAGGGTGACCATCACGCCGACCGCGTTGCCTTCACGAACCTTGAAGGTCGCGATGGCTTTACGGGAGCGGGTCAGAACCGGCTTTTGTCCGGTGATGGCGGTCAACTCGTCCATCGCACTGTCGAGAACTTTCGGGTTCGCGACCGCGTCCTTGATCGCGCAGTTAATCACGATCTTGGAAAGGCGAGGGATCGCCATAGGATTTTTCTGGTTCAGAGACTTCATCAAGGCAGGAACGGTTTCCTTCTTGTAGGAGATCTCGAGGCGCGGAGCCTTTTCACCCGAAACTTTCGTCTCACCTGGTGCGGCGAGCCGAACGCCCTGGGCGGATTCGTTGGAACCCTTCTTGCCCTTCTTGCCTTCTCCGGCCTTCTTATTTTTCTCGGCCTTAGCAGCTTTTTCCGCTTTCGCGGCGTCGGCTGCTTCGTTTTTCTTATCGGTATTGTCTGCCACTTTATTTTCCTCTTTTTACTGATTCACGAAAATCCGGTGCGGATCTTCGCCTGCAGCTTCCTCGCCCGGTTCCCTTAAAGAACTTCCGGAGCGAGAGAGATGATCTTGGTAAATTGTTTTGCCCGGAGTTCCCGTGCGACTGGTCCGAAGATACGGGTGCCGATCGGTTCGTTCTGGGCGTTGATCAGAACCGCCGAGTTCGTGTCAAAACGGATGTAGGTTCCATCACCACGGTTGGTCTCTTTGCGGGTCCGAACGATGACGGCCTTCAGAACGTCACCTTTCTTCACTTTTCCGTTCGGCACGGCTTCTTTCACCGTGACGACGATCACGTCGCCGATGGTCGCGTATTTACGGCGCGTTCCACCGAGGACCTTGATACACATGACGGCCCGGGCTCCGGAGTTATCGGCTACATCGAGCCGTGAAGTACTCTGAATCATAAGCTCCTCTTCCCTTCTTAGACGTTCGCGTCGGCCGTTTGGATGGCGCGACGGACGATCTTCTGCAATGCCCAGCGCTTGTCACGGCTGAGTGGGCGGCTTTCGATGATTTGCACGATGTCGCCTGGTTTCGCTTCGTTCTTCTCGTCGTGCGCTTTGAACTTCTGGGACTTCGTCACGTACTTGCCGTACATCGTGTGACGAACCATCCGCTCAGTCTTCACGACGATCGTCTTCTGCATTTTATCGCTGACGACGGTTCCGACGAGTTCTTTACGGCGCTGGAGACCCTTCACGACCGGACCGGCGACCTTTTCAGGCTTCGGTGCTTTCGGAGCGCGAGGAGTTTTCGCTGCGGCCGCAGGCTTCTCGGACTTGGTTGCCGTTTTCTTTTTGGTTTCGATGGCCATGATTACTTCTTCTCTTTCCCTTTAGTTGCCGAGGCAGTCGCCAACGTCTTCACCCGAGCGAGCTCCTTACGGAGGCGCCAGATCATCGCAGGATCCGCGAGCTGGCCGGTGACTTTCTTCATACGCGTGTCAAAGAGGTTCTTCTCGAGTTCGCGGGTCTTCACGACCAGTTCATTGCTCGAAAGATTCTTCAGCGTTTTCATCGTTTTCGTCGTCATCGTTCCTCCGGCCTATCGGGCAGCTGCGTTTGCAGCTGCTTTCTTCTCGCGCTTAGCGACGCGAGCTTTTTCAAGCGTATCCATCGCGAGCTTTTCGGACGCGCGGGAAATTGGCTTACAGTTCACCGGGAATTTGTGGCGAGCCAGGTGGAGAGCTTTGAAAGCTTCCGCTTGCGTGACTCCGGCCATTTCGAAAATGATCCGGCCCGGCTTGATTACCGCTGCCCACTCTTCCACGTTACCTTTACCCGAACCCATGCGGGTCTCGGCGGCCTTCTTCGTGATCGGCTTGTCCGGGAAGATCCGGATCCAGAGCTGACCGCCGCGTTTCACCGAACGGGTCATGGCGACCCGGGCGGCTTCCAGCTGGCGCGCGTTGATCCGGCCGCATTCCACGGCCTGGAGACCGAATTCTCCGAAATGCAGGAAACCGCCGCGGAGAGCTTTTCCGCGCATTTTTCCTTTGGCAACTTTACGCCACTTTACTCGCTTAGGAGACAGCATGGCTTATCCACCTTTCCTTTGGCAAAGACGCTTAAGCGTCTTTAGCCGCCGCAGCCATTGCTTTCGCTTCTTGGGCTGCCAGTTTCTTCAGAGTTTGGATCTCACCGTGGTAAACCCACGCTTTGATTCCGATAATTCCGTAAGTCGTCTTCGCCATCGCGGTACCGTAGTCGATATTCGCGCGCAGCGTGTGCAGAGGCACGGAGTCTTCGCTGTACCATTCGGTACGCGCGATTTCGGCGCCACCGAGACGGCCCGAGCAACGAATCTTGATTCCCTTGATTCCTTGCTTGAAAGCCGCGGTCATCGCTTTTTTCATCGCCCGGCGGAAAGCCACGCGTTTCTCAAGCTGGGCCGCCACGCTCTCGGAGATGAGAGTCGCGTTGGCTTCCGGCTTCTTCACTTCGACGATGTTCAGGAAGAGCTCGTTTTTCGAGAGCTTCTGGACTTCCGCCTTCAGCTGTTCGACGCCGGCGCCTTTTTTACCGATCACAATGCCCGGACGAGCCGTGTGCACGTTGATCTTCACTTTATTCGCGGCGCGCTCGATTTCGATCCGAGCGATGCCGGCTGCGTACAGTTTCTCTTTCAAGTAGGTACGGAGCTTCATGTCCTCAGCCAGGAGTCCGGCGAAATCACGCTTGTTCGCGTACCAGCGGCTATCCCAAGAGCGGGTAATGCCAAGTCGGAATCCAATTGGATTAACTTTCTGACCCATCGTTTAGTTCCTTTCAGCGAGCAATACGCTGATTTGAGAAGTTCTTTTCATGATCGGGGAAGCCGAGCCTTTCGCGCGAGGGCGGAACCGCTTCAACATCGGTCCGGCGCCTACGAGCAAGGTCTTCACATAGAGTTTGTCTACGTCGATCGTGTTCTTTTGGGATGCGTTCGCCACGGCGCTTTTCAGGAGCGTCGCGAGAACCCCGGCCGTGCGCTTCGCTGGCGAGAAACGAAGATAAGACAGGGCTTTACCGATGTCTTGTCCGCGGACCTCATCAGCGATGGCGCCGATTTTCCGAGGGGTGATTCGAACTGAAGTGACTTTCGCTTTCATGTTCTCTTACCTATCCCTTACTTCTTAGGAGCCGCGGGAGCTGCTGCTGCCGGGGCCGCCGCTGCAGCTGCTGCTGGCGAAGCCGCCGCCGTAGCCGAAGCCTTTTTGTCAGCCATGGTGTGGCCGTGGAAGGTACGCGTCAGGGCGAATTCCCCGAGCTTGTGACCGACCATGTTTTCCGTGACGTACACAGGAATGAACTTCCTGCCGTTGTGCACCGCAAAAGTCAACCCGACGAAATCCGGAAGGATGGTCGAGCGACGGGACCAAGTTTTGATCACTTTGCGATCATTGGTCTTTTTTGCTTCCAGGACTTTGTGGTCCAGGTGGTAGTCCACATAAGGACCTTTTCTAATTGAACGTGCCATGAATTCGTCTCCTGGTTAGCCCGCTTACTTGCGGCGCTTCACGATAAATGCGTCAGTGCGCTTGTTGTTGCGCGTTTTGAAACCTTTGGTCGGAACGCCCCACGGAGTACGTGGGTGACCACCACCGGAGGACTTTCCTTCACCACCACCGTGTGGGTGGTCGATCGGGTTCATCGAGACCCCGCGGTTGGTCGGGCGAACGCCCAACCAGCGCTTGCGTCCGGCTTTACCGAGCGCGATGTTCTCGTGTTCCGTATTCGAAAGCTGTCCGATCGAAGCGCGGCAACGGGAGTGGATCAAGCGAACTTCGCCCGAAGGCATTTTCACTTGGCAATACACGCCTTCTTTCGCCATCAACTGGGCGAAGTTACCCGCGGAGCGGGAGAGCTTCCCACCTTTGCCTGGCTCGACTTCGAGGTTGTGGATGAAAGTACCGACCGGGATGTTCGACAGGGCGAGGTTGTTGCCCGGCTTGATATCCGCTTGGTCCGAGGCGAGAACTGGATCGCCGACTTTCAGTCCGAGCGGAGCCAGAATGTAGCGCTTTTCACCGTCCGCATAGTTCAGCAGGGCGATGTAAGCGGTACGATTCGGATCGTACTCGAGCGAAGCGACCTTCGCTGGAATGTCGCGCTTGTTCCGCAGGAAATCGATCACGCGGTACTTGCGCTTATGTCCGCCACCGACGTGACGAACGGTCATTTTACCGAAGTTGTTGCGTCCGCCCGACTTCGTCAGATTCCCGAAGAGGGAGGCTGGCTTTTTCGGCTGATCTTTTTTCGGGGTGAGGATCGAGAAATCCGCCACCGTCTTGTAACGGTTCGCAGGAGTCGTAGGCTTAAAAGTTTTTACGGCCATGGTCGCTCCTCCTTATTGGTTTTGAAAAAAGTCGATCTTCTGACCTTCAGAGAGGGTCACGATCGCTTTTTTCCAGTTCGAGCGCTTGACGGTGGATTTCGCCAGGCGTTTTACTTTTCCGTGCACCATCAGCGTCCGCACTTCGCGGACGTTGACTTTGAACAGCTGCTGAACGGCATCGCGGATCTCGTGCTTGTTCGATTTCGAATCGACTTCGAAAACGTACTTGCCGGCGAGTTCGGCGAGCGCAGTGCTCTTTTCACTGATGATCGGGCGTTTGATGACTTCGTAAATCGTACGCATCGTTTACTCCTTACGCTTCCGTCGAAAGACGCGCGGTCGTAGAGGCCACGGCTTTCTTCGTCATCACAATCCACTCATGGCGGACGATGTCGTATACGTTAAGACCTTCCGAACGAAGGACACGGACCTTCGGAACGTTGCGGCCGGACAGCTCGAGGAATTCGTTGCGATCGTCAACGATCAGAACTTTTTCGAGCTTGAACTTGTTCTTCATCATTTCGGCGAAGACTTTGGTTTTCGCGGCGCTGAACTTGAATTCATCGACGACGACCAAACGGCTGGCCTTCACGCGATCCGACAGAGCCGAGCGCAGAGCTCCGCGCATCATCTCTTTCGGGGTCGCTTGCTCGTAAGAGCGAGGCTGCGGTCCGAAGTTCTGACCACCACCCACGTTCAGTGGGGAGCGGGTCGAACCTTGGCGAGCGTTACCCGTACCTTTTTGTTTGAAAGGTTTTTTACCGCCGCCGCGGATTTCAGATTTCGTCTTAGTCTTCGCGGTGCCCTGACGGCGGTTCGCGAGCTGAGCCTTGATCACTTGGTGGACGAGCGGATAGTTGATCTCGGTTGCGAAAATCGCAGCCTCGAGATCCATCGATCCGACCTTCTTATTCTCTTGGTTTACAACATCTAGGGTAGGCATGTTCTCTCCCGTCACTTATTTCCGAGCTTTGTTCGCAGCCCGGATCAAGCTTTTTACAGACTTCCGGATGCTGACGACGCCGCTCTTTGGTCCTGGAACCGAACCGTTGACGAGGATCAAGCCGTTTTCGGCATCGACCTTCACAACGCGCACGTTCTGGACGGTGACTTGTACGTTACCCATTTGACCGGGCATTTTTTTGTTCTTGAAGCACTTCGCAGGGTCAGCGCGGTTACCGATCGATCCCAGCGAGCGGGTCGTGACCGAGTTACCGTGGGACGCCGCGGATCCAGCCATGTGGAATCGCTTCACGCCGCCTTGAAAGCCTTTTCCTTTGGATACAGCGATCAGGTCGACGAGGTCTCCCTCTTTCACGAAGTCCGAGGAAAGCTCGGCGCCGACGGTCAGTCCGTCCATCTTCGCGTCTTTAGGCAGGCGCAGTTCTTGGTTGAAATAGAAACCACCCTCAACCCCTGCTTTTTTGAAGTGGCCGAGTTCCGGTTTGTTCACCGCTTTCGCCTTCTTCTCAAGCAATCCGATCTGGACGGCGTTGTAGCCTTCCTTCGCGTTGGTCTTCACTTGGGTGATTACGTTCGAACGGAGGTCGATCACGGTGACCGCACTCATCATTCCATCCGAATCATAAACTTGGGTCATTCCAGCTTTGACGCCGTACAAGCCGCCGCGGCCTTGGGTCAGCGCAACGGCTTTCCCGGCGCCCGCGTTGGATGCTGCGTTGGTTTCTGGAGTCGTCGATTCTACATTTTCCGACATTGGGACTCACTCTCTTCGTTAACGTCAAAACACATTCGAATCTTTCGAACGGTTTGCAGACGTGCGTTTCTTTCGAAACAGATAAAAGACGGATTAGATCTTTTAGCTCTCACAGCATCACCGGGAAGCTACTATTCGTTCGCAGGGAAACCCTTACGAGGCGAAAAGCCGCCGGATGCTTTCATGGAGCCTAGTTTCAGAACTGTCGAGGACTGGAGCAAATTTGGGATTTCGCTCTTTTCTCCGACTTACCGAGCGGGAATCAGCGTCCGGGCCTTCCTAGGAAGAACCTTTCGACCTCATGCGCACGGCAGTATCGTCAATTAGGACTTGATCTCTACATCTACGCCGGCAGACAGGTCAAGCTTCATCAGCGAGTCCACCGTCTGTTGGGTAGGTTCGAGAATATCGAGCAGGCGCTTATGGGTTCGAATCTCGAACTGTTCACGCGATTTTTTATCAATATGGGGCGAACGGAGAACCGTATATTTGTTGATGACCGTTGGAAGAGGAATCGGTCCACGGACAGTGGCGCCGGTACGCTTCGCAGTGTTCACGATTTCCCAGACCGATTGGTCGAGGACGCGGTGATCGAAAGCCTTCAGTTTGATACGGATTTTATGTTCCATGCTTGCCATAACTCACATCTCCTTGATTTTACTCAGGAAGTTACCAGCCACGGGGATGTGACCGAGCTGCAATCTTTCCCAAGTCGTCGTTTTTTTGAAGTTTTAGGTGAATACCTAGGATGAGCTAGGTGCGCAATAGGATTTCTCTCCGAAACACGGAGAATTTTAAGGGCTACTGCGAACCGGGGCGCCTATTCGGCGAGTTCGACGACCACGGCCCGGTGGTCAGAGACAAAACCCCGCGTCTCCGGATAGCGATAAACGTCGACGCCCCAACTCCGGATTCGCCACGGAGCATCCCGCGAGACGAGAACATGATCAACCCGGCAGTCGGGGAAGACGCGGTCCTTCGAGAGATTACAGCCGTCGGAGCCCGTCGTCATCCCATTCGCAAAATACCGCCATGTGGCGACTTCACGAAAGGAGTCCCGAAAATCAGAGAGCAAGGTTCCGTAACCCGGCAATGCGGGCCGAAGGTTCGTATCGCCGGCAAAGATCACCGGAAAGCGGGAATCGCGAAAGATTTCCGCGAACAGGCGCGCGCTGGGTTCCTTGTTTCGGGAGTTGTTGTCGAAGTGCGCGCTCACAAAGTAGAACGTCTTCCCCGAGCGGCGATCGCGAACGAGCGCATATTCCACTCGCCGCGGAATCCCCACGGACCACCCCAGGCTAAAATCAGGAGCCCGGGGCCCTAACCAAAAACCGCCCGCATCTCGCACCTCGAACCGCGACTTCCGCAGGAGCAGGGCCGGGTCGGCGTAACTCAAGGGGAAACCCTGGGCGAAAATCGCGATGTAATTTTCCGAAAGTCGGTTTCGAATTCGCCGAATCTGCCTACGGGTTCGGACTTCTTGGAGACCGATCAGATCCGGGTCGTGACGGTTGATCGTATCGGCGATGGCATCCAGTCGATCCGGAAAGCGGCCGCTCTCGGATTTTTTCGCGCAGAAGTCGCACATGGTGTTGAACGACATGATTTTCAAGTCACCCGCATCCGCCGATGCGACCGAGCAAAGGGAAAGGCATGCGATCGACCAAAGAACGAGCAAGACGAACCGAATGGAATGCATGCGAGCCTCCGAATTTAGATTCTCCCCAGGATAGGGAGAAAATCGAAGGGCGTGAATTGAGGTTTCGTTAGGAACGGAATTCCAACCGTCCGCGCGCGACCCAGTAACCGACCGAGGGAAAATTGACGGAGCTTCGGGCGAACCGGAGACGGGAGATCTACGCGCTCATGACGCCGGCGCGGATCTTAATCTCATTCGCGGTCTGGGGCGGAACCTCGGCATAAGAAGAAAACTCCATCGCGTAGGTGGCGCGCCCCTGCGAGGAAGACCGTAGCGCAGTGGAGTATCCGAACATTTCCGCGAGCGGAACTTCAGCCTTGATGACCTGCACGCCGTGCTTCGGCGCCATACTCGAGATTTTTCCGCGACGGGAATTCAGATCACCGATCACGCCGCCCATATAGTCGTCGGGACAGGTGACCTCGGTCGCCATGATCGGCTCGAGGATAATCGGAACCGCCTTCGTGCATGCATCCTTAAACGCGAGCGAGGCGGCGATCTTGTACGCCACTTCGGTCGACTCGCCTTCGATGAAAGTTCCGTTCACGAGCGTCGCGCGAATATCCACCGCGGGATAACCGACCAGGATCCCGCCGAGCAGTGCCTCTTTCACGCCAGTTTCGATCGCGGCGACGAAGTTTTTCGGGAACGCCTTCGGGTCGGCTTTAAATCCGTCGACGAACTCGAAACCTTTGCCGCGCGGGAGCGGCTCGAATTTTATGGAACATTCGCCGAACTGGCCCTTCCCCGCCATCTCGCGATGAAAACGCCCGTTTCCGATCGCTGATTTCGAGAGAGTCTCGCGGTAGGCGACCTGGGGCCGACCGACGTTTCCTTCGACCTTGAACTCACGCTTCATCCGATCGACGAGGATCTCCAGGTGGAGCTCGCCCATTCCGGAAAGCAGCGTCTGGCCGGTTTCGTCGTTCGTCGTGACCCGAAAGGAAGGATCTTCGAGTGCAAGGCGCTTCAGCGCGTCGGCGAGCTTGTCCTGGTCCGCTTTCGTCTTCGGTTCGATCGCGATCGAAATCACGGGCTCGGGAAAATCGATCTTTTCAAGCAGGATCGGCTTTCCTTCGGAGCAGAGCGTATCTCCCGTCGTCGTGAATCGCAGGCCGACGGCGGCCGCGATATCCCCGACCCGAACTTCGGAGAGTTCTTCTCGCTTGTTCGCGTGCATGAGGAGAATTTTCGAAAGGCGTTCTTTCTTTTCTTTCGCCGGATTCAGAACTTGGTCGCCCGCTTTCAAGCTACCCGAGTACACGCGGAAGTATGTCAGGGTGCCCATGAAGGGATCGTTCTGGATCTTAAAGGCGAGCGCAGCGAACGGTTTGGTGACATCCGGAGCGATATGCAGAATTTTTTCGAGGTCGCGCGGATCATGGGCATCCACGTCCGGCTTGTCGAGCGGAGACGGAAGGTAGTCGACGATGGCATCGAGCAGCGGCTGGACACCTTTGTTTTTAAAGCTCGATCCGCAGATGACCGGCGTGAACTTCATGCCGATACAGCCCTTACGAATCGCGGCGCGCAGATAGGCGGGATCGAGGGCTTCGCCGGCGAGATACTGCTCCATGATCTTGTCGTCGAGCTCGGAGAGGACATTCACCAGCTCCTCGCGGTACATTTGCGCGTCTTCCGCGAGCTCCTCTGGAATCTCCGTCAGCTCGAACTTCGCGCCGGACTCCTCGCCCTGCCAAACCATCGCCTGCATGGTCACGAGATCGATCAGGCCCTTGAACGTTTCTTCTTTTCCGTACGGGATCTGGAGCGGCAGCGGATTCGCGCCGAGCTTTTCCTTCATCTCGGTCAGCACGCCGAAAAAGTCCGCTCCGGTGCGATCCATTTTATTGATGTAGGCCAGACGAGGGACTTTATACTTGTTGGCCTGACGCCAGACGGTTTCGGACTGGGGTTCGACGCCGCCGACCGCGCAGAAAACGGAGACCGCGCCGTCGAGGACCCGCAGCGAGCGCTCGACTTCGATCGTAAAGTCGACATGTCCCGGAGTATCGATGATGTTGATTCGGTGCTCGCGCCAGAAGCAGGTCGTCGCCGCGGACTGAATCGTGATTCCGCGCTCTTGTTCCTGGGGCATCCAGTCCATGACCGTCGTGCCTTCGTGCACTTCGCCCATCTTATGGACTTTACCCGTATAGTAGAGGATCCGCTCGGTCGTCGTCGTTTTCCCGGCGTCGATATGGGCGGCAATCCCGATGTTTCGGGTGATCAGAAGTTTCGGGTCGGTCGGCCCACGCGCGGAATCACTCATGTCTATCTCCTACCAAAGCCCGAACCCTGGAAGCACTTACAAAATCAAAGGGTTAAACCCGAAACTGCGGCCTTGACCATTTATGACACGATGCGTTATAAAGCGCTTCTTGAATGGAGTGATCCTTATGCGCTTTTCCGCCCTCAGTCTCAGTGTGGCGATGTTCCTGCCGAGCCTTCCCGCCCTGGCCTTCCAGGGCGAGCGGATTGCTTCGGAACAGGAATACCAGGCGTATCTGAACCGCGTACTGATCGACGGGATCTCCATCTACTTCGAGTGCCAAATGGGTTCGCTCGACTGCGAAGAGATCGCGCGCGAATTTTTTCAAACCCACGGCAGCCTCTATAAGCGAGCCTCCCGCAAGGAAGACGCGCAGCTCTGGGCCCGAATCACGGACCAATCGCTTCCCAACGGAACGACCGAAGTCCGCTTCGTATGGAAAGCCCGCGAAGAAATGGACATGGCCGACGTGGCGCCGCCCGCCTACGTCGTCGACTTTCGTTCGACGCCGGAAAACGTCGCGATTAACCAAGTCGCTACCCAGATGGCGGCGCACGCTTCGTTCTTTCTTCGCGCCACTTCGGCGGAAACGAGCGGGACGACGACCACCGTGGTCTTCGAGACGAAACAGAGTGCGGTCACGAAAAAAGCTTATACCGGCCCCCTTTTCTTCGACCTGAGCCTTTCCGGAAGCGGCTCGAGCAACTCGACGAACTCGAGTTTCTACGGAAACGGAATGGCGAGCGGCACTTATTCGGTCGAAAAATTTAAAGTCACGGCGGGTTTCTACCTCGGACAGGAGAAGAGTTCGACCACGACGGACGAGGGCAAACTGAACGGAAGAAACGTCGCGTACGACATGATCGTGCGCGGGGTTTATTCGATCCATAAACGGTGGTCGGTCGCGCTCTACGGCTATGCGAATCGAAATCCGGGCAACAACGTTCAGCATATGCGCGACGTCATCAGCGGCGTCGAGTGGTTGCTCGTTCCGTTCCGGCGCACGGAACTGAAACAAGCCCACGTTCGGGCGGGCGTCGGGATCGCGGACGTCGCTCTCGGCCAGGAGAACGATCTCGGCTGGAAAAACAAAACTTATTTTTTCACCTTCGCCAATGGCGGCATCGAATGGCCGGTCGCGAACAACAAACTCACGATCGGCCTCCACGGGAGCGCCTACTATTATCCGGAGTTTAAAGGTTACGAACGTTTCTCGGCCAAAAGCGAGGCGACCTACCAAGTAACCCCGCAGATTCGCCTCCAAGGATCGTACGGCCTCGAATACCGAAAACGTTCGCTCACTTTCCCCGGCAATCCGGATTACTCGAATCCGCTACAGACGATGTTTCTGCGAGGCGTGCCGGGATTCGCGAGCAACTTCTCCGTCGGGATCGGCGTCACGCTCGGCAATTCTCGTCGCCAGGAAGCCGATCGACGCTGGCGTGAAGATTAATTTCCAGTTCCGGAAATGAACAAGGCCGCCGGGAAAATCCCGACGGCCTTGTTCATTTTAAGCAGGTTTTTCGCTTTGCAACGACCAGGTGTTCCCTTTCATCGGCTCCTGCCGATGAACACCCCGCTTTCAGATCATCTGATCTGAACCACCTCGCGGCGGTCGCCCTTCTCGGACTTCGAGTCTTCGAAGAGGGGTGACGGTGTGCTCCTGTAAAATTCGCTCCTGCGAATTTCTACCAGCGATAATGGGCGAAAGCTTTGTTGGCTTCAGCCATCTTGTGCGTGTCTTCGCGCTTCTTCAGC
>CAZIAL010000045.1:0-9203 GCA_964536965.1 uncultured Bacteriovoracaceae bacterium
ATGTACGCCGACCTCGTCATGGACTTCCAGAAGATGACGCGTGGAAACCCTCTGCTGGGCGTCGTCGCCGTGAACTCCGTCGACGAGTACTGGGTCGAGATGCGTGGCGGTCGGATGCAGTCGATGCTCGAAATCGTGACCGTGAAACAGCTCGGTGTCGAAGTCTCGGAGACGCGTTGGGAATATCGCCGCGTCCACGAACCTTCGGGACGGAACAGCTTCGAAGAATCCCTGACGAAGGGGAACTGCGATCCGGCGGCCGTGACGAAGTTCTACCTCGAGACTTTCGATCCGAAGAAGGTGAAGCCCGGGCTGAAGTTCGATTTCGGATTCAGTCTCGAAAGATTTCGCGGCCGCGTGCCGCCGTTCCGGAGCAAGGACCGCGAGTTCGACCACAGCCTCGATTTCATCGGGCCGGGGATCTGAGCTCCGCCGACCAAAAGAAAGGGCCCGGGAGAAACTCCCGAGCCCTCGCTTGAAACTGAGTTTTAAAAACCGACGCGAACGAATTACTTCCGTCCGAAGATTTTCGGCCAAACGGACTTCGGCTTTTCCGTCGGAGGCGGAGCGGGTGGATTCGGGAGATCCGTGTTCCCCGCCGCGAGTTCGATCGCCTTGCCGATATCGAGGATGCCCATTCCGTAGGTGTTGTTCGGATGCGCGGAGCCGGCGACGCCGCCGCAGGTTTCCGTCGAAGTCTTCGCGGTCGCGGACTGGCGGAACAGCGCGACCGTGCGGTCGATATCCCCGATCAGCTCGGGCCGGACGCTCCAGAGGAGCGCGGCCGCGCCGGCGACGTGAGGACCGGCCATCGAGGTGCCGCTCCATCCGTTCTGCTCGTAACGACCTCCGGTGACGGCGGATTTAATGTTCACGCCCGGAGCCACCAGGTCCGGTCCGATCTGGCTATCGAACGCGGATGGTCCGCGGCTCGAGAAGCCCGCGATCTGTCCACGGCGATGGTCGTAAGCGCCGACCGAGAGGGTCAGCCCCGAGTGCCACGCGGGAGCGTCCTGGATGGTCGAGCATCCGGGGCCTTCGTTTCCGGCCGAGACGACGACCAGGATTCCGGCCGCTTTCATCGACGCCATCGCTGGCGCGGTCACGTCGTTCGAGCATCCTTCGCTCGTCGGGCAACCCCAGGAGTTGTTGATGATGTGCGGAGCTTTGTCCGTGCGGCCATCGCGCATCGGGTCCGCGCCGTAGGCGTAAGGAGCGAGCAGCCACTCGAAGCACTCGATGTAGCTCGCCGGCGTTCCGGCTCCGCCGTCCATGTTTCGGCAAGCGATCCACTGCGCCTTCGGAGCCATGCCGATGACGTTGTCGCCACCGTCGCTACCCACCACGGTTCCCACCGTGTGCGTGCCATGGTCGCCGTCGTCGCATGGAGTATTCAGGTCGTAGCCGCAGTTGTTGCCGCCGCCCGCCGGAGTCGCCGCGTGGATCGCGTCGTGCCAGTTGTAGTCATGATCGCCGCCTTTTCCGCGGTACTGGTTAATGAGGGCCGGGTGATCGAACTGGACGCCCGTGTCCTGGCCGGCGATGACGATGCCTTCGCCCGCTTTTCCGTACTTCTGCCAAATCTGTTCGGCTTTCGTGAAAAGGATATTGTCGCCGATCGCTTCCGGAGAACTGCCTCGGGACGTGAGCGCGAGTTCCACGCGGTCACCGAGCGATGGACGATCGAGTTCGACGGTCGGGTTGCCGTAAACTTTTTCCACGTCGGAGCGTCCGGCGAGCGTGCGGACGAGGGCGGCGTCGGCGTTGAAGACCGCGATCATGTTCGCGATATAGAAGCGGCGAAACTTGGTGGCGGGATTCGTTTCGAGAAGTTTCACGATCTCGACCTGATTTTCCATCGCGACGTTCCGTAGAGCGTCGTAGACGCGCTTCTGGCGATCCGCGCGCGGAAGATTCGCGCGCTCGATCGCGGCGAGGTCAGCCTGTTTCTTCATCTTCACGATCACCGGGATCATGGCGGATTCTTCGAGGGCATCGAGAACTGCCACATCGATTTTCGCGGTTTCAGCCGGGTCGAAGAGGGTGCGGGACGCGACGGCGCCGGTAGCGATGAGGAAGAGAGCGGGCACGATGAATACGCGTGCGGAACGAAGTTTGGACATGGAATCTCCTTAAAGGTCGATTTGTCGGGACGCGACAGAACCTATCCTCCGGCGAGGGGAGGGACAAGGGCCCCGGCGGTTTTTTGGCGGCTCCGACGGTTAGTATGACCGCTTGCGTCATCGCATTTCTGGATGAGATCCATCATATCGAAGTACCCAGGTAAGGCTGGCTCGGAGACGATAGAGGAAATGCTACACGCGACCTTTCTCCTCCTCGGGATGCTGATCATTTCAAGCCCGAAGCTCGTGCGGGCGGAAACTCCCGCTCCCGCCGCTTCGCCCTCTCCGGTCTCCTGGCAGCTCGTTTCGAAAACCACCGAGTTCGAACTCTACCGAAAAGAAAGTGCCGGAGCCGCCGAGCTCTTCGCGTTCCGCGGAATCGGAACTCTCCAGGCGACGCCGACGGAAGTCGCGACCGGAATTCTCGACCGCGTTCACCGCGCGGAATGGATGCGCGATATCCGGAACCTCCGCACCGTGCGGATTCTCGCGCCGGGTCGGTTCATCGAGTATTCGGGCGTGAAAACTCCGTGGGTCGTGAAGAACCGCGACTTCGTCGTCCAGTCGGAAGTGACGGTCGATGCGGCCGCGAAGAAAATCACGATCGTGACGAGGTCCGTGAAAGACCCCGACGCACCCGAGACCGAGTGGATCCGCGGCGAACTCACCGAAGGTCGCTTCACGATCGAACCCGGCGCGCGTCCCGGAACTTCGAAACTGACCGCCGACATGGACGTCGACCCGAAGGGCACCGTGCCTCGCTGGATCGTGAACCACTTCCAGAAGAAGTGGCCGATCATCATGTTCTATAGTCTGCGAAATTTTCTCGGGCGACGGGTCGCGGTGTTGCCTGAGGACTTAAACCCGGTGCTCGCGGGCGCTAAAGCATTCTAAATTTTCCGAACCATCGCGGATCGCATGGGTCCTCGAGTCGGCAGGATTGAAAAAATCTGCGTATTCTTTTCGGCGGAACTCGGCAAATTCGTAGCCATCCGCTTTATGCTACTTTTCGGCTTAAAAAATGCAGACCCAGTAACGCGTTCCAAATCTTCTCTCATCTGCGCTTATCGTCGCGACCTGGGAAGGCCGGTCATATTTTTTGCTTTCAAAGCAGCGTCCAGATTTGTGTGCGCAATGCCCGTTTTAAACGCCGAAAAAACAAATGTAGAGTGTCTCCATGAATTTGCATCATTCCCTCAGTAATCAGGCACTCCACTTAAAACTCGTTTCCCTTGCGACGGAAGAACGGCGCATCACGCTAGAAGTGCTTATCCATCTTCGGGAAGTCGAGCGGAGACGGCTTTTTGCCGAACGCGGCCATAGCTCGCTCTTCGACTACGCGGTTCGGGAGCTCACCTACAGTGAGTCGGCGGCCCAGCGTAGGATCTCGGCCATGAGGGTCTTAAAAGATCTTCCCGAGCTCGAAGAGAAAGTTCGGTCCGGCGAACTCAAGGTCACGCAGCTCGCACGCGTCCAGACTTTTCTCCGGAGCGAGAAAAAGGAGGGGAAAACGTATAGTCATGACGAGAAGCGAACACTCATCCTCGGCGCCGTAGGAAAATCCTCTCGAGAAACCGAAAAGCTTTTGGCCGAAAAGAGCCCGACTTTTGCGTTTCAGGAAAAAATGCGGGTACTCACGCCTAGCCTTACGCAGTTAACGTTTACCGCCGACGAGCAGCTCATCGAAAATCTCGCGAAGATCCGTGATGTTTTCGCCCATCAGCTTCCATGCCCGTCGGGCACGGCTGATCTCGTTGCATTTATGGCGGAGCGTTTGCTCGAAGCGCATCGCAAGCGGACAGAGACTTCAATTTCATCCGCAAAGAAGAATAAACAACGGTTGGGCGCGGACCCGCGAGTCCAGAAACAAGATCCAGAGATGACGGTGCCGGAGTCATTGCCTGCCCAGGGCCAAAAGGCACTGCCGGCGCCGCAAGTAAGATCGCGTTATATTCCCGCGTCCGTTCGACGTGCGGTTTGGGACCGCGATCGAGGAAGGTGCACCTACGTTTCATCTACTACGAAAAGGCGCTGTGAATCTCGTCACCGCATCCAAATCGATCACGTCACGCCGTATATATTCGGAGGTTTATCGAACGATGTGACCGGACTTCGATTGCTCTGCTTCACCCATAATCAAAGCGAGGCGAGGCGACTTATTGAAAAACAGGGTTTCTAGAGCCTGCGAGTTTCAATCCACGTTCGCGTTCTTAAATCGATTCCAGTCTTCTTCAAACGATTCTTGCGAAATATCGATTGCCGAAAACCGCTCCCGGAAGTCTGACAAATCAAAGTCGGTGTCCAGCCAATAGCCGTAGTCTACATTGGTTGGAGCAGCGAAAAGGGGTGCTCTACTCTGATCGAGTGCCAACTCACGAGACACGAAGTTCTTGCCGTTCTCCTCTACGATCTCAACCTTCCAATACTTGATCCTGCTTTCAACCCGTCCGAGACTCTTGTTTGCGCGGGGAAGTAAGAACTCCACAAGAGTAATAACGACTTTCCGATACCACGGATCCGGCACATTGGATCCCGGTTCATCGAACTGAACGTAAATCGAAAAGCGGCTGGTCCCGTCAGGCATTCTGCTCGCCCTATTTCCCGGCTAGGTCGATCAGCTCGCCCGCGTTCGAGAGTGATTTCTTCGTCAGCACCGGACCCCCGAGCATCCGCGCGATCTCGTCCTTCCGCTCTTTCGGCGAAAGTTCGACGACGCTCGTCTCCGTGCGATTCTTTTTCTCGGACTTCTGGACCGAAAGATGGTGATCCGCGAACGCGGCGACCTGCGGGACGTGCGTGATGCAGATCACCTGGTTATGGTTCGCCACCGACTTCAGTTTCTTCCCTACTTCGAACGCCGTCTGGCCGCCGATACCGGCGTCGATTTCGTCGAAGAGGTAAACGCCGATCCCGCCGCGATCCGCGATCACTCGGCGAATCGAAAGCATGAGGCGCGAGAGTTCTCCGCCCGAGGCGATTTTCCCGAGTGGGCGAGCGTCCTCGCCTTTATTCGTCTGTACGACGAACTGGACGGTATTCCCCGCGAGCCGCGGTCCGTACGTCGCGGGATCGCGACCAAACTGGAGATCGACCGAAAACTTCGCGTCGCTCATGCGCAAGTCCTTCAGCTCGTCGGTCACGGACTTACCCAAGAGCTTCGCGACTTTCGTGCGTTTCTCCGAAAGCGCTTCGGCGGCCGTCAGTATCTTTTTCTCGAGCTTCGTGAGCTCCGCCTCGAGCTCCTTCGCGCGGGCTTCGGAGTTCTCGAATCCGGAGAGTTCCGCTTCGAGCGTCTCGAGCATCGTGATCATTTCCTCGGTCGTTGCGCCGTATTTCCGACGGAGTTCCGCGAGTCGCGAGAGGCGAGTCTGGAGAACTTCGAGGCGTTCCGGATCGAGATCGATCGAGCCCAGGTACCGATTCACTTCGAGCGAAGCGTCTTCGGCTTCCGCAAGCGCTCGGTCCAGGGCTTCGCGAATCGCGGTCGTTTCGCCGTCGATCTGCGCGAGCGCCTTCACGCGGCTGACCGCCCCGCGAAGCGCGGAGAGCGCCCCGTCCTCTTCCTCGAGCGCCTGACGAATCGCCTCGGCATGGGAAATTCGGGTCTCCGAGGATTGGAGCAAATTCTTTTCCGTCTGCAGTTTTTCGTCTTCTTCCGGCGCAAGCTCCGCGGCGCGAAGCTCTTCGATCTGGAAGCGGAGAAAATCCGCCCGGCGCGAACGTTCGCCTTCATTTCCCGAAAGCGCGGCGAGTTCCTCGCGCGCCTGGCGATAGGTCGTGAAAAGCTTTTCGAACGCGTCGGTTTCCTTCGTCAGTCCGCCGAAGCGATCGATCATCTCGATCTGCGTGCCGGCTTTCAGGAGCGACTGGTGCTCGTGCTGTCCGCAGAGGTCGACAAGGTCCTCGCAGATCGCCTGGAGATTCGCGAGGGTGGCGAGGGATCCGTTAATATAGATTCGGTGTTTCCCCGCGCGCGAGACGACCCGCTTAATCAGGAGGGTCCCGTCGTTCACGGCGAAATCGGCATCGAGGAGCCGCTTTTCAAGCCACGGCAGGTCCTTCGTCGAGAAGACGCCTTCGATCACCGCTTCGTTCGCGCCCGAACGAATCAGATCGGCGGTCGCGCGAGAACCGAGGATCAGCGAAATCGCTTCGATGACGATCGACTTTCCGGCACCGGTTTCTCCCGAGAGAATGTTCAGTCCGGGTTCGAAAGGGACTTCGACGGAGTCGATGACGGCGAGGTTCTGGATCTTCAGCGTTTCGAGCATGGGCGGAAATTCTCCCCTTTAAATTGCGACGACTTAAAGTGCGACGACGTCTTTCGTCCCGAAGCTGAGCTTTTCGCGCAACAGGGTAAAGTAGTCGCGATCCGGGCTCGCGATCAGCTGGAGCCGATGTTTCGCGAAGCGCCGAATCGTCACGGTGTCTTCTTCTTTCATTTCGAAGACGTCTTGTCCATCGAGGGTCAGGACGACCTGTCCCGGCCGATGGTTTAAGCAAAGTTCGATCTCGTTTCGGTCCGAGATCACAATCGGTCGCTGCGTCAGGCTATGCGGACAGATCGGGGCGAGGATGATCGCGCCCAGGGTTGGCTCCACGATCGGTCCCCCCGCGGCGAGCGAGTAGGCCGTCGAACCGGTCGGCGTCGAAAGGATCAGCCCGTCGGCCCGGACGAGATTGGCGATCTTCCCGTTCAGACAGACCCGGATCCCGATGATTCGGGCGATCGCGCCCTTCGAAATCACCACGTCGTTCACGACCGGGCCCTGGAACAGGATCTTGTTTTTCCGGCGGTAGGTGACTTCGAGAAGAACTCGCTCCTGAATGACGGGCTTCTTTCCGGAAAGGATCGAGTCGATCGATTTCCGGGCCTCGCGATGATTGATCTCGGTCAGAAAGCCGAGCGTGCCCATATTAATCCCGAGAATCGGGACGGAATGGGTGCGCATCAGACGCGCGATCGAAAGCAGCGTCCCGTCGCCACCGAGCACCACGATCAGATCGGTTTTCGCTGGGAGCTTTGGCTTCTCGACGGTCGAGACCTTGGCCTTCATCCCGGCGGCTTTTCCGAGTTTCCGGGTCAGCGTAGTTACGATCGCTTGACTCTCCGTGCTGAAAACGACGTTATAGCCTCGACGCACGAGGTCTTCCGCCAGCTCCAGGGCGAGGTTCTTCGCGCCCGGGTGATGATGCTTCACGACAAATCCGACGGATTTCACTTTCATGCGCTGTTCGGTCTCTCCTCCGCGATCTTATGATAGGTGGGAACTATAGGGAAGGGAGCAAAACTGCGGCTATGAACGACGACCATTCGCCCGATCTTTTCGCCGCCTCCGATGACCGCGAACGCCAGGTGCGGACGGGGCCGCTTGCTCACCGAATGCGTCCGGAGTCCCTCGACGATTTCGTCGGCCAGGAGAAAATCCTTGGTCCGGGAAAACCCCTTCGGCAGTGGATTGAAACGGACCGCGTTCCTTCCCTGATTCTCTGGGGACCGCCGGGGTGCGGAAAGACGACGCTCGCGAAAATCATCGCCCAGAAAACGAAGGCCCGTTTCGAGACGCTTTCGGCCGTCCAGTCGGGCGTGAAAGACATCAAAGAATCCGTCGAACGCGCGAAGAACGCCGCGCGAATGAACCGGGCAAAGACGATCCTCTTCGTCGACGAGATCCACCGCTTTAATAAATCCCAGCAGGACGCGCTCCTGCCGCATGTCGAGGACGGGACGCTCACTCTGATCGGTGCGACGACGGAGAATCCGTCTTTCGAACTGAACCGCGCGCTTCTGTCCCGGGCACGCGTGATGCGACTCGAGAATCTTCCGGCCGAAGCGATCGGGCGGATCATTCGCCGGGCGCTCGCGGATCCGGAGCGCGGGCTCGGTGGAGTCTTAAGCTTATCCGACGAAGCGATCGACTGGCTGGCGGATACGAACGAAGGGGATGGGCGTCGCGCGCTCACCGCGCTCGAATCGGTCGCGCTCGTCGCGGCCGGGGGCGAGCATGCGCTCACTCTCGAAGAAACGAAAGCGGCGCTCGAAAGCGCGCTCGAGCGCCAGCCGATTCCTTACGACAAATCGGGCGATGAGCATTACGCCGTGATCTCGGCCTTTATTAAGAGTCTTCGCGATAGCGATCCGCATGCGGGCCTCTATTATCTCGCGCGCATGCTCGAGGGCGGCGAAGACCCGATCTTCATCGCGCGTCGGCTCGTGATTTTCGCCTCCGAAGATGTCGGCAACGCCGACCCGCGCGCGCTCCAGGTCGCGCTGAACTCGAAAGAAGCGCTCGAATTCATCGGTCTGCCCGAGGGACGGATTAACCTCGGCCAGGCCGTGACCTATCTCGCGCTCGCGCCGAAATCGAATGCGTCGTACATGGGGATCGAAGAGGCTCTCGCCGAAGTTCGAAATTCGGGAGCATTGCCCGTCCCGATGCACCTTCGGAATGCGCCGACCTCGTATATGAAGGCCGAAGGCTACGGGAAGGGTTATCAATACTCCCACAACGCCTCCGCCCAGAGAGTGAAGCAGACGCATCTTCCCGAAAAGCTCGTCGGACGGCGGTTCTACCAGCCGAAAGAGGTCGGGCTCGAGATCCAGCTGAAAGAGAAATTAGACCGAATTAACCCCGATTTCGAGTGAATGGGCACCCGGTCGTCGTAACCTCGCGAGGTGCGCATCCGTAACCTTAAAGCCCCAGGAGATCCCATGGAAAAAGACACCCCAAAAGACCCGCCCAAAGACATCTACGCGCTCGAAGTAAAGACGATCGACGGCAAAAAGACGACGCTCGAGGAATACCGCGGGAAGGCGCTCCTGATCGTGAACGTCGCGAGTAAATGCGGATTCACTCCGCAGTACAAGGGACTCGAAGAGCTTTATAAAAAATACCGCGACCAGGGGTTCGCCGTGCTGGGATTCCCCTGTAATCAGTTCGGCGCCCAGGAACCGGGCGACGAAGCGGAAATTAAGAATTTCTGCTCGCTGACTTACGACGTCGATTTCCCGATGTTCGCGAAAGTCGACGTGAACGGCGAGAACGCCGCGCCGATTTTCCAGCATCTGAAGAAAGAGAA
>CAZIAL010000045.1:9213-26980 GCA_964536965.1 uncultured Bacteriovoracaceae bacterium
CTGGAGCGAAGGCATCAAGTGGAACTTCACGAAGTTTCTCGTCGGCCGTGATGGCACGGTGCTGAAGCGTTTTGCGCCGACGGATAAACCCGAGTCGCTCGCGGCGGACGTCGAAGCGGCTCTGAATACGCGCTGAACGGCGGCTGGGTTTGCGAAAGGTGGAATGGATCTTCGAATGACTTTACTTGCCCGTCTCTTTTTATTCGCGCTCTTCTCCGGAACCTGCGCGTTCGGCTTGGGCGGCTCGGCCGCGAATGCTTCCGATGCCGGCAAATCTGACGGCGCGATCAAGATCCTCTTCCTCGGCGATTCGCTCACTGAGGGTTACGGAATCAACAAAGAGAAGGCCTATCCGAAGCTCGTCGTCGAGGCGCTGAATAACCGCTTCGTCGTGCGCAAAATGGCGAAACGGGTCGAAGGTCTCTATGCGGGCGTCAGCGGTTCGACGAGCGCGAGCGCGCTTTCGCGTCTGCGTTGGTTTCTGAAAGGAAATCCGAAGGTGCTTTTCCTTGCTCTAGGCGCGAACGACGGACTGCGCGGTATCTCGCCCGCCGAAATGGAGAAAAATCTAGAGGCCACGATCGTATTCGCGAAAGAGAACCGGATGACGGTCGTCCTCGCCGGCATGAAGCTGCCTCCGAATTACGGACGGAAGAACGTCGCCGAGTTCGATGCGGTATTTCCGCGGCTCGCGAAGAAGCACTCGCTCACCTTGGTTCCGTTTCTGCTCGAAGGGGTGGGCGGCGAAAAGGATCTGAACACCGAAGACGGCGTCCACCCGAACGAAAAGGGCCATCGCAAGATGGCTGAAACCGTCCAACCCTATCTCGAAAAAGTTCTTTAGACCGTCTCTGAGAAAGTCCTTTAGAAAGAAGCCGATGAAAACGCTCGAAGTTCGTGGTCTCCGAAAATCCTTTCGCCAGGGCGAAACTGAGATCGAAGTCATCCGTGATCTGGCGCTGACGGTGGAGCGGGGAGAAACCGTGGCCATCCTGGGGAAGAGCGGCAGCGGAAAGTCGACCTTGCTTTCGCTTCTCGCCGGGCTCGATTCGCCGAATTCAGGGGAGGTGATCCTCGAGGAGCGGAATCTCGCCGCGCTCGATGAGCCGTCGCTCCTTAAAATTCGAAACGAACGGATTGGGATCGTCTTCCAGCAATTCCACCTCTTTCCGGAGCTGAGTGCGCTCGAAAACGCGGCGATTCCGCTCGAACTGCGGCGCGATCCCGAGGCGCTGGCGAAGGCGAAGGCCGCCCTCGAGTCCGTCGGTCTCGGCCATCGCCTCGACCACACCCCGGATCGGCTTTCCGGGGGGGAGAAGCAGCGAGTCGCCATCGCGCGCGCCTTCGTCGGGGAGCCGGCGATCCTGCTGGCCGACGAACCGAGCGGGAATCTCGATGCCGAAACGGGAGAGGAAGTCATGGAGCTCCTGTTCCGGCGCGTCCGGGAACGGAAGATGACGCTGATCTTGGTCACGCACGACGAAGCGCTCGCCGCTCGCTGCGGACGCCGGGTGGTTCTGCAGGCGGGTAAGATCATCTCGGAATCGCGGGCATGATCACGTTTCGCCGGATCGTCCGCAGCCTCGTTCGCCGCCCGCGGTACTCGATCGGGTTTCTGCTCGCGGGAATTCTCGGACTTTCCGGGAATCTCTATCTGAGCTCGCTCGAGGGCTCGATTCGGTCCAGCCTCGCGGGCCGCTCGCGCGAACTTCTGACGGGAGACCTTTCGATCGCGGTGCGCCGACTGACGACCGACGAAGATCGCGCGCAGATCGACGCGTTCCTTGCGCCCGTCGCCGTGGAACGAACCCGCTCGCTCGATCTGTATTCCATGCTTTCCACCGGTGGCGCTTCGCGCCTGACCGAACTCGTGGCGATCGAAGAGAACTATCCTCTGATCGGCCGGTTGAAACTCGAAGGTGCGGGCTGGGTATCCGGTTCGACCCCGAAGCCGACGCTCGGGAGCGGCCAGATCTGGATCGATCCCGATGTGCGTGACTCGCTCGCGCTCGAACCAGGAGCGGCCGTATCGATCGGCGATAGGAAATTCACGGTCTCCGACATCATTCTCGACGATACGGCGAGCACCTGGCGAGGGTTTACCCTCGCGCCGCGGATCATGATGACCCTCGACGATCTCTGGACGACGGGTCTGATCCGAAAAGGGAGTACCGTCTGGGACCGCACTTACATACGACTCCGCCCCGGCGCCGACTCGCGCGCCGAGGCGATTCGGTGGAATGACGGATCGACCGATCCCGCGATCCGCGCGAAGCCGCACGAGGAGGCGAGCGAGCAGGTGGCGAAACTCACTGCGCGACTGAACGACTATCTCGGCCTCGTCGGGCTGACGACCCTCTTCCTCGCGATCGTCGGTATTTCCTTTCTGTTCCAGACGGAGCTCCGTAAGCGGCTTCGGATGATCGGGACTCTCCGCGCGCTCGGCGATTCGAACGCCCGGATCTCGCGTGAAATCGCGGGCGAGGCGAGCCTCCTCGGCGCGATCGCGGGGCTCGGTTCGCTCGGGATCGTCGCGCTGACCCTGCCGTTCGCGGCGAAGTTCGTCGAGAGGATTTCGAATACCCAGATCGCCCCCCGGATTTCCATCTTTTCCGCCATATTTACCGTGGTTCTGGGCGCGGTGATCGGTGCGATGATCGCTATCCCCTTCGCCGCGCGCACGGGTCGGTTAAAACCCGGCCTCCTTTTCCAGGACGAGGCGAATCTCGAAATTCCGTCCCGACCGGGCGATGGACTTCGGTTCCTTCCGCTTGCCGCACTGTTTTACGGACTTTCCGCCTACCATTCGCATTCGTGGAAGGTGGGGTCACTTTTTTTCGCCCTCTCCGCGATGGCCGTCTTCGGACTCTATTTCGTGGGAAAGATTTTCTTCGTGCGGCTCGCTCGACTTAGGACGGCGAACTTGCCGCTTCGGCTCGCGATTCGGTCGCTCGCGCGAAATCCGTGGAGCAGTCTCTCGGGATTCGTCGCGGTCGGAATCGGCGCGCTTCTGCTGAGTCTGATTCCCGCGCTCCAGTCCATCATCGAGTCCGAGATCGAACGTCCGGAAGGCAGCCGCGTGCCTTCGCTCTTCCTCTTCGACATCCAGGAAGAGCAACTCGCCAAGCTCGAATCGACCGTGGCGGGCCTGGGCGGCGCGCTCGATTTTAAATCGCCGATGATCCGGGCGCGGCTCGAGTCGATTCGTGGCGAACCCGTGGTGAAGGCGCTGGAATTCGCCGAGCGATCGACGCGAGAGCAGGAAGAGGAAGAGCGAAATCGCAATCGGGGATTCAACCTCAGTTACCGCGACTCGCTCGCGGACTCAGAATCGATCGTGAAGGGACGAAACTTCGCGGGTCCTTACGATCCGTCGTCGGGTAAACCCGCGGAAGCGACGCTTGAAAACAAATTCGCCGATCGCTTAGGGGTCACCGTCGGGGATCGGCTCGCATTCGACGTCCAAGGGGTGCCAGTCGAGGCGCTCGTCGTCGGGCTCCGCCGCGTGCGGTGGTCGAGCTTCCAGCCGAACTTCTTCGTCCTCTTCCAGCCTGGTGTGCTCGAGGATGCGCCGAAAACCTACCTCGCCGGCATTCCGAGCGTCGGAGCTTCGAAGCGAAAGCAGATCCAGGAATCCGTCGTCGCCGGTTTTCCGAACGTCTCGGTCATCCAGGTCGAGGAGATGGTGCGAAAGATCGTGCGGATGTTCGATCAGATGGGGGCGGCCGTGCGTCTGACCGCACTACTGTCCCTGGCCACCGGGATCTTCGTCCTCTTCGCGATCGCTCGCCGTCAGGCCGAACTTCGCCGCCGGAGCGCGCTGCTCCTGAAAACGGTCGGCGCATCGTCGCGCGAGGTTTTTTCGATCTTCCTCTGGGAGTTCGGAATTCTTTCGTTCGTCGCGGCGCTTTTCGGCGTCGGATTCTCTTTCGTCATCGCGCGAATCCTCGCGATCGTCGTCTTCGACCGCGCGGATGGAGGCGCCTCGCTGATGGGCATCGCCGTCATTGCCATCATCGTCCTGGTCTCTCTCGTTTCGGTGACCCTCGCCTCGATGGGCATGATCCGCGAGAAACCGTGGCGGCTGCTGCAGGCGGAAGGCGATCGTTAAGCCGAAGGCAGCTGCTGATCGCGCCGCTTGGCCATGGAGATGACCGGGGACAGCGTCGCGACCGCGACCGGGCGAGCGAGGCCCAGCGTATGGTCGGTCCACTTCTTCAGACCGCCGATACCGACCCGCAGGAAACGATAGACTCCCGCCGTCTCCTCCGCCACTTCGGATACCCGTTTGCCCGTCAGGTTGTGCATGAGGACTTGGGCTAAACGGTGGATCGCATGGAGGGGTTCCTGGGCGGTACCGACGCGCGCGGAAAGCGCTTCGAGCTCCTCGATCTTTTTTCCGAGCTCGTAGATCCGCTCGCGGTCCGAGATCTTCATCAGCGTCTCGGACTTGAGGGACTTCGTCTTTCGATAGAGGTCTTCGGAGGCTTTCACGGTCTCTTCGTAAATCTTGTCGAGCACTTCGACGCCCTCGGCGAGCTTGCGAAGGTTCTGCACGAGTTCGGGGGTGATCTCCGTACGTTCGAGTTCGTGTCCGACGGGCGGGACCCAGCCGCAGTACCATTCGCGGGCGAGGTGGCCCAGGACCTGGGCGTACCAGTTCTCGAGCGAGATCCGCTGGTCGACCAGAGTTTCGTAGTGGATGCCTCCGCCGAGGTCTCCCGGACGAATTTTCGAACGATAAACTTCGACTTGGTCGAGCAGAGCGCTGCTGGCGAGGTTCGCGAAATGCTCGCTGAGCGGAAGTTCGCGGCGATGCTGCCATTCGGTGGAGGCGTAAGTCCAGACCGCGTAAACCGCTTCGGCCGAGAGCTTCGAACGGTCCGGAGAAGCGGATGCGGACGGACGAACGACGTAGTGGCCGTTTCCGTAAGGACCTGTTTCGCGAAAGCGTACCGGGCCGATGGAAACGTTCATCACGCGGGTTCCGAGCACGCTCGCGAGGTGGACGGCGGCCGTATCTGCGGAAACCACCCACTGCGCGTCCGCGAGGATCTGCGCCCATTGGTCGAATGCCGTAACCCCCACCTTGGACTGCACGCGCTTCTCGAAAACGGAGGAAGTGTATCCGTTCGCGCGTTCCTCTTCGCGAAGTGCCGCGAGAAATTTTCGTTCCATTTCTTTCTCGGTTTTACCGCCCAGGAGGATGATCCGGGTATCGTCATGTCGCCGGAGGACCATGGTCGCGAACTTCGCCCACGAGGCCGCATCCCAGGTCTTGTCGCCGCTCGAAGCGCCGAGCTGGATCGCGAGCCACCGGATCCCCGGATGGTTCCATCCATCGCAAATGAACGGAGAGCGCGAGATTTCGAAAAATGATTTCGAAGTCACGCTCTGGTTCTCGGTATCTTCCATCGGCTCGTCGAAATGCACCTGGAGCGCGGTGAGAAGCTGGGTCGTCAGAATGTCGGTGAGGTGGATCGATTGGACGGTTTCCGTCTGCACGATCGAATGGATATAATGCGACCAACCATCGATGACAGAGAGGGAACCATCGCGACGGCGCGAGTAACCGAGCCGGACGCGAGCGGGCAGGATTCCCGCGAGGAAGCTCGAGGTTTCGCTGTAGGTCCAGTTCATCACGATGTCGTACGTCCGGTTCGCGATTGGTTCGATCCAGCTCGCGAGTTCGGGAATCATGGAACGGGCGTCGCGCTTGCCGGAGAGCATCGGGCGAACGAGTGCTTCCGTCGGAAGCGCCACCACTCGGTGGATCCACGGGCAGCGCTCCGCGGCGCCGGCGAAAGATTCATGGGCGATGAAAGTGATCTCAAGCTCAGGATAGAGCTGCTGGGCGGCGCGAAGGGCCATCAGGCTTTGGATGGAATCGCCGAGCCGTGCCAGCTGGACGACGGCGATGCGGATGGAATCGCGCTTCACGCGGACTCCTTTTCCTTGCGTACGGCGTCGGTCTGCGCCGCGAGGCCCAGGCGCTGTTCCTTCTCGAGGGACTCGAGGAATCCCAACAGAAGATTTTCGAGCTCCTTGTCGGTCAGGGGAGCCTCGATAATCGTTTCTTCGATCGAATTACGTCCTTCTTTAGCCATCATTCCTCCGCGATGCATGAACCGGCCTCGTCCTGAGTCCGGGGATTACTTCTGATACTGCTTTAGGTTCTGGATTCGATCATTCGAAGCAGGTTCGCCGCTTCGGCATGTCCGGGCTGGATCTGGAGAATCGTCCGCGCCACTCGGGCGGCGGCGGTAAGTTCTCCCAGATGATATTCAAGTCCGGCAAGACTGTAGAGCAGGTTCGCGTTTACGGGTGCGCCTTCGACGTAGCTGCGAAGCAGGTCCCGAGCGGCCGGATAGTCCTTCAGCTCGTACGCGCATTTCACGAGGTGAAAGATCGCTTTCGGCTGCTGGATCTTCAGCTGCAGCGATTCGATGAACGCACGGTAGGCGGCGCGTTTATCGCCGAGCTCGAGCAGGAGAGATCCCATTCCGAACCAAGCTTTTTCGTTCGCAGGGTTCACCCGGATCGCTTCGTCGAACGCGATCCGCGCTTCGTCCGTGCGCTTGAACTGCAAGCAGAGCATGCCGAGATTCGCGGCCACGGCATCCGAATGGGGATTGAACTCGAGGGCCTTCCGGTAGTGGCGCTCGGCTTTCGCCGGAAGTTGCGCGCGAAGCCAGGCATTGCCGGACGCCTGGTGTAGGTTGAATCGGTGGCGATCGGACAGGTCCTTCAGAAGGAGAGCGCGCTCGAGGACCTCCGCCGCTTGCTGGTCCTTCCGCACCCGGATAAGCAGCGAAGCGTATCGGCGGTAGGAGTCGATCGAAGGACTGTAGAGGACGGTGTCGTCGTAGGCGCGGAGAGCGTCTTCGGTGCGGCCTTCGGCTTCGAGACAGCGCGCGAGTCCGAGCCGGCCTTCGGCCGTGCGATCACCGCTCTTCGCGAGCGCCGTGAAAATCTGGCGGGCTTCGCGATAGTCTCCGGCCTGGAAAAGGATGTTCGCGTTATTCAGAAGAAAATCCGAGTTCAGCTTCCCGTTCGGAAGATAGATGCCATCCTGAACGGCGATTTCGGCCTGAGCCGCGGCGGCTTCCCGTTGCTTCCGAACTTGGAGGATATAGGTGCGCGATTCGTCCCCGCTCTCGGCCTCGAAATCCGCGAGGACTTCCTGGATCGTGCGAAAGCGAATCATGCGGTCGGCGCCGGAGGGAACGGCGACGACGTCGACGAGCTCGAGCCCTTCGCGTTTCAACCCGGATTTCAGTTCGCCTGCGACGAAGTCGCCGAAGGCGTCCTGGCGTGGGAGTTTCGGTTCGTTACTCATAGCGTCTGATCCATTCCTTCGCCGGTAGCCACGGTCTGGGCGCTTTTGAACTTGGAGAGCAGCTCGCGGCTCTTCCGGTTTTCCTGCATGAGGCGTGTAATCTGCGTCTGGGCCTCGCGGATGCGAGCGAAGACGTTATCGTCGGCGTTGAACACGGCACCGATCAGTCGTTCGTTCGCGGCGAGTTCGGCGCGGACTTGTTCGAGGAACGCGGGTGATTTTTCCTTCGGCGACATTTCGGCGATGAGCGAGTTGATCTTGCGATCATGGAACTCGAGAAGTTTGATGATCGTCGCACGTTCGTTCTCGTAGACCCCGAGTGGCGCGCGCGTCGGCTCCGGCTCCACGACGAGGAGTTCGATCGGTTGCGCGAGAAATACGCGCGTGGCTTCCATCAGCCGTTCCAGCGACCGGTTCTTGCTGCGCAGAAGGCCGAGGACTTCTTCCGTGCGCTTTTCGGTGTCGTGTTTATGGTCTCGCATGATCACTTTTTAGACCCGGTTTCCTTCTGGAACTGCACGACCGCACCCTTCCACCCGTCGAGCAGCGTCTCGAGATTCTTCTGCACGGCTAGCAAAGGTTCGCTGTTGTTTTCGACGTTCGCGGTAAGGAGTTGGGACACCATGAAATTGTAGAGACGCTCGAGATCCTTCGCAATCGTTCCACCGACCTCGTGATTTAGAGACAGTGTCAATTCGTTGATGATGTCGTGCGCTTTGCCGATGTATTTTCCCTTGTCGGCCAGATTCTTTTGTTCGATCGCGAGGATGGCTTTCTTCACGTTCTGGATCGCACCTTCGTAAAGCATGATCAGGATCTGGGCGGGAGAAGCCGTGGAGATCTGCATCTGCTTATAGTTCTTTGCGCCGTAGGTCATTTTGTTTCCCTTTGTTTATCCACCGAGGAGCTGGAGAATCGGGTTTCCGCCCCCGCCCATCGAAGCTTGGAGATACTGCTGCTGCTGCTGCATTCCGGACATCGTCGCCTGCATTCGCGAGAATTGCTGGGTGAGTGTCTCGGTCTTTCTCTGGATAAGTCGTTCCTTGTTCTCGATGTCGCGATCGATGCGCGAGATCCGGTTCTTCAGCGAAGTTTCGCGCGTCGCGAGGAGTCCGTTTCCCGGGCGCGTGTAGTTCGCCATCACCTGGCGAATCTGGGAAGCGAACCCGTATTCCCCGGTAATCGCCTGGGCAATCCCGGTGAAGTCTTTCTGGATCGCCTTGGTGAATTTTTCCTCGCTGAATTCGAGCTGCCCGTTCTTCGCGAACGTGACCCCCATCTGGTTCAGGAAGGCGAGGCGCGGAGTATCCGGATCTTCGGGATTGTCGAAGATGGGAAATCCTTCGTGCATCAGGTTTCGAATTCGATATTCGATCGACTGGAGAGAGGTATCGCCGGTGAACTGCGCGGACGTATCCGTTTTGTCGTCGACCGTGTTCTGCTTGTTGATGAACTCGAGGATGCCGTTGATCTGATCGACGAGCCCCTTCACTTTGCCGGCCATTTTCGGAACGTCTTCGGTGATCGCGACGGTGAAGGTCTGACCTTCCTTGGCCTGTTTCAGATCGAGGTTTACCCCCGAGAGGAAGTCGGGAATCTGGTTTCCATCCGCTTCGATTTCGAAGCCATCGACTTTCAGTACGGCGTTTCGCGCTTCGTTGTCGGCGGCGATGTTGAGGTCTCGTTCTCCGTCGAGGAAATAGAATTCCGGAAACTCGACCTCGTCGTCGATTCCGTCTTTCTTCGAGGAGACGATGAGTCTCCAGGGGGCGTCCGGATCCGCACTGTCTTTCACGACGGTGGCCTTTACGGACGAATCGGATTTCGCGTTGATCGCGGAGGCGATTCCGCTCAGAGACGCGTTTTTTCCGCCGATATAGAGTTCTTCTTTGTCACCCTTGGAGTTGTAGACGACGACGTACCCGACGCCGAGGATCGGTTCGTCGGGACTTTCGAATCCGGTGGAGATGATCGAGGAGCGCTTGGCGAGCGCAGCGATCTCGATTTCGTAGCTACCCGGCTGGACTTTCGTCTTGTCGATCGTGACGTTCATGTTCGCGGCGCCGTCGCCGAGATCGACTTTGAATTCCTTGAACTTATGAAAGTCGGTGAACTCGCCGAGCGTGCGATCGAAGTTCGCGAACTTGCTCTTGAAGTCTTGGAAGAGCTTCATTCGCTGTTCTTCTTTGCCTTTGCGGGTCTCGAGCATCTTCAACGGCTGACGCTCGGCCTCGATGATGGCCTTCAGCGCTTGGTTGAGTTGTCCGCCGCTGGCGTCGAAACGAAGCCCCACGCGATTCGTCCTCCGTGACGATACGATCCCCGGGATGGCTTCCTGCCGCCCCGGTTTGAATTACTATTATGCGCGTTAATGGATTCTCACGACAAGTCGGCAGAAACTTCCGAGATGGGAGCCGATCGCGCGAGCGTCAGAAACTCGTCGAAACTCCGAGACTGAGGGAGTTCAGTTTGATGGTTTCTCCGGTGACGAGGAAGCTCGCCGACGCGAAGTCGAGGTTGGCCATGATCCGGCGCTTTCGTTTTGCGGGAGTGATCTGGTATGCGCCGCCGATCGCGTATTCTCGGTTCTGCATCAGACCGCCCTCGCCATCGAGAATGCTGGCCGCCTTCAGGTAGCCCACGGCCGTGCGTCCGGAATTCGTCAAAAATCTGCCCACGACGAAAAGCTGGGGTCCGGAGAGCTTCACGACTCCGTAGGTGAGACCGTTCGGAGATGGCGGCACGATCATTCCCCAGAAGTAGGGTCCGGTCATGAGATAGATGTTCCCCTTCCGGAGTCCGTAAATTTTATACCCGATCCGGAGGTTGACCCCGTAGAAGCGGGGAGTGGAAAGCCCGTCCGGAGTTTTCGTCATCGGCAGCCCGACCAAGGTACCGAAAATGCTTCCGCCGACGTCCAGTTTGGAGTTCACGTTATAGGTCACGCCCGCCTTCGGCGTAAGCCCGATCTGGCTGATCTTAATCTCCGCGGCCGGGGAGGTTTGCGTGTAGTCGAGGTACGAGAAGGAAACCCCGCCGTCGAAGTTCCATTTCTTCTTCGTCGTCTGGGTCAGCTGGAACTGGTAGAAATTTTCGTAAACGATTTCCACGTCCTGACTCTTCCGTCGGCCGTAATCGTCGATATACTGGACCTTAACCGCCGTTTTTCGGCCGGAGAGGGGAATGAGCACGGTGAAGAACCCCTCTTCGTTCTTAAACTGGGCGCGCTGGATGCGGTCCGAGGAAAAAAGGAGCGTTCCGGCGTTCTTCGCCGCGAATTTTCCGAAAACTCGCGCCGCCGGTTTCTGATTCTTCAGCCCTTCGATCAGGAACTCGGGTTCGGGCCGAACCTCTCCCGCGGGATTCGTCCAGGTCAGACCCTCGATCTTACCGAGGCCTTCGGTGTAGACGGCATTTCCGATCTCGGAGTCATAAATATTCGGAAGCTCTTCCGCCTGCACAGAGGTCGAAAGGAGGCCGACCGCGCAGACGCCGAGAGTCAGTTTTTTCAATCGTCCATGAATCATTGAGATGGAGACATCCAATCCGTGAAAAGCCTCGTTTGACTGCGGAGTAATCTTAACATTTCCAGGTTTTAGCGAATCAGGAAACGAAAAAGTGGGAATACTCCCGAATATTGCAGGCTCTATACTGCATCTCGGATGGACTCGTCAGAATCTTGGCGAATGAAACTGTCCATTCTTAAGACACCTCTAGTCTCGGAAAAATTCCGCCGAAGAGCACTACGAGGGATTTTTACCGATGAAAACGTGGAGGATGCAGTTCTGCCGCTGGGCTCTGGTCACGCTGACCGGGCTGTCGCTCGTCGTCCCTGCCGACGCGGCCGGACCGACCCCTGCGGATGTATCCGCTTTTCTCCGGGAGGGTGAGTACGACACCGAGATTCGCCACGGTCAGATCATGGCGAAGACGACTTCGGGAAAAAAAACCGTGGTTCGGCGGACCAAAGTTTCTCGGAAGCGTGCTCCTGCCAGCGTAGCGAAGAAACCAGTCCGGAGTTCGGCACGCAAAAAAGTCGCGTCGAAGAAAAAGAAGATCGCGAAGAAGGCTTCGACGCGAAAAAGCGTCGCGAAAAAGACCGTGAAGAAAAAATCGGGCAAGCCGACCAAGCTCGGGAAAAGTCGTTCCGGCTCGAAAAAGAACCGACGTGTGGTCGCGAAGCCGGTGCGCCCTCAGTCGCGCAAACCAGCGAGCGTGCCTACGCGAAAAACTGCGAAGAAGAAGACGATATCCAAGTTTAAGCCGAAGGCGAAATCCAAGTCCAAGTCACGCATTCCCCAGTCCCGAGTCACGCCACGCGAAAGCGACTCTCCGCTCGTGTCCGTCCCGAGAAGCCGAGTGAAGCGCGAAGATAAGATGTTCGTCATGGACGATCCGGGTGCGGGTCCGAAAGCGGTGACTCCGGATCCCGAGGTGATCGGCGAAGAACCTTCCATCGTCGAACGCGCGCCGGCGGAAAACCCTGCGATGACCGCTCCGCCCGAGGCGGCGCTCCAGCCCGCGGCTCCGGAAGCTCCGGCTCTCGCCGAGCCCGCGCCGGAAGACGAAACGGCCGCCGTGCGCGAGCCGGACGTTTTCGACCTCCATACCGGCAAAGATCCACTTCGCCCAGCGGTCGAGTAGTTATTTCAGCTCGACGATCTTCCCGCTCTTCACCGTCAGCAGGGTGAGATCGCGGAAAAATTCACCGTCGCGATAAGTGATTCGTCCCGTCGCTCCGGGAAGTCCAGAGATGGAGCGCAAGCGATCCCGAACCTCGCTTCGCGCGACCGTTCCGGGCGAGAGATCTCGCAACGCCGTCTCGACGGCGAGCGCGGCGTCGTAGGCCATGGCCTCGATCGTCGAGGGGACTTCGCCGTTACCGCGCTGGAAGCGCGTGATGAACTTCTGGGCGGTGACCGAGCTCGAATCCGCGAAGAGTCCGTCGACGAAAACGGAACCCTCGGCGAACGCCTGGGCCCGCTTCACGAGCTCCGGAGAATTCCACGTCGCGATTCCCAGGAATTTCACGTTATCGACGTCACGATACGCGAACGTGGGGAGCACCTGTCCGACGATTTTCGGTTCGTCCGGAATGAAAACGGCGTCGAATTCGACGATCGGAGGAAGGTCGAAGTACTGGGCGGTTTTTCGGGTCTTCCGCGTAATCTTCATTTCCTCGCGCTGCTTCGCCAAGGCTTCCACTTCGCGCGCACGCGCTTCGGTGTAATGGGTGCCGACCAGCCGGTCGATGACCTGGCGGAAATCCGTTTCGCCGGTAGCGTAGGACTCCACCCCGACGACTTTGCCTCCGAGGGCTTCGATCGCTTCCCAGTAGCTCTGCGAATACTGCTCCCCGAAGCGGTCGCGCGGATGGATGATGGCAAAACGTTTCAGTCCGAGACGTTCGATCGCGATCTTCGCGATTTCCTGGGCCTGGATTTTCGGCGTCAGTCCCGCCGAGATGATGTAATTGCCGGGAATTCCGGGTTGCTGCGTGATCGTGACCATCGGAATTCCGAGGGTTTCCGCGCGGGCGGTGACTTGATCGATCCCCTTCGAAAGCAGCGGTCCGATGACCGCCGCGACCTGGCGTTCGTTGGCGAGTCGATTCAGGGCGCGGATCGTTTGTTCGACCGAATCTCCGGTGTCTTCGATTTCGAGACGGAACTCCGTGCCGTTCGGATCGTAGAGCTTGAAGGCCTGGGTGATGGCCTGCAAAACACGTGAACCGTAGTCTGCGAAGCGCCCGGAAAGCGGAAGGAGTACGCCGACGGCGCGAGAATTTCCCACGGTCGTGACGGGAGGCGCTTCCAGGTTCAGTCCCGGGGCGATTCGCTGCTTCACTCGTTCGGCGATCGGAGAGTCTTCGAGACCCGCGAGCACCGCCAGGAGTTCTTCTTGTTTGGTGATCTGCGAAACCGCCCGGTCGAGAAGTTCAACATAAGTCGCTTTCGCACCGTTTGCAGGACCGGCGCTGCGGGAAGCTTCGAGCGTCGAACGGGCGGATTCCACCCACGCGTTTTTGGCGAGCAGGTTCTTTGCGCGGACCGCGAAAAATTTAGCCCGCGTATCGGCGTTCAGGCTTTCGGGCCGAACTTCTTTCAGCGTCTCGAGCGCGTCGTCAACCTGGTCGGCATCCGAGAGCGCCGCGGCCAGGTTGTACTGGAGGTAAGGTTTAATCACTTCGGGCGGCTGGTAATCGAGCGCGCGCTGGAACTGCACGATCGCCGGCAGCGGGCGCCGAGTCGCTAGATACGCGAGGCCCTTCAGATTTCGAATGTACGCGAGCGAGAGCGTGGATCGTGTCTTCTTTTCGAGCGCCGTCGCGCGAGAGATCGCCTCTTCGTACTTGCCCTTTTGGAACGCGGACTGGATCGCCTGGTAGGCGGGGTCCTTCGTGATGACGGCTTCTTCGCCGGGCCGCGTCGGCTTTGCCGGGACATTTTTCGGCTGATATTCGCGACTCGTGTCGAAGCTCTTCTGGACGGGTTTTCGCGAAGAAGAGCATGAGGAGAACGCGAGCATCAGGCTGACGCCCGCGAGGAGGAAATGCGATTTCATAGGGACACGCTATCTGAAGTCCCCTCGATTTTCACCCCTCCAAATGGGGATTGAATACCTTAAAATTTAAGGACTTAGCGATGGGGTGGGCGGAAGTCCCAGAAGGGAATTTCTTTTTATCATGCAGTGCGTTATAGATGGGCAGTTCGTTATTTGAGGGAACCCCATGTCTTACGCGCTTCGGTTGCTCCACTCGTCCTTACCCGCTCTTTTAGGCCTAACCCTCGTTTCGGGAATCGTCCCGTGCGCCTCCGAAGCCTCGCTCCATTACTGGGACCACGGCTACGAGGTAGGGAGTGAACATTACTGGAATCACGCCTACGAAAACGGAAGTCACCACCACTGGAAGAACGGCTTCGATGCGGGTAGCGAGCACTACTGGAATCACGGCTTCGAGGTCGGAAGCAAACACTACTGGAACCACGGCTTCGAGGTCGGAAGCAAACACTACTGGAACCACGGCTTCGAGGTCGGAAGCAAACACTATTGGAACCACGGTTACGATGCCGGCAGCAAACACTACTGGAACCATGGTTATGAGGCGGAACCGCGCGGGCCGATGAAGATGATTTGTTTCGGGCTGATGTCGTCGGGCGACGACCTCCCCGAAGTCTGCTCTACTTTCCCGGAGCTGAAGGGGATGATGGAATGAGGATGCGCGCGTGCTGGCTTCTCAGCACGACTCTCGCGGCGTTGCTTGTTCTCGATGCGACCGGAGCCGAAACGAAATCCATGGCGGAAGAGCAGTTGGTCCCGATCTGCGGAATGGTCGTCGGGCACCGCCGTAAGGCCGAAGTTCTACGCGAAGGAACCGCCGATAAGTTTCGTCACTGCGCCCTTTCCTGCGTGATCACTCTCGGCTGCGGGCCGCTCGATGCATATAACGTTGGCCTGATGAAAGAGATCTACGATGCTCTCGGATTCGGAACGCCTTCCCTGGAAGACCTCCGCGCGGACGTCGCCGGAATCGACCTGGGGATCTCCCGGGACATTCGAACGCGCTCGGACTGCTATCGTGGCTGCGGAAAAATCTATCCCCGCCAGGATCCGACCGAGAATTAACCGAAGAGAGTCCGTACTTTTTCGAAGAACGACTTCTGCATCGGATGTGTGCTCTCGATGCCGCTCTCTTCGAACTTCCGCAGGAGTTCCTTCTGATCGCGTGACAGCTTCGACGGCGTTTCGACCATGACCCGGATCAGCTGGTCGCCGCGGGAAGGGGAGCCGACGTAAGGCATGCCTTTCCCCTTCAAGCGAAGGATCTTGTGGGACTGCGTCCCTTCCGGAATCTTCACTTTCGCCTTCCCGTCGAGGGTCGGGACTTCGACTTCCGCGCCGAGCGCGGCCTGGACGAAAGTAATCGGCATATCGCAGATGATATCGGCTTCCTCGCGGGTGAAGATCTCGTGATCGAGTACGTTCACGACGACGTAAAGATCGCCCGGAGGTCCGCCGTTTTCGCCCGCCTCGCCCTCGTTGGCGAGTTTTAGCCGCTGGCCCGTATCGATGCCGGCCGGAATCCGCACGGCGATCTGGGAGCGTTTCTTGATCTTCCCTTGCCCGCGGCAATCGGAACATGGGCTCGTGATTTTCACGCCTCGCCCGCCGCAGTCGTTACAGGGTCGTGAGATGGCGAAGAATCCCTGCTGATAATGAACTTCTCCGCGGCCCTGACAGGTCTTACACGTTTCCGGCTGGGTGCCGGCTTTCGCGCCCGAACCTTTGCAGGTCTCGCAATTCACCGTCCGAGGAATGGAAATGACTTTCTCGGCGCCACGCGCCGCTTCTTCGAACGTGACGTCGACTTGCGTACGAATATCCGCCCCGGGAACTCCCCGCGTTCGGCGCCCGCCGCCTCGCCCGCCTCGTTGGGCGCCCCCGAAGATATCTCCGAAAATATCCCCGAAGATGTCGTTCATCGAAGCGCCGCCGGCAAAACCCTCGAAGCCACCCGCTCCGAACGGGCTGCCGCCACCCTGGCCCTGGCTGAACGCGGAATGGCCGAACTGGTCGTACATCTGTTTTTTCTTCGGATCCGAAAGCACTTCGTAAGCTTCCGAGATTTCCTTGAATTTCTCTTCGGCCGCTTTATCGCCCGGATTCTTGTCGGGGTGATAGCGCACGGCCTGTTTCCGGTACGCCTTTTTCAGTTCGTCGCCGGTGGCGGCTTTTTCGACTCCGAGGAGCTCGTAATAATCTTTTTTCATAATCGTTAGCCGAGTTTCCTAGTGCCGGGCTTTCACGCGAAAGCCGCGACACTCGTTTCGAGTGCGCGGCCTTCACCTGTGGTGTGTGTATCGGGAGACGCTTAGACTTCCTTGAATTCGGCGTCGATCGTATCGTCCTTGTCGGACTTCTTCTCGGTCGATGCGGAATCCGTGCCGCCGTTTCCGCCGCCGTTGCCCGCGAATCCGGCGCCGCCGTCGGCTCCCGGTCCGCCGGCGTTCGCGCCGGTGTTCTTATAAAGCTCTTCGGCCATCTTGTTCGAAGCGGCGGTGAGAGCCTCCGTGGCTTTCTGGAGTTCGGCCGCGTCCTTCGAGTCGATGACTTTGCGAGCTTCGGTGAGGGCGGTTTCGACGTTCGCTTTCGCTTCGGCCGAAACTTTCTCGCCGCTCTCCTTCATCGTCTTCTCGATCGTATAGATCAGGCCGTCGAGCGTGTTCCGAGCGTTGACGACTTCTTTCCGCTTTTCGTCTTCCGCGCGATTTTCTTCGGCTTCCCGCTGCATGCGCTTGATCTCTTCCTCGGTCAGACCCGAAGAAGCGGTGATGCGAATCGATTGCTCCTTGCCCGTGCCGAGGTCTTTCGCCGAGACGTGAACGATCCCGTTCGCGTCGATGTCGAAAGTGACCTCGATCTGCGGCACTCCGCGAGGAGCGGCCGGCAGACCGACGAGATCGAAACGTCCGAGCGACTTGTTGTGCTCGGCGAATTCGCGCTCGCCCTGGAGAACGTGGATTGTGACCGCGCTCTGGTTGTCGGCGGCCGTCGAGAACGTCTGCGATTTCTTGGTAGGAATCGTCGTGTTCTTGTCGATCAGCTTCGTCGAGACGCCGCCCATCGTTTCGATACCCAGCGAAAGCGGGGTCACGTCGAGAAGGAGGACGTCCTTCACATCGCCCTTCAGCACGCCGCCCTGGATGGCCGCGCCGACGGCGACGACTTCATCCGGGTTCACGCCCTTCGAAGGCTCTTTCCCGAAGATCTCTTTCACTTTCGCCTGCACGCGCGGCATGCGGGTCATCCCGCCGACGAGAATGACTTCGTCGATCTGGGACTTCGAAAGTCCGGAGTCTTTAATGCAGGTCTCGCACGGTCCAGAGAGCGCCGCGATCAGATCCTCGACCAGCGCTTCGAGTTTCGCGCGGGTGAGGGTGATGTTCAGGTGCTTCGGCCCCGAGGCGTCGGCGGTGATGAAGGGAAGGTTGATATCCGTCGAGGTGGTCGACGAAAGTTCATGCTTCGCTTTTTCGGCCGCTTCCTTCAGGCGCTGGAGCGCCATCTTGTCTTTCGAGAGGTCGATGCCGGACTCTTTCTTGAATTCCGAGACGAGCCACTCGATGATTTTTTGGTCGAAGTTACCGCCGCCGAGGAACGTATCGCCGTTCGTCGCTTTCACTTCGAAAACGCCATCGCCCATCTCGAGGATGGATACGTCGAAAGTACCGCCCCCCAAGTCGAAGACGGCGACCTTGATGTCTTGGCCCTTTTTGTCGAGACCGTAAGCGAGCGCCGCCGCGGTCGGTTCGTTGATGATGCGTTTCACGTCGAGACCGGCGATCTTACCCGCGTCGCGCGTGGCCTGGCGCTGGGCATCGTTGAAGTAAGCCGGCACGGTGATGACGGCTTCGGTGACCGGTTCGC